>JANOIG010000196.1:0-90012 GCA_031407405.1 Deltaproteobacteria bacterium
ACAGCCGCGCCGCGCGGCAGCTCAGCCAAGCCTGACGGTAGATCGCGTATCGTGAGGTCCGGAAGGCTGAGGTGCTGAGCCTGGTCGGCGGACTCGGACGACACCCAAGATGGAATGACTCGGCAGCCTCGTGGACTTTGCGCAGCAAAACCGCGCGTTCAAATTCGTGCCGCGTTACCGGCTTTCCCGTATCCATGGCAGCTTGGATCAGCTCCGCGTCCTCCTTGCGGAGGACGACGACATCGTCCGCAATCTCGATGTCGCTGGCGCCGAGACCATGCCGTCGGCGGTCGTCGCGGCACAGATGCAAACGGACTCGTAGGTGAGCAATCCGTCTAACGGTCCAGACCAATGCTGTCCGTGATCCTTTGGTCGATTGCCAGAGGGATGGGCACCCACCAACCTTCGGCCCCAGCGAAGCTAGCGGGCGGATAGAATTCTTCAGGGGTCGACTGTGGGAAGCCGTCCTGATTAACTCGTAGCATCGCGTTCAGGACGTAGGCGGTGCCTCGCCTGCCCCCCCGCCGTGACGGCCTCGGCCTCGTTGCCGGTGGTTAGAGTTGCGACCTACCCCCGATTCGGCCTTCCTGGTACTCACAAGGGCTCCGAGGGGCGGGAAAAAGCGTTCTAGCCACTTGGGCCCGCCAACCCGATTCTCAAGGCTGTTCCAGCCGACCCCCCAGGCTGTTCTAACTTAAGAAACTTCGGGCTTTTTCTGAGCGGGAGAAGGGATTCGAACCCTCGACCCCAAGCTTGGGAAGCTTGTGCTCTACCAACTGAGCTACTCCCGCGGATGCCGAGGACTCTAGCGCCCTCCGGCGCCATGCAAAAGTCCAAACTTGACCGGCAAGCACCGTCTCCGATAAGAGCTGCAGGCCGAGGTCGAGCAGCACATGGCAAATCAGGCGACGATTCAATCACGGTGCGAATGCCAGGCGAGCCTTTCGGCTTCCTTGAATCAGCAGCGCCTGGTCCTCGGAGGCTGGGCCACAGCGGCGCGCAAACGCCGTCAAGAGCCCTGCCCTGCCCACAGCATCGGCGCCGACCAGGAACGCTTCCAAGTGGCGTGGTTGTGTCCGTTCTGTGGCCGGAACACGCTGCGGGTGTTTTATGCTGGCGCTCTCACGTGGCGGTCGTCCTTGGTGAGCGAGCGGCCGCCGAGGTTTGGCGCCAACTCGCGTTGAAGCCAGCGCTGTGGGTGTCGGCGCACTCCGCCCGACATGCGTGCCATCGGACGCGAGAGCGTGTGGGCATAAATGACATGCCGTGGTGCGCGGTTGTAGCAGTGACGTGATGAAGCATTCAGCACCGCTGTGAATTGACAGCCGAGCGCAGCTCCAACTGTTGCGGGCTCGCCCCCTCGGTTGTCCGCCGATCCATAGCTGCTAACATTTAGGCACAACGCACGCCTACACCGCCACGAGGGTGGCGACAGCGCTGACGACTCTCCAGCGCCTATCCCACGAGAAACCCGACCGAGTACCACCGGGGGGTTTTGAAGACATCGCCGATGCCGAACCAGCGCAAGACCATCGCTGTACTCATCGATCATATCGATCAGCTCAGCCATGGCTATGAGAGCCAGCTGCGCTGGGGTTTCATGCGAGCCTGCTCGGACCTGGACATCAATCTGCTCATCGTGGCCGGGCGGGCGCTGCGCGCTCCGGAGCCCTGGGGCGCCCCGCGCAATGGAGTCTACGAGCTCTTGCACGCCAACTGCGTGAACGGCCTGATCCTGATGTCAAATGGCATCATTGGTGGATGCACCATCGAAGAGCTGCAAGAAATCTGTCGAGGTTACTCGCCTCTGCCCCTGTGTAGCGCGGGCCTGGCGATCCCGGGAGTTCCCAGTGTCGTCATCGACAACCGGCCGGGTATGGATGCGCTGATCGAGCATCTGATCGTCGAGCATGATCGTCATCAGATCGCCTTCTTGGGTGGACCCAAGGAGAACCCCGACGCGCAGCTGCGCTTGGCCGTGTACCGGGATGTGCTCGCGCGCCATGGGATTTCCTTTGACCCGGCGCTCGTCGCCATCGGTGCCTTGACCCGTAACGAGGGCCGAAAGGCCATGGAGGACATTCTGGCTCGCGGGGTCACCTTCGATGCCGTCGTCGGAGTCAACGATGCGATGGCCATGGGCGCGGCCGAGGTCCTCGCGCACCGCGGCCGCGCGGGCGGGCAAGAGCTCAGCCTGGTGGGTTTCGATGACTTGGCCTTGGCGCGACTGGTGAATCCACCTCTCACCACGGTGCGGCAGCCACTCGACGAAATGGCGTCCCTCGCCGTTCGCCTGCTGGTGGACCAAATGTGCGGGCGGGAGGTCCCGCCGTTGACCTCCCTCTCGGCGCGGCTGACCATGCGTGAATCGTGCGGCTGCACACCAAGTCAGCGGCGCCCCAGCCAGAAGCCACGGCTCCGCTCGGCGGCTGTGACCCTGAAGAACGAGCAGGAAAGGCTGCTCGATTTGATCCAAACCAAGGCCCGCCTGCCTCACGATGGTGGACTCGATGCGGCGCGCGTGCTCCTCGACGGGTTGCAAGCCGAGCTCGACGGCAGCCCGCATCGATTTGTGCAGGCCGTGGAGCGAGTGGCAGGCTGGATCGAACAAAGCGAAGAGCAGTATGAGGAGCTGCAAAAGGTCATCAGCCTTCTGCGCAACGAGCTGTACGCCTTCTCCCGCCCTGGGCTCGAAGATGTTTGGGATGAAGCCCGGCGCACGGTCGCGTTCGCCAATACGCGCAGGCAGGCGCAACGGCTGATGGAGGTCGACCTGACCTACCGTCATCTGTTGACCACCAGCGAGCATTTCTCGAGCACGCTCGATTTGTCGGACCTAAAGCGGTGCGTCGCGGACGAGCTTCGCGAGATGGGCGTGCAGAATGCCGTCATCTGCCTGTACGTCGAGGAAGACAAGAGCCTGTTGTCCCCATTTCTGTGCCTAAAGCGTGGTCAAGTCTATGAGCCGCGGGTAGAGGCCTACGAGGCCACCGAGCTTTTCCCCCCAGGGGCTTGGCCGGCTGATGCGCGGCACACCTCGTTCGTCCTACCATTGACGGTGGATGCGCGGCAAATCGGGGTCGCTGTGTTCGAGTTCACGGCGGGGTTACGCGTGCACGACATGTTGTGCGAGCAGATTGCAGGCGCCATTCATACGGCGCGTCTGCACCGACAAATCGTTCAAAAGACCACACTGCATGAGCGTGCGCTGCAGGAGCGTCGAGCTGCGGCGGAGCGCATGAAATCCCTCAGCGTGCTGGCGGGAGGCGTGGCGCACGACCTCAACAATGCGCTCGGTCCGCTATTGACGCTACCCACTATCATGTCGAGAGAGCTGAGCGACACAGTGCTGAGCGGTTCGCCCGACGCGGAGCAGCTTCGCGCTGATTTGATGACGATTCATTCCGCGGCGCTGCGGGCATCACAGACGATCAAGGATCTGCTCACGCTGGGCCGACAGGGCCGCACCCAGCTCTACCCTGTCGATCTCAACCAGGTCATTTCGAGTTGGCAGAGCAGTCCATCCGCCAACGGCTCGGGTCCACGCGACGGAGTGGTCGTGAAGCTCGACCTTCACGGCCAGCCACTCGTGGTCAAGGCTTCGGAGGCACATGTGGTTCGGGCGCTCGCGAATTTGGTGCAAAATGCCGTCGAGGCGCTGGAGGAGGGGGGTGTCGTGAGAATCGAGACAGGTTTGGAGAACCTGTCAGAGCCTCATGTCGGTTACGAGGTCATCGCACCCGGCCAGTATGCGGTCCTGCGCGTGTGCGACACGGGTATGGGGATCGCTCGAGACCTCGGTGGTCGGCTTTTCGAGCCGTTCGTCACCACCAAACGCATCAGCGGGTCGAGCGGCAGCGGGCTCGGGCTGGCCGTCGTGCATGGTGTCGTCAAGGAGCACAATGGCTTCATCGATGTCAGGAGCGAGGACGGCCAGGGGACGACGTTTTCGCTGTATTTCCCAGTATCGACCGAGGCGCCGCGCCGAGTCGCTCCAGTCAGCACGCCACCTCGTGGCACCGGGCGCGTCCTCGTCGTCGACGATGATCCAGTTCAGCTGACCACCACACGGCGCGTGCTCTGCCACCTGGGCTACAGCGTAACTACGGCACTCAGCGGTCAGAAAGCTTATCAGCTGCTGTCGAGCGTCCAACCTTCCGAGTCGACCGGTAGCGCGGGCCCCATGGTCGTGTCCCAATTCGACGTCATCATCATTGACGTGATGCTCAACGAGGCGGTGGACGGCATCGACCTCTTGGCGCAGATTCTGGAGCTCTTTCCGGATCAAAGAGCACTCCTCACGAGCGGGCAAGCGCCCGAGGCCGCCGCTCGAGGGGCCGAGCCACGCGGCATTGGTTGGCTCGCCAAGCCGTTTACCGTTCACGCCCTCGCCAAAGCCGTACAAGAGCTGCTCGACTTGGACATGCTCGACTCAAACATGCTCGGCTCAAATACTGAGGAGCCGAGGACAGACCCCGCAGTGCAGCACAGCTTTACAGCGATGCTTCGTACAGGACCCGGAAGTCTGCTTCGGAGCACGGCCGTGGGTTCTGATGGTGGCAAGCGTCGTTGAGCGCCAATGCTGCCAACCTGGGCAGCTGATCCCGGGTCACCCCAACCTTGGCGAGCCCGGCAGAGATGCCTAGCCGGGTGCGCAGCTCCCGAAGGGCTGCTGCGCAGGCACCCAGCACGGGCGGTGCACCGAAGAGAGCGCCCACGCGCTGCACCCGTTCGGGAACGACGCTCTCGTTGAAGTCCACGACCGCTGGCAAGCAGAGTGCGTTAGCCAGACCGTGATGCACGCCGAGCTCGGCTGACAATGGATGCGAGAGCGAGTGACAGGCGCCTAGCCCCTTCTGGAAGGCAGCCGCGCCCATCATCGCCGCCTTGAGCATGCCGCCGCGCGCCTCTAGATCCCGGCCGTCGCGTAGCACCCTGGGAAGGTCGCGCGCGATGAGCTCGAGCCCACCGAGAGCAATACCGTCCGCCATGGGATGGTCGCCCTTCGCCAGGTACGCCTCGAGGCAGTGCGTCAGCGCGTCGAACCCGGTCGCGGCAGTGGCGCCCGGCGGCAACGATACGGTCAGCTCCGGATCGAGGATCGCGACGCGCGGAAGCATGGAGGGAGCAAACACCACAGTCTTGGCGCCGGTAGACGCCACGGTGAGCACTGCCGCCCGGCCGACTTCACTGCCCGTGCCCGCGGTGGTGGGAACAGCAATCACTGGCGGGAGCACGCGTGGAATGAACCGATCGCCCCCACGAGCGTCGTCCAGCTCCTCGAACGGCTTATCGACTTTTGCGCGGACGATCACCAGCTTGGCCACGTCCATTGCGGCCCCACCACCGACGGCCACGACCCCTTGAGCGTCCATCGAACGGTACGCCTCGGCGCCTGCCTCCACCTCCGCCTCGGTGGGGTTGCTGGACAGATCGGCAAAAATTCGAGCACGAATGCCCTGAGCTTCGAGCGAGGCCTCGACCGCCCGAGTCAGGCCCGCATCGACGACACCCCGATCCGTCACCAAGAGCACCCGATCGGGCATGAGCGCCTTCGCCTCTTGCCCACTGAGCTTCGCGCTACCCGCCCCAAAGAGAATGCGTGTGGGATAGGACCAATAAGTCACAGACATTGCCGGCTCAGTATAGCGCCCCACCTTGACGAAACCAGCTCTTAAACCATCTCGAAATATCGGCGGGACTCCCAGTCGGTCACGGCTCGCTCGAACTCCGCCACCTCCCACTGACGAGTCCTTACATAGTGGTCAACGAACTCAGCGCCGAGGATCTTCTTGGCCGCACGGCTCTGGCCCAGCAGAGTCGCCGCCTCCTTCAAAGTCGTGGGCAGGCGCTCGGTACCAACACCCGCATCACCCTTGAACGGCTCCCCGGGATCCAGATCGTGCTCGATGCCCCACAAACCCGCACCGAGACAGGCGGCCATGGCGATGTAGGGGTTGATGTCGGCCGCGGCTTGGCGGCACTCGACACGAGCCGCACTGGGGCTGTCCGGATCGATGACCCGAAGCGCGCAAGTGCGATTATCAATGCCCCAGGACGGGGAAAGGGGCGCCCACAGCCCGGGAACGTAGCGCTTGTAGCTATTTATGGTCGGTGAGATGAGAGCAGTAAACTCCCGCATCAGCGCCATTTGGCCGCCGAGATAGGCGCGCAACGCGGGCGCGAGGCCACGTCGCTTGTTGCCAGCGAAAACGTTGGTTTTACCTCGCCACAAGCTCTGGTGCAGATGCCCGCTCGATCCCGGTAGCCGAGCAGTGTTCTTGGCCATGAAACTGACACTCAAGCCGTGCCGGGGCGCCAGTTGTTTCATCGCCGTCTTGAACAGCACGGCTTTGTCCGCGGCAGCCAACACGTCATCGTAGCGAATGGCCGCTTCATACACGCCTGGGCCCGTTTCGGTGTGGAAGCCTTCGATCTCGACGTCATGGGCAGCGAGGCTGTCGAGAACGTCCCGCACGAGCTCCGCGTCTTGGCCCGTGCGCAGCCAGCTGTAGCCCATCATGCCGGGATCCAACGGGGTGAGGTTCGTGTAACCCTTCGCCGCCAGGCTATCGCGATTCTCACGAAAGAAGAAGAACTCGAACTCCGCCGCGAAAACCGCTTCAAACCCGAGACCCTGAGCGCGCTCTTTCATACGTTTCAAGAGCGAGCGTGGACACGCGGGGTGCGGCGCACCGGAGTGATCGCGAAAATCACACAAGATGGCGGCAACACCCGGCTCCCAGGGAATCCGTCTCAGTGTGGAGATATCCAACACCGCATGTGCATCCGGGTAGCCTGTGTGCCAACCCGTCACTCGGGCGTTGTCGTAGAGCACATCCGCCATGTCCCAGCCAAAGATGACGTCACAAAAACCAAAGCCCTTGTCGAGAGCGGAGCGCAGCTTTTCGAGGGACACGTACTTGCCTCGCAGCACTCCATCGACATCAACGCCTCCGACCTTGGCCCAACGAACACCTTCGGCCTCCAGGCGCTGCCAGAGCTCGGAATGGGCCGCCGGGCGTTCCGAGGAGGCCGCCCGCGCCGGGTCGTCCTCCACCTCGGTCGTTACCGTTGGGGCCGGGGCCGCCGCACGCTGGCCCTTCCGCTGGGTCTTCTTCTTTCGTTTCATGCGCATCTCCCGAAGGCTGGTGTCACGTCCATTTGTTCTGTCGCTAACAGGCTTTACGGCGCAGCGCAGCCTCGCATCCTTGCCGCCCCCTGGAAACCTCTCAGCAGACGTTTGACGCACAGTCGACTCCAAAGCCGATGCCGCCCGACGCGCCGAGGCCTTTGGGCTCGGCGCACTAGTGCCCGCCCAGGCAAGCTGGTAACTTGCGCTAGATGATCACTCAGAACGACTCTGCCGAGGGCTGTGACTCTGCCGGGGGCTGTGGGGCACCGCCGAGCGTGCGGTCCGCGCTGATTCGGCGGCTCGCGGCCGGTGTGGTCGCCTTGGCCCTATTCGGTCCCGCTTTCGCCGCTGCCGTGGACGAGAGGACCAATGCTGGTGCAGTAGCAGAAGCCGCCGCGCTCTCCGAGCAGGAAAGCGAGCGGCAAGCCGAAGCCATATCACGCAGCATCATGAGCCCCTTTTGTCCCGGCAGGACGGTTTCTTCATGCCCCAATGCCCAACCCTGGCGGGACGACATCCGCCAATGGGTACGAGAAGGCGTGGACTCCGAGGAGATCAAACGGCGTCTGGCTGAACGGGCTCCCAAACACGATTTGTCGGGTGTTCCCAAGAACCCGCTGGGTTGGGTATTGCCGGTGGGCTTAGCGGTGGGCGCGCTCGCCGGTCTGGTGTTGTTGCTGCGATATCTCGTCATCCCGCGACGTGATGACTCGGGCGGCAAAGCCGAAGAGGCCACTCTGGAGGATGCGAGCGCCGCCCCCGCCAACGGCTCCCCAGAGGACTGGGACACCCGGCTCGATCAAGAGCTCGAGACGCTGGAACGTTAGCTATAGACAGGAACGGGTCGGCGCGGCGAAACGTTCGCCGCGGGCGGGGCAGCTCGAAATTTCATGCCGTTGGCGCGTACTCGGCGACCGCCTCGGTCGGAAGCAGCGTCTCATAAACGCGGGCCGCGGAGATCGCGACACGGCCGTCACTAAGGCAGCCGTCGGCGACTTCAAACAACCACTGGGCCAGGCGCTCGGAGGTGGGCGAAAACGGAAACACCGCGAGCTTGATGCCACCGGGGCGCTCGTTACGTGCGCCGCCCAGGGTGTCGTCGAGAGCAGCCTGGGGTGAGCCCAGGTTGCCCAGCGTCTCGCGCCGCGTCTCTACCAGGGCGTGCCCCAACTGAGCGAGCGTTTGCCGATTTTCTTGAAAGCTCGATTCGCCGAGCGCCAGGGAGTGGTCGAGCAAGCGATGGCAAGGCAAGAGCACCCGAGCATGCAGGTCGTCAAAGTCCACCACGAAGCCCTGAGCATCGAGCTCGGATGCCGTCAGGGTGACGTCGAATCGCCACGTATGGCCGTGGATCGACACGCAAGGGCCCGCGTGCCCGCGAATGTGGTGAGCGAAATGAATGTGGATGCCAGTAGTGATCTTGTACATCGAACGTCTTGCAAGCGAATATGAAGCCGGCAGGCCAAATTGGAAGGCCGGGACCGTAGCACAATCTGAAAAATGGCCGCCATCGGGCCCTAAGCGGCTGGATTACGTATCGTTTTGGCGCCCTGGCCGCAGCAAGCCCTTGCCGATCGCCCGGAAGCCGGCTACCTGTAGCGTCCTCCGTGTCCGCGGAGCCCGGCCCGAAACTCTGGCCGCGGTCGCCAACGGCCCCTTTGCCGCTTCGTGACACAGAACGCCCGCTGAAATGGGCATTGATCCTGCCGAGCGGCGCGCCCGCCGTTGCCCCACGAGAGCGTGGGCCCCTCCCCTGCCATGACTTCTCCAGATTCTCTCGCTGGCGTCCCCGCGCCGCTCCATGTCGCGCCCGAAGCTCCAGATCCATTTGCTGGCGTGCCCGCCCCACTCCGTGCCGCACTCGAAAAGCGCGGCTACACCCTGTTGACTGCGGTCCAGGCGGCAGTCGTCGCCGCCATTGCCGAAGGCCATGACGGCGGTCGTAACCTGCGGATTTCCTCCCAGACCGGGTCCGGAAAGACGGTCGCGGTGGGCATCGCGCTCGCGGGCACGTTGTGCGATCCCGCGGATGACACCCCCGGTCCACGCGCGCTGATCATCACACCGACGCGTGAGCTGGCTGTCCAAGTACAGTCGGAGCTCGAGTGGCTGTTTGAAAAAACACCCGGCGTGCGCGTCGACGTGGTTACGGGCGGCACCGAGGTGCGCCGAGAAAAGCAGCGGTTGCGGGAGCGCTCAAGAATTCTAGTCGGCACCCCCGGTCGCCTGCTCGATCACATCCGCAGCCGCGCGCTCGATTGCAGCGGCATCCGCGAGGTCGTGCTCGACGAGGCAGATCAGATGCTGGACATGGGCTTCAAGGATGAGCTCGACGCGATCGTGGCCAGCTTGCCGACGGAGCGTCGTAGTCACCTCGTGTCAGCTACTTTCCCACCGGCGGTGAAGCGGTTGGCCGAGAGCTTTCAGCGCGGCGCCTTGCACCTCGAGGGCACCGTCCTCGGAAAGGCCAACGCCGACATCGAACACATCGCCTACCTGATCCGCCCTCGGCAGCGTTATGCGGCAGTGGTGAATCTATTGCTGGAGAGTTGGGGGGAGCGCTGCCTGATCTTCGTGCGAACCCGCGCCGACACGGCCGATCTGTGCGAGTCGTTGTCCGGTGATGGCTTCGGTGCGCTACCTTTCAGCGGTGAGCTGGCTCAGGCGCAGCGTACCCGTACGCTCGACGCCTTTCGAAACGGAACCATCAAGATTCTGGTCGCCACCGATGTCGCCGCTCGCGGCATTGACGTGCCCGACATTGGCATGGTGATTCACGCCGAGATTCCGAAGGACACCGACATCTACACGCACCGCAGCGGGCGCACGGGCAGGGCCGGCAAGACAGGCAAGAGCCTGATCATGGTGCCCGTGAACGCTCAATCCCGGGTGCATCGCATGCTGAGGGAGGCTCGCGTCGAAGCACGCTGGGAGCCCATCCCGAGCCCGAAGAAAATTCTTCAAGGCGTGACAAAAGCCACGCGACGCGCGCTGTATGAACGGCTCGAAGGTGCCGAGTTCTCCGAGGCCGAGCTGACCTACGCCCAAAACTTGCTGGAGAAACAAGCGCCGGCACAGGTGGTTGCGATGCTGCTACGAATGGCTGAGACGCCATTGCCGCGCGAGCCCATGGAAGTACAAGCGGCCGAGCCGCGCGCATGGGAGCCACGACCCGTCGAGCCCGCGCGGCAAAGTTCCCGCGTACAAGGCTCGCGCGGACCCGTTTCCAATGGACAGGGCGGCTACCCGAGAGAGGGCCAGGGCCGAGCCGCGTTACCAGAATCGGACGGCCGCGGCGGGTACACGCGTTTCGTGGCGAGCTGGGGTACCCGACATGGCGCTACCGCCAGCCGTTGCATGTCACACGTATGTCGCCGAGGCGGCATCACCCGACACATGATCGGGGCCATCGACGTCAGCCTAGACTCGACCACGATCGAGGTCAGCGAAGAGGTTGCGCTCGACTTCGAGCAACGCTGCCAGAAGCCGGATCCCCGTGACCCGCATGTGCGCATCGTGCGTGAGGGCACGGCCATTCCCCAACCCCGGAACACTCCAGCGCGGAGCGAGCACTCGAACTACGCGTTCAAACCGCGCGCCCCGCGGGAGGAGTATGCCGGAGCGGGTACCGGTCCTCGCGTCAAACGTGCCGCGCGCCGTCAACGGCCCAGCGCTCGCCCGCCCGAAGCTTGAGCTCTGGCCCGAAGCGGACTTGCAGGACACTAGTATGTTGGCCGATCTCCTGTTCGCACTGGCGCTAGTCACGCTGGGGGTTGCCGCTTACTTCGGCACAGGTCGGGCCAGCCTCACCGCCCTCATTCCGACCCTGTTCGGCGCCGTCGTGGGGCTCTTTGCCTTGCTCGCCTGGTCGACCCCCAGCTCTAGTGCGTTCATGCGTCACGCCACGACCGGGCTGGCGATATTGGGTTTTATCGCGACCGCGCGCAGCCTGGTCTCCACGCTGAGATCTTTCGGGCGCGGGGAAACCACCAGACCGGCCTCGCTGGCCAAGGGCATCATGAGCCTATCGTGTCTGGCGTTCGTCGTCTTCGCCACCTTGCGCTGAGCCCCGCGCGAGCGCCGCACGGGGCTGTTTCAATGCGATACAGCCTGCTGAGCGGGCTACATGCATGAGCGTCTCCCCGGGCAGAGCTCGGGCCGGGGCCAAAGGTAACGGAATTTAACCTGAGGCCTCAACGCGCTGCGCCGTACTCCACGCAGCCTTGGCAAACGCATCGGACCGGAGCCGGACCCCATGACCACGCCTTCGTCCAGTTGGAGCGATGCTCAAAAATTGGCGCTGGTGCAGCAGCTCCTCTTAGGCGAGCTGAGCTTGCAGCACGCTTGCGCTCAATATGACTTGTCCACCGATCAGCTGAAAGACTGGGCGCGCATTTTTCGACGCTCGGTGCGGCGTGCTCTCGATAGCCAGCTCAAGAGCACGCTCTCGATCCAAGGGCTCGAAATTGACGAGCTCGCGCCCGCCGAGTTTTCCGGCAACTTGGCAGATATCGGTGTGGCCGACCTGGTGCAGACGATCCATCTGGGGCGCAAGGATGCACAAATCACCATCAGCCACGCGGGCGGCGAGAGCCACGTCTGGTGCCAAGCCGGCGAAATTGTGGATGCGGAGAGCGCCACGCTGGTCGGAGAGGACGCGCTTTACCGCATTTTGGGCATCGAGCAAGGTAGCGTGGTTGCGGACTTCTCCTCCAGCCCCCGTCCACGCCGGATCGTCGAATCCACACCAAGGCTGCTGCTCGAGGCCCTGAGTCGAAACGATCAGCGCAGCCGGCTGGTCTCTCGCATCGGAGATTTGAGGCAAGTGTTCGTCGTGCTGGCCGAGAAGGCCGCGCAACGCGCCGCAGAGCTTGGCCCAATCGCGCTCCGCGTGCTGAGCCTATTCGACGGCACTCGGTCTGTCGATGAAGTCATCGTTGCAAGCCAGCTCCCAGCTCGTCAGGCGCTCGAGCTGCTCATGCGCTGCTTCGACGCTGGCCTCCTCAGCCCGTGCCCAGCGCCGGCGTCGTCTCAGCCCAAGGCCGGACCCTCCACCGGCACATCCAGCGCGATGAGCTATCGCCCGTTCGTCCGTTCCCGCGAACCAGACGCTCATCGCCCGCCGACGTGGCTCTTGGCAACTGGGGCCGTGGTTTGCTCGACCCTGGGTGCGGTGACCGCCATCGCTTACGCCGACAGGCTGAAGCCCCGAGATGCCGCAGTCGCCTTGCCGACCGCAGCACTCGCCGCCTCGCCACCCAAGGCGCTGGATGGACCGGCAAGTACGCCGACCTGCGCGCTTGGCACAGCGATGATTCGCGGCGGCACATTCTTGATGGGGTCCGATTCCAGCCATCCCGCTCTCGACATGGCCCGACCCGCGCACACGGTCAGCGTGGACAGCTTCTGCATGGGGACGCACGAAGTCACCGTGCTCGAATATGCAGACTGCAGCCATCAAGGCGCTTGTGAGGCTGCGCACTCCACAGGCAGTGCCGGGTCCGACAAGCCGAACGATGCCAAAGCGAGCCGCTCCGACGCGCTCGACGCCGAGCTGTGCAACCGAGGGAAACCGGGCCGCGAACGCCACCCCGTCAACTGCGTCTCTCAGCTTCAGGCCGCCAACTACTGTGCGTTCCGAGGCGCTCGACTACCGACCGAGGCAGAGTGGGAATTTGCGGCGCGCGGCCCTGCCAATCGGCTGTTCCCGTGGGGCGATGCCCCATTGACCGCCGACCACGCCAATGCTTGCGGAAAGGAATGCCAGCGCTGGCACCTCACCGTTGGCTTGGAGAATAAGCTTCAAGGTTTGATGTACGACCAGGATGACGGGCACGCGAACAGTGCGCCCGTCGGTTCATTTCCAACCGGCTCGACCCGTGAGGGCGTGATGGACCTCATCGGCAATGTGTTCGAATGGACTGCGGGCGGGCTTTACACCTACGACCGCCAAGCTCGCACCAACCCCGTGGGACCAACGAACACGGACGCGTTTGTGATTCGAGGCGGCAATTTCAATAGCGGCATCAGCGAATTTGCCGACCCGGCGCTGCGCTTCGCCATGGACGCAAAGGCGTACTCCCACGGAGTTGGGTTTCGCTGTGCAGACGACCTTGAGCCGTCACCCAACACCCCCGAACCGAGGTTTCAGACTGCGAGCCCCTCAGCCCTGCCGACCAACGACTTGCTCGAATGACTCAGCGGCCTGAATCCTCTCCATGAGCTTGGACCAGCGTCGAGCCCTGGCGGTGGAGTCCTTGGTCGGAGCACAACTCTTACCGCTGCCATACGCCGCCAACATGCGCGCTACCGACCACATGTTGGGCTTGTCCTGTTGCATGCCGCAACGTCTGCCCTGCACGCTGAGGACTCGCATCGTAGCCTTCGCACAGCGCCGGGTCGCCTCTAGATCGGTGCCCGCTAAACTCTCCCATTCGGCCTTGGGCACGAGCCCTGTCTGATGAATCTGCCCGAAGCAACGAGCCCGACCATCATCTTCCCCGTAGCGGCTGCCCGAGCCACTGTGCACCTCGAGCGCAAACCGCGACTCGTTATACCAAATCACCAGGGTAGCCGCCGCCAAGCTGGTGGCGTCCCATCGCCAATCATCCGCGGCCTCTGCCTCGATCGCGATGGCCGTCGAAATAGTTTGCAGACGCTCCTGGTACTGATCCCGAGTTTCAGGCTGGGTCCCGGGTTGATACCAGGGAGCTGGCAAGCCGAGCGCAATGACGAGAAGGGTCTCAGTGAGGGTCATACTGCTCCTGATTTTGGAGGGCACAGTGCTCGCCGAGCGCCGCACAGAGGTGGCGACGACAGGCGACCGGGCCCGCTAGGGGAAGAAGATTTGACACCGCAAAGCTGCTCATGAGCAACAGTTGCGCGCCGCGCACGACGGCCGATTTCACGAGGTTTATCAAGTCGAGGTGCGAACGGGAACCCTCCTCGGCAGTTTTTTTCCGCGTAAAATTCATTCTCCAATGGATTCCGCGTGTTGCACCGGACAAACGGTAGCGAAATACAGCTGGGTCACGCTGTCCTGACGTCGATTTCGACGAGTCGTCGCAATACGTATTTTGGCGGCTTTGCAGCCAGCTCCATCGGCACTTCGTTAGGTGGTGCCAAGGTCGGCTGACTGCAATTTGTCACTGCAACAACGTGCAACTTAGCGTGCGTTCAGGAGGGGCAGTTTGCCCCGCCGACCCCACGCTGGATTTGCTCCTGCGCTCTTTGTTTCATCAGTGCAACAACATGAAGAAGGCCGCTCGCGCGCTGACACGCTAGAAATGCGTCCCCGGAGAGCTGGAGGCGGCGCGTCGCTAGTGGCGCTCAGCGGATTGTCGGGTTTCAAGCGGCCGTCAATCCCGCGGGCGAGATGACAACCCACGCGACCCCGGCCGCGCTAGTCAGCGCCCGGAACGCCGTGAAGGTGCGCAGGGGAACGGCTGCGTGCGCCTTCTCGCCGCACGACCTACATCCCCCTTCGGCGGAGCTACCCTGCGCGCCTCGGAGCGAGGCGGCGCGCGTCGGGGGTTACACGACGGGCGCCAAAACGTTCTGCGACGATTGACCGCCTTTGATACGCCTTTACGCTTAACAACGCTCCAGCCGAACCGTTTCCCGCCGCTCTATGTCATAGTTAAATGCTGACACAGGTCATGTTCATGAACTGCCTTCACGGTTCGTGCGTCCGGCGCTGCGAAATGCCCAACAATGCTGAGCGGGTGGGCTGAGATGTCCGACGCGCCAAACCGCTCTGCCAGCACCGAGCTCGAATTGTACCGCGCCGTGATGCATCGGCGCCTGGTAGGGTTGCGACACACCGCGCCCGGCATGTCGGTACCCGCGGGCTCCGGGCCCGATAGCCTGACTCCGGACGAGATCGCGCCAACGCAAGACGTAATGATTCGCGATGTGGGCGCGAGGCCAGGACACATTCTGCTTGTAGAGGATGAGCTGGTCCTGGCTAGGGCCTACACTCGCACGCTCAAGCTGCACGGCCTAGAGGCGACCTGGGTGGCGGACGCGACTTCTGCGCTCGGCGAGCTCAGGTCGCGCAGCTACGACGTCATCGTGAGCGACATCATGCTGCCCGACCATAGCGGGCTCGACCTGCTCAGGCACGTGCGCAATAGTGATCCGGACCTGCCCATGGTGCTCGTTACGGGCATGCCCAATCTGGATAGCGCGATTGATGCGGTCGCGCTCGGAGCGTTTCGCTACCTGGTCAAGCCAATCTCCAACGACCGATTGATTGGCTGCATCGCCCAAGCCCAGCGCACACGTCAGGTGGCTCGCTTGCGCGAGGAAGCCCTCACTAAGCCGCACGGGCCCAACCGAGGGGGCGACGAGGAGCTGTCGCGTGCATTTGAGCGCGCGCTCGAGCCGCTATGGATCGCCTACCAGCCAGTCATTGGCTGGCCGGATCGCACCATCTACGGGTATCAGGCGCTGGTCCGCTCGGATGAGCGTTCACTCGCACTGCCGTCGGCCTTGCTCAGCACGGCAGAACGCCTGGGCCGATGTCAAGAGCTGAGCCGCGCCGTTCGCCGCAGTGTCGCGAAGACGGCACGCGCCCTGCCCGCCGGCACGCGTGTCCTCGTAAACTCGAGCCCAAGTGATTTGCTCGACTCCGACTTGTACTCCGCCACCTCGGCCCTCGGAGCTGTGGCGGGCCGCGTGGCATTGGAAATAGTGGACACCGGCGCGCTCGCCCAAATTCCGGATTTGAAGGGTCGCGTGCAAGAGCTCAAGACGCTCGGTTACCGCGTCGGGGTCAGCGTGAGCGGAAGTAGCTACTTGGATTTCGAGCGCTTTGACGAGCTGGTGCCCGACATCATAAAAGTCGACCTGTCGAGGCACGACGGCCTGAGCCAACCCGCCAACCACCGGCACGGCCTCGAGCGGGCTGCAGAGTGGTGCGACCAGAACGGCTGCGACCTCATCGTGGCGGGTGTGGAACGCGACGACGAACGGCACCAGCTGCTCGGCATTGGCTGCAAGCTATTCCAGGATTGCCTGTTCACCCATCCGAGCCGCAAACACAGTCGGGCCTGAGGCACACCGCGGCCTCGAGCGCGCCAAGAACGCCCGGCCAAAACCCGTCCCGTGGGCGACAGCACCTGGCCTGAGCGCCCAAATCCGGCCCTCGGGACATGGATTGCGTGAGGCCATCCCCTGGATTACGGTGGAGCCATTGGCTTTGACCAGGAACCAGAGGATCTCAAACATGGAGAAGAAAAGACGTTTTTCACTGTTGCTGGGAGCTTGCGCGGCACTATGGGCCGCGGCAGCCCCTGCCCTTGCTGAGCCAGCCGCTGCCGAACGCGACTCAAAGAGCAGTAGTCCTGGATCGGAAGGGGCTCCCTCCCGCGGAGCGTCGTTGGAAGACCCCGCTGTCCGAAGGGCGGAGAGGCAAGCAAAACGCAAGACCCGCCTCGAGCAAGGGGCCAAGCGCCTGCGAGAACGTGCCGCCGAGCTCAGAAAAAAAGCCGCCAGCGGAGAAACCGCCGAGCCGCCACCCCCGAACAGCAAGCGTCCGCAAAGGAGCCTGGAAGAGCAAGCGCAACGCCTGGAAGAGCAGGCCAACAAGATGGAGGCGCGGTCAAAGAACCTCGACGCCGACCCCGAGGGTAGATCCCGAGGTGCCACACGCGCCTCGCATCAGCGGCGGCGTGGTCAGCTCAACCGGCGCTGGGGCAAGACGCTGCGCGACCCGGACGCAATCGCCGAGCTCCGGGTGCATGCAGAACGGTCTGCCAAGCTGAAGCGGGTGCGAAGCCTGGCGCTCGAGTCAAACAACACACCAGTCGTGGAACGAGCGACAAAATTGCTTTCCAAGGAAGACGAGCGCCATGAAAGGCGCATGAAATCCATACAGGAAAGGTTCGTCGAGGCCAGTGCGGGC
Organism: Deltaproteobacteria bacterium; assembly: GCA_031407405.1. Taxonomy (GTDB): domain Bacteria; phylum Myxococcota_A; class Polyangia; order Polyangiales; family Polyangiaceae; genus SZUA-265. The sequence goes on from JANOIG010000196.1 coordinate 17,043, forward strand.
GAAAGCCCCGCCACAGGACAGGATCCAAAATGAAAATTCGTGCCGTACACATCGTGGTGTTGCTGACGCTCTGCGCGTGCCGCAAAGAGCCCGATTCCACCGATAAGAAGGCCGAGTCGACAACCGCCAGCGCGGCGGTGGACAAGGAGATCCCGGCTCGTTCCGGCAAGCCACCCGAGGATGAAGGCATCGACGTGCCCACCGAGCACGACTTCGAGGAGGAGGTAACGACGCAAATCACTCCGAACAGCGACCTCCAGAAGGAGCTCGACAAATTGGAGCAGGAAATAGCTCAATAGGCGCCTCCGGGCGGCTGCCCGCCGCCTGGACGGGGATTAGCCCAACTCAGGCGCCCGGATCAGGTCCTGCCGACTCGGCCGGCGCGAGGCCGGCCGACGGCATTGCTCCGAGTCGCTCCCCGGCGGCTGCAGCGAGGGCTGGCTCGGGCGGCACCGGGACCAACCCGGGAACCGTCAAGAGCGTATCGGCAGCAAGGCGCGGCGTAAGGCCGTGCTCGATCATCCAAGCTTTTAGATCCACGAGGGCTCGCCCCGCCATCGCCTCGTATTTGGCGCGCTTCTGCAGCCGGGGGCCGTCCCAAGGCGGCAGGTGTGAGAACGTTATGTTAGACGGCTGGTAGCTCTGGCCGTCGCGGCCGAGCTGGGTCAAGAGCCCCCCATGTGCGGTCGTGAGAGGCGGAGCTTGGGGGCGACGCCCCTCTAACGTTGCAGCCATGAACCACGCCGCCAGCCAGCCGCTGGCAGCGCCTTCCACGTAACCCTCACTGCCCGTGATCTGCCCAGCAAAATAGATACCGGGTTCGGCTTTCAGGCGCATCCCGGCGTCGAGCAGGCGCGGCGCATTTAAGAACGTGTTGCGGTGAATGGCGCCAAAACGCAGAAACTCCGCCTGAGCCAAGCCGGGCAGGGTACGGAAAATGCGCTGCTGTTCGCCCCACGTGAGCCGGGTCTGAAATCCCACCATGTTATAGGCAGTGCGGGCGACATCCTCGCTACGCAGCTGCACTACCGCGTGCGGCCAACGTCCGGTGCGTGGATCGGTCAACCCCACCGGCTTCATGGGACCAAACGCCAACGTGCGAGGACCACGCTCGGCCATGACTTCCACCGGCAGGCAGCCCTCGAAATAGCGCACCTGCTCAAAGCTCTTCGGCTCCACCTTTTGCGCTGCCAGCAATTCGCGAACGAAGGCATCGTATTGGTCTCGATTGAGCGGACAATTGACGTAGGCCTTCTGCTCGTCTTCCGTCCCGCCCTTGTCCCAACGCGACGCCATGAAGACTTGCGTCCAATCGATGGAGTCCGCGCCCACGATCGGGGCAATGGCGTCATAGTAGGCCAGATGCTCGGCCCCAACACACGCCGCGATGTGCTGGGCCAAGGCGTCCCCAGTGAGGGGCCCTGTCGCTACGAGCAATGGACGCGCTGCGGGCAATGCATCCACACGTCCGGTCACGACCTCGATATTCGGTGACTCATGTAGGCGCCGGGTCATCTTTTCGGAAAACGCATCACGATCAACCGCCAGCGCACCACCGGCAGGCACGCGCGTTTCATCCGCGGTCTGCATGACAAACGAGCCCAACAGCCGCATCTCTTGCTTGAGCAGGCCCACGGCGTTGCTCAACGCCGCTCCCCGAAATGAGTTCGAACAGACCAGCTCGCAAAACTGATCGCTCGTTTGCGCCGGCGTTCGAGCCGCGGGTTTCTGCTCCAACAGGCGCACCCGGTGGCCCCGAGCCGCGAGCTGCAATGCCGCCTCAGATCCGGCGAGACCAGCCCCAATGATAGTGACGTCTGTCGACAACTCTCCTCCGTGTTAGCCTAGCCTGCGACGGCCCGCGACGGCCTGCTCCCAGAATGTGATTTGCAGCAGCACCGGCAGCGATCCTCGCCCACTGCGGCCTCATTCTTCACGCATGAGGCCGCACTGGCGCCGCGGCTGAAGCACCCGCGCAGCGGCTGAAGCACGGCCGCGGCAGCTGAAGCTCGGGTTAGATCTCAGCTCGGCATGATCGCTTGCACGCTCGGCCTCTTGACGATGCGGCCCAACCACTGGCGCATGTTGGGTGCGCCCTCGAAGATGCCTTTGCCCTCTGGAGTCGCCACCAAATAGGTGACCACCGGCAACACGTGCAGATCTGCCAGGCTGACCGTCGCCCCTCCAAAGAATTGCTGCGTGCCCAAGAGCCGCTCCAGCTCTTTGACGAAGAGCGCCGCGGGCGCCTTTGCCGACTCCACCTTCTCCATGTCGGTTTCGCCGCCCAACGAAGGCACGAGCACACGAGGAATGAACAAATTCGTCACGCACGGGGTGTAGCCGTAACTATCGACGATGCTCATCACTTGGTTGACGGCGGCACGAGCCGCCGGGGTGCTGGGCTGCAAAGCGGGACCCGGAAACACCTCGTCGATGTAACGCAAAATGGCAGACGTCTCGTAGAAGGTGTTGCCGGCATGCTCGAATGCCGGAACCTTTCCAAACGGCTGCCGAGAGCTGTAGGGGGGCTGCTTGTGAGCGCCGCCGAGAATGTCCACCTCGACGAGCTCGTGGGGTACGCCCTTTTCCTCGAGAGCTAGGCGAACGGAACGGGTGTAGGTGCTGAACGCTGGACCATGAACGACGGGCTTACTCATGAACGGCCTCCTGGCTCTAATGGAGAAAACACGCGCGGGCTCAGCAGTGGACGGCCCCAGTAGAGCTATGCCCCAGGCTGTACCCGGCTCGGGAGTGTCGTCAGAGGCGGCGCGATTTGAAAGCGCGGACCGGCTCTGAGCGCGTTTTTTTATCCAAAGCATGTCCGCCGGACTGCAGGCCTATGCCCACACCGCCAATGGCTCATCCGCTGCCTAACGCGCCGAGAGGACATTGACTCAAACGTCGCCCTCTTCCGATGGCGCAAACGCGCTGAATCACGCGATCTGTTGGGTAATCGGAGTAGCCGTGCTCATACGCCACTATTTCGAGCCGCGGCGCCACGCGCGCGAGCAGCTCCCCCGGTTGCAGCAAGAACTCCGGCCTTCGGGGGCTACCGTAGCGCTCGTTTCCCTCGGCAAAGGTCTCGTAGAGCAGCACCCCGTCGTGGCGGACAGCGCCAACGATGTCGTCGAATATGCTGCGCCACAGATAGTTCGTAACCACCACGGCGTCATAAGTTTGCTCCCCCAGCGGCCACCCTTCCGAGCCTTCGAGGTCCGCCTCGTGTTTTTCGAGCAACGGGTGCGCGAGCCAGGCCAGAGGTGACAAGTCCCGATCCAGGGCGACGACCGGATGCTCGGACTCGAGAAACCATTGGCAGTGGCGGCCGTTGCCCGACGCCACGTCGAGCACCCTACCCCCCGGCCGCACGAGGTGGCAAAAGCGCGTGACCCAACGCGATGGCGTGAGTGATAATTCCCGCGAGTCGGGCGAATCCTCTCCCCGATGCTCGTTTTCCACTCGTTCGCTCATTGCTTTGACCAAAGCCACGCCGCGCCGCGGACGCCGCTCGAGTCGCCGTGTTTGGCGCGGACCAGGCGCGTCGTCACTACGTCGGAAAACACGTATTTGCTCCACAGTCGGGGGACCTCGGCGTACAGGCGTGGAATGTTCGACACTCCACCACCGAGCACAATCGCGTTTGGATTCAACACGTTGATGATCGAGGCGAGCGCTCGTGCCAAGCGGTGCGCGTACAAGTCCAGCGTTCGGCTTGCTTCCGCGTCTCCCTGAGCGGCGAGCTCTGCGATGCGGGAAGCATCGAGGTCTTGACCGGTCCGTGTCCGGTGCTCGCGCGCCAAGGCCGGACCCGACAGAAAGGTTTCGATGCAGCCGCGCTGGCCGCACCAACAGTCGGGGCCCGGATATTCGCTCTGAGTGGGCCATGGCAGCGAGTTATGGCCCCATTCCCCCGCGATGGCATCAGGACCTACCAAGAGCTCGCCCCTCACGACCACGCCCCCGCCAGTACCCGTGCCGAGAATGACGCCAAACACCGTCGGGTGCGCCACGCCAAGCGCGTCAGGGCTCGCGGCACCGTCCGTCGCCTCTGAAAGGGTAAAGCAATTGGCGTCATTGGCCAACCGAACAGGGCGGCCCAACCGAGCCTCCAAGTCGCGGTCGAGGGGATGCCCAATCAACGACGTCGTATTCGCGTTCTTGATCAGGCCTGTCGCGGGTGAGGCAATACCCGGTATGCCTATGCCGACGGAGCCCTGCCCCTCACATTTCGCCTCGACGCGGAGAATGAGCTCGACCAGCGCGGTCAGAATCTCGCCGTAGCTGCCCTGGGGTGTTGCGACCCGCTGGCGGCACAGCTCTCGACCCTGACCATCGAGGGCCAAGGCCTCCATTTTTGTACCCCCCAGGTCGATTCCGATGCGAATCACAAGAGCCAGTTCACGGCCAACGGCTCCGGTTGGCGACGCCGCATCGCGACGCCCCGGGGAGGTGGAGCCACTGAAACAAATGCGCTCGCCGGGCCACTGACCCCATTTGCTGCAGCCAGCTCACAAGCGCGCGCGCCCCCAGTGAACTGATTCGCGAAGCTCGTCAACAGCTTGGCCGTCTCGTCATCCGGCTGGTTGTAGACCGAGAAGTGATCGTAGTCCTGGTAGCGGCCCGTATCCTTATTGTCGGGATCGATTCCTACCAGAAGCCAGAACATGGACCCGTTGCCTCCGCCTTTGAGCAGGAGGTTATTCCAGTTCGTGTAAATCATCTGTCGGCGCTCGAGGCCGCTGAGCACCTTGCCGGTCTTGTCATCGCGCTTGACCGAGATGCCATACTCCTCGAGCACGGTGGGTTTGCCCACCTTTTGCGCCGCCTGGACGTGTTCTTCAATCCACTTGTTGCCCCACTTGGGCCCGGTGCCCCAGCCCTCTGGATACAGGTGGAATGTGCCGAAGTCGATGCTGTCCAGCGCCAGGAAGGCTTCGTGGTCCACGCCGTCTTTGCCATTGTAGGGCTCGCGGGATTCCCCGGGTCGATTGAAAAACCCTTCGTCGCCCACCGACACCAGGTGGTTCTTGTCGAGCGATTTGATGTGGGCCGACATCTCCTTCACCCAACCCGTCACCGTGTCAGCCTTACAATCCTGAAGCCGGTCGAATGCTCCGAAATTCCGGCAACGCGGCTCATTGGCAAGCTCCCAGGCAAAAATGGCCGGGTCATCCTTGTAGGCCACCTTGGTGATGGTATTCACGCGATTGATGAGGTGCGCAGCGTAGTTCTTGTAGGCCTGCTTGGCGCGCGGGTCCGTGTAAAACTCATGGTGATATTTCAGGCCGAACCATTTCAAATACTGGTTCATTCCGCCAAACTCTTTCCAGTTATTGGTCAGAGTGAGCACCATTTTGACGTCGCTCTCGGCAGCCTTGGCTAGCACGTAGTCCAGGCGCACGAGGCCGTCGTTTTTCTCCGCTCCCTCGTTGTAGGCGACCGATTTGGTCTTGGTATCCCAGTATTGGAAGTACACGCCTTGTTGAGTACCGAAGAGCCCCTGGTACTCGCTGCGGTTGGTGCTGGGTACGCTGTCGTCGAGCGACCCACGGTCCACGTAGGCCCAGGTTCGCATGACCTTGAGGCCCATGGCCTTGGCCTGCGCGAAGACGTCATCCACCATCACCTTGTCCTTGTAGGTGAGGTAGTAATTGTTGGTTCCGGAAAAGCAGAAGGGTTTGCCCTGATGCAAGAAGACGCCACTCGCGGTGTCGGTGGGCTCCACCGTCAAGAGCGCGTCTCCCGACGCGGCTTGTGTCTCGGACTTGGTTTCGGTAGCTGCGCTTTGCGCGCCCGCGTTGTTGCTCTTCCGCAGGCATCCGGTCTGTAGAGCCAGCACGCCTGCCACGGCCAGCGCCGCTCGAATGGTCTTGCAGATTTTCATCGTCGCCAATAGCCCTTTGAAGGATGGATCGGCGTACTGAATAATCGACATCGGCCGAGAGGACAACCCGGCGCCTGCCAAAAATGCCGCTAGCCGCTAGCGGACGTTATCCGTTCAGGGGTATGCGCCGGGCTCGCTCAGGCCGACGGATTCTTCGATACCCAGCATCAAATTCAAGTTTTGAATGGCCTGACCTGCGCCCCCTTTGACCAGGTTGTCGAGCGCGCTGACGCAGGTGACCGGGCGAGCACCGCCACTCTTCTTGGCCCGTGGCTCGCCCAGGGCAAAGCCGACTTCCGCGTAGTTAGAGCCCACGACCGCGACGACCTCGGGCAGGCGTTTTTCGGGCATGATCACGAACCGCTCATGAGCGAAAGCTGCAGCGAAGGCGGCCTGCACGCGCGTCATGTCCACCTCCGCCGGAACACTGGCGAAGGATGTAGCGAGAATGCCGCGCGCCAATGGAGCCGCAACGGGCACGAAGTCGATCTCCAGGTCGCGCCCGCCTGCCCGCGTCAACGCTTCGCGGATTTCTGGAGCGTGGGTATGCGTGAGTGGGCGATAGGCGCGAAGGTTGCCTGCTCGCACCGGGTGATGTGTGGTGAGCGTGGGCGTCGCGCCCGCACCACTCGACCCCGTCATGCCCACGCACTGCACAGGCCCGCTCAGCCAGCCCGCGCGCGCCAAGGGCAAAAGGCCAAGCTCGATGGTCGTGGCAAAGCAGCCCGGAGACGCCACGAAGCGGGCGCCACGCAGCGCATCCCGCCCGAGCTCCGGTAAGCCGTATACGAACTCTCGAAGCAAGTGCGGTAGCGGATGCGGCTCCCCGTAAAACTTGGCGTACGCCTCCGCATCATCGACGCGAAATGCCCCCGACATGTCGATGATGCGCACCTGAGAGTCGACTGCTCCGGCCACGATGCGGTGGCTGACCGAGTGCGGCAGCGCGAGCAGAAGAATGTCTACCCCGGGCGGCGCGCCCTCAGGGACGGCTTCGAAGCGAAGCGTCGTCTTACCCTCCAGGTTCAGCAGCGCCGACGAGAGCGGCTCGCCGATGTGATCGGCCGCGTAGACATGCGCCAGATCGACCGCCGGATGGGCCAGCAGGCGGCGCACCGCCTCCGATCCTAAGTAACCAGACCCCCCGTACACCGCAGCGCTAAAACGCTTCATGCTTGCAGCGTAGCGCCTCACTAGCTCGGAATCGAGGCCGCGCCCTCAGCGACCGGCGACGAATTCTGGCTCGGACAGCTTGCGCCAGGTCAGCTCGACCCCAACCGCAGGATGATCCGACAGCGGCGAACCCTCGACATCGACGAAACGCCGGTCCGTCCACCAGCCGAGCACGTCCATGGCAACCTGCCGCGAGCTGCCGAAAAATACGCGGTCCAACCGCTCTTCGCCGCAGCCGAAGTGCCGACACGCATCGCGCAGGCCAGTCGCCTGCAGAAAGCGATCGAGCGTCTCCATGTCGCGCGGTACGGACATCTTGAGGTTCGTGTCGCCAGCCACGATGATGGCGCGGTCTCGTGAGCGGCTCCGAACATAATCAGCGAGCTGCTCGAAATTTTGCCGGCGCACCTCGATGTCCGGCGGGGTGCTACCCGCCTCGGCATGAAGATTGTACACGTCGACGGTGACACCGTGCGCCAGCGTCACCTCGCTGAAAGAAAAGCCTTTGTCTGCCAAGCAGTCGCTGGCCGCGCCCAGGTAGCCGTTGCACTGCCCCCAACGAACGCGGTGGATCCATCCAAATGAAAACCGCGAGAACCAGTTGAGCCCGTCCGGCATGAGCGCCAGGCTCTGGTGCATCGGCTCCGACCGGTAGGCGTGTAATGCGCGCCGGCTCAGCCGGCTATGATAGGAAAAATCTTCCTGCACGAGCGCCACGTCGTAGTGGTTGAGCAGAGGACTGATGAGCCCGGTGTTGACCTCCGGGTCGGAGCCAGACACGAGTTGGGGCAGACCAGCCACATTGTACGTGAGCAGCGAAAAACGCCCGGACTCTGGCGCAACCACGAACCGAGCCGCTGGACCCTCTTGGGCCAGAACCGGACGGCTGCCAGGCGTTTGCTCCGTTGCTTGCAGCGCCCCGACCTGCAGCGGCCGTGACCATGCAGCCGCGGCGCTTCGCTCCGCAAAGCCGCCGCTTGCCACATTTTTGAGGCGAGAATCGCCTGCACCTGCCAGGAGCAATGCGCCCGCCAAAGCGAGAACGCTACTGCTGTGCTCCATATGCTCGACTGACATTTAATGTAGCGCACGAGGCGCGTGCGCGCCGGTGCTTTGTCTACAAACACTGAACGAGAGAATGCGGCGCGGCTTGAGAACGCTTTCGCTGCCGTCGTGCCCGCTTGGCGTCTCGAAGTAGCCGCGATGGATTTCTCTGCAGTCGGTCAGACCGCCCGAAGCGCCCGTTCTGGAATCTTCTCGTGCGCCAAGCCGCCCCAAGAAAAGGACCGGGGTCTCGACTCGGTGCGCTGTCGCCTGGACCAAAGCTAAGCTAGAATTGCGCTCCTCGACCTACCCCAGCCCCGGGTTTGACGCTCACTCACCTCTCGGCGTCGGAGTTGGACCCCACAGAACCATGCGCTTTTTCGTCACTCTCGGAAGCCAAGAATTCCCCCTCAGCCTGGAGACCAGAAACGGCCAGCGGCGCGCCGTGGCCCACGGCGCTGGCGCAGTGCCTCTCGAGGCCGAAATCCTCTCCGTTCCGGAGCAGGGTCGCCCAGCGCTGGTCAGCGTGGACGGGCGAATATTCAGAGTGCGCCTGGACGGGCATGAGCGGTCGATGGGCGGCTCCCGAAACGCCGGTCGCTTCACTTCCGCGGTCATCAACGGCCACTCGATGAAGGTGGAGATTGAAAGCGAGCTCGAGCGACGGGCTCGCCCAAATCGGGTCAAGTCGGCCGCCCCGGGAACGAGGGTCCTCGCCCCCATGCCGGGCCGAATCATAAAGGTCAATGTGGTCCCCGGTGACGCTGTTTTGGTCGGCGCCCCGCTGCTCAGCATTGAAGCCATGAAGATGGAAAATGAGCTGCTCGCCCCCAATCTTGGGCGGGTCGCGCGCGTCCTGGTCAAGGCCGGCGACACCGTAGAGGCCGATCAAGAGTTGGTCGTGATCGAGCCGGGGTGATTGGCGCTGGCGCCGCCGATCCCCACTGCACTCCGCACTCGAGACAGTGTCGCACCGGCAATGACACGGGCCCGTTTGGCCCCAGCCGCCAGCACGGCGTCGATTTGCCGAGGATCAGCCATCAAGGCAGCGTACCGCTCTCTGGCGGGTGCCAGCTCTGCGTCGAGGACCTCAAACAGAGCGGCCTTGGCTTCCCCCCAGCCGATACCGCTTTGATAGCGCAGTGCCAATGCGCGTGTTTGCTCGGCGCTGGCCACGGCTCGATACATCTGAAAAATGTGTGAGCTCTCTGGGTCCTTGGCGGCTTCCGGTGGAGCGCTGTCAGTGACGATCTTGTTGATAAGCTTCCGCAGCTCTTTGGCGCTCAAAAATAGCGGTATCACGTTACCGTAGCTCTTGCTCATCTTACGCCCATCGAGGCCGGGCACGATGGCGACTTCATCGTTCACGTACGCTTGGGGCAGCGTCAGCACGTCGCCGTACAAATGGTTCACGCGCTGGGCGATGTCCCGCGCGATCTCGAGATGCTGGACTTGATCCCTGCCCACCGGCACGAGGTCGCTATTGAACAACAAGATGTCCGCGGCCATGAGCACTGGGTACGTGAACAACCCGATGTTGATTCCGCCGTCGTCATCGGACTGGCCCGATTCCCGATTGCGGTCCACCGCCGCCTTGTAGGCGTGTGCTTTGTTCATCCAGCCCTTGGTGGTCATGCAGCCCAGGATCCAGGCGAGCTCGAATACCTCCGGGACGTCGCTCTGCCGATAGAGCAAGGTGCGCTCTGGATCGAGCCCCAAGGCGAGCCAGGTCGCCGCGACGTCGTAGGTCATATGGCGAAGGGCTTCGGGCTCATGCACCGCCGTCAACGCGTGGTAGTCCGCGATGAAGTAGACCGCCTGCGTGTCAGGCAGGCGGGCAAGCTCGAGGCCTGGGCGGATGGCGCCCAGCCAATTACCGATGTGTGGGATACCGGTGGGCTTGATGCCGGTCAGCGCGACACTCGGCTTGGAAACACTATGTACCATCGTGATGCTCGTGAGGAAGGCGCCGGTGTAGCACATTCGCCCCGGGTTCCGTTCAGGAACAGCCCATCCAAATCACGGCCCCCGCCCACGACCCGCCTCGGTTTGCCCATCCCTCATTCAACGGCTAGGGTACGCGCCATGCGCCGTCCGCTGGGTTGGTTTCGCATTAGAGCGTATCCCAGGACCCGCCCTCCCCTGATCTGTGGCGCTGTCTGGCTGCTGGCGTGCGCCGAGGGCACCGCGTCGCCGGTGGCCCAGAGTCATCGGTCGGCACACGGCCGTTACTGCCGCGCGCTCTGCGCGCGGCTCACGACCTGCACCCCGGCCTATAGGCTGCCCGCGTGCCTGGACGTGTGTGAGAACGACCCCAATGTCGATACCTGGAACGAGCAAGTCTGGAGCGGTCAAGTCGAATGCATCCGCGCCCAAAGCTGCATCGCACTAGAGGACAACACCGCCTACGAGACGTGCTTCGAGGTAGCGGCGCAGTCGCTAGTTCCCAGTGACGACTGCGTTGAGTTTTGCATCACGGATGCTGCGGCCAGCTTTGAATGCGGCGGAGGCTATAGCGTGGAAGAGTGCGTCGCTGGCCCATTTTGCACCTGGCATGACGATGTGATCAAGAGGGGCGACGCCTGCAACACTCACCTCGATTGTGAGGCTCGAGCGGGGTGTCAGGCTAGAGCTCTTGGCGGGCCATGACGAACTGGCTCCAGCTTGTGTTTTGCGCAGCGCTCTTGGGGTGTGCCGAGAGCATGGGCGGCGCTGAGGCTGTCCTGGTGGCACCGCCAGATCCGAGCACTTACGCGGAGGGGCGTGTCCCCCTGCCGGAATGCGCCGCCTTCGATTATCGGCGCTGCGACATTCGGTCCGCCGCTTGCTTGGAAAATTTGGCAGCGATCGCCAGCTGCATGCGCGGACGCGACACGGCGCTAGACCTGCCTCTGGTGTCCTTCTTGTCTGAGGCAGACGCGGAGCTCGAGTTGCTGAGCAACTATGCAAGCGTCGCGCCCAACCCCAACTATTTCGAGCTCGCTCTGACTGGTTTCGGTCTGACACGTCCCCAAGCGCTCGAGCCCCAGGAAATGGCAGCGCGTTCCGCGCAAGAATGGGCGGCTTTTTACAGTAACCGGCGCAAGGAGATCATCGTGGTCGAGCACGAGGAACAGCTAGACCCTATCAGCGAGAACGTGCTGGTATTGCATGAGATGATCCATGCAATGCAGGACGCCGATCACGATCTGACCGCGTTCAACGAACGGTATCGCCGGGGCAGCGACGGCGATCTGAGGGGCAATAGTGTGATCGAGGGGGAAGCACGCATGCATGAGCGGCGCTACTTTGCCGCGCTCTCGGGCCTAGACGTCACGCAGCTCGACTTCACGCGCAGCTTCGACAACCTCCGAGCGTACTACGAGCAGTGGCTGTTCGAGCAGGAGGACCTGTACACGGCCACGCAATTTAGCGTGCCGTATGCTCACGGGGCCGAGTATGTCTTTCAGGTCTGGAGCGAGGGCGGTCAACCCGCGGTGCGCGCTTTGTTTGATGCCCCTCCCGAAAACATGCGCGAGGTCTTGGCGCTGGCCTGGGGCGGTAATGCCCATGTCGACGTCACCCCCTTCGAGCCGCCCGTGGCGCCCTCGGCCGGCTATTCGTTGCAAGCGTGGACGACGATGGGGGCTTGGGCGCTCTACCTCCTGGTCGAGCCACGCCTCGCCGGCGACCTGAGCGCGCGCGAGCTTGCTTTGGCGTGGCGAGGGGACCAGCTCGAGGTCTTCTCTTCCCCCGGAGGAGAGGCGGTCGCCAACTGGTACCTCGAGCTCAGCGACGCCACGCTAGCCTCTCAACTCGTCGCCCTACTGACCGGCACGCCTGGAGTCGACGCCACACAGAGCGACACGAGAGTGACATTGACCACCACCGTTGCTCCTAAACCAGAGTAGCGCTAAACGGCCGCCGCGAATTTCAGCGCCCCTGCCCTAGCAAGGGGCCGCCAAAATTGTGAGCGAGCTCGGAGCCGGGGACGTCAGTGGTGAAACGCTCGGACATGCGTGTGCACCATGGAGATGCCGTACTCGCGGCAGGCTTGCTGAATGTCTGCGTCGCGCGTCGATCCGCCGGGCTGCGCGATGAATTTTACGCCATGGCGCTGCGCGTGATCAATGTTGTCGCGAAACGGAATGAACCCATCGGAAACCATGCTGACCCCGCTAGTACGCTCGAGGAATTGACGTTTCTCCTCCGGCGTAAGCGGGTCCAAACCCCCTTGTAGAACGTCCCGCAACGCTTGTTCCTCATAGCGCGTGAGATCCCCTTCAATGTAACGCACGCGCCAGTTGATGCGATCCTGCCGCTTGATGTCGGCGTTGAAGCGCAGGCCCAAGACCTTCGGATGCAGACCGAGCTGCCACAAATCCGCCTTGGCACCCGCCAGCTTGGTGCAGTCGACGCGAGATTGTTGCCCGGCGCCAATGCCGATCATCTGCCCACCCAGCGCATATCCCACCGAATTGGATTGGGTGTATTTCAGCGTCGCGCAGCCCAGCACCAGATCCTGCCGCGCTTGTTCCGTGAGGTCGCCACAGACCACGTCTTTCAAATCCGCGAAGCCGAAGATATGCCCATTTCTGTCCTGGGTGAGGCGCATCCCGAACATCTCTCGCGCTTCGCGGGCCGGTGGTCGAAATGTTGGGTCCGCCTTCAGCACGATGAACGCGCCATTCTTCTTCGCAGACAGAGTCTCTCGGGCGGTTCCCAGGTAGTCCGGAGCAATGATACCGTCAGAGACCACGCTCTTGAGAAAGCTGGCTGTCACCTCATCCACCGGCTCGGAAAGGGCGACGAAGTCACCAAACGAGCACTTGGGGTCCGCGCCCCGAGCTCGTACGTAGGCCAGCGCTGCGGGGCTGAGCTCAACGCCCGAGACCTCATACGCACGCGCCAAGTCGGGCGGCAACGGCGCGGCCACGGCGGCACCCGCTGGCGAGACATGCTTGAAGCTGGCCGCAGCCGGCAAGCCCAACGCTTGGGTGACTTCGGAGACGAGCTGCCAAGCGTTCAGCGCGTCGAGCAAGTTGATGATGGAGGGCTGGCCATTCAATAGCTCGACGGGGGCCTGAGCAATGGCGTCGGCCGAAGCGAAGAGTTGATGGGGATTACAACCGTACTTGAGCTGCATGACGTGACCTCCTTTACACGTTTCAATGGAAATCGGCTACGCTGCAAAGGTAAACCCACTAAATGCCTCATTTTTCCAAGATCTGCCTCCCAAGCCATTCGCAGACATGGGAACGGTCACGGAGTGCGCTCTAGCGCGGCTTCACACGAACCAGACGCAACCGACTCTGAAAGACGGCAAAACGGTCCTGTGCACGCCCCAATAGCTGCGCGTCGTCGAGGCGATCCTGCTCTTCGCGCGGATCCTGGTCCAGATCGTACAAGCCGAGGGCACGGCCGGAGCCGGTGATGAGCTTGATGTCGTCCTCGATCAGTGCTTGGCGTTCCTCGTTGTACGGCCCCGCGCTCATATCGATGAACACTGGACGCTGCTCCGGCACGTGGCCCGGAGGCATGAACACGTCGTGCACGAGAGATTGCCCGGATAGACGCTGCTCTCCGCCGGGCGCCTCGACACCGAACAGGGAGAGCAACGTCGGCGCCAGGTCGATGGCACCCCGCCGCACGTCGTGGCGCCGCGGGGGAACACCGGGCACGTAGATGATGAGCGGGACCCGTACCAGCGCTTCCCAGAGCTCGAAGCCATGTCGATACATGCCGTGCTCGCCAAAGGCTTCACCGTGGTCGCTGGTCACGACGATGGCGGTGCGTGATCCGAATTCAGAAGCTCTGATGAAATCTAGAACTCGGCCCATCTGTTGGTCGGTAAACGCCACTTCGGAATCGTACAGATCGCGACCACGCGAACCGAAGTCGAACCCAGCGTGCCGATTGTATTCGGCGTGCGGATCCAGGTAGTGAACCCACATGAAAAAGCGGCCCCGCGTATTTTCGACGTTCGAAAGCTGCGCAATCGCAGCGTCCGAGAGTTTGTCGCTGTTGATCGTCTTGTCGCCCTCACCTTGACGCTTGCGCGGTGTGGCCGACATGTCGAGCACATCAAAGCCACGGCCGAGGCCGTATTCCGGGGTAAAATACCAATGCCCCTGCACGCTTAGCGTGCGGATGCCGGCCGCCTGCAAACGTTCCTGAATGAAGGTCTCTTCTGCGCCGAAGCGATTGAAATGCAACCAGCCGCGGTGGGTCTCCGAAGGATACTTGCCAATCAGCAGTGGCCCGACGCTCTTGCCCGTGTACGAGGCGAGCGAGTAAGCCCGGTCGAACACGACGCTTTGAGCCGCGAGGCGGTCGAGGTTCGGAGAAATAGGCCGCTGATAGCCCGTATATCCCAGATCATGACGCAAAGTATCGACGGTGATGAAGATCAGATTGAGATCACGCGGCAGGCGTTCCAGGATCCAATCACCTGCGCTCTTGGAGGCGGGTACGATGCTGGGTTCAGCCGCGACAGCCAGCGCTGCGTCGGCTCCGGAACAATCCTCATCGGTACCATTGCCCGCGGTGTCCGGTGCGCCAGGGTAAATGTCGTCCCTGGTGTCGTCGCAGTCGTGGGCTCCGAAATGAGCGCTGACCCCGTCCCCATCGCGATCGGTCGTGGCGCGCAGCAGGCGCAGGCTATGGCGACTCAGAGAAGCGCCCCGGTCCAAAGCCAAGCTCAACGCTCCATCGTCAAGCAAGCGCAGGCTAGTTGCGCCCAATACCAAGAGCGCCCCTGCGGAGACCAGAGCCAAGGGCACCGACCCGAGCACGGGTCTGAGTGCGCCGAGCATGGCTCCGCAGGCCATGCCCGAGAGCAGAGCCATCGACCTCAGGTCGAGCCCCTGACGACGAAGGACACCGAATATGGCCCAAAACCCTGCGTCCCCATTCGTCGTGCCGTGCGCCATGCCCCAGCCGATGGGTGCAACAAATAGCAATGCCCCCAGCGCCACCAGCGCGGAGGGTGGGAGCCGTGAGGTGGCGGCGTCTAGCCAGGGCTGCCGTTTCAATGCCAGTATGGCACCCAACAACGGCCGCGTGAGCGCCCAACTCGCGAGGGCGAGCAGCGCCGCCACCGACGCCGGCGGCAACTCGAGCGACAGCAACCCCCGCGCTAGATGTGCAATCAATGCGAGCAGCAGGGCCACCGCAGCCGCAACCAAAGGCACCGCCTCCGCCCAACGGCGGATAGGCCGCTCAGGCTCGCCCGCCCTGGCGCCCCTGGCCGCTGCCGGAACGGGACGCAACATTGGAGACAGCGTGGTCACGCCGAGCGCCAGTAGCAGCGCCACGGGCACGAGCAACCCAAAGGTCACGAGCCAGCTCCGGACGGCACTCAAAGATTGAGTGGCCGCGGCATGGGTCCAGCGCGCCTCGAGCACGGCACAAGCCGCTGCTGCGACCAACGTCAGTACCCAGGAATTTCCAAACCGGGCCAACACCGTCACCCCCAGGCGTGCCCGGGTGGCACGGGGCAGAGCGGACACGAGGGGCATCAATGCTTTCCCCGCTTGGGCGCCGATGCGAGCGGGTGACTACGGTCGTAGACCAACAGCAACTGCTCGACCGACAGGTGCGTGTAACGCTGCGTGGTCGACAGACTCTGGTGGCCCAAAAACTCTTGAATGACTCGCAGGTCGGCCCCGCCTTCTAGCATATGGGTGGCACACATGTGCCGCAGCGCGTGCGGATGCAAGTCAGCTCGCCCAGCCCCGAGGGCTCCGTAGCGGTGGACGAGATTTTGAATCTGCCGCACCCCGAGTCGCCTGCCGTGGCGCCCGAGCAACAGTGCGCTTGGGTCTTGGAAAGCGGTTTTGGGATGGCGCAACATGGGGCGGCAGCGGAGATACTCTGCATGGGCGTTTAGGCACAATCGACCCACAGGCACCAGGCGTTCTTTTCGACCTTTTCCCATGACCGAAAGCGTGCCGACGTTCGCTTGAAGCGCCTGCTTGTCGAGCGCGGCTAGCTCATGCACGCGTAGCCCACAGCCATAGAGCAGCTCGAGAATCAGCCGATCGCGGCTCAGCAGAGCCGCGTCGGTGCCGTCCGCCTCGGAGGTTGCGCCTTGATTTTGCGGAGCATTCATCACCTGAGCCGCGGCATCAGTGCTGAGCACCAGCGGCAACGGGCGCCGAACCCGCGGCGTGGCCAACCCCTCCGCCGGATTGGCACGCGACGGCTCAGCTCGGCTGAGGAACTTGAAAAAGGAGCGGACGCTGGCCAACTTACGAGCGATCGTGCTGGAGGAGCTGTCATGGGTGAGCTGGGCCAACCAAGCCCGAAGCTCGAGCTTTCCAACGTCCGAAAGGCAGGCTGGGCGCCCCAGCCGCTGCGCGAGAAATGCCGCCAGTTGCACCAAATCCCGGCGATACGCCTGCTGCGTGTGGCTAGATGCTCGCTGCTCGCCGCGCAAGTACGCGACAAAATCCTCCACACAGCGGGCAATCGTCAGGGGGAGCGCAGCTGGCATACGCCGCCTCGTCAGGCCCGGATGAGCGCCAAACTGAAAAAGATGACTCCGAACCCAATCAATAGCCCGGGCAGACGGCTGCGATCCAACAACCAGTGGCGTGACCGAGCCATGCCTCGCAAAGACAAGAGCGACAGGCCCGCCATGGCCGACGCGAACCCCAGGGCAAGCACCACCACCCAGCCCGGTTGCGCTGCCCGAAATTCTGCCCCAACGCTGGCTGGCGGTGGACCGGCCAGACGCGCCAAGTTTACGTTGGCTTCGAGCAGCTCCCGAGGCCGAGGCAGCCAGGCATGTTGGCTCTCGAGGGCCGCCGCCCGCACCGCTCGCCACGCGCTCATGGCCAGTGGCAAGTCCCGCGCGCGCTCGGCCCCCACGGCCGCCGCTCGGAGCCGCGCATAGCCCGCATCCACGTGGCCAGCGCCGGGCACATACAGCGTCGCGGCCCGGCGCGCGTGCCTCACCGCGAGCTCGATCTGACCGGCATTGAATGCGGCATCGCTCGCATGCATCTCCTCGTCGCCTCTCGAAACCGCCCGCCGGGTCGCGAGCGCAAAGACGACGAGTGCCATGGCCAGCGCTACCGCCGTGGAACGCAACACGGAACGCGTCACGTCAGGTCGCGCCTCTGGAATATCAGGCAGGCCAAGCCGAGCAGCACGGCGGTCCAGCCCAAGCTCTGCCCCGCCGCCAACGCCATGTAACCGCCGGCTCCAGACGACACGCCTTCGCCTGTCAAAAGCGCCCGCTCCGGCACATACAACATCAGATTTGGAACGACCCGGGACAACAGCTCAGCCAAGGCGTGGATCGCCTCTCCGAACAGGCGCGCGGGGAGATGCGCCAGGGTGTCGGCCGATCGCCCCACGATGAAAACCCCAAAGGTGAACACCGCAGTCAAAAAAGGCGACGAAAAAGCCGAGAACAGCAGCGCGACAGCCGCCACGACAGCGACCTCGAGCACGGTGAGCACGGCAGCCGCCAGGAGCACCCGACGATCGTCCGGTGAGTGTGCGCACAACCACGCGCTCACTCCAAGCAGGAGCGCTGCAGCAAGCGCAGGTGAAAAAACTCTCAGTCGGGGCAGGCGCCAGCCCACCATGACGGCCACGACCAGGCTACCTACGGCCGCCACTGCAACCTGCCAGATCGGCGTCTCACCGGTGCCAGCGAGAGCACACAAGAAGACCGCTGCGTTTCCCGTCACGAACACCGCCAAGGTCAAGAGCGTGCCCAGGTACTTGCCCAGCAAATATTCCCAGCGCGCAATCGGGCGCGCCAAAATGGGGAACAGCGTCTTTAGCTCGATCTCTCGGTGCAGCGCCGTCGCGCTCAGCACGATGGCGACGAAGACCCCATACAATGCGACGCTCGCGGAACCGAGGTTGCTCAGCACGCGCGAAGCTGCGCCGGACGCGAACTGGCCGACCAAAACGCAATATCCGGCGGTGACCAGCGCCAACGCGAACAGGCCATGTAGGACCTTTGCCCGAACGGCCTCTCGGTAGGTGTTCAGCATGACGACGGAAACGCGTACCAGCACGGGTCAAGCCTGCGCTCGGGCGAGATAAATCCACACGCCTGCAGTTTTATCGCGAGCGCGAGCACCTCGACAAGTTCGCTGGGCTTTTCTGCGAAGTTCGTCCTTGCATGGGTCCAAGGTTGCTCTAAAACCCGCGGGCCGAGCCCGCTTCCACCGCCCGAGAGCTGCCTGACCATGGTCCTGTCCCCGCCCGCAACCCTGCCCGACGAACACGGCGAAGTCGCTCGCCACCTGAAACGAAACTACGCCGCGCACTCCGTGGAGGGGGGGTTCTTCATCGGCGGGGTGGCGTTTGTCCACCCACAGACGCTGTTGCCGCGCATGATCGAACGCTTGGGAGGGCCCGACTGGGCGATTGCCGCGGCGCCCATCTTGCTCATGGCTGGGTTTTTCACCCCCAGCCTGTTCATCACCCATCGGCTCGAGCGCATGAGCGTGCTCAAGCCGTTCGTCATGCTGATCACCGCGCTGCAGCGCCTTCCCTACTTGATCGTTGGCTTGTGCCTGCTGCTCACGCCCTATCCAAGTGGTGCCGTGCTGACGCTCGTCGTGTTGGCGCCCCTAGTGTCTGGCCTGGCGGGGGGCGTGTCGGTCACGGCTTGGCGCGAGTACGTGGCCAAGAGCATACCGCCGGAGCGGCGCGCCTCACTCTGGGCGACACGCTTCGTCCTCGGTGGGGCAATCGGCGTTCTTGCCGGCCAGATTGTGACTTGGGTGCTGAATCGGTTTTCCGAAATTCGCGCCTACGGCATCTTGCATTTGGGCGTTTTTCTTTGCATGGCCTCGTCATATGCGGTGCTCGCCCTGACGCGCGAGCCCAATCTCACCAGCGCTCGGCCCCAAGCGTCCAAGAGCTGGTGGAGCTACGCGCGCGCTATGCGACGCGTCGTGGTCGACGACCACAACCTCCGATCTTACCTCGGCTGCAGAGTGCTGTTCTCGGGCCTATTTGTGATGCTGCCGTTTCTAACCCTGCACGCCCTCGACGTTCTGCGCGTCTCGGACGCCTACTTGGGTCGGCTATTGATGTTCCAGATGGGGGGGTCTGTGGTTGGAAACCTGATCGGCGGCTACGTGGGCGATCGCCACGGAGGTCGGCTGGCAATGCTGCTCTCGCAGGCAGGATCAGTCCTGGTCGCCATCGCGGCCACCGCGCTCCAAACCGAGATCGCGTTTGTGGCGCTGTTCTTTGCGTTGGGGTTGGTCGTCGGATTGGGTGGAGTGGGAGCCCCAACCCTCGATCTGGAAATGAGCAACTTCGCCCAGCGCATGAGCTATCAGACCGTGATCGGGCTCGGCCACCTGCTCGGCATGCTCGCGGCAGTCGTGATTGCGGCGCTGGTTCGGCAGGTCTCGAGCAGCTTTGACCTGCTCGCCTGGATTGCGGCAGGCATGATGCTCGGCTCACTCGTCTTGCTCCTGCGCTTGCCCGAACCGCGCCGCAATCCTGTGACATCATAAAGCTTCCATCCCAAGGGCAGTGCTCGGCGCGAGCGAGCGGAGCTCACTCGAACGCCGTCGAGATGGGATTGTCAGCAATGGGGTTCGAAGCCGGTTTACCGAAAGTGCGCTCCACCGTCGTCCGGATACGGTTCGGCATGCGCAATATGGAACGCTGAATGCGCTTCTCGAACAACATTCGAATCAGTCCCGGCCCGAGGTTGACCAGTGCGCCGACTGAAACCAAGGAATGTTGGTCGTCGTAACGCGTGGCGCGAAAAAAGCCCCAAGCGTCATCGATGCTGTGCGGCCGCGATGGATCGAGCCAAAACCTAACGACCTGGGGATCGAAGCGAGCCTCCGGGGGCTCGAGTTGAAAGAACACCGTGAAGGTCGAGGAGACCACGCTATTGCCCTGCTCGAGCTCGACGCGCACCCGGTTGCCGCTGCGATCGATGATGCGAGTGTTACGGGTGCCGGGCAAGACTTCGGAAAGCGTCGACACCTGGTTGAGCACGCCGAAGACCTGGCGCGGCTCGGCCCGCACCAGAGCGTAAGAGACCCCGCCAACATAACGCTGCCCCTGCCGTTCGAGCTCGACGAACTGCTCGACCCGACCACCAGCTCGCAGGGTCTCGTGCTGGGCGTCGCTCAGGCCCCCCGGGCTCACGGCGATGGACTCGGCGCCTTCGACCAGAGGGGGGTCCTCGGGCGTCACGGCGGGCGGCAGCGCGCATCCGGCGGCGGCCAGCCCGACGCAAACCAGCCATGTGAGGCACCAGACCTTCATGGACGGCGAAGGTACACGGTCACGAACACCGTGAGCACCCCGTGCCGTGCCGCTCGAGCCATTTTGTCGCGCTTGTCTTTTCAAGGATCCATGACGAAGACATCCAGAAACCAAGTTCCCGATGCGCCGGCATAACCATCGACCTGGACGAAATACTCTCCGGCCGGAAGGTTCAGGTCCAGATAACTTCTGTCCCCCTGACTCATCACCGAGCAACCTCCCTCCACTTCCTCCCCGGGGCAAGCAGGGCCGCGCCGCACGTTTAGCAACGTGTCGAAGTCGCTTCCGCGCATGTCGAAAATGACCCGACGCCGCGTGTCCAACACCAGCCGGAGCAGTTGATCGGGAGCGCCCACAGGCGTTGCGAAATCACAACTGGCCGAATAGTCATGGGCCGCATTGAATGTGTTGCCCTGAAAGAATCCCCCGGTGTCGCCCATGGAGAGGGGGCTGAGGCAGCCATCGGACCCCGGAACCAGCGTGGGGGGACGCGCGGGCCGCACCGCCGCGGTCAACGTACCCGGCAAGCCGAGCACTGACTCCGCAATCACGCTATATCGGCCAGCCAAAAGGCCCCGACGGGATACTCGCGCAAGAGACGTGACGGCTTGTGCGCAGCCCAGAGTGTCCTGCAGGCGACACGCCGGGTCGGCGAGGGCCACCGATCCTTCATCCCCGGCCGCGAAGCGCCCCACCACCAGGACATCCGACGCACTGTCCAATTGAAGGGCTCGAGCCGCATCGACCCTCCCAGGAATGCACCCGGCGGCGATATCGTCGACGTGGCCGACAAAGCTCGAGCTCTCGGTCCGGTTCGGCGGCAGTATCGGCGCGGAGGCACACTGATCGGTGGCCGGCGGGCTGCTCGGTGGGCGCAGCTCGAGGGTGAGCTGAACATCGGTCGGACCCGATGCGGACAGCGCCAACACGTAGGTCCCAGCGGGAAGAGCGCGGGCACGGACCGTCGCAACCGCTGCCTGGTTGCAGGCGAGCTCGGAACCCACGGGTAAACAAGCTGCCGTTCGCAACGAAAGGCGCGGCTGGCTCAAGCCATCCAGCGACTGCGCAAAACCCAGAACGTCCGCTGCCTCGGTCAAGGCAAACTCATAGAAGAGGTCGCCCCAATCCGTCGGGCAAGCGCTTCCTTCCATGGGCTCACCGGAGAAGGCCAAATCGACGCTGACGAGCTGACCGGGCTCAATCACGCGCCGCTGAGCACAGCCTAAATTGTCCGGAGGCAGCGTTGCTGGCTCGTGACTGACCGAGAGCTGGACAGGCTGTCCCGCATCCGTAAACAGGTAAACGACATGGACACCGGGGGCAGCGGATCGCAGTCGAAGCCTCGCTACCCTTTCACCGCCTGGCGATTGAGCCCCCCGAAGGCAGTCGAGCTCTTCGGGAGCGCCGCAGCTTTGGACGCGTGCCAAAGAGAGCTGCCCCGATAATGAACGTGCGACGATATCAAGGTCCTGGGCCGGTCCCGCCGGAGCTGTGACGAACAGCACGAGCTCTCGCAGCCCAGGTCCGCCCACGGCGCATGAGGCGCCGTAATCGAGCAGCGCACCCGCCGGAGAAAGTGTGTAGCTGCCGGCGGCGCTCACGTCGAAGCCATCGGCACAAGTATCGAATCGCGGCACCAGACACTCCGTTTCGTCCGTGTCGCCATCGCAGTCGTCATCCGACGTGTTGCCGCACAGCTCGGCGGCAGTGCTGGACACCAAAGGATCGAGGTCATTGCAGTCGCTGCCCGGTTGGCAGTTACCGTCCACATCGCCATCGCCATCGGTGTCCCGGTCCACCATAAAGCAGGATCGAGTCCCTTCGTCGCAAGAGTCGACCGTGCATGGCGTCGAGTCCGAGCAGCTCGGAGGTGGCCCAGGGCGGCAGCCCAACTGAACGTGGCAGACCTCGATTCCGTTGCAGAACAGCCCATCTGCGCATCGGAAGTCATCGGGCGTGAAACGACATCGGCCGAGCTCGGAATCACAAGCACCAAACGTGCAGTCGAGCCCGTCATCACATTGCTCGTCATCCACACAAGGCCCGCCCAGCACCGGGATCTCTGCCGCACCGGC
The DNA here is from genome assembly GCA_031407405.1 of Deltaproteobacteria bacterium. Classification (GTDB taxonomy): domain Bacteria; phylum Myxococcota_A; class Polyangia; order Polyangiales; family Polyangiaceae; genus SZUA-265. The sequence goes on from JANOIG010000196.1 coordinate 39,468, forward strand.
CGGCGATGCGTCGGCCATTCGGATGCCTGCGTCGACCCCACTACCTTTCCCAGCAAACGGGCTCGGGACGAGACTATCGCCACAGCTCAGGGCGCCGATCAGGACGCCGAGCTGCCACTGCCATCGCATCGGTCCACTCTAACTCGGATTTCACGCACGCCCGACTCGGCAGGTGCGGAAACCACATTTCGCGCTGACCGCGCGCGAATGGCCGAGCTCGTGACATTGCCGAGCGGCCAGCCAGCTCGTCAATAGGGTCATTGCTGAGGCGCTTGACCGCCGAATTCCGCCCTGAGAGGGGGAATCGTGGAGATGCGGGCGGGTCTTGCTTCGACCCCGATCATCCTGCGCAGGTCTTCCGTCATGCGCTGCTCACATCGAGTGTGAGACAGAAAGCCCGCCAGGAGCTCGCGTAAGTCGCTCCGGTGCCCAGTGTATTCTTCGATATCTGATTCCTGGAGCTCTGTGCTTTCCTGGAGCACTACGCCGGGGTCGCTGATGCTGAACTGCGCTAGCTCGGCCGGCTCAAACGGCAGCAGCACGGGACGCGAGCTCCGCACCGGAGAGCTCGGAAGCAGGATCTCAGCAACCGCAGCAGGCTCGACGTCGTCATTCATGACGTCGACGTCGATATTCAGGTCGTCTTCCTCCGGCCTTGGTGAGAAATCGGCGACCGGGTGCTCGCCATCGGGGTGCTCGACGGCGTCCAACGTTGCCACCCATGCCGGGTCAGATGCGGCGGGACTCGGCGTCGCTAAGGCCGCCACTGGCTCGGAAGTTGCGGGGGTTCCGGAGGTCAGCGGCGCGCCGGACACGCGGGCTTTTTGAGCCTCTCGGTACAGCCTCGCCAGCGCACGGCGTGCAGCTGCGTGGTTGAGCGGAATCAATGCGGCGAGCAGCTCTGACGCAAGCCCGCCGAGACCTCCTCCGGCAACCCGCTCGGCCGCGGCTTTGAGCGCGGGCGGGGTAGACTGTGAGAGCGCCACGAGTGACGCCAACAGCTGCCTCAGGTCCAGCTCTGCTTCGTGCGCGCCAGCCACGCTGCCTTGCACGCGCACGTCTCCTGCATCGCTCAAGAACACGCTCTCAGAACCGACACGACGCGGGGCACCCACCACTTGCTGGACCGCCAGCAGCACGACATACCCGGCCGCTTCGGCCGTGACGGCCCCGAGGCGCAGGCGCGCCGCATCAATCACCGTGCTGAGTGCGATTTCCATGGGCGTTTCTTTGGCTTAGACCGAACTCCGAGAATCAGACCAGTTTACAAACAGCAAGACGGGACGATCCTCAGTCTGAATTAGGTCGACGCTCCGAGCAGCCAGCGCGAGCTGCTATAGTGACCTGCGATGACAGTGTGCTTGAAATGTGGCGCAGAAAACCCGCCCGAGAACAGGTATTGCGCTCGATGTGAAATGCCCCTCCCGCTGAGCGGTGTAGGCGGAACCCTCACTGGGGACCCAGCTCGGGCGCCGGGGACGCTGCGGGGAGGTGTTCCGCCTCAGCGCACCCTCTTCGGCGTAGCGCCTCGCCCTCCAGAAAAAAGCACGCCACTCGTCGCTGCATCCCCATCCACCCTGTTTGGCGTGGCACCTGAAGACACGCCTGGCACTGCCGCCGGCGCAGCTCAGCCCGACCCCAAACCCCTGCCCGCTCAGCACACCCTCTTGGGTGTCGTGCCTGGAGATTCGGGTCAGAAAGGCCGGACTCTCCAAGGCTCGTTCGTGTCGAGTCCATTTCAGCCAGTGCGCAACGCATCGACCATCCTGGGAGGCGCCGCCGCTGGGCCGCTGGCTGAGCCCGCCGCAGCGCCCCACGCAGAACGCGAGGCCACACTGGGTCCTCGGGATTCTGCCCACGGCGGTCCCGCCGAAATCAGCCCGCCCGCCCAGCTCGCGGCGCCTGTGCTGCATGCCAAGACGCATCTCGGCGTGGCCATTCCGGGCATCGCCCCATTGCGGCCTGGCCTCGATCACAGTCAGGCGATGCAGCTCCCCCCGGAGCCGGGTCCATTGGACGCCACGAGTCTGCAACCCGAGTCCGCTCCAGCGTCCTTCGCCATCCCAGTCCGTCTACAGTTACCGAGGACGGCCCTCGTCCTCTTGAGCTCGGCAACGCTGTTGCTCGCGGCCGCGGCAGCATTCGCCCTCCTCTGGAGGGGATCGAGCCCGCTATCGGCAGCGGTCAGCTCAGACCCCGGCGGTAAAGATCGAATTGATCTCGTGTGCGAAGATTGCCCGGACGGAACCCTCATCAGCCTGGCCGGGGCAAGTGCTGAAGTCCGGGGGCGCAAGGCCTACCTCACCCCGGCCCAGCCGCTGCGGTTGGGCGAGAACACATTGACTTTCGACCTCGCGCGTTCGGGAACCGGGGAAAATGAACGAGTGGAGGTCACTCTGCCGCCGGTCGAGTATCGGATTCGGCCTGACACGAGCAGCTTGGTGGGGGATCGACCTCGACTGACGCTAAAGCTCGAGGCGGTGCCCGGCACTCGAGCCCGGATCGGTGATGCCCCTGTCGCGCTGGACGCCGCTGGCGTGGGGGAGGTGACAATTGATGTGGGCGGGCACTTGATTGGCTCGGCCAGCGACGTTTCCACGTTCGAGCAAGCGGTTGCCTATTCGATTCAACCGCCGAGCGGGAAGGAATACAAAGGTGAGCTGAAGGTGAAGATTGGAGTCACACCGCTCCTCTTGGAGGCGCCGGGGACCGACACAGTCACAGATCTGGAGCGGTTCATGTTGGCGGGCAGAACCACCAAGACCGCAGAGGTGTGGGTGGCGGGCAGCGTCATCCCAGTAGACGACCAGGGCCGCTTTGCTCAGTTGATGAGCATCGATTCGGTGGGCGAGACCCGAGTCACCGTCCGCGCCAGTCAGCCAGGGCTAGCTCCCCGTTTCGCCTCCTTCAAGCTACAGCGCGTGAAGAATCTTCAAACCGAGGCCGCTGCCCGCCGCCAAGGTGCCGTGCCGCTGGCAAGAGTGGCCAAGGACATTCAAGCTCACCTCGGCAGCACCGTGCTCGTCAAGGGCAAGGTCGAAGAGGTCCGCGCCGACGGGCATCGCACGCTGCTCATCGTTCACGCCGACCGGGATTGCGAAGGGCGCTTCTGTCTGGCTCGCCTCGTTTACGGTGGGCTGCGCAAGTTGGAGCGCGGCGCCAACGTGACCGCCATCGGACGGCTGCAAGGGGCCGTGGGGACCGCTGGGACGGAGAACGTGCCGGATATCGAGGTCTCTCTACTATTATGACCACGGTTGTCGCGGAACAGCGTGCAGTGCGCCCAGGCCGCTGCAAAGCGTACGCTAGCCAGTCCCTACTCGCGGCACTTTTTTTTCTGAGCGTCGAGGCGCAGGGATCCGACCTCACCGCCAGCTTCCCCCAAACGCTCTACCGTGGAGCACCGCGCGGTCACTCCACGATGGCGGGGGGTGACTGGACACGAGCCTACCGCGCGGCCGAGTTGCCTGCACCCAAAGCAGCTCGGGCATTGTGGCGAGCACAGGTGCCAGGAGGAATTTCCTGCAACCTGCTAGTCGATTCAGCGGGCAGCATCTTCGCAGCAGGTCTGGGCCACGTCACCCAGATCGCCGCCGACGGAAAACGCCAATACAGCCGCCGCGCGAATTTCTCGAACGCCATCGCGGCCGCGCTGCTCGCCAATGGGGAGCGCGTCATCCTGACTCGTGAAGGGCGACTGCTCGCCTGGAGCGCGGCGGGCACAGCCGGGCTCAATATTGCGCTGAGCACACCCCCGCGCTGGTCGCAGGGCAGTTTGCTGCCGTTATCCGACGGCGGCCTATTGGTGAGCATTGGGCACTGGCTGTTCAGATTGGGGCCGGATGGCGAGGCACGCGGGCACGCGCGGCTGAAATTCCAAATCTCACAAACATTGATCGCCGACCTTCGCATCATCATCGTTGATGAAACAGGAGAGGCGCTCGAATGGGATGGTCACTCGCCGCCCGTTCATCGAGGCAGCTTTGGAGCTCGCGTCAGCTCAGCCGCCGTTCGGGAAACGACAACATTGGTGGGCCTGGTCGGGAACCGGACCTTGATCGAGCTTGCCTTGCTCACCGGGACCGCGCGTCGCCTGACGCCCCACGATGGCCCGGCGCTATTGCCCGCGCTCAGTACGCCAGCGCCCGGCCGTGTGAACGTGCTCCGAAGTGACGGGGCTCTGCTGGCGATCGGACCCGAGCCCCTCGCTCTTGCGCCCAATGGCAAGGCCCTGGCTGACGCGCCCACGGAAGCCCAACTGCTCAGCAGCCCGGAGGGTACGTTGGCCTGGTTTGCAGCCAACATTCCGCTGGAGCTCCAGTCGGAGGCAGGCGAATACCAGCTGTCCGAAGTTCAATGTCCGCAGCCCATCAGCCTGGTCCCCGCCGGCCCGCGCCGAATTGCCGCCGGTTGCAGAACTGGACAACTTTGGCTCATCGGCCAAAAAACTGACCCGGAAATCGACGCGGCACGTCGGCCCCCACCCGAATCTGAATAGGTAGATTCCAGGTATGGCGTGCACGACAATAAAGACCTATATTGTGCGCAACAGTCGTCGAGGAGACTAAGGTCCAATCCATGATCGCAATTACCCCACTTGCTGCAGAAAAGGTTCGAGAGATCTCCGAAGCCGAAGGGCTCGCTGAGCAGGGTTTGAGGTTGCGCGTGGTGGGTGGCGGGTGCGCCGGATTTCAGTACGATCTGTACTTCGAAGAATCGCCGACAGAGTTTGACGAACGTTTCGAGTCAAATGGCGTTCAGCTGTTCATCGACCCGCTGAGTTACCAATACCTCGATGGCACCGAGATCGATTACGTCGAAGGTGCACACGGTTCCGGCTTTAAATTCGGTAATCCGAACGTGTCGGGCAGCTGCGGTTGCGGGTCGTCGTTTCAAGTTTGAGGTTGGCGCAGCGAGTCTGGGGTCTGATTGACGGCTCCTTCCGATTAGCTTTCCGCCCACCGACTGCGTCGTTCGGGCCCGTATGCTGGGCCGGTGGCGACCTCGTTGCGACCCATTAGCTTCGATTCCCCGTAACTTTCGGGAATGCCGCTGCGTACTGCAGTGTAGGCAAATACGGCGTTCGATGGCTCATGGCCAGCGCGCGGTCGGAGTCACTCGACCTCGGCCGCTTGGTCAGTGCGCCAGAGCGATTTCGACGGCTCGGAACGGAAGGTTGGAAATCATGGCAGCGGCATCTAGAGGGTCCCTCACGGCATATGGCGGGCAGCTGGCCCATTTCTCACCGCTCAGCCGCGACCGGGAGCGCGAGCTTGCCTTGCGTTGGAAGGACCAGCGTGATGCTTCGGCGGCCGACGAGCTCGTCAAGGCGCACCTGCGCTACGTCGTAGCGACGGCCATCAAGTTTCGCCGCTATGGGATCGCCCTAGACGAATTGATCGCCGAGGGAAGCTTCGGCGTCGTCCACGCGCTCGGTAAGTTCGACCCTGACCGGGGCACGCGTTTCGTCACGTACGCCGCGTACTGGATCCGTGCGTATATCCTGAACTACGTGCTGCGCTCTTGGAGCCTGGTCGGTTCGGGCGCTGGCGCCCTACGTTCCAAGAATTTCTTTCGATTGCGACGGGAGCGGGCCCGAATCTCGAACCTGTTTACGGACGAGTCGCAGGCTCAGGAGGAGTTGGCGAAGCGTCTCGAGGTTCCGGTAGGCCAGTTGAAGGCCATGCTGGAGCGCCTGGATACGCGTGATGTCTCGCTCGACGGTCAGATGTTCGACGGGTCCGGCGCGCGCCTCATCGACACACTGACTTCCGATGACCGCGACCAGGAAACATCGCTGGTCGATGATCAGCTGCGAGATCACCGCGCAGAAGCCGTGCGCTCCGCTGTCGTCAAGCTGGACGAGCGTGAGCGGTTCATCGTGGAGAGCCGGATGATGGCCGATCGCGATGACGAGTTATCCCTGGCCGAAATTGGCCGACGCCTTGGGGTATCGCGTGAACGAGCACGACAGCTCGAAGTCCGAGCCAAGGGCAAGCTGCGGGCCTTGCTGGCTTCCGGGTCGCCCGGGAACGATGCTGAGCCTGCGTCTCTCGGTGATTCATCAAGCATCACTCGTCGTTGCGCCTGAACAGCTACTGGATTCGATGCGCTTCATGCTCGGCCGAGTTGGCTTGGTGAGAAGCCCATGCTAGGAGCACGCCGTCTACGCAGCAGAGGTGTTCGCTCGGCCGCTTTGGCCGAGAGGAAAGTCCGGGCTCCACAGAGCAGAACGCCGGGTAATTCCCGGTGAGGGAAACCTTCAGGAAAGTGCCACAGAAAACAAACCGCCCGCGGCAAGTGCCGCGGGTAAGGGTGAAAAGGTGGGGTAAGAGCCCACCGCGCAGACGGTAACGGCTGCGGCAGGGTAAACCCCGTTCGGAGCAAGGCCATGTAGAGGAACGTTTGAGGGCTGCTCGCCCGAGTTCCAGGGTAGGCCGCTCGAGGCGCTCGGTGACGAGCGTCCCAGATGAATGATCACCACGATGCCTCGGCATCGACAGAACCCGGCTTATCGACTGCGCCCAGACCGCCGGCGGCCCATGCCGCCGGCGTCTTTTTGTGTTTCGCCCGCCGGGGAAATCGCCCGCCGGGAATGGCCCGCCGGAGAATGAGCCCGAGACGATTACTGGCCGACAAACATGAACGGCACGCTAGTTACAGTCTCCCCCGCGGAGCGAGGGAAGGTCCAACCTTTGACGGAGCCTTCAATACACCGCGCCAAGCCCGGATAGCCGCGAGGCGCTCCAGAAACGGTGACCGATTGAACTCGCCCCGCAGCGTCCACCGTAATCAAGGCGGTGACCTTTGCGGAAGAAGGCACGCCCGGCGCTCGAGCATTGAGCGCACGTTGCCAGCAGTTCTGGCGTACTGCGGGGGTGTAGCGCCTCACTGTGCGTTGGATGGCCGTCGGCTCGAGCCCAGTCCCTCCCCCAGGGCCATCCGCCGCTGCCTTGGACCCGACGTTGGGGCCAGGGGTTTGCGGGCCACCTAGCCCGGACAGCAAAGAGCTCCCGGGTTTGGGCGGCTGCGCGGGAGCCGGAACGGACGACACTGCTCCGAGGCCCGGCCTCGCAACCAGCGCTGACGCAGGCGCCTCGCCTCCGGGTGCACCCTCGACCGCTGCCACTTCCGCAGCCGCCTCTTCGGGTGGAGCGTCTTCTCCATCTTCTTCGACACGACGGGTAGCCGGATCCGGTTTGGGCTCGGCTTGAGCGGCCACCGCTCGAGCGGGCTCGGCAACGACACCTTTGGAGCCTTCTGCACCGCCCGCGGGGCCCAGCGCGTAGGTCAAGATGGCCCCCAAGGCGAACGCAGCAATGACCGCCAACACGACGTATAAGAGGCGCGCGCGACGCCTAGGACGCAGCATCTCCGAGTCCGACTCGTCGACTACGGGCTCTGGAGTCGCGCTGACGCTGGATGCGGGCCCAACTTCAGGGGCCATGGGCGCCGACACAGGCTGCGCCGGAAAACCCAGACCTGCGGGAACCGCGGGGGTTCCAACAGAACCGGTTACGCCGGATGCAGGGGGAGCGCCTAAGGGCGAGACACCGCTAGGTGGTGCCCACGCTCCCGCGGGTGGGGGAGCTGAAACTCGCCCCTTGACCGTAGTGGGCTGTTCGTCCTCCCCTTCGTCCTCTTCGTCGAGGTCACCCCAAGCGGAGGGGCGCTCTGCTTCGACCGCACCCGCCCCGGAACGCGCTCCACCGAAGCCGGTCGCCACATGTGCGCCAACCCCGTTGGTGCGCGAAGAGATCGGCGCAGACGCAGCCTCTTCTTCGGGGGGTGACGACAGCGACGCCGGGCTGTCGTCGAGCACACGAGCGAGTTGCGGAAACTTACCCAGCGGACGCCACTCGGCCTGACCTTCCCGCCATACCAATGAACGCCGGTCGATGTGGCCCGCTGTGGCCAGCTCGCGCAAATCTCCCACGGGAATCGGTCCCAAGGGAACGCCGTTGACACCAACGAACCAACCGTCCTGTGGAAGCTCCTCGGCGGCGGCTCCTCCCGCCTGCACCGATTTGCGAAACTGATCGGCAAGCTGCGTGCTCGGGGGGGCCAAGCGCACCGGTGCGGGCGCCGGCGGAGGAGCAAGCACCGGCTGAGCCAATGCAGCCGGCGCCACTGCCGCTGCCGCTCGGCCACCAGACGGAGACGATGTAACTGCCGCTGTTGACGCCGGCGCCCCGAACGGACCCGCGGCAAAGGGACTGCCAGCAAAAGGAGACGCCGGCGCGCGTGGTGGAGCTTCCAACGGGCGTCGAACCTGTTGCTCCGTATGAAGCGTGGCGCCTCGGGTGCTCTTGGGGGAGCCCAACCCGGGCAAGCCTGGCACTGCCGCGGTTGGCTTTTGGCCACCGCTGGCCTCTTCCTTACCGGCGCCACGACTGCGAGCGCTGACCCCCAATGCGGCAGCCGGCGGGCCTGCCGGTGCTTTCTGAGGCCAGGGCTGGGGTACCGAGGGAACGAGCGAGGTCGGGGATGCCGTGACGTCGTACTCGTCGCTGTCCGGCCGGTAAGCAATCTGGATCCGATAGTCGCATTTACGGCAACGGATCTTCGCGGCTTGGCGGCCCACCAGTTTTTCGGGGCCGATTCGGTATTTAGCCTGGCAGTTGGGGCACAAAAATTTCATGCGGCGACTTGGCGAAGCGGAAAGAGACGACCGGGACACATACTACGAAAGACCCTCCTGCGAAAGAAGGGCAGCCAGGTGCTCCCGAATGGCATTTCGCGTTTCTTCGTCGGGAGCCAAACGCAGGCCCCACGTCCATACCTCTACCGCTTTATTTCTAAAACCGGCTTGGCAATACATTATTGCTAGATTCTTCACCCCCGCGAAATGGCGGGAGTTGATCTCCACCGCCCGTTCGAGCGCGTGTATCGCGTCATAGGTTTGGCCCTGCTGGGCAAACAGGAGGCCCAGGTGGAAATGCAACCGATAGGCTAGCGGATCGATCGCCACACCGCGTTCGAGGTGTGCAATGGCCGCTCCGATCTCGCCGTTTCGATAAGACTCCATGCCATCTGCCAGCGCCTGCTCGGCACGCTGGGACAAATCCAAGCCGCCCGCGAGCGTGGCAGGTTGCTCGCACAGCGCCGCACTGACGGCGCGCTTGATATCCTCGGGTCGCAAGGGGGTCTCGATATAGTGGTTGACGTCACAGCTGTCCCGCAGCTCTTCGGCGAGGCGCCAGCCGCGATGGACAGCGCTAATCATCACGATCGGGATAGTTCCGTAGCGCTGGCTTCCGCGCAGCCGCTGAGCGATCTCAAAGCCATGAACTTCCGGTAGGATAGCGGCCAAAAGCAACAGATCTGGAGCGCGCTCCTTGATCATGCGCAGCGCCTGACGGCCGTTGTCGGTGGTCCGGACGTCGTAGCCCTCGCCCATGAGCACCTGCGCGAGTAGGTCGCGGTTCTGCGCTTCATCGTCTACGACCAGAACCATTTTTGGGTTGGGTTTATTTGGGTCTTCTGCCGGCTCGGTGGGCAGTCGGCAAACGACGCTAGGCTCGTCGCCAACAGTGTCAAACGCCTCCCCCACCGCCGACAACACGTCTGCCATCTCGTCCTGTGAGTCGGCGCCCCTACCCCGAAGCGCCGGTGGTAGAGACGACAGCCGGGGCGGATACGCGGAAACCATGGCCGGGGGTCCTGAATCGTGGCCCAGCAGGTCCTCGGTCTCGATGCGAACTTCTACAGGGGGCATGCCGGCTTCGGTGAATGACAAATCCGGTGCTGGCGGGACCACCTGATCGAGCCGTTCAACGATCGGGTTTTCCGGCAGGAGCCCTGCCTTGCGCAGCGTTTCGTGCGGACAGCTAGGGCCCACGAAATACAAATCGCCGCGTTCCCGCGCCAGGTACGCGCGCTCGATGGCCTCCGCGATGTCTTCGGCTGGCGCGGCGTACCCGTACACCCGCTTTCCGGAAACGAACTCTACCTCTTGTACCACCGCGTTTTGGCTTGGGTCCTTCATGGCCACGAACAATCGGTCCAGCCGCGCCAGCACCGGGATCAACAAGTGGTGTTGCGCCAAGCTGCGCGGCACATGAGCTAGATCCTCCGTCTTGAGGCAGACCTGGTCCAGATCGAGCGCCGGAACTCCATACCGCTCACTCAGAGCTACGAGTTGAGCATGGCGGGCCGCTGGGTCGCGCGGGCGCGCGACTGCGGCTGCAGGGCGGCGCTTGAGCGCAATACGCCCGAGTTGCTTGGGAGCGTCATCTTTGACATCCGCATCATCCATCGCTGCTCCCCCCGCGCCGACTCGCCCTAAGCAGATGCCGGCAAGGGTTGAGCCATGAGCGGACCCATGATGTGAACCCAGTGTGCAAATTGCCCCTCTGAGATGGCCTTTCTTGCCGAGGCCATCAGTGACGCGTAGTGGTAAAGATTGTGTAGGCTGAGCAGGCGGTGCGCAAGAATCTCGCCGGCGACAAACAAGTGCCTGAGGTAGGCGCGACTGAAGCCTTGGGAGCACACCGGACAGCCACAGGTAGCGTCGAGCGGGCGAACGTCGGCACGAAAGCGAGCATTCTTGAGTGTAAGACGGCCGTTGCTGACGAAAGCCTGACCATTTCGTGCATTGCGAGTCGGGAGCACGCAATCGAACAGGTCGACCCCTACCGCCATGGCGCGCACAAGGTCGGTAGGTGTACCGACACCCATCAAATAACGCGGACGAGCCGGGTCCATGCCCGGAACGACCCGCTCCAAGGTCTCGTACATCGCCTGGGGCGACTCGCCGACGCTGAACCCTCCCAGGGCCAGCCCGTCGAGGGGCAGCGCGGCGAGTGCCTCCGCGTGTCGTTGCCGCAAGTCGACGTCGGTCCCGCCTTGGACGATACCGAACAACGCCTGGCCAGGCCTGCGCGCCAGAAGGCAACGTTCCGCCCAGCGCGTCGTGCGCTCGACGGCAGCCAAGAGGTCGGATTGTGAAACATCGGCCGGTGGACACACGTCTAGCTGCAAGGCGATGTCCGACCCTAAGAGGCCCTGTACGCGCATGGACTCTTCCGGAGTGAGCAGGTGCCTCGAGCCGTCAATGTGCGAGGAGAATTCGAACCCATTTTCGTCCACCCGAACCCGCTGGGCGAGCGAGTAGGCTTGAAATCCACCGGAGTCGGTCGCTATCGCGTGCGGCCAGCGCATGAACTCGTGCAGGCCGCCATGCTCGGCGATCAATTCAGCGCCGGGCCGTAACCAGAGGTGATACGTGTTCGCTATGAGTAGGCGGGCGCCGGTCGCGCTCACTTCATCAGGGTGCAACGCCTTGACCGTGCCGGCCGTTCCCACTGGCATGAAAGCCGGCGTCTCCACCACACCGTGGGGTGTAGTCAGCCGGCCTAAACGCGCTTCACCGGATCGCGCAACGATGTCAAATTGCACCGCTCAGCCCCTCCCGGGCGTCGTGGCAGGGTCCAATGAGTCGACTTCGAGCCGCCGAGGCAGCCACATGGCATCACCGTACGACAAGAACCGGTAGTTTTCCGCCAGCGCCAGTTGATACGCCGACGCACAGCGACGCTGCCCGATGAACGCGCTGACCAACGCCAGCAGCGTGCTCCGTGGTGCATGGAAGTTGGTCAGCAAGGCGTCGACCACCTGAAACTGAAACCCCGGCTGAATCAGCAGCCGTGTCTGCTCGGAACGGGGTTGGACATGACCCGGACGCGCGCTGTCGTGGGCACTCTCGAGCGCCCGCACGACGGTCGTGCCCACGGCCACCACCGGGGCGCCCCGTTCGCGTGCTTGGGCCACCTGCTCGGCGAGAGCTGGCCCGACACAATAGTGTTCCGCGTGCATGGGATGATCATCCAGATCCACCGCACGAACGGGCAGGAAGGTGCCCGCCCCGACGTGCAGCGTGACACGAGCCACGCGGACCCCACGATCCTCTAGAGCTCTCAGCATGGCGCGCGTCAAATGTAGACCTGCGGTCGGTGCAGCGGCTGAGCCCAACTGCTCGGCAAACACTGTTTGGTACCTCTCAGCGTCGTCTGGGCCAGCTTCGCGGCGAATGTAAGGCGGCAATGGCACCTGGCCGTAGCGCTCGAAAAACGCCTCGGTGTCGACGTCACCTTTGACCTCCAGCGACAGCTCACCAGAAGCTCCCCGACCCATCACGGTAAAGTGCGCGGGCCCAAGCTCGAGGCGCGCGCCGACCCGGAGCGGCCGGTTGGCGTGAGCCAGTACGGTCCAGAGCTGTGTACTGGGGCCGGAAGCGCTGGCTTCGAGAAATAAGAGCTCCACGCTGCCTCCGGTGCTCTTTTGGGCACGCAGACGCGAGCGCCGCACACGCGTATCGTTCAGCACCACGAGTGACGCATCGGGAACGAGCGACACCCAATCCGTCAGGCGATGATGCGTCACTCCGTCTGCACCTACGAGCAGCAAGCGCGCACCGTCCCGCTCCTCTGTGGGTCGTTGCGCAATGGCCTGCTCCGGGAGTAAATAATCGAGCAGCTCTACGCGCATGTCTCAGCCACAAACGACGAGCCTATAGTGCCGGGCGGCACGGAATGGAACGCCAAAGGGCAGAAAACCCCTGCGACTGGCGGAACGGAAACTGGCGGAACGGAAAGCGGAGGCGAGCCAGCCTCAGGACTGGCGACCGTCGAAGGTCACGCCGAGCCGAGTCATCTTGCGCCAGAGCGTGGTCGGACTGATATCCAACGCCTCCGCGACCCTTTCTCGGCTACCGTCATGGGCGCGCAAGGCTTCCAGGACCGCGTCCCGCTCGGCCTCATCGACGATGTGGGCCAGGGTACGGCGCAGCCCGCCAGCACGTTGCGCGGGCGCCTGCGGCAATATGTCATCCACACAGATGACTTCGCCAGTGCAGAGAGCCACGGCCTGTTCGACCATATTTTCTGCCTCGCGCACGTTGCCCGGGTAGTTGTATTGAACGAGTTGGTCGATGACCCCCTCACCAAAGCGAGCGCGGCGGGCCATCTTGCGGTTGAACTTCTCCAGGAAGAAATGCATGAGGAGTGGCACATCCTCGCGGCGGTCCCGTAGCGGGGGCAGATCAAAACGCGCCACGTTGAGCCGGTAGTAGATATCCTCGCGAAAACGCCGCTCCTTGACTGCCTCGGTCAGATCGACGTTGGTGGCCGCCATGATGCGAACGTCAATCTTGACGGTCTTGTTCTCTCCCACGCGCCGAACTTCGCCGTCCTGAATGGTGCGCAGCAGCTTGGCTTGAAAGGACATGCTGGTCTCGGCAATCTCGTCAAAAAAGAAGGTGCCGCCGTCTGCCTCTTCAAATAGCCCTCTACGTGCCTGGGAAGCGCCGGTAAACGCGCCCACGGCATGACCGAACAACTCGCTCTCCAGCAGGGTCTCGGTAATGGCAGCGCAATTCACCGTAACGAACGGCTTGTCGGCGCGCTTGCTATTGACGTGGACCGCTCGGGCGACCAGCTCCTTGCCCGTGCCGCTTTCGCCGGTGATGAGCACGGTAGCGTCCGTCGGAGCGATCTTGACGACACGCGACAACACGTCCCGGATGGCCTGCGAGCGCCCCACGATATTTTCAAAGTGATACTTCTCTTTGAACTCCTGTGCGAAGAGCTGCATCTGTCCGTGCAAGCGCCGTGTTTCGATGGCTTTGCTCGTCCGAACCAACAACTCCTGTTCGCTGAATGGTTTCTGTATGTAGTCGAAGGCCCCGAGCTTCATGGCTTCGACCGCGCTCTCGATGGTACCGTAGGCCGTCATCACGATGACCTCGGTCAAAGGCTGGGCTTGTTTGATGGCACGCAGAACGTCAATTCCGTCCAATTCACCCATACGCAGGTCGGTGAGGACGAGGTCGTACGCCCCGGCAGCGCCCAGCTCTTTTCCTTCCCGACCATTGGTGGCCGCATCGACCTGGTAGCCGTTGCCCCTGAGCAACATCGCGAGCGTTGCCCGCATGTTGCGCTGATCATCGATGATCAGCACTCGACCCTTGTCACTGGATGCGTCCATCCGTAGTGGTTCTTCGTTCCTATTCAAAACAGCCATCGTCCCCCCCGCCAGGCCAGTGCTCGAACGTTGAAGGCCACTCGGGACTCCAACGTTCCCGCAGCCCACTCCCTCTGGTCGTACATCTTACTCGACTTCACCCTTCACACGGACATTCCGTCCAGCCGAACCATTTCTTTGGTCGGGTCCCTCTACGTACATCGTTTTCCTTTTCCCGCCCCACTAGCCGCCATGGCAGTGCCCCCCGAGCGCGTGCCCCAGCATACAAACCGGCAGGAGACGGCGACGATGAAATTTGAAAATGATACGTCTCTGCCAGCGGTTCGTTTTCTTACACTGAACGAAGGAGTGGTACGTGACAGAGCTAAAGGAACGCTTCGGCCAAGGCGAAGCAAGAAAGAACCTGATCCGGGATGCCTGCGAGGTTCTCGACCGGGAAGTGGCGGACAAGGGCGGCCTCGGCGGAGTTGCGATACGCGGGGCGTATTCGATCGTCAAGGGTATCAAGCCGGGGTTTATCACCGAGGTCGTGGATGCCCTGCTCGACGACTTCCTGGACGCCTTGGACCCTATTTTTCAGGAAGCTCGGCAGCAGGGCCAGCCTCCGGGCAATTACCTGGCCGCGAATGGCGAGCGGGTCGCGGAAAAGCTCCTACACATCACCGACGAGCGCGCTCGGGGTTCGAGTCGGGCCGTCATCCGCAAGACCTACGACAAGCTCAGACCGACGGCGAAAAAGCACGTGGCAGCAGCGGCTCCACGGATCGGTGCGATGTTGGACAGGCACCTGTCTTGATCTGACCGTCGTCCGGTCTCCAAGGGGCTTGTGGCGGCCCACTGGCCGCGGCGTCGCGCAAAAGCACGCAACGGCTTAGAACTGGTGTCTTTTGTCGCGACACGTGGCCATGGATGGGCTACCAACCCCGGCCATGTCTTCCCCCCAAGATCCCCGAGCACGCCGCCGCGAACGCGTCCGTCGAGCACGCAAAAACGCGAGTTGGGAGCTGCGGCGAGCCGCGGAGAACCAAAAGGCGGCCGAGCCCAAGGCCTCGGCCAAAAAAGCGACCTAGGTCGGCCGAGTCGCGAGCCACCCTGTAGCTCGTGCCATGTCCGCGGCGGGAGCACGCCCCCCGCCGGTCCGCGGCTCGAAAGGGCGTGCCAGGGTGCCCTCGACACGGGCTGGGAAAGTGGTCACATTGCAGGCTCAGGCATGCCGGAGCGACCTTCGCCCTCGAATCCCACCCACGAAGACGATCTTCAAGTAGTCGAACGCGCTCGGACCAAGCGGCCTCGACGTTACCAGGTCGTGCTTCATAACGATGACTACACCACGATGGAGTTCGTCATCGAGGTGCTGATGCGCTTTTTTCGAAAGGACATCACCCAAGCGCGCCACATCATGTTGCACGTCCACCACAAGGGCTACGGCATCGTGGACACGTTCCCGCGCGATGTGGCCGAAACAAAGGCCGAACAAGTCATGGACTTTGCGAAGGAGCACGGCCACCCGCTCCGATGCACCGCCGAGCCTGAGTCGGAAGACGGTCCGGACGAATGATCCATCCCCGCGTGAGCGATTGCGTGAAGCGGTATGCTCGTGAAGCCCCGACCCGTGAAGGTGTGACCCCATGAAAGTGAGCCCGGAAGTCGAAATTGCTTGTTCGGTCGCCGCGACCGAAGCGCAGCGCCGAGGCCACGACATCGTCGGCGTGGAGCACCTTCTTTATGCATTGCTCATGGACGAGGAGACCTGCCGAGTCCTGCGCAAAGCGGGTAGCG
The DNA here is from genome assembly GCA_031407405.1 of Deltaproteobacteria bacterium. Classification (GTDB taxonomy): domain Bacteria; phylum Myxococcota_A; class Polyangia; order Polyangiales; family Polyangiaceae; genus SZUA-265. The sequence goes on from JANOIG010000196.1 coordinate 55,230, forward strand.
ATACCGCCAAGCTGAAAGGGGAAGTCGATCGGCTCCTCAACACTCAGTTTTCGAGCCTTGGGGATGACGCCCTCACTTCCCCTCGCCCCTCGCGCGGGTTTCAGCGCGTGCTGCAACGCGCGGCGGTTCACGTTGAATCGAGCGGGAAAACCGAGCTGAAGGGCTATAACGTCCTGGTCGCCATCTTCTCGGAGCCAGATTCGTTCGCGGTGCAGGCCCTGGAGGACAGTGGCGTGACCCGTCTCGACGTCGTGAGCTACGTCTCGCATGGGGTCAGCAAAGACGGCGTCAGCAAGGATGAAGACGCCGATGCGAGCTTCGAGGAAGGCCTCGACGACCCGAGTCGAGGCAAAGACGGGCGTGGGGAAAAGGAAGGCGACCCGCTCGAGCGTTTCGCGAACGATCTGAATCAGCGCGCCCGAGCCGGGGAAATTGACCCTTTGGTCGGTCGCGATTCCGAAATCCGCCGGGTGATTCAAGTACTGAGCCGCCGCCGCAAGAACAATCCGCTTTTGGTTGGAGACGCTGGCGTCGGCAAGACCGCCATCGCAGAAGGGCTTGCTGCTCGCATCATCGCCGGCGACGTACCTGCTCCGTTGCGCAACTCCACCGTCTACGCATTGGACATTGGTGCGCTACTCGCGGGTACCAAGTACCGGGGCGATTTCGAGAATCGGATGAAGGCAGTCATCCGCGCCCTGCAAAAGGATGAAAACAGCATCCTCTTCATCGATGAAATGCACACGGTGATCGGCGCCGGCGCCGCCAGCGGTGGCACCGTCGATGCTTCCAACTTGCTCAAGCCGGCGCTCTCGAGCGGCAAGCTTCGCTGCATCGGGGCGACGACCTTCGAGGAGTACCGGAGCCATTTGGAGCGTGACCGCGCCTTCGCCCGCCGTTTTCAGAAAGTCGAGGTCCTCGAGCCCAGCTTGGAGGACAGCGTGCTCATCTTGCGAGGGTTGCGCTCACGTTACGAGGAGTTTCACGGCGTCACCTACAGCGACGACGTGCTCACCTCGACGGCCACCCTCGCGCAGCGGCACTTGCACGACCGCAAGCTACCAGACAAGGCGATCGACCTGCTGGACGAGTCCGGCGCCGACACCAAGCTCTCCCTCGAGCCGGGCTCGGCTGTAACCATCGAGCGGGTGGAAAACGTCGTGGCTCGAATGGCTCAGATCCCAACCCGCCAGGTGAGCTCTTCAGACAAGAAAGCCCTGCGAGACCTCGAAAGTGACCTGGGCGCAGTCGTGTTCGGTCAGGATCGAGCCATCAAGGAGATAGCATCCGCCATCAAGTTGTCGCGAGCAGGGCTCCGCCCCGCGGACAAGCCCATCGGCTCCTACCTGTTCAGCGGACCCACTGGCGTGGGCAAGACGGAAGTCGCGAAGCAGCTTGCGGCCACACTCGGCATCGAGCTGATTCGCTTCGACATGAGCGAGTACATGGAGCGGCACACAGTTTCGCGACTGATTGGCGCTCCACCCGGCTACGTGGGTTACGATCGCGGAGGCCTGCTGACCGAAGCCATAGCCAAGACTCCACATGCAGTGCTGCTGCTCGACGAGATTGAAAAGGCGCACCCCGACGTCTTCAACGTCCTGCTTCAGGTAATGGATCACGGATCGTTGACCGACAACAACGGAAAGAAATCCGATTTTCGGCACGTGCTGCTCATCATGACGAGCAACGTCGGAGCGCAAGATCTGGCCCGCGTGCGGGTGGGGTTCGGCCAACATCATCGCCGGGGCGATGACGACAAGGCGTTCAAGAACACCTTTAGCCCGGAGTTCCGTAACCGGCTAGACGCACGCATTCGGTTCGACGCGCTCAGCCCAGACGTCATGTTGAATATCGTGGACAAGTCCATCAAGGAGCTGGCTGCTCAGCTCCGCGAACGCATGGTGAGCATCGAGTTGTCGGACGACGCGCGGAAATACCTCGCCATCATCGGTTACGATCGGGATAACGGTGCGCGCCCGCTGGCACGACTCGTCCAAGAGCGCGTGAAGCGTCCGCTCGGCGACGAGCTCTTGTTCGGCCAGCTCTCGGCAGGCGGACATGTGCGGGTAGACGTCGCCCCCGGCTCAGTCGAATCTGCGAGCACGCTGGAGGACGACGCGCCCTCACCGATAACCTTCCAATTCGAAACCGAGTCGCGCCTACCCATCCCGGCCATGCCCGGGGAAAAGACCGCCGAAATCAAGACGCCGGATCCCGCCGCGGCCAGCTGAGCCAGCGTGCGTTACTCGTTCTGGGTCGACCGAGGGGGGACCTTTACAGACTGCATTCTGCACGACCGATACACGGGTCGCCTGGAGGTCACCAAGGTCCTTTCCTCAGATCGGGCGCCCATCCTCGGGATACGCAAGCTGCTCGGGCTTGGGAGCTCGGACCCGATTCCTCCCAGTGAGATCCGCATGGGCACGACCGTTGCCACGAACGCCCTCCTGGAACGACGCGGAGCCGCCTCGGCGCTGCTGATCACTCGCGGTTTTCGAGACCTGATGGAAATCGGGGATCAAACTCGCCCGCGCCTATTCGACCTGAACATCACGAAGCCGGACCGACTGTACCGAAAGGTCATCGAGGTTGAAGCTCGCGCCCTGCCTGACGGCAGCGTGCTACGGCGCGACCGTCCCGAAGTGCTTCGAGACCAGTTGCTCGCCCTTCACAAGGAAGACATCACTAGCCTGGCGATCGTCGTGCTGCACGCCTACAGCAGCGCGGAGCTGGAGCTCGATATTGGCGACATCGCGCGATCGGTGGGCTTCGAGCATGTGGCGCTGTCACATGAGGTTGCTCCTCAGCTGGGCTTACTCGGGCGCGGTGCCACGACCATTCTGGATGCGTACCTCACCCCTCTGGTCTCAGGCTATCTGAAGTTACTCCAAGACGAGTTGCCGGGTTGTCGACTCCGGCTCATGCAATCGAGTGGCGGTCTGACTCACCCTGAAGCGTTTCGGGCCCAACACTCGCTCTTGTCGGGGCCCGCAGGCGGCGTCGTAGCCTGCGCCGAGGTCGTCCAAAAGGCAGGCTTCGCCCTGGCGATTGGCTTCGACATGGGTGGCACGTCGACTGATGTGTCGCGTTATGCCGGAGACTACGAACGGGTCTATGAGCGTGAAATAGCAGGTGTGAACGTGATGGCGCCCATGCTCGACATTCACACCGTAGCGGCTGGCGGCGGCTCAATCTGCACGTTTGACGGAAAGCGTTTTCAGGTAGGACCCGAGAGCGCCGGCGCGGATCCGGGCCCACTTTGTTACGGGAACAAGGCTGCTCGGCAGCTCACCATCACAGACCTGAATCTAGTCCTGGGTCGCCTGGAGCCAGATCTCTTTCCATTTTCGCTGCACCGCGAGCCCGTTCTGCAGGCGCTCGAGCGCATGCGTGAGAAACTCGCCGAGGCCGGTCAACAGCAGAGCACTGAGCAGATCGCCCAAGGCCTGTTGCGCATCGCCAATGCAAATATGGCCGAAGCGATCTCCCAGGTCTCGGTGGCCCGCGGCTATGATGTCCGATCTCACGCGCTGGTCGTGTTCGGGGGTGCGGGTGGGCAGCATGCCTGCCAGGTTGCCAACCTCCTCGGCATCGAGACGATCCTCTTTCACCCGCTCGCCGGTGTCCTTTCAGCCTACGGCATGGGGCTGGCCCCGCTCGTCCAGCATCGGCAAGCTGACGCTGGCCACGCTCAGCTATCCGCCCAGCTATTGGCTGATCTAGCGCCCGTATTTCTGGAGCTCGAGGCTCGCGCGCAGCAGGGGCTCGAGTCGGACGGTGCTACTGGCGATCAGCTATCATTACGCAAGAGCCTCGACCTCGGCTACCGGGGCACCGAGACCGTGCTCAATCTCGAGCTGGGCACAGCGGACACCCTGTACGCTCAATTCGAGCTCGCACATGAGCGCCTATTTGGCTATCAGCGGCCCGCACACCCCATCGTCGTGAGCCAGGTGCGCGTAGAATTGAGCTCGCGACCGCCCATTCTGGGAGAGCCGGTTCCCGAAGCCAGGCCAGTGGAGGGGCCACCCCCACTCTGGGCCACTCGAACGCTGTGGGGCACCGACGAGCAGGGCCCCAGAGCCGCCGCCGTGTACGAACGCGCCCGGCTGGCGTCAGGTCATCGGATTGCGGGGCCTGCCGTGGTTCTCGATCAGATCGGCAGCATCGTGGTCGACGTCGGCTTTACGCTCTCAGTGCAGCCCGATGGGGTCTTGATGGTGACTCGAACGGGCCACGCTGAGGCGCCCCCCGTTGATCTGGTGCCAGATCGCGGCCAACCCGACCCCGTTCAGCTCGAGTTGATGAGCAACCGTTTCATGTCAATCGCCCGACAGATGGGCCACGTGCTTCGGCGCACCGCCTCGAGCACCAATATCCGCGAGCGGCTCGACTTTTCTTGCGCAGTGTTCAATCGGGACGCGGCCCTGGTGGCCAACGCTCCTCACATCCCCGTGCACCTCGGGGCGATGGGAGAAGCGGTCGCCGCCATCAACGCGCTACACCCGAACCCGGCCCCTGGCGACGTTTTCGTCAGCAATGATCCGGGCATGGGCGGCTCCCATCTACCTGATATCACCGTGGTCTCCCCGGTGCATTCCACGGACGGCGAGCTCATTTTCTATGTAGCGAGCCGAGGTCACCACGCTGACGTGGGTGGCAAGAGCCCCGGCTCAATGCCCGCCGATTCGACGTGTCTGGGCGACGAGGGCGTGGTCTTTCGAGGTGAAAAGATCGTGTCCGAAGGGGTTTTTCTGCGACCTGTCGTGCTGCAAGTGCTGGAGAGCGGGCCCCACCCCGCGCGCCTTCCCGACAGCAACGTCGCGGACCTGGAAGCGCAGATCGCCGCCAACCGGCGCGGCGTGGAGCTACTCTCCAAATTGGTGGCTGAGCTCGGGTCCGCCTTCGTCGAAAAGTACATGGGGCACATCCTGGACTACGCCGAGGAGCGAGTGGCGCTGCTCATCTCAGGTTTGCCCAATGGGACGCTTCGCTGTTCCGACCAGCTCGATGACGGGACACTGCTCAACGTGGAGCTCACGGTGTCCAGCGGGCGCCTCGTCATCGACTTCACCGGCACTAGCCCAGAGCACCCAGGCAATCTGAATGCCCCAAGGGCTGTCACGCTGTCGGCGGTCTTATACGTCCTCCGCACATTGGTGCACGAGGATATCCCGCTCAACAGTGGCTGCTTGCGACCAGTAACAGTGATCATACCAAAGCCCAGTCTGCTGTCACCGGGGCCGAATGCTGCGGTAGCCGCCGGCAACGTTGAAACGTCGCAACGGGTCGTGGACATCCTGCTCGGTGCGCTGGGCAAGATGGCTGCCAGCCAGGGCACGATGAACAATCTGACGTTCGGCAACGACCAGCTCGGCTACTATGAAACTCTCGCCGGGGGTGCTGGTGCGGGCCACGGGTTTGCGGGTGCTTCGGCAGTGCACACCCATATGACCAACACCCGTATCACCGACCCCGAGGTTCTCGAGGCTCGTTATCCGGTGCGCGTCGTGGAGTTTTCGGTGCGCCGCGGATCAGGTGGAGACGGTCGCTGGCGTGGTGGAGATGGGCTCATTCGTGAGCTCGAGTTCTTGTCTCCACTCACTGTCTCCATCGTTTCGGATCGCAGAACGACGTTGCCCTTTGGGATCTGCGGAGGCCATGCGGCCGAGCCCGGTCAGAACCTCTTGAATGGCAAATCTCTGCCGGGCCGGGCCGAATTCCAGGTTTCTCGCGGGGACCACCTGCGCATCGAAACGCCCGGTGGCGGAGGTTATGGCCCGCCACGTGACAGCGGTTTGGAGGACGAGTGTGAATGATGGTGCTGGATGGCCTCGGCCAGCGTGGCAAAGCCCTCGGCGCGAGCGCGCGCCAAGAGGCCCTGAGCCAACCGCCGAGGCAAAGCGGGCCCTTCGTAGATGAGGGACGTGTAAATCTGAATCAGGGTTGCCCCAGCGAGGAGCCGATCCCAAGCATCGTCCGCCGACTCGATGCCTCCAGCCGCCACCAATGTCAGCTGCGCTCCGGCCCGACCCCTCAGCAGCTGGAGCACGTGAAGTGCGCGAGCCTTCAATGGTGCTCCCGACACTCCTCCGGCTCCGAGCGCCGTGAGTGTTTCCGCCGGCGTCACCAGGCCCGTCCTCGAGATCGTCGTATTCGTGGCGACGATGCCGTCAAGTCGTAGCTCCACGGCCAGGTCCGCGATCGCCAGAATTTCCTCGTCCGTCAAGTCCGGAGCGATCTTGACGAGCAGGGGCGGCGGCGTTCGCTCGTTGCAGACGCGAGCCAACGCGTTCTGCACGGCCATGAGCAAGGGGCGCAGCCGCTCAGCGGCCTGTAGGTCTCGGAGCCCGGGCGTATTAGGCGAGCTAACATTGACGACCAGATAGTCCGCGAGAGGACCCAAGCGTTCGGCGCTCTCCACGTAATCACCGATCGCTCCAGCGTCGGTGACGCACTTCGTCTTGCCAATGTTGACTCCGACCAAGTCACCGCGTTTGCCAGCGAGCCGGCGCGCGGCCAGCTCCGATCCAGAATTGTTGAACCCCATGCGATTGAGCAGCGCTCGATCGGCAGGCAGACGAAACAGCCGGGGACGAGGGTTCCCGGGCTGAGCCTTGCCCGTTATCGTTCCCACTTCGACAGCGCCAAAACCAATGCTGCATAACGCAGCATACCCTAGCGCGTGCTTGTCAAATCCGGCCGCAAGCACGACCGGGTTTGGAAACTGAAGGCCCAAGGCGGAAACCTCGAGCCTACGGTCTTCGGCTCCCCAAACAGCCCGCATCAAGGCCCGCCCGCCGGGAATGCGGTGCAAGGTGCGTAGCATCCAGAACGCCAGCACATGTGCCCACTCCGCCGGCAGCAGGAAGAGAGCCGGCTTGATCAACCAGCGGTACATGAGCGCTCGCTGTCGCTACCCCTCGACGCTCAGCATGTCCGCTCTCAAGGCGTTGGCGCTGTGGGGGTTGATTCGGCACCCGCCGCAACAGTGGCTGCAGCCCCGGCCCGGAGCGCTTCACGGACTTCCGTCGCCACCGCGCAGTTATTGGCTTGGCGCTGCTGAGCCCTGACAACCTGTGGCCGGCTTACATGCTGACCGACAGGCACGAAACGACCGGCTGCTTCGATGCGCAGCGTCAGCACTGGCTCGCCGCGTTCGATGTCCCAGACGCCGACTCGAACGAAATGATCGCTCGCTTGCAAGCGCTCGTCGGGTGACTCTTCGAAATCCGCATCGGCAGCTGGCCCCGCAGGCTGGCCGGTTGCAGGTAACTCGTCGAGCACGACAGTAAAGTACTTACTACGACGCACCAGCTCTGCTGCGGCAGGCACCTCGTGTTTGGCGGCATCCTGTAGATCGAGCTCGATGGCGCGAACTTGTAGATCATTCTGGGCGGCTTCGAGACCGCTCTGCCAATCTGGCCCAACCACCCTCAAGGCTGAATACAGGAGCTGCACATTGAAGGGCTGACTCGGGACAGCGCACACGCTCCAACTGTCGCATAGCTCACCCGGCCCGCACTGCGACGATGCCTTGCAGGGCGTACCCTGCTTCGGATCTCCCGCTCGCCCCACGAAGAGACAGGACGTAAAACCGTCGTGCAAAGACCGGGGAGCAGCGCGACGTATGTCTTCAACGCTGGAAGCCTCCGCCTTCGGCAGCCGCAGGTAGATGCCAGGCCCGCGTGAAATGGCATCAACTGAAGCGGTGGCTGCGATGTAATTGGCCGGCTCTGCGCGGGCCAGTGATAGCACCCACTCTTCCAGCTTGTCGCGCAGGGCGAACCCGGCACTACCCATCGCCAGCACAACTGCGCGCTGCTGAGCCATGACCTCGCTGCGCCTACCCGCCAGCTGCACTTCTGCGTATTGGTAATACGCTACGCTGAACACGAGCAAACCGGCAAAGGTCCAAAGCCAAAACCGGGTCGCAACCTCTCGCACCCGGACCCGCCCGAGCACGATGGCGCGCCGCCGAGTCTGGCGCGACTCGTCGAAAGCCGCGAGCCCGCGAGCCTTGTCCTGAGGCCTCAAGCCCACCGCACACACCCCCCACGCCTAACGTCGCGTGTCGACGCCGACATCACGCTCGCAGAACGAGAGCCCTCTGAGCTCGTGATGGCCCGGTCACGACAGGCAATCAGGTCAGCCCTTCTTCTTCTTCCCGCCCCCGCGATTCTTCACCATGAAGCTGATGTTGGGGTAGCCCGCCAGCGCCGCCGTCTGAAACACGCTCTTCACGATCACGGCTTCGACCTCGCGATCCACCTGGAGCACCGCTACCCCGGGGAACTCCTTACCCGGATTGATCTGCTTGTAGAGCTCGCGTTTGCTCTTGAGAAGGTTGAAGAGCTCGTCCAGCTTCTGCATTCGGTTGGCTTCCTTGACAGGGCGCGTGGTGCCTGCGGGAATGCCATCAACCAGAATCATCTGGCCTGTAATGGCCACCATCGGTGCGGTGGTCATGTCGTCGACGTTATCCGCTGAGGGCAACACCACATTCTTATCAACCGGCAACTCGCCCGACGCTGAGAAGCTTGCCAGTAAGAACAGCACGATACAGAGCAAGAAATCGATGAATGGGATGAGCGGCACATCGTGGTTCAACGACTTGTGCCCGCCTCCCGCCACCTTCTTCGCCACGAACTGTAGCGGAATGCCCTTGAGCAGCCGCCGACCGGGGACGGAGATGGGCTGATGAAAACGCGAGAGAGCTTTTCCGAATGACATAATGCTCAGTTAATAGTGGTCAGTTCACTGCGAAGGTGACGTTGAACGCGGGGATCTGTTCCTCCGCGCCGCCGAGCTTGATGGGCCGCTGCGGAGTGTAGATGGAGTCAATCACCGCGATGATGTCTGAGAATTTCGTCGTATTGTCCGTGTGCAACACGGCCTGATCTCGCTTCAGATCGCTATCCGCCCGGTGGACCCCATTCGCGTTCCACTGCTCGCTGATTTTCGTGGCAAGGTCTGGATACCCAAAGTCGTCGGTACCCATGTTGACCTGCTTGCGCGGCACGTCGATGGTGTCGATGACAGTGTTCCCTTCCTTCCAAACGAGCTGGAACTTCTCCTCACCGCGCATTTCCACATGCAGCGTCTTGTCCTTCTTCTGCTCTTCCAACTCTCGGTCGGGATCAGGAGGACCGGGGACGCGCGCGTCCGCGTTGATGCGCGACATCTGCGTCCAGACAGCGGTGATGAGCAAGAAGGACACCAGGCACAGCAGGAAGTCGATGAACGGAATCAGCGGGATTTCCTGATTGACCGCGCGCTTGTTGCCGTGACCTCCCCCGACGCTTATGCCTGCCATTTCAATACACTCCTCGGATACGTTTCAAGGCTACTTCTACTGCTAACTTACGCGGCAGCGCTGGCAACCGGAGCCTTTCGAGCCCGCGTGCGCCAGCGCCCGACGTTTCACATGCCCTGAAGGTTGACCTTCTGGCGATTGGCAACGACCAGATTCAGCACACGGACCGACGCTTCGTTGATGTCGTCTTCCATGCCCTGGGTCTTGCCGTTCAAGAACGCAAACCCCATCAGTGCGACAATCGCCGCAATCAGCCCGAACGCCGTACAGTTCATCGCCTCGGAAATACCTTCAGCGAGAATGCGCGCCTTCTGGCTCGGATCCACGCTTTCGCCGCCCACCGCACCGAAGGCGCGAATCAGACCAATGATCGTGCCGAATAGACCGCACAACATCGCGAGGTTCGAAAACAAGGCAAGGAAGCCGGTACGCCGATTGATGGCGGGCATCTCGCGCAAAGCTGCCTCATCCATACCTGCCTGAACTTCCTCATCGGGACGGTTCACCTTGACCAGACCCGCTTGGACGATGCGCGCCAGCGGCGCGTTTGCCGCAGAGCACATCTTGACCGCCTTGGCCACGTCACCCGCCAGGATGCATTTCTGCATGGTGGCGACGAACACGTCTTTGTTGATCGAAGCGCCAAACAAAAACACCGTTCTCTCGACGATCACGGCGATGGAGCAGACGAGCCAAAACAGGATGAGCCACATGGCCCAGCCGCCCTCTTGATAGTGATGCCAGATTGACGAAAACATCGAACGTTACCTTCTTCCTACGAGACTCTGCGAGGCTCTTCCTACGGGCTTTGAAGTGGGAAAATGAAAGGTGAGATGCCCGCAGGACGGCGGCTCTCGACACTCTCTGGGTGGACTATATTGGATATATTCAGATCAATAAGCTTGATGAGATCAAATCGGACCGCCCAGTAAGCGTTGACTTTGGCCAACGGAAGGCGCGTGCCTGACGCCCCTCGAGCGGGATGGCAGGGCTACGCAAGCCCGAATGCCCAACGAAACATGAGCGGCCACTGCCGACGGGAGAGGCGCAATGCTCGCCTCGCTCCGGTGGACAGCACTGCTCTGGACAACACGGCCGCGCTTGACGCGACCCACAGCACCGACGGGTTGCCGGCGCGAGGGACTTCGAAAAGTGCAGCAAGGCGGAAACACTGAGACATGACCCGCAGTGGTCTCTCGTAAGACCCACTGAAGGTGTTGATGATATTGCGCAACTACGGACCCCGCAGTCAAGCGGATTGACGGGACGACCAACCTCTACGCGATTTCTGCGCGGCTGGAGGCCGCTCGGCCGCAGGTCAGATGGCGGTCTTCGAAGAGGTCCTTGGGCCTCGATTCGGCGCCGGGACCGCCTCGAGACGGGGAAAGGTGCACCCGGCCGGTGGGGACGGCGCCCCCCTGGCAGAACGCACCCCCGGTAGGCTTACGGGAGGCGCACTGCGCGGACCCACGCCAGGGCTGGGGAGTAGGGCGCTCGCCCCGCGGCGAGATCGCCGACCTCTACGACCCTTAAGGTGTTGACGCGCGATGCCGTCTCACGCCTCAAGTTGTGCTGCGGAAACGGACTTTCGGAACGGGGGCCGAGCCAAAGGCGCCGAAGCTCGCTCACGCGAGCGGCGGATAGCTACCCACAACGACAGGCCAGCTTGCGCTGTTTCTCGAGCGCTCGCTATAGTGATCTGAATGTCAGGGACGTGCTCTCACACCTCCCTGTTAGTCTGAAGAACGTGAGTCTGAAGAACGTGAGCCAGAGGAAAGGGACGACAAGCCAATGAATCTTCTGCTTTTTGCGGCCGAGGCCGGGGGCGACGGTCAGCTGATCGAGGCCTTCAAGCACAACCCGACCTTCATGGTCCTCAACCTGTGCTGCTCGGCAATCGTCCTCACTATCGTGGTGGAACGGTTTGCCTTCCAGCTGACCCGCTACCGCGTCAACAGTAAGGAGTTTTTTGCGCAGATCAAGAAGCTGGTGACGGCCGGCAACATTGACCGCGCGATCAAGCTCTGTGAGGCCGAGGATTACCCGATGCTACAGCTGGTTCGCGCCGGGTTGACACAGTCGAACAAGGGGCCCGACGAAATCGACGCCGCATTGAGCGAAAAGTTGGGGGAGCTCAAGCCGCAGGCGGAGAAACGCGTGGGGGCGCTGTGGTCGCTCGCCAATATCGCGACCCTGATTGGGCTGCTCGGAACGGTGAGCGGTCTGATCGCGACCTTCGCTGCCATCTCGGCTGCTGGCCTCTCGCAGGCCGACAAACAGCGCATGCTTTCGAACGGTATCGCGGAAGCCATGTACAACACAGCCCTCGGGCTCGGCATCGCGGTGTTCTGCATGATCACGCATATCGTGCTGCACACCCGAGCCAAGAACATCCAGCACGATCTGGAATCAACCATGGAAAAGACCTTCAACCTGCTCACCTTGCAGCAGCGCTGAGCTCGCGACGTCATCATGGCGGAGGGAGCACGGCTGAGCGCTGCACAGCGCAGCAAAATTCGACGCCTGAGTCAGCCTAAAGAGCTTTCTCCGGAGGACGAGGGCGGCGAGCTCAACATCGTTCCGTTTCTCGACATCGTCATGAACATTCTGATCTTCGTGCTCGCGACGGTGGCGGTGACGTTCACCGCTACCATCGAGACGACGCCGCCCGCGAGCCCGAGCGGGGGCGTACGCGCCGAACAGAAGAAAGAGACCCTCAACCTGTCCGTGCTGATCACCAATGAGGGGCACGCCATCAAGACGTCGGGGGGCAACGTGGCCCCTGGCTGCAAAGGTGCAGGGCCGGGCATCGCCATTCCTCGACGCGGCGAGCAATATGACTTCGGGTCTCTCAACGAATGCGCGGGCAGCCTGAAGCAAGCCTCACCCGAGTTTGGTGAAGAGACGCAAGTGTTCCTGAGCGCGAACCCGGGCATCGATTACCAAACGTTGGTGAGCACCATCGACGCAGTGCGCGCAACGGCCAAGGGTGACCCGCTTTTCCCCGATGTGAATTTCCAGGTGGCACGCTGATGGTCCGCTCCATCGCTCGGCGCGCGCGCGCGCGTTTCTTCCGCAATTTCTTCGGAGCTGCATGTCGAACGGAGTAGTAGTACCCATCACGCCTCAGTCGAAGGCCTCGATGGTGCAGTACAAGGCCGAGCTCAGACGCGCCATCCGTCGCAATGCTCAGGAGCCCGAGATCAACTACCTGAACATCACGGCCATGCTCGACATCATGACCATCATCCTGGTGTTCTTGCTCAAGACGCTCGGGGAATCCAGCGCGTCGGTGCCACAGAGCCGGGACCTGATGCTGCCCAAGAGTGTCATCCAGTCGCAGCCCGCTCAAGAGGGTGTTCGGGTCACGGTCTCGAAGAGTCAGATCCTCGTTGGGGACGACAAGGTCTTGGACTTGCCCAATAACCAATCTTTGGCGCAGAGCGGGGTCGAAGCGCGCCACAAGCGAGGCGCCAACTCTCTGTATATCGTGCCACTCGGAAACGCGCTCCAATCGGCGCGCAAAACTGACCGAGCACTGCGCGAGGCCAAAGGTCTCGACGCAGCAAGCTCGGAAGCCGTCATCATCGCGGACAACACCACGCCGTATCGGCTTTTCGTCGAAGTGCTGTTCACGCTCGGGCAGAACGAGTTCGGCAAGTACCACCTGATGGTGATGCAATCGAAGTAGGCGCCTGAGCCTGACCTGCCCCACCCTTCTGTTCCCCCAGAGCCAACGCCAATGGGCCAATTGGCCGCATCGCGCTCGGCTGAGCTGTACGGGTTCGGGGCATTTCTCCGTAGCGCGACAATCGCGCTCCTTTCGACAATCATGCTCGCTTTTGGAGCTTGCTCGCCTCGGCCCCCTCGTGTTACGAGCCGTGCTCACAACTGGACTAAGCGACTCCGCATCGCGCGTCAGCGATGACTGTGGTCGAGTGGTCGGGAGCGGTTCTTCGCTAGCCGAAATTTGGCGGTGGGGAGCTTGGGTCGTGGTGCCCTTCTTCGCCTTTCTTCGCGAGGGGCGCCGGGCAGAGGGCGGCACCATAGGTCGTCCCGGCACGAACTACACCCCCGACGACCGCGCGAACGCCCTAGAGGGTCGTCGTCCCCAGCGTGTGCCATCGTGAGTGAACTGGTCGTCGTTTTGGCCGTGTGCGTCGGTAGCCTGCTATTTGCGGGTGCGCAGGCGCGGGGCTTGTCGAGCCGTGGAACAGGCAGCCACGAGCTCGAGCGGCTGCTCGCCGCCGTTCGCAGGGCCTGCGCAGACTTCCTGTGGCGTGAAACCAAGCTTTTGACACTGCTGCTCGCAATCGTAGGAGCGGCCTTGGCAAGCGCGTGGGCAATTTGGAGCACTATCACGCCATTAGGTGGCCCGGTGTCCCTGGCCTGGAGCGCCGCGGCTCTATGTCTGGGTGCCGCCGCCGCCACGGGCGTCGCTCAGCTGGCTCAATGGGCGGCCCGGCGCGCCACTGGGAGCTCGCTAGAGGCGCTGCGTCATCACCCCGATGCCGCCATGGCAGCAGCGTTCCGAGGTGCTGCCGTGGGCGCTCTCGCCGCCGATGCGGCGAGCCTGCTGCTCACGCTGTGTCTGTTCGTGAGCCACTATCTGTACCTGACCTGGCTCGGCCAGCTCGAAGCGGGTAGTGCCGTTTTCGAAGCGTGCCGCAGCCTGCCTGCGGCGGCGCTGGGAGCCCTCGCCGCCGCGGTCGTTTTTCAAGTCGGGGGCAGTGGTTTCCAGACAGCCGCGGGAGTCGCGGGGACCACCGCTCGAGCTCGCTACCCCCACATCGCACGCGATGAGGAGCAGAACCCCGCCCTCGTGGCGGAGCTGGTGGGGGACTTCGTGGGGGGCGTCGTCTGGCGGAGCACGGACATCTTCTCCTCACTGGTTCTGGCCAACGCTGGGCTCCTCGTCGTGGCCGGTCTCATTGGCCGAGCCAACGCGGCCGCCGGCGTCGGTGCGCTCGCACTCGTGGGTCTGCCGCTCGTCGTGCGAGCCAGCGGACTGCTGGCTACCGCCATCAGCCTCGCAAGTTTTCGCTTCGAGGGGCTACCGCTAAGGAGCCTGTTTGCGGCCGGGGGCACGAGCCATGCGCTGATGCTGGCGACAGGCCTTTTCGGCGCGGCGCTGTGGTTGCTCGGGGCTCCTCTATACCTCTTCTATTTCGGTGCAGGCGCGCTGGGTATCCTCGCGAGCGTCCTTTCCACGAGCTTGTTCTTGATCAGTACCCGACGCGGCGCCACCGCCACGGCCGAGCGGGACGCGGAGCTGCGCCCGGAAACCTCGGTGGCGCGCGCGCTGGGGCTCGGGCTTCAACACGCCTGTTCACCGCTGCTGATCGTGGGGTTGTGCTTGGGCGCCGCTTATCTGCTCGGTTCGCGCGCTCCGCTCGAACGAGGTGGCGCCTTCGCGTTGGTGATTGCGGTTGCCGCAATGCTGGGTGCGGGTGCCTTCAACTCGTGCGCCAGCGTGTTCGCGGCGATCGGGGAAAGTGTCGGTCGTATCGCAGCGCTACGCCGTGGCCAGTTCGACGAAGCCGCACAGAGTGGTGCGGTGGAGATCGCAGAGTCCGCACGGGTCATCGGCAATCTCGGGTACACGCAATGCATTCTCAGTGGAGCCGCGGCGGCCCTGTTCGCAGGCTTGATGTTGCCATTGGTTCAAACAGAGGGCGCCCCAGTCGTCGGCACACAGGTCAGCCTCGCACA
Organism: Deltaproteobacteria bacterium; assembly: GCA_031407405.1. GTDB lineage: Bacteria > Myxococcota_A > Polyangia > Polyangiales > Polyangiaceae > SZUA-265. The sequence goes on from JANOIG010000196.1 coordinate 70,261, forward strand.
TCCGGTCGTAATCCTCGGTGGTGTGCTCGGAGCGGGCAGCTTGCTGTTCTACATCGGTGGCGTGCTCAGGACCTCGAGTAGAGCTGCAGGCAACGTGGACCAGGAGCTGCAGGGAAGGCTCGAAATGGATGTCAGCCGTGGCACGAGAAGCTCCTTCGGCCTCCCGAGTTATCGGGACAGCGTGCAGCTCGCCATGACAGGTGCCACCGAGGCGCTCTTGCCGCTGGCGTTGATCGCTCTCTTGACGCCATTCGCCCTGGGAGCCTTGCTCCGGCTCTCATATGGCGCGGCTGGAGGCGCGATGACGGCGCATGGGTTGATGGCATTTGGCAGCATCGCCGCCCTCACCGGCTGCGTTCTGGCTCTCGCTGCCCAAGGAACGCTGGTGGCACTTGGTGTAGCCCAAAAGGGTCCGAACGCCTCGAGCTTTGGGGGTGCTAACTCCGCCGGCGAATTCATGGATCACTGTGTCGGCCCAGCCGCTTTGCTCGGGCTCAAGGCGACGGTTGTCTCATCCTTGGCCATCGTCCCCCTCTTGTTCTGAACCCAACTCCCAACTAGCTAGGTGTAGCGTGTCGTCCTCAATTGCTGGTGCTCTGTCTACCCTCTCCGATCGCGGCCTTCGGCGCCTGCTCGGAGCGCGAACGTTTCTACGCGGCCTCGACTATGAAAAGCGGAAGGTGGTAGGGGACCTCAAGGTCAGTCAGTCTGATGCAACCGCTCGCATCAAGGGTTCGGATACGGACCCCTACTCGACGACCATCCAGCTCGGCGGGGACGGCATCTCTTCGAAGTGCAGTTGTCCCGCCTTCCAAAAAACTGGCCACCATTGCAAACACGTGGCCGCCCTTCTCATCACCGTACGCAATCAGGCGCGAGCGCAGCAGCCGCCCCGCCGTGAACAGCCGCAGGCGGCGCACCCAGCAGCCCCGCACCAGGCCCTCCACCAACAGCCCACCCCGACCCCCGTCCCGCGCGAAAGCAAGCCCAGTCGCCGTCGCGAGCGGCGGCGCAGGACGCAGACACAGCCGGTGCAGGCATCAACCAGGGTCGAGGTGCCGAGCCCTGATGCGGCTGCGCGACTGACCGGCCTTGGCGCGTGGCTTGCGCCGGACGGCGCGCTCAAGCGCATGGATCTGGAGTATCGGGTCCACGTGCGGGCGGGCGGGCTGACGGTCACGGTGCTCGATTTCGCCGCTAGAGCGCCCCTCTTGCCCAGCTCCGCGCTCGCGTGGCAAGCCCTCTCACCCACGCCAGACCGGGATGCTTTGCGCATCCTGGCGCGTTTCGAAAGCGGGAACTCCAGACACCCCGCCGTGGATGTCCGCGGCGAAGACGCGGCAGACTTGCTGCCCAAGCTCGAAGGTCGGCGCGTCTTGCTCGAGCCCGCCTTGATGCAGCTCAGGTTTTCAGCCGAGGTGCTGAAGCCCCAGTTCGATTTGGAAATGGTTGGGAATGACACCATCGTAGCCAAAGCCGGCTTCGAGCGCGAAGGCAACGGCCGACGTTTCTCCCTCAGCAGTGGTGGCTGGTTTGAGGGAAGCCCCGGCTGGCATGTGGATACGACCGAGGGCATCGCGCGCCCGATTGATGCGCGCGTTTCCCCCGCCGCGTTGCGGCGCCTGCTGCGCGCCCCAACCATTGCAGAGCCGGCAAGCGAGCTCATCAATCTGATCACGAACTACTTGCCTCGCCTATCGCTCGAGCTCGGCGCTACCTTGCCGGATCTATCCCAGGTGGCCGACGTCGTGGATCTCCCCCCGCAGTTTCGGATGCGTGCCGGCGGGTCCCTGGTCAAAGCAGAAGTTGCGCTTCGAACCGCTTATGGCGACCTCGAGGTCGAGGTGCGCGCGGACGGCATTTCTCCCCCGATGATCGTGAAGCCGCCCGGCGATGGCCAACGACGCGCGACCTGCGTGCGCGCGGACATCGTGGCGCAGCAGGAAGCGGTACAGTTGTTGATCGACCTCGGCTTGAAACCCGACGAAAGCGGCGAGTCCTTCATCGCCGAAGGCGCCGATGCGCTCCGCTTTTGGTCGGAGGGAATCGGCAGCCTGCCCGAGAGTTGGGACCTGTATGTGCCGGAAGAGCTAGTGGGCGTCCAAATGCGCTCCAAGCCCGTGCAGATGCAAGCGCGCGTGTCGAGTGGCGTCGACTGGTTGAACGTGCAGATCACCTGGGAAAGTGACGGCGTTACCATCGATCGCAAGGACATCGAACAGTGCCTGCGTGAAGGGAAGAAGTTCGTGCGCCTGTCGGATGACTCTTATGCGCCGTTGGACGCCGAGCGTGTGGAAGCCATGGTCGCGCGTGAAGTGGAGCTGATCGCCAGCACCGGAAAAAACGGCAAGCTCCCCTTGTCTCAAGCGGGACGGGTCCAGGAGCTGCTCAATCAGTTGCCCGACGCCAAAGTCACCGCCACCACCAAGCAGCTCTTCAAGAAGCTCGCGTCCATCGAAGAGATCAAGCAAATCAAGAAGCCACGGGCTCTGAAGGCCACGCTTCGTCCATATCAGGAACAGGGCCTCTCCTGGCTCAAGTTCGTACATGACATCGGCACCGGCGGAATTCTTGCCGATGACATGGGACTCGGAAAGACCATCGAGACCATCGCGCTCTTGCTGCTCATCAAGCAGGAGCAAAAAACTTTGCGCGCGTTGATCGTTGCCCCGACCAGCGTCGTCGGCAACTGGATTCGTGAAATCGAGCGCTTCGCACCGACCCTCACCACCGCGTTGTGGCACGGGGCCGGCCGCAAGGAGCAGCAGAAGGATCTGACGCAGGCCAACGTCATCATCACTAGTTATGCATTGCTCCGACGTGACATCGACCTCCTCACCAAGCTCAAGCTCGACTACGTCATTCTGGACGAGGCGCAGGCGATCAAGAACCCGCACAGCGCCACCGCTCAAGCCGCGAAGGAGCTGACGCCCGCCCGCCGACTGGCCCTGACCGGGACGCCCATCGAGAACCGCCTGACAGAAATCTGGTCGATCTTCGACTTTGTTTCGCCCGGCATCCTTCCGCCGCTGCCCAAATTCGAAGAGCGCTTCTCGAGGCCCATCGATCAAGGCGATTACAAGGCGGCCGCCCGCTTGAAGGCAATCATTCACCCCTTCATTCTGCGACGCACCAAGAACGAAGTTGCCAAGGACCTGCCTCCCAAGATCGAGAGCGACAAGATCATCGATCTGGGGTCCGAGCAACGCAGCATCTACAACCAGGTGCTGCGCGAAGTTCGCGCCCAGGTCATGGGTGAGCTCGATCGAGTCGGCATGGCCAAGAGCCAACTACATATTCTTGCCGGCCTAACCAAGCTGCGTCAGGCGGCCTGCGACCCCCGCCTCCTGGGCCTGCCGCGCCAGTTCTCGCATGAGGACAGCGCAAAGGTGATGGCCTTCCGCGAGCTGGTCGAGGAAGCCGAGGCGGGCGGACATCGTGTCCTTGTGTTCAGCCAGTTCGTGTCCATGCTCAAGCTGCTCAAGAACGCCCTCGACGAGGACCGCATTCGCTACGAATACCTGGATGGCTCGACCATGGATCGAGCCGAACGCATCGATCGCTTTCAGGACGACCCTACAATCCCGGTGTTCCTGATCAGCCTGAAAGCGGGGGGGTCGGGGCTCAACCTGACAGGCGCCGATACCGTCATCCACTTCGATCCCTGGTGGAACCCGGCGGTCGAAGACCAAGCGTCGGACCGTGCCCATCGCATCGGGCAAAAGAAGGTCGTCACCGTGTACCGCCTGGTCGCAGCCGGAACCATCGAAGAAAAGATCCTGGAGCTGAAGGAAAAGAAGCGCGAGCTCGTCTCAGCAGTGCTCACGGAAGACAGCGGCGGAGCGAAAAAGCTGTCGCGCTCAGATCTAGACGAGCTGTTCAAGATCGATTGAGGTCGGGGAGGTGTGGATTGGCTCGCGCGTTGGCTGAGTATTGCGTCCAAACGCGCAGGAGCTTCGCGTGGTTGCGACTTTGGCAGCGCCCTACCCCCGACCTACCGCCTGAGCGATACGTTCATCAACAAACCCAATCCCACCAACGTCGTCAAGGTGCTCGACCCCCCATAAGAAAATAACGGCAGCGTGATGCCTACCACCGGCAACACACCGACGGTCATGCCGATATTAAAGACCGTATGCCAGAAGAAGGTGGCGCCTACACCCACGGCCACGGCGGCGCCAAAGCGATCTTTGGCCAGGGCAGCGATGTTCACCGCCCACGCGCAAATGAAGGCGTACAGGGCGAGTAGGGCGATACAACCCACGAACCCCCAGTCTTCGGCGAACACGCTGAAAGGGAAATCCGAGAACTGATCCGGAAGGAAGCCAAATTGATTTTGCGTACCTTCCCGGAAACCTTCGCCCCAGAGCCCCCCGTTGCCGATGGCGGTGCGGGACTGCAAGGCATGCCAACCTGTGCCCGCGCGGTCAGCTTCGGGATCCAGAAAGCTCAGGATGCGCCCCTTCTGATAATCCCGGAGGCCGAAATGCCACATACCCCATGAAACCGGCACGAGCCCAATGATGAAGATGACGACGCTGCTCCTGCGCAAGCGAGCCAGCGCCAACATGGTCAAGGCGCAAGCCGTATAAATCATGGAAGTGCCGAAGTCTGGCTGCACCATCACGAGCACTGCCGGCAAAATGAAGAGCAGCGCCGCGGGGACCAGGTCGACCAGTGTTCTGGCCTCGGTTCTGGGATCATCCGACAGCTTGCGTGCCACGGCGAGGATCACGAACAGCTTCATGAATTCACTGGGCTGGAACGCAAACCGGCCGACATCAATCCAGCGCGCGGATCCCCGAATGTCGGATGCAAGCCAGAGCACGAGCAGGAGGCTGGCGATGCCGATGCCGTACAGAACATAGGCAAAGCGTTCGATACTGCGGTAGTCCACGACTGCAGCCAACGTTCCGAGCAAGCCGCCAACCACCAGCCAGTACACTTGCTGGACATACATGTCCGCCAGACCGGAGCGCCTCGGATCATCGATGTAGGGGCTGGTGGCGCTGTACAGATTGACCACACCGACGATGGCGATGCTGACCACGGCCAAAAACAAGGGCCAGTCGAAATGCTCGCGCGCCCGAAGGCGACCTCGGGTAAATGCCATTAAAGGTGCGCCCCTGCCTCATGGGTTGAGTCATTGCCGCGCGTCGCCAGGCGGCGCTTGGTCAGCTTTTGCCAGGCTTCGACCACTCGCGCCGCGACAGGAGCAGCGTTCTTGCCGCCGCCGCCGCCGTGTTCAATCAGCACCACGATGGCAATTTCGGGCGCACGCGCCGGGGCGTATCCAGCAAACCAGGCGTGGTCACGGTTGAAATACCAAACTCGCTTCGGGTCCACGCTGCGCGGAGTGACATGGCTGACCTGCGCCGTGCCCGTCTTGCCGGCCATATCAATCCCCTCCATGGCCTCATTGAACGCGGTCCCTTCCGAGTCGACGACCACGCCAGTCAGCGCATCTTTAATCAGCGCGAGTTGGCCCGGATCAACGTCGATGATGCTGCGGACCCGCGGCGGGAAGTCCTGCACCGTAGTCCCAGAGCTGGTTTCGATGCTGCGCACCACCTGCGGTTGATAGAGCGTGCCGTCATTGGCCAGCGCAGCGTAGGCCAGCGCCAGTTGCAGCACCGTTACGGTGGTGGCGCCCTGGCCAATGGAGGCCAACAGGGTAAACCCGCCGCGAAAGCCGTCGCCCTTGTACCGACGAGCATACCAGGCCCGCGTGGGCATGCGGCCCCGCGCCTCCGGATTGAGGCCAATTCCTGTCTTGACGCCAAAGCCAAAGTCCATGCCCACCTTGGCTAACTGGTCGATGTGAATGAGCTCGCCCAGCGCGTAAAAATAGGTGTTGCACGACTGCACGATGGCTTCATGCAAGTTCACTTTGCGGTGCACGCCGGTGCACCGGAAATAGCGCCTGCCGAATTCGTAGCCTCCCTTGCAATCCACCTCGGCGCTGGGGTCGATGAGCCCATCCGAAAGTGCCGCTAGCGCACTGAAAGGCTTGTAGGTGGACCCAGGTGGGTAGACCGCCGACGTGGTCTTGTCCAAGAGAGGCTTCAAGGGGTCACTGCTCAGGCGCTGAAACGCATCGCGAATCGCCTGCTTGCCCTGCTCACCAGATAGCACGTTGGGTTCGAACCCCGGCTTGCTCAGCGCGGCGAGCAAGCGCCCGGTGCGCACATCGAGGACCACCACCGCACCCGCCAGGTGGCCCCGCATTTCCTTCTGAATGCTGCTCTGCAACTCGATGTCGATGGTGAGCGAGACGTCTCGGCCCGGAATGGGCTCGAGCCGGCGCGGCTCCTCGAGATAACGTTCGCCCAGGCCGGTACGCTGTGCCCGGCGGTTCTGCCCGCGTACTACCTTTTGCCAGCCGCGTTGCCCACGCAGGTAACTTTCCCAGCGACGCTCCACGCCGACCGCGCCCAGGCGATCTCCCGCCCGATATTCTTGAGTCTCGTGACGTGCCAAGCTCTCCGCGTCAATTTCGCGCATGTAACCAAGCAGGTGCGCGCCTACCTGCCCGTAGGGGTAGTGGCGCACCGGCGTCGGCACGACATCGATGCCGGGCAGGTCCGCAGCGTGGGTTTCGAGCGCGGCCACGACGTCTCGACTGACGTCCACCCGGAGCAACGTCTGCTGCAGCTTGCGCTTGCCGTCCTCGGCGCGGATGGACAGGATGCGCGCTTTCTCCTGCCTGGCTTCGCTGGCGCCCAACCCCATCAACTGCACGGCGCGCGGCCAGGTCTCTTTCATGTCGATGACCCCAGGCACCACGTAGACGTCATATGACGGCCTATTGCCCGCCAAGACCCGACCCAGGGAATCCCGGATCACCCCGCGTGTGGTGGCCAAGGTAACCCTGCCCACGATGTTGCGCCGCGCCTGCGCGCGATGGTTCTGGGCCTGGGCGATTTGCAGTTGCGCCAGCCTAAAGCTGAGGATGGCAAAAGCCACCACGATGCCCAGCACCATGAAGTGGTAGCGGCGCCGAAACTCACCGACGTCAGAGCGCTGGACAAACAGCTTCACCGCGCGCGCCCCTCGAATGCACGCGACAATGCCGCACCTTGATGGATCCTTTGAGCCAGCGGAAATATGAACAGCGAGCACAGTGCGGTGGACGTCGCGTGCGGCAGTGCCACCGTGGCAAGCTCGAGCGGGCGCCGTGTGTCGGACCCGAAGATTGCGAGCAGCATCAGCAACAGTACGCTCTCCACGAGTGAGAAGCCGAACGCGAGCGCAGCTTTGGTCCACCAGGTTTGTGCAGTGAGCCGCACACCAGCGATGCGCGCCAAGCCCCAGACCGCTACCGCCATGAGCGAGAACAAGCCGATCGGAGCGGATGCCAACAGATCGGTCGCGTAACCCAAGCTAAACGCGAGCGCAGACCCCCTAGCAATCGATGTCTCGTGAACCCCCAGGAAAATGACCAGAGGCAATACGAAGCTGGGGGTAGCACCGTGCAGCCCGAGGTAGCCCAACACTGGGTAGAGATTGCCCTGGAGAATGATCAGGAGAAGCCCCACCGCAATGAAAGCCGTGCTGCGCATCTGTTAGCGTTCCCCGCCGCTGCTCGGTTTGCAGTTCTCGTCGCCGCTCATCACGATCAGAACTTCTTCCAGCCGGGAGAAGTCGACCACCGGCTCAGCCTCGACGCTTTGGTAGAGGCCAAAATCTCGCTTGACGACCTTCGTCACCCGCGCCACGGGCAAGCCCTTGGGGAACCGGCAACCGAAGCCGCTGGTGACTAGCACGTCCCCTATGTTGATGGTGTCAGTGCTCTGAACGAGCTCCACGCGCACGACGTAGCGCTCATTATCCCCCCCACCCCGCACAAACCCGCGCGCACCAGTTCGCTCCACCACCACGTCCGCGCCGAAGCCACTGTCCACCGCGAGCTGAACCTGCACGCTTTCGCCGGCGACGCGCAAGACTTTGCCCACAACCCCCTCGGGCGAAAGCACGGGCATGTTGGGCCGAATACCAGGAGCCGAGGTATCCAAGGTCACTCGAGCCACTCGAAAGTAGGCGGTCGTGTCCTTGGAGATGACGAGCGCGCTCACCGTCTCGGTGCCGATGCGATCCCGCAGCCCGAGTAGGCGCCGGAGGCGGCGGTTTTCTGCTTCGATGGAGGACAACTGGCTCAGCTTTGCCTGCAAACGCGAGCTCTTGTACACGAGCCGGTTGTTGTCCCGTTTGACGTCTACCAGGTACACGTACTCGGCAATTAGGCCAGATACGCCCCGAGCCAACGCAGAAAATGTGTACTCGATGGGTGCCGACAATGTCAGCAGGGTGCGGTCGATGAAGCTCGTCTCCTCCGGCCTGCGAATATTGGCGCGCATGAAGAAGAACGGCACCGCAAGCAGGATGATGACGAGCGCGATGTCGCGATAGCGTTTGAAGGGACCCACGACCTACCCCGCTAACCCTCTGCGCGAGCGCAGAGCCGCCTTGGCCTTCGATACCCGCGGAGACACTCCGGAGCGCCGTGTCACCTCAGCTGATGGCGACTTCCCTGAGCAGCTCAATGTGATCCAAAGCCTTGCCACTGCCGAGCACCACTGCGCTAATCGGATCGTCGCTGACCATTACCGGCAGGCCGGTCTCTTCGCGCAATAGCAGATCGAGATTCTTGAGGAGCGCCCCTCCGCCCGTGAGCACGACCCCCTTGTCGACGATATCCGCGGCCAGCTCGGGCGGCGTACGTTCCAACGCCAACAGCACCGCCTCGACGATGGCGTTGACCGGCTCGGTCACCGCTTCACGGATCTCCTCGGAGCTCACGACCACCGTCTTGGGGATCCCCGCCACCAGATCACGCCCTTTGACCTCCATCGACATGGTCGGATCCGGGGCATAGGCGCAGCCGATCGTGATTTTGATCCGCTCGGCCGTCTGCTCACCGATGGCCATGTTGTACTTGCGCTTCATGTACGCAACGATCGCCTCATCCATTTTGTCCCCGCCGACGCGCACGCTTTGCGAATACACGATGCCCGCCAACGAGATCACCGCGACCTCGGTGGTACCTCCACCAATATCCACGATCATGTTGCCGCTGGCTTCGGTGACCGGCAGCCCGGCGCCGATGGCCGCCGCCATGGGCTCCTCGATCAAGTACACTTCGCGTGCCCCAGCGCTTTCGGCGCTCTCTTTCACGGCCCTTTTCTCGACCTCGGTGATGCCAAAGGGCACACAGATGATGATGCGAGGCTTCACCAGGGTCTTCCGATTGTGAGCCCGCGCGATGAAGTACCTCAGCATGGCTTCGGTGATCTCGAAGTCGGCAATGACTCCGTCCCTCAAGGGGCGAATCGCTCGGATGTTCCCTGGGGTACGCCCCAGCATTTCCTTCGCCTCGCGCCCTACTGCCAAGACGCGATTATCACCTCGGGCGTCTTTGGTGACCGCCACCACCGAAGGCTCGCAGCTGACGATGCCTTTGCCCTTGACATAGATCAAGGTGTTTGCTGTTCCGAGATCTATGGCGAGATCGTTCGAAAATAGACCATAGAGCCAATCGAAGATCATGGACTTTCAAGCTGCAAAGGCTTGCGACATTGGCGGGGGAACATAGAAGTGGAGCAGCAAGTGGCAAGGCACCACGTTGCGAGGGCCTTCCTACCACGAGCACGTCGGCGTCGGCCCCTATTTGACCGACGGGCTAATCATGCCACGAGCCGGCCGAATGGCCTCAACGCTGGGCACTCAGGCCCTAGCTCCGAACGGCTCTCGTCGCGCCAAGAGCCCAGACGGGCTATTCTTCGTCCCAATCGTCTAGCAGCCCGCGCGCGCGAGGAGCTCTAAACCCTTCATTTTCCCGGCGAGCGTGGCCGCCCTTATCAGCCGCTCGAACCTTCTTCTTCTTGGGCGATGCTTCCTTCTTCCGCTTGCTTGGGTCGCGGCGTTCGTCCCACGTCTGACGTTCGACGGGAGGTGGCCCACCCCCGCCGTCGCTCGGAAAAGAGCGCATTGGAGCCCCCCCCGACATGCCGCCGTCTCCCCCTCCGCGGGGTGGCGGTGGCCGGCTGCGCCAAGCGCCGCCGGGCGGCGGACGATCACCCGGACCAATGCTGGGCCGCTCGGCTCGCGGGCGAGCTACGTCGACCGTCAGAGGCCTACCCCGCAGCGAATGCTCGCGCAGCTTGGGGACTGCCTCGCGCGCAGCAGCGGCGTCGCGCAGCGATATGAAACCAAAGCCGCGACGGCGACCGTCGGGGTCGACCGGCAGATGCAACTTCAGAATCGGCCCGACCCCGGCCTCACGGAAAATGTCCGTCAGCTCATCCTCGCGGCAATCCCCCGGAAGGTTCGCCAGGAACAAAGTATTGTCGCGCTCTTCCGGGTGCCCTCCACCAGCGCCGCCCGCCTCGGGAGGCCCGCGCCGAGGTGGCATCGACTGCGATGGCAGCGCGGCTCGATTGCCGCGGAAGGGGCGCACCGAGATCGGCCGCCCATCATGCAGCGAACCATCCAACGCGTCGCGAACTTGCTCCGCCTGATCTTCGGTCGCCAGCGTGATGAAGCCGAAACCACGGGCCTTGCCGGTCTGTCGATCGCGAGGCACGGCGACTTCTTCGACGCTCGCACCTGCGGCCTCGAACATCCTCCGCAGCTCAACCTCGCTTACGCCCTCGGAGAGGCCCGCAACAAAGAGCTTGCGAGTATCAGGATCGGTCATGACTCTAGGCGTGGGGGGTTAAAGGCTGTGAATTGTTAGGGCGCAACGCCTAGCGCGAATTAGACGGAACGATAACCAACGGGCCGGCGCCGTCAAGCGGCACTTTCGAATCGTATGCCTCTCTTTCGTTTTTCTTTCTTCACTCAGCCTTCAGGCAGCAGATGAGGCCCATTGGCCTGCATTCGGAGGCGCAGCTCGTCCCCTCGATGGAATCCCCATCCCCTCGATTCAATTGAATCGAGGGGACAAATGAAATTGAGTAGCCGATTCAGCGCGATGCCAACGGCGGGGTATTTCGACGCCCTCGCCCAACGGGGGCGGCGAAATACCCATGGCTTCGATGGAATCGCCGTTGCCCGCCACCCAGAGCGCGAGGTAGCAACCTCCGCATGCGCGTTTCGATTGTCGTCAACCCGCGGGCGGGCGCGGGCAGCGCGGCGCGCAAGCTGCCCGGGCTGCGGCGCGACTTCGAGCGACTGGGCAGTAATTTTGAAATCCTCGAGACCCGCCATCCGGGGCACGCCACCGAGCTGGCCCGGCAGGCACGCGAGGCGGGTTGTGAGTTGCTTGCTGTCGTCGGGGGCGACGGGACGCTGAACGAGGTCAGCCAAGCCTACATCGATGCTGAGGGGGCGCCCGTTGCTGGCCCGCCCATCGCCATCATTTCCTCTGGCACGGGCGGCGACTTCGCACGAGCTTGCGCTCTCGACGGCACGGGGAGCGCGCCCACCTTCGAACGGCTGACGGCGCGGAGGCTACGTCCGCTCGATCTCGCAGTAGTGACGCTGCACGACAAGACGGGCGCCCCCCTGCACCGCGCGTTCGTGAACATCGCGAGCGTGGGCATATCCGGAGCGGTGGACGAGCGAGTCGAGCGCGGCCCCAAATGGTTGGGGGGCAAGGCGGCCTTTCTGCTGGGCACCGTTGGCGCGGCGTTGTCGTATCGCAACCTGCCAGTCGAAATAGACATCGATGGTGAGAGCTGGCATCGGGGTCCAGTGCTGATTGCCGCGATCGCCAACGGTCAGTTTCTCGGGGGAGGCATGCACATCGCGCCGCATGCGAAATTTGACGACGGCCTGCTGGACGTGGTCTGCGTCGGGGACCTGACGCGCGCCAAGTTCCTGAGTCTATTCCCGAAGGTCTACCAGGGGGCGCACCTCGACCTGCCGGCGGTCAAGAGTGCTCGTGGTCGAAGCGTCAGCGTGCGAGCCATCCGTTCGCCCAAGCCCGTGCTCGTGGACGTGGACGGCGAAACACCCGGTCATCTCCCGCTGACCGCCCGCATCCACGCTGGCGCGCTACAGCTGATTTGCTAGTTCCGAGGCTCCATCCTTCAACATGCCCGGTCTGCTGCCTCGCGGGCCCGAACGGCCCGAAAGCCGACTGACACGAGCGGTGTCGCCTTGCCCGGGTAGGCAAGCACATGCACTGCCCCGAGGCGACGCAAAAGGCGCCCAACGTAGGCCCGGCCCCCCCAAGTCGCCCGCGGTTCGTGCGCTTCTTGCTTGGCGCAGAGCTGTGTTAGCCTGCATTGATGCTGCAACGCCCCCGCCGCAATCGGGTATCTTTGGCGGTCCGCTCGATGGTTCGCGAGGCATTCCTTGCCCCGCATCACCTGGTCCTGCCGCTTTTTGTTCAGGCGGGGCAGGCCCTCGAGACCCCCATCGCGTCAATGCCCGGCTGTAGTCGGTTGAGCTTGGATCGCCTGCTGGAGAAGGCGCGCGAGGCCGTGCGCCTGGGCGTTCGCGGTGTGGCGCTGTTTCCCGCCCTAGACGAAGCGCTGAAAGACCCGCGGGGACTGGAAGCTCAAAATCCAGATGGCCTCTTGCAACGTACGGTGCGCGAGCTCAAACGCCAGCTGCCCGAGCTGTGGGTCATCACCGATGTGGCCCTCGACCCTTACTCGTCCGATGGACATGACGGGGTGCTCATCGACGGCCGCATCGACAACGATGAAACGCTACCGCTGTTGGCCGCCATGGCGGTCTCGCAAGCTCACGCGGGCGCGGACATGGTCGCCCCCTCCGACATGATGGATGGGCGGGTCGCGGCCATCCGAGCCGCCCTGGACGAGGCGGGTCACACGCAGGTCGGCATACTGAGTTATTGCGTCAAATACGCGTCGGCGTTCTATGGACCTTTTCGCGAGGCGCTCGACTCGGCGCCACGGGGCGGTGACAAGAAGACCTATCAAATGGATCCCGCCAACGTGCGCGAGGCTGCACGCGAGGTGGCCCTGGACGAAGCCGAGGGCGCTGACATGTTGATGGTCAAGCCCGCCACCATCTACGCGGATGTGATTCGCTACGTCCGGGAGATTAGCTCGCTGCCCATCGCGGCGTATCACGTCAGTGGCGAGTACGCGATGCTGAAGGCCGCTGCGCAGAACGGCTGGCTCAACTACGAGCAGTGTTTACTGGAGGCCTTGCTTGGCCTGCGCCGCGCCGGTGCAGACGTCATCTTCACCTACGGCGCCCTGGACGCGGCGCGTCTGCTCGGGCGCTCCGCAACCCCCTGAGGCCACCGGCTTCGGCCCCTTGCCCGTGCCGCCGAAACGCCCTCCGGCCAGCGCCGTGGTAGGGGAACAGGCCCTACCCTTACGTTCCAGTGGCCGGCGCCGTCCACTCAGCGTGGGGTGCTCCCATTCGCCTACACTCGTGATGGGGCGCCCCGGGACGCCGCGAAGCGCCTCCGCGCGAACGATCGAGCACGACCGAAGCCGAGGAGCCAGACTGGTATGATGAACCCAGGCGAGATAAGCTAGCGCATGTCCCTAAAGATCGATCAGGACTACGGGCGTTTCCGCAACATCGTCCGCGGCAAGATCCGCGAGGGGCTTCGCAAGTACATCTCGCAGGGCGACATGATCGGCCGCAAGGGCAAGGACCTCGTCAGCATCCCCATCCCGCAAATCGACATTCCTCGCTTCACGTTTGACGGCCGCAATTCGGGGGGTGTCGGCCAAGGCGAGGGTGACGTCGGCGACTCGCTCGGAGGCTCGCCCCAAGACGGCGAGGGCAGCGGAAAGGCCGGCAAGGGCGAGGGCCAGCACATGCTCGAGGTGGACATCACGCTCGACGAGCTGGCTGACATCCTCGGGCAGGAGCTCGAGCTACCCGACATCAAGAACAAGGGGCAGAGCAAGATCCGCAGCACCAAGGATCGCTACACGGGCATCCGGCGCACCGGGCCCGAGTCGTTACGCCACTTCAAGCGCACGTATCGCGAATCACTGCGGCGTGCGATTGCGAGCGGCATGTACGACAAAGATCAGCCGATGCTCATTCCTCAGCATGAGGACAAGCGCTACCGGTCGTGGCGTGAAACCACCGAGCCGGTTGCCAACGCCGTCATCATTTACATGATGGATGTCTCCGGATCGATGGGAGATGAGCAGAAGGAGATCGTCCGCATCGAGAGTTTCTGGATCGACACCTGGCTCCGCCGGCAATACAGGGGCCTCGAGAGCCGCTACATCATCCACGACGCCGTCGCGCGTGAGGTCGACCGTGACACTTTCTTTCACACGCGTGAGTCCGGCGGCACCATGATCTCGAGCGCCTACAGGTTGGCGGCAAAGCTGATCGAGCAGGAGTACCCGCCGGATCAGTGGAACATTTACCCGTTCCACTTCTCCGATGGCGACAACTGGTCCATGGACGACACCTTGAGCTGCATCGAAATCTTGCGCAAACAGATCCTACCCGAGGTCAACATGTTCGCCTATGGGCAGGTGGAGAGCCCGTATGGCTCAGGCCAGTTCATCAAGGACCTACGCGAGCACCTGGGGGATGATCAACGCGTCGTGACCAGCGAGATCGAAGACAAGAACGCGATTGTGACCAGCATCAAAGACTTCCTCGGGAAAGGTAACTGATGCCCCCTCCCCCCTCCAGAACATCACTGCCGCCCTACCTGAGGGCAGAGCAAGAGCGCATCGAAGCCGTGGCGCGCGAAGCGGGGTTGGACTTCTTTCCAGTCATCTTCGAGATGCTGTCTTACGATCAGATCAACGAGATCGCCGCCTACGGCGGCTTTCCGAACCGCTACCCACACTGGCGCTTCGGCATGGACTACGAGCGGCTCAGCAAGAGCAACGAGTACGGGCTGTCCAAGATCTATGAGCTGGTCATCAACAATAACCCGGCCATCGCCTACCTATTGGAGGGCAACAGCCTCACCGATCAGAAGCTGGTCATGTGCCATGTCTACGGGCATGTGGACTTCTTCAAGAACAACTTTGCGTTTCGATCTACGGACTTGAACGCGGTCGGTAAGGTCATCAATCCCGTTCTCTCCGGGGAGCATTACCGCCCGAACCGCAAATGGGTGGACCGCATTGCCAACCACGGCGCGACTGTACGGCGCATCATCGACCGACATGGCATCGATGAAGTCGAGAAATTCATCGACCACTGCCTGTCGCTCGAGAACCTCATTGATCCCTATTCGCCGTTCATGGTGCGCCAGGAGAGCGCCAAAGAGGAAGACGAGCCTCGCCCGGTAGAAGTCCCCCGCTTGCGCGCGAAGGCGTACATGGACAAGTTCATCAACCCGGACGAGTACATTCAAGAGCAGAAGGCGGTGCTCGAGGCCAAACAGAAAGACAAGAAGGGCAAGTACCCGAAGGAACCCGTACAAGCCGTGCTGTGGTTCCTGTTGAACCATGCGCCGCTCGAGCGCTGGGAACGAGCCATATTGGCCATCATACGTGATGAGGCCTACTATTTTTCGCCGCAAATACAGACCAAGATCATGAACGAGGGCTGGGCCTCGTACTGGCACTCCAAGCTCATGACCCAGGGCGTGTGCAATGCCTCCGAGATCGTCGACTACGCCGACAACAACGCCGCGGTCATGGCGACGTCGCCGGGACAGCTCAACCCGTACAAGCTCGGCGTCGAGCTGTATCGGAGCATCGAGGAGCGCTGGGATCGCGGGCAATTTGGCCGCGACTGGGAACAGTGCGACGACCTCGATCGCAAGCGCAGCTGGGACCTGCGCCTGGGAATGGGCAAAGAAAAGATATTCGAGGTGCGGCGGCTGTACAACGACGTCACCTTCATCGATGAGTTCCTGACGCCGGAGTTCGCCATGGACCACAAGCTGTTCAACTTCGAGTGGTCCAAGCGCCACGAGCAATACGAGATTGCCACGCGCGAATTCAAGAAGGTCAAAGAGAAGCTCCTCTCCCATCTGACCAATGGTGGTAACCCGTTCCTGTATGTAGAAGACTCCAACTTCGAGAACCGCGGCGAGCTGCTCATGCTGCACAAGCATCGCGGGATCGATCTGCGCAACGACTATGCGCAGGCCGCGATGGCGTCGCTAGTCCGTGTCTGGAAAAGGCCCGTGTGTCTCCGCACTGTGGTCGATTCCAAAGCGACCATGTTGCGCTTCGACGGGCGAGAGCACACGAGCGTTCAGGAACCCGGAGCCTAAACCCCATGGCACGCGCAGGCGGTGCCGCGCCGCAGGTGATCATGCTCGCGCTCGTGTCGTCGTGGGCGTGTAAGACGCCGCACCACTCGCAGCCGCGCTCAGGTCAGAACGTAGGGCCCGAACAGCGAGCAGGAGCTTCAGCGGTGGCTGGCCCGGGTGCGGCGGAGACAGCCGCAGCGCAGACGTCCGCGGACCCCGAAGGTTCAACACATGCCGCCGCGGTAGTTGAGCAGCCGAGTCCGCTGCAATCGGAGCTCAGCCTAGGCGAGTCCGCTCTCGACGAGAACCGCTTGGATGCGGCGAGTCAGCATTATCAGCGTGCGCGGCACCTCGATCCAGCACACCCTGCCGCCCAGCTCGGTCTGCTGAAAGTGCGCTGGGCCAAGCTCGACCTGCCCACCGCGTACGCAGAAGCGCCGAAACATCCTGAGCTCGAGCGCCTTGTAGCAACGGTCGACGCCATTTTGGCGGCACACGCCGACTACGCCCCGGCGCTGCTGGAGAAAGGGCGCTTGCTGCTCGTCCTGGGCGACGCACCTGGCGCCTTCGCGAGCCTGAACCGTGCGGCGGCCATCAACGCCAATGACCCCGAAACGCACTCGGCGCTCGCCGTTGCGTACCTGGCGACGGGGCAGGCTCAGCTTGCGCTCGAGCACTTCGAGCGTTCGGCCAAGCTCGCCCCCGACGAGCCCGAGCGTCTGACCAACCTGGGCACCGCCTACATGCTACGCGGTCGGGTCTCGGAAGCGATCAGCACGTATCAACGAGCCCTCGCGCTCGAGCCCGATGACCCTCGCACACACGGAGATCTCGGGGCTGCCTACCTCGCCGACAACCGAGCCGACCAGGCATTGCCTCACTTGATTCGCGCCACGACCTTGGCGCCCGAACGAGCGACGTTCTTGACCAACCTGGGTTATGCGTATCAGCGCCAAGGTCAGCTGGACAAGGCCATCGAAACCCAGCGCCGAGCGATAGCCATCGATCCCAAGCTCGGGTCGGCGTGGATTAACCTGGGCAACGCGCTGGCGGAACGCCAAAAATACGAAGAAGCCGAGGCCGCTTTGCGTCACGCCGAGTCGCTCGACCCGAGCGACCCACGCCCCAAGTCGAGCCTACGCGACTTGGCTGAGCTCCGGGCGCGGCCAGCTGAACGCCAGCCGCGCTAGGAGCTAGAAGCGAGGCATCAGCTCGGCGAAGTTGCAGGGCCGTGTGCGTCGATCGAGCTGTGACAACACGATTTTCTCCATGGCGAGGCGCACGGCACCGCGTGAACCGGGCAATACGAAGAAGAGCGTCTGCCCGCACAGCGCAGCCGTGGCCCGGGATTGTATCGTGCTCGGACCGATCTCGGCAAAGCTCAACATCCTAAACAGCTCACCAAAACCGACGATAGGCTTGGTCACCAGGGGTTCGAGCGCTTCCGGGGTCACATCGCGCGCGGTAATGCCCGTCCCGCCAGTCGCGATCACGACTTGAACCGATGCATCGTCAACCAGTTGAGCAAATAACGCGCGAATGCTGGCCAGCTCGTCCTTGACCAGGTGACGTTGGCGCAACTCGTGCCCTGCTGCCGTGAGCAGCTCGATCACCAACGCGCCACTCGTATCCGTCTGGACGTCGCGTGTGTCACTCACGGTGACGACCGCGATGGCCAGGGGCTGAAAGGTGGCATCTGTCATGGCTCGCCTCGCTTGTGTGAATGGGCCTTGGTTGCACCCGGGCGTTCCGAGCTTGCGCCGGATTCGGTGGTGTCCGCTATACTCGACGCGGTAATGCCGGGCAGGAATTCCATCAAGCCAGAATCTGCTCGACGAGGGCGAAGGACGCCCGCACAATTGGCGCTTTCGGCCACGTTGGTGGTCATGGCGTGCGGCCGCGAGTGGGCCGCGCCACAGCGCTCGGCCGAGTCTCTACACGTCCCACAATTGAGCGCAAAAATGGCGCCTGAAGTCCGCCCTCCGGCGCCAAGCCCGGCGACCCCCTTTGACAGCGCTGCAGCCCCCCCACCTCTCACGCCCGGCGGTCGGGCAACGCTCGGGCTGCACGGCATGGTGGTGTCGGTCGAATCAAATGCGACCCGCGCGGGCGTCAGAATCCTCGAAGCAGGGGGCAACGCCATCGATGCCGCCGTGGCGACCGCGTATGCCCTAGCGGTCACGCACCCGAGTGCCGGCAATATTGGGGGTGGCGGTTTCATGCTAGTGGCGCGGCGCGGCGAGCCGATCGTGGCGTTGGATTTTCGGGAGCGCGCTCCGAGCGGCACGAGCAAGGCCCGCTTCCAGGCCATGGTGCTGGCCGGAGCGACGGGACCCGCCGCATCCGCCGTGCCAGGCAGCGTGGCGGGCCTCAATCTGGCTCAGCGCCGCTTCGGTCGACTGACTCTCCCAGAGGTGCTGGCACCCGCCATCGAGCTGGCTCGCCGTGGCCATCAGGTGGGAGCTCGGCAAGCATTGACCTTGAGTTGGAGCTGGCGAGCGCTGAAGCGGAACAGCCAAGCACGCCGCACGTTCGGGACCTTGCGAGGCCCTGTCGGAAGAGGAGAGCTACTATTGCAGCCGGACCTCGCGGCGACCCTCGAGCGCATCGCGCGCGACGGCGACATGGGTTTTTATGCTGGGCCAACCGCCCAGGCCATCGTCCAAGCCATGGGTTCGACGGGCTTGATTACGGAGCAAGACCTACTCGATTACCGAGCCGTCATCAGAGAGCCGCTGAGTTTCAGCTACCGTGGCTACGACGTCACCACCATGCCACCACCTTCTTCGGGTGGTGTAGCCATCGCGCAGATGCTCTTGTCTCTCGAGCAGCTCGGCGCGCAAGATCTGCCGGTGGGCTCTGCGGATGAGCTGCACCTGTTTGCTGAGGTGTCCAAGCGAGCGCAGGCGCTGCGTCGCTTCGACATTGTCGACCCCGAAGGTGAGGGCGGCGCGATGACCGCTGGCGCACTGACAGCGCGGCTCACGCCCGACGCGCTGCTCGGCCGCTCACCCCCGTACGATCCCGCGCGGGCCACGCCGTCGAGCCGTGTGCACCCTTTGTATCAAGCCGCCGAGCGCGAGCTCGAGCACACCACCCACCTCTCAGTGGTGGACTCGGAGGGAAACGCCGTGAGCCTGACCACGACGCTCTCCGCGAGTTTTGGTGCCCGCTACCTGGTTGGCGGAACGGGTGTCATCATGAACAACTCGCTGGCGGCTTTCGGCAATGTCGGCTTGAACCTGCCCAAGGCCGGCCGCCGCATGCTGAGCTCGATGGCGCCCACACTCGTCTCGGAAAACGGTCGCGTCGCCGCGGTGCTCGGCTCGCCCGGAGGCGACACCATTCCGAGCACCATCGTTCAGGTGCTGCGGCACTTGATCGACCATGGTATGAGTCTTGACGCCGCGATCGAGGCGCCACGCATCCACCATGGTTTCGTGCCGGATGAGCTGCGGCTCGAGCACGCGCGCCCGCTCCCCGCCGACGTGCTGGCAGCACTGCGAGCGCGAGGCCATGCCCTGCACACTCGACAGGCCTCCATTGGAGACGCCAACAACATCATCGTGGTAGCGGGCGTGGCGTACGGTCATGCCGACTCGAGGGAGGGCGGCCTTGCCCTTGGTCCGAAG
>JANOIG010000203.1:0-15662 GCA_031407405.1 Deltaproteobacteria bacterium
TTCCGGAAGCGTCAGTGACCGTGTCTGCGAAGGGCACGTGGTAGCCGTCTTGGTCTCTCAGCAGCCGCACGCGAGCGTGCGCCAGCGGCGCGCCCGGCGCTCCAGCGTCGCGCGCCATTGCAGGCTCGCCCGTTTGGCTACCGGGCCCTGCCTCCGCGGCGCAACCGTGTGCGCGAGCCTCGACCTGCACCCAAATCAGGCCCGTGGCCAGCGCGGGGGCCTCGAAAACACGAGCCTGCGCGCCCAGACCCGCCTGCCCAGGCAGCGGGCTCGGGCCGACCATGAAAACGGCGCAAGCCAGCCCTGCCAGCGAGGCGGACCAACGTTCCCGGAACCAACCGAAGTGCACCGGCCCCAACATAGCTCGTCTGCTAGGCTGAGACGATGCAGCGATCGCGGGGGGTGGCCACGGGCGCGATCGTGGCCCTCCTCGGCTGCCAAGAGCCGGAACGGCCCCGGTTCATCGCCGACCCGGTGCTGCCCACGGCCGATCCGGAGCCTGCTCTGGTGGACCCGGATGAGGTGCCCCGCCCGGATACCCTGAGCCCGTGTGGGGCGGCGACCGTGGAGCTCGAGTTCTTACGGCCCGATCTCTATTTCGCCATCGACGCCTCCGGCAGCATGTTGGACGGCATCCCGTACGGGCAAGCCTCTGCGTCGTCTCCGACGGCGATCTTCGCGCCGGGCAACCGCTATATCGCCCTCTCGTACGCCATTCAAACGCTGCTTCTTCGGGTCGGACATCGCGTCAGGTACGGCGCTACCCTGTTTCCTACTGCCGACGTGACCTGCGACGCGGGAGAGGAAATCCTGCCGCTGACGCCCGGCGACACGGTGAGCTTCGCCGTCAGCGGAGAGCTCGGCCCGGTGTTGCGGCAACTGATGTTCTCGATCAACCGCCGTACGCCGCGCGGCGGGACGCCCGTGGCTCAGGCCCTGAATGGCTTGCTGCCCAAGCTCAGCGGGCGAGGCCCGGAGATTTACGTATTTCTGGTGACCGATGGCGGCCCGAACTGCGATTTCAACGCAGCCTGCGGGCCAGAGGAGTGCATCCCCAACCTGGAACGGGTGCAATTGTCGCCAGACCTCACGTGCGCAGCGCCCATCAATTGTTGCGATGGGAGTATCTTCGGGCCCGACAGCTGTCTCGATGCCAGCGGCAGCCAGGCCGCGGTCGAAGCCCTCGCCCGAGCCGGCATTCGCACCTTCGTGATCGGTATTCCGGGGAGCGATGCCTACGCGGACGTGTTGGACGAGCTGGCTCGAGCGGGCGGGCTAGCGCGCCCGGGGAGCCCGAGCTACTACCGGGTCAGTGACGCCGACGAGCTCACGGAAACGGTGAGCACCCTGGGGATTACGATCGCGCTCAGCTGCACCATCGAGCTGACCGAGCCACCCCCCGATCCCACGTTGGTCAATGTCTTCTTCGACGGGCAGCTGGTCCCTGCCGACCCCGTAGATGGTTGGACCTTCAGCGACGCTCAGACCGTGCAGATGCTGGGCCAAGCCTGCGCCCTGATGCAAGCGGGTCAGGTGCTGCAGGCCGATATCGTCGCTGGTTGCCCCATAGTCATCAAATAGCGCAGCGCTAGCCCACCGGCCCATAGCCACCGGCGCGCGAAACGCGAACTATGGAGTATTGATGTAATCGAGCGCCCCGGTGCGGAATGGCACGGGCGCGTGACGTGTCGCCCTGATGCAAAGCAGTAGGGTTCCCGGGCAGCGCGTGTTAAACGCTAACGAGCAGCGTCAACGGTCGAGCAGCGGCCGTGACCCTGAGACCCACACATCGACGCGGAGGCACATGCGCGATAACACCCCCACCCCGCTGCGCGCCGGGCCGCCAGCCCCGCCGCACGACCTTTCTGCGGGCGGAATGCCAGCCACCACGTCGGCGCCACTGGGAGTATCCGAGCCCACCACGCCGCTCGAAATCGATGCGGCGGTGTTCGACGTGCCGGCTACCCGCGCCGGTGGGGTGGCGGCGGTGGTCGCCAGCGCCCGTTACATCATGCGCGAAGCCGGGTTACGGCGCGGGCTGCGCGTGCTGACGGCGGTGAACCAACCGACAGGTTTTGACTGCCCGAGCTGCGCCTGGCCCGATCCCAAAAAACCCTCACGCGCCGAGTTCTGCGAGAACGGCGCCAAGGCGGTGGCGGACGAGGCCACGCGGCGGCGGGTGGGCCCCGAATTCTTTCACGAGCACGCGGTCTCGGCTTTGCTCAAGCGGTCCGATGCCTGGCTCAACGCACAGGGGCGGCTCACCCACCCGATGTTCCGCGAGGCCGGCGAGGACCATTACCGAGAGGTCAGCTGGGATGAAGCGTTTGAGACCATCGCCTCAGAGCTGAACGCTACCGCGAGCCCTGACGAAGCGGTGTTTTATACCTCCGGCCGCACCAGCAACGAAGCGGCCTTTCTGTATCAGCTGTTCGCGCGGCAGTTCGGCACCAACAATTTACCCGACTGTTCCAACATGTGTCACGAGTCGAGCGGCCGTGGCATGACGGAGGTGATCGGGACGGGCAAAGGCACCGTCCGCCTGGAAGACTTCGATCACGCTGACGCCATCTTCCTGCTCGGCCAGAACCCCGGCACCAACCACCCGCGCATGTTGACCACGCTGCGCGAAGCCAAGCTGCGCGGCGCCACGCTGGTGGCCATAAACCCGCTGCGTGAGGCCGGCCTGATCAACTTTCAGCACCCGCAAAAACCGGGGGATCTGTTCGGCGGCGTCGCGCTCGCCGACCTGTACTTGCAGGTGCGCATCGGCGGCGACATCCCCTTGCTCAAAGCCATCATGAAGCTGATGCTGGAAGCGGGAGCGGCCGATCGCGAGTTCATCGAGCGCCATACCACCGGCTTCGAAAGCCTCGAGGCCAGCCTCGCCGCCGCCTCTCTACCCGATTTGGTTGCCAAGAGCGGTGTTGCGGAAGCCGACGTGCGCAAAGCAGCCGACATCGCGAGCCGGTCTCGCGCCACCATTTGCTGTTGGGCGATGGGGCTCACGCAACATCAACACGGCGTAGCCAACGTGCAGGAGGTGATCAACTTTCTGCTGCTACGCGGCATGTTGGGGCGGCCCGGCGCTGGTGCCTGCCCCGTGCGGGGGCACTCTAACGTGCAGGGTGACCGCACGATGGGAATTTGCGAGCGTCCACCCGCCTGGGCCGCCAAGCTCGGCGAACGCCTGGGCTTCAAGGCGCCGGTCAACGCCGGCCTGGACACGGTCGGCACCATCCGCGCCATGCGCTCGGGGCACGTGCGCGTGTTCTTCGCGCTGGGTGGCAACTTTCTGTCCGCGGCCCCGGACACCGAGCTCACGGCCCGGGCCTTGCGCCGTTGCCGCCTGACCGCGTACGTGTCGACCAAGCTCAACCGCGCCCACCTCGTGACGGGCGAGCGCGCGCTGATCCTACCCTGCCGTGGCCGCACCGAGGTGGACAGCGCGGGGTTCGTCAGCGTGGAAGACTCGATGAGCGCGGTGCATGCATCACAAGGCGTGTTGCCTCCGGCATCCGATGCGTTGCTCAGTGAGGCCAGCATCGTCGGGCGGCTCGCTCGAGCCACCTTGGGCTCGCGCTCGGGCGTGGACTGGCATGAGCTCGGCGGCAACTACGATCGCATCCGCGACTTGATCGCGGAGATCGTGCCGGGGTTTGCCGAGTTCAATCGCAAGCTACAAACGCCCGGTGGCTTCTCACTGCCCAATAGCGCGCGCGACTTGGATTTTTCCGGCATCGGCGGGCGAGCACGTTTCAGCGTGCTGCCCGTGCCGAAAATGGAGCTCGAGCCCGACCAGCTCTTGCTCAGCACCATCCGTTCGCACGATCAGTTCAACACCACCATCTACGACGTCAATGATCGGTACCGCGGCGTATATGGCCATCGCCACGTGCTCTTCATGCACGCCGCCGACCTCGAAGCTCGCGGGCTCAGCACCGGCGACAAAGTCACGATTACCAGCCACTTCCGCGGCGAAACCCGCGAGGCGCGCGGTTTTACCGTGCTCTCGTACGACCTGCCCCGGCAAGCCGCCGCAGCCTACTTCCCCGAAGCCAACGTATTGGTACCGGTCGACCATTTCGCGGAGAAGAGCCGCACTCCAGCCTCCAAGTCCATCGTCATCAGCGTGGCGCGAGAAGCGTAGCTAGCATGAAGCGTCGCGCGCCCAGGCTGGGCGGGCACGCGAGCCGGAGCTCACCGCCCCCGGCTCACCACTTCAGCACGGGATGCGCCGCAGACAGCAGCTCGAAACCCCGCCATTTCTGCACGGTGAGACTACCGCTCACGGAGCTTCCGTTGTTGTAATTGTTGATATAATTTCGGACCACGACGACGCCATACTCTCCGCCTTCGAGGCTCACGCCTGTCATGCCGGTGGCCTGCTCGAACTCGGCCGCGGGAATCGCGGTGAAGAACCCGAACTCATCAACATACATATCATCCCCGAACCACACGACGACCCGGCGTTCGAACGCCACCTTGTCATCAGCGGTCTCGATGCGCTGGGAGCCATGCACGTAGATCTGTTGCCCCAGTTGGCACGCGTGAGTGGGCGCAGCGCCCCGCAGGCTGATTTCGGTGCTCGCTCCATCCGCCCATTCTGCGGCGAACGGCCTCGCCTCCCAGACCGAGCGCGCGGTCTCGTACAGCGTTTGCGGAGTGTCGGCGTCGAAACCCATGGGTACCAGAGCGAGTGATACAGGCCGCTCGATGGCGGAGCACCCATCCTCGGGGAAGCGGCCCCCGAGCGCGTACCGGTGGACGGGAGCATCCGCCAGCGCCGCGGGGAACAGTTTGATGGTGAGGGCGCCACGCACGGACGCAGCGTCGAACACGAGCTGAACGCTGAGCTCCCGCCGAGCTTGCGGTTCAATGTCAGGGCCCAGGTCGAGCGAGCTCGAGAAATTTTCAGAGGGTACCTGCCGTGGCTGGGCCGCGCTGGGGTCCGCAGCTGTGAGCCACGGGTCGGGGCCATTTCGGGCATGGCGGTGACGCTGTGCTCGAACGACCCAGCGAGGGCACCGTCGGCGGTCTGAAGCTGCACGTCGAGGTCCAGCTGAAGCTCGCGCACGCCGTCACAGCCACTGCCTTCATACCCGGAACCCCCAAGCACCCCCAGCGTCACCTCCCTTGCTCCCAGCACCGTCACCTCAAGCGATACGCTCGTGTTCGGCGCAAAGCCCTCGACGCCGACCGGAAACTGCGGCCGCCAGCTCATGCTGACCTTTGGCCATCGCAGCCAGCTCTGGCTCTCGCAGATCGCGCGGCTCACTCGACAGCTCGGGGCAAAAGGGGATGTCTCCGCCGCTGAACTCGGAGGTCTCTCCGCCCGCTACGAGCTCAGCGCCGGCGCCGCTACCTGGCGATGTGGACCGCTGATTACCGTTGCTGCACGCCTCGACCAGTAGCAATCCGAACGCTGTGCAGCCCGTGCTTACCTTCATGACTCACAGAGTGACAGGCAGCGGCCCCGACACAAGCTGAATTGAGCTCTGTTTTGCACGTTACAGTGGCCAAAACGCTGGCTGATGGGCGAATTGAGCAATGGCTGGCGTCTCGCGGGGTAGTAGAGCCAACCGCGATCACACGGGCTGAACCTGAAGCCCCAATGCTTTCGCATTGTCTCGAACACGGTTATCGAGTGAGCACACCACGACAGGTTCTATCTCCAAGCTGAAAGTGGCAGCAGTGGCGAGGTGAATCGCATCCAGTGTTCTCACCGGCTCGATCGCAAAGGCTTCCCCGGCACGTGACAATATTGTTGCATCCACCGCCCAAAAGACCCAGTGCGCGGCCGCCGCCGTGTAAACGGCAGCAAGTTCCCCGCGACTCTCAGGCATGAGTAAGCCAGTCGCTACCAAGCGGCGGAACGTGCGAGCCACCTCGGCCGAGGTCAGGTCTGACGAGACCACTCGGGTTGCGCCCGACAGAGTAGCTTGGACGCTGGGACCTCGCTCGGCACCCAGCAACCACTCTAGAACGGCGCTCGACTCCGCGTAGATGGTGCTCACTAATCTGTTCCGCGCGCCCACGCGAGAGCCTGCTGAACAACATCCGAGGCTAACCGAACCTTGGGCGCCGAGTACGCTTCTGGCGAATTGGGCAGGCCAATTCGTACGCTGCCCCGGTCCGCGAATTCCGATAGCCGAGCCTCTGCAGCGCCCGCGGCCAAATGCGAGGTCGGTTGGCGCAGCTCGGCCACGACCTGCCCCCGGTCCGTTACCAGAACCACGTCACCTCCACGAACATCACGCAAATAGGCCGATAACCTGTCCTTTAGAGCCCGAATGTTCACCTTGTGAATCATTCACACAATGTAGCCTCATGAGGCTACATTGTCAAAGCTGGAGCTGAGTCGCATTGCTCGTCGGCCCTGTCGATTTCGACCCAGATGACGGACCGATCCTGCGAAATGCCGCCGGGGGCGTCGACCCTGCGCTGCATGATCTGACCCGGCCATGCTCCTCCGCTCAGCGTGCTGCGGAGAGGTTGACCGTCTGCACACCCGCTTTGCCGCGTGCGCAATACACAGTGTCACCGGCCACGTCAAAGGCCGGGCAGCCCCAGACCGGCAGCTGGTGCACGGAGAGCGTAGGAGGCTCAGTGCCGAAATCCACGACCCCAAGCTCCGTTTCATTCACCGAAAACACGCGATCGCCCCGTGCGACGAATTGGGTCCAAGATCGAGGGGACGCTGAATGCTGTCCAGACACGTCCACCGACGGCCAGCGCTCAAACTGCCCGCCCTTGACGCGGATGCGCTCGAGAGAAACACCGGCCCCGCTGACTGTGATGGGGCCGGGGGCGTCCCGCGTGACAACACTAGGTTGCAAAGGCTCGGTCACATAGAACACCTGATCGCCGCTGACCGCGAAGGCGAGCGTGCGCCGGCTGTCGTCGAGCACTAGCTGGCTCTGCCGGACCGCGACATCTCCATCGACGCGCAGGCCATTGAGCGCACGTCGCGCGACCAAACATTTGCTGTTCACGGCGTCTAAGGCGCCACGATAGCCCTGCGAGTCGCAGCCGACAGCCCGGTTTAATTCTTCGGTGAAGCGGAGCGTCTCGAGCGTCACGAGCGCTCCCGTCGTGGCCTCGAAGGACAGGACGCTGCCGGGAATGTTGACCGGAGGTAAGAGCCTGGGCTGACTCGGGTCACTCACATCGAGCCGGTCCAAGTAGTACCGTTGCCGCCCATCATCGCTCGGCTCCGAATGTTGGCTCACAACCAAGTCTCCGGCGACCACCGTGCCTGTAGGAGCACTACTGCCGATGTGCCAGCCCCAGGGTGTCTCTAGGCTGGCGTCACGCTCGAAAAAATTGAAGCCACCGACCGCCACCGCGGAGGGCACATCGAAGCGGGAAGCCTGCCGCGGCGCCGTCGGATCCGAAAGGTCGATGATGTCGTACGCAAAGTCGGAGACCGGGAAATGGGCATTGGGGGACGGCACGGACGAGGAGCTCTGCGGAGAGCGGCGAGCGCGGGCCACGAGCAAGCTGCCTTCAGTCTGGACGACACCCGCGAACTCTTCCTCAGAGATCAGCGGATCGACACTGACGCTGGCCGCAGCCACGATGTTTTCAGGGTCGGACAGGTCGAGGCCATACACGCCGAGCCCCCGTGCGGCTTCAGGTCGATCGGTCGTCGCCTCGGGGCCCTGTCGACGCACCACATAGGCGCGCTGGTTGCGACGAAAAACCCGGCGCTCCCAGGAGCCCGGTTGCGAGGACAGGTCGAGCGCGCCAGAAATGTCGACACCGTAGGCCATGGTTGGATCCCCCAATACCGCGCCCGACAACAGCCGTAGGCTTTGCCCGGCGAACACGGCCAATCGATCGCCAAGGACCTGCACGGCATCGGCAGGCTGGGCCAGCTCGAGCTGAGATATTGGCGTAAAGGTAAGACCAGCGGCGCGGTGCGTGGCGATGTCGAGCTCGCCCACGCTGAGGAGATGGTCGCCACGCGGCAGGTAGACTCTGCCGCCAACTGGATTGCTATTGCCGTCGAGCCATGGTCTCAGGCGCCCGGCCGAGACGTCGATCAGCTGGACCCGGGCTGAAAAGGGATGGAGATATGGCAAATGGACCAGCCCGGTAGCTGCATCGAAACGCGGAGCACCGAGACTCCCCGCGGTGACATTGCCGCCTGGGATGAGGACGCTGGCTGTATCGAGCAGCACGGGCTGAGTGAGGTCGCTGACGTCGATCAACGCCAGGTTGACCGGCACCCGATCTTCCCGCGAGCCGTCCGCGCCGAACGCGAGTAGCCGGCCTTCCGAAGTAGCCAGTAGCCCAATGGCGGCGGCGGGAAGCGTAAAGCTGCTGGCGAGCACGGGTGCTTCCCGCACGCTCAAGTCGAAGCCGAACAAGCGCCTGCCGTCTTGGCTCAGCCCAAACGCTTGCCCAACGTGAAATACGGGCTGGATGACCTCTCCCTCGGCGATGAACTCGACGGGATTGATCGGGTTGAGCTCGCCCATGGGTCCAATTCTGAATTGCAGGTCAGACGCCCCAACGGCGAAGCCCGCGGCTACATCTTCAGCCCATGCCCTGAGCACGCCGGCCTCTTCGACAAACTGCCAATTGAAAGACCCGCCTCCAGGCAGCGGCACTGCCGCGCCCGGCCGCAACCCCCGCTCGAGCTCGATCACCGTAAGCTCGAGGTCATCCGTCGCCACGTACAAGCGGCCCTCACCAAACGCATAGGCTCGTTTGGCACGGACGGGAAAATCGAGCTGCTCCAGGCTCCCGAGGGCTAGCGGATCGCTGAGATCGATCGCGGTCACAGCGCCGCGGCGCTCGAAGGTGCCGAAACACTCGTAGCAAATCACCAATTCTCGACTGACCACGTACAAGACGTCGTCCCTGCGATACGCCTGCACGAGGCTGCCGGGCAGGAGCTGCTCGGCCAGCATCTGGGGCTGGCTGGGCTCGCGCGCGTCGATCAACACCACCTTGCTTTGCTGGCCGCCTTCGCACGCGGGGTCCGTGAGACAGCTACGCGACCCGGGCACGTCAACCAACGCCAGCACGAGGCCGCCGGCAACGCTGATCTCGAAGGGCACTCCTGCGAGCGAGTCATGCCCCTCGACGCGCAGGTTTTCGGGATCGGAGGCGTCGGTGATCGTCAAGCCCGAGTAGCGCGATAGGCTATACACACGGTCGCCTTCGAGCGCTGCGGCAGCGACAATCACCTCGGCGGGCTCCAGCGGACTCCGCGTGGGTTGACGCAACGTAGACGCCAACGACGGCTCAGAAACGAAATGGCTGTACCCATCTCCGCTCACCGGCGCTGGCTGATCAATCCAGTGGTCCCTCTCGACGTCGGGTCCGACGGGGGCCCACACGGCGTCGTCACCATTGCAGCTCACTAGGCCCAGGCTCACAGCGAGCGCGCACATCGAGCGGGGAAACATTTTCGAGCTCGGCATCTCAGCCTCCACCCTGAGCTATGGCATGCGGGCTCCTCGTCCGCCATTCGCTCGGGTCGAGAGCCCGGCGCCGCGATCGTCAACGCCATATCCCGGCTACAATCCGCCGAAGCGCGGCGCCCTTAGCGGCAATTTTTCGCACTCAGCAGACGAGACACCCTGTGGTCAGGGTAAACCGCGCGCGAGCTCGAGCTGGTCGATGGTGAGATCAGCCAATTCGGCGACTGCCCGCGCGAGCGCGCTGGACAGCGCCTTTGCCACTTGCTCCGCGTCGTCCTTCGGCGCCTTCGCCGCGAGTGGCTCTTCGACGACGATGGCTCGCTCGAGCAGCGAGCGCCGCTCGTCACGCAAACTGAAGCGCAGCGCCAAGCGAGCGCGCGGCGGGCCGTGA
Source organism: Deltaproteobacteria bacterium (assembly GCA_031407405.1). Taxonomy (GTDB): domain Bacteria; phylum Myxococcota_A; class Polyangia; order Polyangiales; family Polyangiaceae; genus SZUA-265. Next base: position 9,829 of record JANOIG010000203.1, read on the forward strand.
CGCACCTGCTCGAAGCTGACGAGCTCCACGTCCAGGGTCGGTCCCCCACCCCCCACGACCCGACCGATACCGCGCCGTTCGAACAGCTCGTGCGACAGCGCCCGGCGCAGGTACTCCTCCGGCGGCTCCGTCCAACGCCGGTCTTGGTAATATCCGAGCTCGGTGTCGCTCAGCCGATAAGCGATGCGCTCTTCCAGGTGTGCCGCGGAGTCAACCTGCCCGAGCCTCAGCTCCAGACGAGCGGCCTCCCCGGGGCGCTCTGGCGGAGGGCGCGCCAGATCGGTAGACGGGCTAAAATATCGCGGCGACATCTGTTCTGCCTTCGAAAGTAGAGCGCAGCCCGAGCCGAGCGACAGCGCGCCAATCACCAGCGCAGCCGACGTGTTGACGGCGATGTGTCGCATCATCGGTCCGCCTGGGCGCGGCCTTTGAGCAGCATGTCCGGGTCGCGCTCGAGCGTATCGGCGAAGCGCCGAATCGAGCGTGCCGCTCCCCGTACATCGCGCAACGTCAGCTCCATTTCTGGGCCCAGCGAGTGGGCGCCGCGCGCCACCTCTCCGAGCGAATCCATGGCGCGCTGTGCGCTCATCACCAGCCCCTGATCACTCTCCAGCCGTTCGAGCAGCTGGTTGGTGCGAGCTAGAGTGGCATCGAATGCGCCGAGGCTCTGCTGCACCGCACGCGACAGCTCGCCCGCGTTCAGCGCCACGAGCTGCGCGTTCAGCTCATTGAGCGTAGCGCTGGTCTGAGTCAAGATGAGCGCCACGTGTGCGGGTAACTGGCCATTCTCCACCTCACCCATGATGCCATTCATGGTCGCCATGGTTTGAGACAGATCGTCGGCGATGCCTGGGAACCGGTCCACCGCTTTGACCAGCGAGCCCTCGAGGTTCTTCAACATGGACGGCGCAGCGGGCAGGTAGTTGCGAGGAGCGGGAAATGGCAAGCTGGGCGGCGGGTTGTCCAGCGCATCGAAGTAGTCGAGCAGGATGAACTTGACCCCGGTGATGCCCGTCTGCGCCAATTGCACGCGCAGCTCAGGGTGGACGGTGAGCTCCGCTTGCTCCCCGGTACCCAGGCTCAAGCGCCCGATTTCCGAGACCGTCAGCTCACTCGTGACCTCGACATGGCGTTGATCCGGCGCAATGTCGATGGCGGCGACCCTACCGATGGTGACGCCACGAAACTTCACGGGCGAGCCAAGCTCGAGGCCTTGCACCGATTCGTCGAAGTAACTGACGTAGCTGACGCTCTCCTGGTTCCAGTTGCGCGCCCCCAGCGTAACCAGGCTGGCCAGCGCCAGAGCCATCCCGAAGATCACGAGCAGACCGAGCTTCCAATGGTTGGTTCCGGTGGCCATGTCAACGCGCCTCACGCAAGAAAAACTGCCGCACTCGCGGGTCTTGGCTGCTGGTTTTGAGCTCACGCGGGTTACCGCGGGCGATGATGCTCTTCGACTCTTTGTCCAACATGATGCAGTTCTTGCCCACCTTGAAAATGCTTTGCAGCTCGTGCGTCACCATGACGACGGTCAGCCCCAGGACACGGTTCAAGACGCCAATCAAGTCATCCAGCTCTGCTGCGCTGACCGGGTCGAGGCCGGCGGAAGGTTCGTCGAGGAAGATCAGGTTCGGCTCGAAAGCCATGGCACGGGCGATCGCAGCGCGCTTTTTCATACCCCCGGACAACTCACTGGGTAGCCTGTCCTCGGCGCCTTCCAGCCCGACCAGCGCCAGCTTGGCGCGCACGATGGCGGAAATGGCCAGGGCCGGCAGCTCGGTCCACTCTTGCAGGGCGAAGCCCACGTTCTCGCCCACCGTGAGTGAGCTGAACAACGCGCCCGATTGGAACATCACGCCGTACTCGGGGACCGTCCCCGAAAGCCGCGGCGCGCCGACACCCGCGATGTGTATACGGCCGGCGCGCGGCGTTTCGAGCCCAATCAAGTGACGCAACAGGGTCGATTTGCCGCAGCCACTGCCGCCCAGGATCACGAAGATGTCGCCCCGCTCCACCTCGAAGCTCGCGTCGGCGAGCAGCACCCGCTCGCCCCAGCCGACGCTCAACCCCTGGACCTTGATCAACGCATCCTTCATAGGCCGAGCGCTCCGAACAAGATGGTGAAGATCGCGTCCAATAGGATGAGCGCGAATAGAATCGAGACCACCGCCGCGGTGGTACGGCGGCCCACGCCCTCGGCCCCTCCCGTCGTGGCCAAGCCTTGTTGGCAGGCGATCACCGCAATCGCTCCGCTGAACACCACGCTCTTTAGCAGGCCGGAAAAGACGTCCCACGGTTGCATGACCTGGCTCAGCTCGGTCATGAACGCCGCGGGAGTGACATCGAGCTGGGTTGCCCCCACCACCACACCCCCGGCGATGCCGATCGCGTCCGCGAGCAAGGTGAGCACGGGCCCGACCAGCATCAGCCCGATCACTCGCGGCAAGACGAGATAGCGTAGCGGCACGAGGCCCAGCGTGCGCAGGGCGTCGATCTCTTCCGACACCTTCATCGTGCCCAGCTCCGCAGCAAATGCCGCTCCAGTACGCCCCGCCACGATAATCCCCGTCATCAGCGGCCCGAGCTCGCGCACCATCGCCAGCCCCACCAGGTCCGCCACGAAAATGTTGGCGCCAAACTGCTCGAGCTGGACGGCGCTCTGATAGGCCATCACAAAACCAATCAGGAAATTGATCAAGAGCACGATGGGGACGGCATCCGCGCCCGAGCGCTCCATGGTCAGCGCCACGTCGCGCAGGTTCAGGGTACGCGGGTGCTTCAAGGCCGAAAACGCAGCGCTCAGCAGCTCACCAAAGAAGTCGAGCACGCCGAGCGTCGCGGCGAATAGGGCCAAAGTGGCCTGTCCCACTTGTTCCACGGCGTTCCGCGCGCGGCGTGGCAGACGTCGCTTGCGGCGATGCCGCCCATACAGCGCCACCAGCCGCCCCAGCTCGGCGCTGGCATTGACGAGCTCGCAGGGCACTCGGCGCTGGCGGAGCTCATTCTGCAAGTGCATGATCAGCGCCACACAGGCGCCGTCCATGACTTGCACGGCGGACAAGTCGACGCGCACGCTCTTGGGCTCGAGCACCCGGTCGAGCACCTCCGCCACGCGTTTCCACAAGAGGGCGGCCTCTTCGATGGTGATGCTTCCGCCGAGCGCGATGGACAGCTGCCCTTCAAAGCTCTGGGCGCGCCACGAAAATTGCGGCACGACGCTGGCAACGCGAGCGATCCGCCCCTCGAAAGAGTCGGGGCTCAACTCTGAGGGTGGGTTGATCAAGGGAGAATTGGTACGCCGAACGCCTGCCCGGGTAAAATTCAAAACGCCATAGCGAATTCCGTACCAGAGCCTAAAAGGCCTTGTACGCGAGCATCGACGCCCCTGCGGACGGCGGCTGCGAACAGGGGTGTCCCACCTGGGGCGTTTTGGCGCCGAGGCCCCTCGGCACCCCTTCGAGGCACGAGTCCCGCGAGCGCTGGGCCCCTCGCCCCGGCGTTCCACCGGTCGAGTAGAATGTGCCACTCGGCGCATGGATTGGCACACAATGGCCTGTGCCCACTGAATTCAGCAATGATTTCAGGGATAGCTACCGCGGCACATTCGTTGCTCCGGCTGGAGACCATGCGTTCATCTCGCCGACTCTTGGTTGCGTGCCCGCTACTCGTGACCCCGGGTGGCTCCCGGCATTTGTGGCGTGGCGCGCGTGCCGCCCTCAGCGCTTCACTCATCGTCGGCCTGGGCGCTTGCGGCGCTCTGGAGCCCAACCTGTCCGAGACTGGACAGCCCCCCACCGGGCCCGAGCCCGCGCGCCCCGCACGGCCTCCAGTGCTCGAGCCCGGACAAACCGTGCTCACCGGCGTGCCCGCCGCGAGCGCCGAGGCCCTGCAGCGCTTCGATGACCTCGCAGCAGAGGTGACGCGTCTGCGCAGCTCGAGCGCGAGCGAGCTCCTCGACGAGTACCCCGTACAGCACGCGTCGGCGCTCGGTTACTCGCCAGGGTCGGCGGAGTTCTTGGATCGAATTCAAAGCTCAGCCTTGGCACTGAACGCGGCGGAGCTCCAGGTCCTGGAGAGCAACGGCTTCGTCATCTCCAAGCGTCAGCAGTTTCCAACTTTTCTGCGCGGTTACGCCGCCATCTACATGGAGCATCTGCCCGTATTCGTATCCGCGGATGCCATGCTCGACGCGCTGCACCGCTCGTACGACGCCATTCTGCGTGAAATCGAGACGAGCATTCTGATCGATGAGCTACGTGAAATGCTGACGCTCATGCTGTCACGCATCGGCAGCGTCGAGGCCTCCGACGCCACCAAAGCCGACCTGCAACTCTACTTGCAGGTGGCCAGCGGCTTGCTCATGGCAGACAACGGCGTACCGGCCGGCGCAAGCGAACCCGTGCGTTCTCTCCTCGCCAAAGCACGTGCGGCCAACGGCATTGATGAAGTCGAGCTCTTCGGCGTGTTTCGGCTGCTGGATTTTTCACAGTTTACGCCGCGAGGTCACTACACCGAGCCACCGCTCTCCGAGTATTTCCGCGCGATGATTTGGCTGGGCCGGGTCGACTTCCGCTTGATCGAGACGCTCAGCGACGGCTCGTCCGCGTTTCGCCGCGAGCAGTACGAGGCCATGTTGGCCGTGCACCAGCTGATGGCGGGGCGGCCCAGCGAGCTGTGGGGCGACATCGATGGCGCAGTGAGAAACTTTGTCGGTGAGAGCGACTCCATGACGGTGCCACAAGTCGCCTCATTGGTCTCCGACCTCGGCGGTTTGGACGCGGCGCGAGCCGCCTCGGACGCGGCCGTTGCGGAGGCCATCAGCGCGGGCGGGTATGGTGAGCAACAAATCGCGAGCCACTTGATGGTCAACGACGGCATCGTCAAGACGTTGCCATTGAGCCGAAGCTTTCTGGTGTTCGGCCAGCGCTACGTCTCCGATTCGCACGTGTTCAGCGAGGTCGTCTACGATCGCATCGCCGGACGCATGATGCCCAATCCCCTCGACGCCGCGTTTGCCGCGCTCGGCAACAACCAGGCGTTGAGGCTGAACGGAGCAGAGCTCGGGGCCGTGGCTGAGCTGCCGGGTGCTCTCGGCGGCATGCGGCGCCTGATCGACGAGCACGACGCGACGTTTTGGAGCGCCAACCTGTACAATCTGTGGAGCTCTTCCTTGCGTGCGCTGTCGCCGGCCGAGGATTTGCGCACGCCGGCTGCGCTCGGCTTGCCGAGCATCGCTGGCACCGAGGCCTGGGGGCGCCGCTTGTTGAACACGCAGCTCGGCTCCTGGGCGCAGCTGCGCCACGACACCTTGCTGTACGCCAAGCAATCGTACACTGGCATTCCCGCCTGTGAGTTCCCGGATGCGTACATCGAGCCATACCCGGAGTTTTTTCAGGCCCTCGTGCGCTTCGCCGAGCGCGGAGCCGAGCTCGTCAGCGTCGCGGAGGACAATGAGTTCCTTGCCCCGCGCATCAGCCAGTACTTTGACAGCTTGCGCAGCACCGCGTCGTTGCTCGGGCAGATGGCGGAGCAGCAGCGCACCGGTACGCCCCACACCGCGGCTCAGCTCGCGTTCATCAATGACGCCATCCGCGTCGAAGAAGACATTTCCGGCTGCACCACTGTCGAGGTCCCCGACGGCTGGTATGCCGACCTCTTCTACGAACGCGAGCAATCCATCGAGCTAGATCTCACCATCGCCGACGTGCACACGCAACCTGCCGATGAAGGGGGCAACATCGTGGGCAAGGTGTTGCACGTGGGCACGGGCTTGCCCCGCCTGTTGACGATGACGGTCGACACGTGCGCCGGCCCACGTGCGTACGCTGGCATGG
>JANOIG010000223.1:0-34377 GCA_031407405.1 Deltaproteobacteria bacterium
ACCTGGCTCGAGCGAGCCAGTGACGAAGTGCCCTTGAGCCGTGCTGATCAGGCCGGTGAGATCGCGCCCTTCGAAACGGATCAGGGCGTCGGCGATTGCGGTGTTGGTCTCTTTTTCGATGACCATTCCGTGCACCGAAAAATCCGGAGCCTGTACCGGAGTGGGCAGAGAAATATGCTCGATTTTAACCCGAGGCCGAGTATCCACCGCGTACGCCAGGCCGAACCAGAGGCTCCATGGCAGCTCCGGTGCCACCTCGACCAAAAAGTCCGAGGCGCCACCCGTCGCGAGCTCCAGCGCCCCAGTGGCGGTCATGCCCTCGAGCCACCACGGGATAGCCTTCCAGGGCATGACTCGCACGCCCGCGCTGAGCCGTGACGGTGTGGTGGAAAATTCAGGGCGATCGCTCAAGCAGGCCTCCCCACTCTCGCGCGCCGAGTCCCGTTCACAAATGAACGTCTGCCGATTGGAAGGGATGTCGATGCTCCACTCGAGGAATGGCCGAGCCGTATCGAAGACCCCTTCCGCCCCCAAGGCGATCTGAAAGCTGTCGACGCGATTGATATCCAGGCTGAAGCGCTCGATGCGATCGATCAGCACACCATTGGCCTCCTCGTAGTCTCTGACGAGGTTGGATGAGTTGTCGAAGAGGTAGCCCAGGTTGACGTGCGCGCGCAGCGGGACCGAGCCGCTGGAGCGCTTGGATAGGTCGGCCGTGGCCAGCGCTCGCACGCCGAGGTTCACCGAGTCGATGCCGGAGAGCCCCACTTGGCCGCTGCCCGTCGAAAAGCCTAGATCGAGGGCGCCGCCCAGCGTGAACACCTGATCGACCTCCGGCGGCATGAAGGCTTTGAGCCCGAGATTCCAGTCGCCGACCACTTGCTTCAATTGTGGCTCGGGCCGGGTCGTCGACGTGCTGTGGGAAACAATGCCCGCATAAGCTTCCAGGAACGAGACGGGCGTGGCGGACAGGTACAGGTTTGCCGAAACTCGATCTACCTCGTCGCGCAGCGTGACACCTTGGCCGTCGTCTTCGCATGGGGGGCATAGAAACCCAGTTCCGCTGTAGAACCCCGTGAGCAGGGAGAAGCGAAACGTACCGGAGGCTCCGGAGGCCGCGCTCAGCGTGCGCATCAGCCCAGTAGCACCTGACACACCGCTGCTCTCCGCCAGGGATGCACTCCGCGCCTCGAAGTCGCCGTCGTTTTCCGAGACGGGTGTGTCGCGCGTCGGGTCATCGCCGTAGGGATCCGCGCTCTCTTCGTCGGCGCCCGACTCGCTCCAATCCGGCTCACCCGCTAACGGCGCAGCCGGCGCTTCGGGTTCCTCAAACGGCGCATCAGACGCCGTCGCCGGCGGCGCATCGGACGCGGCCGCTGGCGGTGGCTCCTCTTGAGCGCCTAGCGACCGTGCCAGGGTCAGTACACCACCCGCCACCACTGCTAGAGTCCACCGAGTCGAAGTCATCTAGCTGGGGAGTCTTATTGCTTACGGTCGCCTCTGCAAGTTGCTCCTCCGAGTCCAACCTCGATATCCTGGCACCGGACGTGGCGAACTCTCTTATTCAAGTCGAAGGGCTGCGCAAAGTTTATCGGCAGGGGTTCTGGATGCGCCGCGTGGAGGCGGTGCGCGGCATCAGCTTCGACGTGGTTGCCGGTGAATCGTTCGGTTTTCTCGGTCCCAATGGCGCCGGCAAGACGACCACCATCAAAATCCTGATGGGCTTGATCCGCCCCACGGGCGGCAAAGTCCACGTGTTCGGGTTGCCGGTTCCGGCACGAAAAACTCGCGAAAAAATTGGGTTCATGCCAGAAAACCCCTATGTTTACCCGTATTTGACTCCCAGGGAATTCGTGGAGACGTGCGGCCGCCTCTCGGGTCTTCGGGGTCAGGCTCTACGCGATCGATCGACGCGAGTTCTGCAGCAGACGGGTATTGCCTATGCCGCGTCCCGGCAGGTTCGGCACCTTTCCAAAGGCATGCTTCAGCGTACCGGGTTGGCGGCCGCATTGGTCGCGGATCCCGAGCTGCTGGTCCTCGATGAGCCGATGAGCGGCCTCGACCCGGGAGGGCGCAAAGAAGTGCGCGACATGATCCTCGAGGAGCGCCGGCAGGGGCGAACCATATTTTTTTCTACCCACATTCTAGCGGATGTTCCGGCGCTTTGCGATCACGTGGCAATTCTGCAGAAGGGCAAGACGGTGCTCGCGGGTCGCCTCCATGACCTGCTCAAAGGGGAGATTCAGCGCACTGACCTCGTCCTGGCCGGTGAGTCTGGCGAGCTCAGGCAAGTGTGTGAGAAACGCGGGCTGGTGACGCGTATGGACGGCGGACATCTGGTGATTGAGGTGCAGGGCAACCAATCGGTGTCGCCTTTGCTCGAAGACGCGCTCGGGCGAGGGTTGTCGGTGGTCGAGGTGGCCCCCCGCTACGAGACGCTCGAAGATTTGTTCGTGCGCGCCGAGGGCGCTCAGACCCGCGAGTGAATGCTTCAAAGCGATTTGCGAGACACGATGCGGCGCACGTGACCCCAATCGTCTCCGTTCAGCTCTTTGAGCACGAGTAGGATGGACACATAGACGCCGACGACCCCCAGACTCGCCACCAACGTAAGGAGCCCAGAAGGCGCGGGCAGAAGCCGGGCAGCCAAGAACGCGCCGCCGAGTGCCGCGAGCACCCGTAGCAAGCTGGCCGGCGCCAGCACACCACCTGCGGTCTTCCGCACCAGCCAGGCGGCAATCAGCGTGGCGAGCAACAAAGCTACCGACGTGGCCAACGCGGTCTGCCACAACAGCTCGGGCCCAAACGGCAACCCTCGCACGCGCGTCAGACACAGCATCACCACTAGGCCGAAGGCTAGCCCGGTGACGATGAGGCTCAGCCGTTGTTGTTCGATGCTGTTGAGGACAGCGGTGAGCACCCCGAGCAGGGCGAGATTGCCCAATCCGAAAGACAAGAGTTGCATGGGCGCGGCCCCCAACTGGGCAGTATCAGCACCGAACACCAGCTGGATGAGGGGCCCTGCCAGACTGCCAGTGACGCTCACGATGAGCCCTCCTACAATCAATGCCAGGCGCATGCCTTGCCGCACGTATTGCACGACTGAATGGTGGGCCCCTTCACGGTGTGCCTTGGCCACGACTGGGAACAGGACGATGCTGATTGCAAGCACGACCTGGTAGGGCAAAAAGCAAAACAACTGGATGGCGCGGTAGGCTCCCACCAGGCGATCGGCCGCGGTTTCATCCAAGCCGGCGGCGATCGCCGCGTCGGCGGTGAAACGTCGCAGCAAGAGTTGGTCGGCTTGAAAGAGCAGGTTCAACAGAACTTGCCCGAGCAAGATAGGGCCAATGAAGCGCAAATAATTACTGACTCGGAGCCCGGCGCTGCCGCTCGCACCGATGCCGACACGCGCGAGTGCCACGAGCAAGATCGCGAGCGAGCTGAACGCAAAGCCGAGTGTTGCGCCTTCCACGCTGCCAAGAGCAGCGGAGCCCGAGCGGGCCAACCAGGCGGCGCCGCCGATCAGGCCGACGCTGCGCAAGGTTGCTGCTAGTACATCGAGAGCTGCTTGAGCTCCAAAGTGAGTGCGACCATTGAGCGCCCCCACCAATGGCGCATACAATCCGTACGCCACGAGCACGACGCTCAGCACGCGAAGGCCGAGCACGATGTGGCTTGCCCCCGTCACGCGACCGAGAGTGGGAGCCAATGCGAAGAAGGCCCCACCGAGCACCGCCGCAATGGCGACGTGAACTCGCAGCACTTGGCGCAGGGCGTTGCCGCGCTGGGGTTCTGCCGTGGTTGCGAGTGCGTGGCTCGCGCCCTGAATCGACGCGGTGACCAGCGGATTGTAAGCGATGCTCGCGGCGGCCAGCGCGCTCGATAGAGCGCCGTAGCCCTCGAGGCCGAGCACGGCCTTCAGCGCCACCTGCTGAACGAGCCCTGTCAGAATGAAATAGATCTTGGCGGCGGTGATGGCCAGGCCGCCCCGCCCGGTGCGCCTGCCCAGCTCCACCGCGCGCGCTGATCCCGTTGGTGAGGGGGCCACGGGTCGTGTTCCGGGCGGGTCGTGGCTCCCTGGTCGGGGTTCAGTGCTCGATTCCACGTTTTCAGGGGCTCCCGCAGGGCTCCCGGCTATTGCACTGTCCCAGAGGTCCGGTCAACGGAACGGGCACCGACGTGGCGCGCGTGGGGCCATTGTGTTGCAAGCGACGTGGACCGGATGCATTTATTAGCGCGAACACTCTTGACGGCGCCGCAGCGCCAGCTAGCCTGCCCGGCATTCTTCCAGCTTAGCTCAGTCGGTAGAGCAGGCGGCTGTTAACCGCCGGGTCCAAGGTTCGAGTCCTTGAGCTGGAGCTACGAACGCCCGCCTTTGGCGGGCGTTCTTGCTCCATCTCGAGGACTCGGACCTAATGGCGTCTCTTTGAGACTTGCAGCTTGTTGGGCCGGCGCGGAGGGGGCGCTGGGCCGCCGGTTTCGAGTCCTTGAGCTGGAGCCATGACGCCTGCAGACGCGGGCGTCTTTTTTTTGGTCGGACTCGGTGCTGATGTTTGGCTCCGAGAGACTTGCAGCTTGATTGAGGAGACGTTGAGGGGCATTGGGTAGCCGCAGGCGAGTCCTCGAGCTGGAGCAAAACGCACGAGCCCCGGGCGTCTGGGCGTTGGCCGCGAGGAGTCCGAGCTTGCCCTCGCTTGGAAACTGTTCCGCCGTCCGCTACTCCTTGACCTCGGGCTCGACGAGCTGTGTCAACAACGTCAGGGATTCTTGCCACCCGAGATAGCAAGCCTCGACGGGGATCTCGCTGGGTATGCCCTCCTGCACGACGGTCAGCTCCGTGCCGACCGACACCTTCTTTAGCGAAACCGTTGTCTGCATCTGACCAGGCAGGTTCGCGTCGTCGAACTTGTCCGTGTGGCGAATGCGCTCGTTGGGCATGAGCTCGAGAAACTCCCCACCGAACGAGTGGCTGTGCCCCGTCGTGAGATTCGTGAAGGACATCCTGTAGGTACCGCCGACCTCGGCCTTGATGTGGTGGACCTTGCCCGTGAAGCCGTGCGGTGGCAGCCATTTTGCCATGGCATCGGCATCGAGGAACGCTCGATAGATCCTCTGGGGGGGTGCACGAAGTACCCGGTGGAGTTTGACGGAGTTCTCGGCCATTGCGCTCATCTCCTTGTTTGCGTGTGGCAGTCGTCTGCGAGCTGCAGGCAACCAGCGCTTCCACAATGTCGACGAACGTGAAAGACCAGATCGACATGGCTTCGTTCGATATTCGAAGCACGCGAGACCCGGTGAGGCATCGATGCACTTTCAACCCCTTCGCCCGTTTTGTCGGCGAGGGCGCCCCCTGGTCCGGCTCCGGGTGCGACGGGTGGTGCGCGCTGGCTCCAGGGGTTCAGGTTCGCGGTCCGTGAGCGCCCCGCTATCGGGCCACTTTTAGTATTCAAATCAATGACTTGCGCACCACTTGTCGATCTGACAAAAAGGTGGCATAGAGAAGGCTCGGTACTCGAGGACTGCCAGTGCCACCGCCGCACGTCGACGTCAATCTGCTGACCACTGCGGACGCGGCCCGGATGCCGGGCGTGGTTCCTGCCGATTCCTTTCATCAGCAGGGCGCCGTGGATCACCGCCAGCCGAAGCTGATGGAGGCACGGTGAGCAAGGCGGGCATCGCCAACGCCGATGGTGTCGAAAGCACCCTGCGACCCGCTGCGACGAGGGACCAAGGGCGCGGCAACGGCGGTTCTCACCCGACGGACGTGGCCGAGCACCTCGTCCAGTTCTACGAGGACGACGAGTTCCTTTCGGTTGCGGTAGCCAAGTTCCTCGGCGAGGGGATCTCGGTGGGCGATTCGCTCGTCGTGATCGCGACCGAGACGCATCGGCAGGCCTTTCGCCGGCAACTCGAGTCCATGGGTTTCGACGTCGGTCGTGCTTGCGAGTCCGGCCAGCTGACGTTCTTCGACGCGAGCGAGATGCTGTCCCGGTTCATGCGAGATGGCGAGCCCGACCGCGACCTCTTCGCCCAGCGCGAGGAGGTCGAACGGGCGTTGCGCGAGTCGCTCAAGGAGCTGCGACGGAAGGAAGAGGCGCTCCGTTCGCGTGAGGAGCAGCTCCGAGACTTCGTCGAGCACGCGACGGTCGGCCTACACCGCGTGGCATCGCTCGAGCTGGCGCACCCGGAGTGGAGAGTGGAGCGCGTCGTTAGCGGCGATCCGCGCGGTCGTTGGGATTCCGATCGGCTGCTGCAAGTCATCTCGAACCTCGTGGCCAACGCCGGGCAGCACGGTATCCCGGACACCGGGATCTCGCTCGAGCTCGACGGGACCGCCGACGAGCAGGTCCGGCTCGTGGTTCACAACAAAGGCGCGATCCCGGAGGCGCTCCTGCCGCATCTGTTCGATCCATTCCGCAGCACACGACACCGGAGAGATCAGTCGCGCGGGCTCGGCCTCGGATTGTTCATCGTCCGCGAGATCGTTCAGGCTCACGGCGGAACGGTCGACGTCTCGTCTTCGGGAGTTGCCGGGACGACGTTCTCGATCGTGCTGCCGCGTCATAGCGCCCTTCGCGCGCGAAGCGATGAGGTTCCGGCACCGAGGTTCGTAGGATGACGGTGCGGATGAACCAACCGACGCCCGCCGCGGATGGGGCGACGCCGACAAGGGTTGTTCGTGCCCAGCTCTCGGCCACCGAGCGCCTCGTCGAGGTTGCCCAAGAGCTATCCCTGTCGCGTGACCTCGACACGATCATGGAGGTCGTGCGCCGGGTTGCTCGAGAGCTCACCGGCGCGGATGGTGCGACCTTCGTGCTGCGCGACGGAGACTTGTGCTTCTACGCCGATGAGGACGCGATAAGCCCGCTCTGGAAGGGGCACCGCTTTCCGATGACCGAGTGCATCAGCGGTTGGACGATGTTGCACAAGGAGGCCGCAGTCATTGAGGACGTCTACGCGGACGCACGCATCCCTCGAGAGGTATACCGGCCGACGTTTGTGAGGAGCCTGGCGATGGTTCCGATTCGAACTTCGGCGCCCGTGGGCGCCATCGGCAACTACTGGGCCGTCCGGCACCGCGCTACAGAAGGGGAGGTAAAGCTCCTGCGCGCCCTCGCCGACCTCACGTCCGTCGCGATGGAGAACGTGAACCTGTACGCCGAGCTCAAAAGGCGGATGCGCGAGGCGGAGGACGCCGTGCGAGCGAGGGAGGAGTTCATCTCGGTGGCGGCCCATGAGTTGCGGACGCCTCTGACGGCGATGTTGCTCCAGCTGCAGCGGCTCGAGGCGCTCAGCGCTGGCGAGGTTCGGAGCGATGCGAGCAGACGTGACGAGTGCGCGTCGCGCGCCGTCGCCGCTGCCCAGCGCTTCGCCGCGCTCGTCGACGGGCTGCTCGATGCGTCGCGGCTCACCCACGGGTACATTCACCTGAACCTCGAGGACTTCGACCTGGCCTCGGCGACGCGCGAGGTGATCGATCGTTTAGCCTCGACGGCCAAGCGTGCAGGATGCGAACTGCGTCTCGAAGCACCATCATCGGTGCCCGGGCGTTGGGATCTTCTTCGAGTCGAGCAGGTGCTGACGAACTTGCTCTCGAACGCCCTGAAGTACGGCGCCGGCAGGCCTGTCCATGTCGTGGTGGAGCGGCGTGATGACCGAGCCCACATCGAAGTGCGCGATCACGGCATCGGAATCCCTCCCGAGATCGCCGGCAAGATCTTCGAACGATTCGGGCGCGCCGGCTCGATTTCGCACTACGGCGGTCTCGGTCTTGGCCTTTACCTCGCGCGCCAGGTGATCGAGGCGCACGACGGAACCATTCGCTTCGAGAGCAGGCCCTCGGAAGGTTGCACGTTCTCCATCGACTTGCCCCTTCGCACGGTTCCCGATACGCAAACCTCACCCCCGTCGACACCATGAACGAGCTTGCCACCGTGATGGTCGTCGAGGATGACGCCGACATCTCTGACGCGATTGCGTCGACGCTCGAGGATCACGGCTACTGCGTCATCGTGGCGGCGAACGGTCAAGAGGCATTGGACAAGCTTCGCCAGGCGCCGAAGCCGCCGCATTTGATTCTTCTCGATTTGATGATGCCGGTGCTGGACGGTTGGCAGTTCAGAGAGGTTCAGAAGGGCGACCCTGCGCTGGCGGATGTGCCGGTGGTGCTGCTCTCAGCTCACGTGGACATTCGCTCCGCAGCGAACCAGCTGGCGGCCGTGGCCTGGCTGAAGAAGCCCGTCGACCTGAGGGCGCTCCTCGAGGTCGTCGAGGAGTGTTACAAGCGAACAAACGGCAGTATGGCTTGAATTGGCAACGAGTCATGCTCATCGCGGATGGCATGGGCCAGCACATCGGCAACGGCTACATCTACTTCGCGATGGCGTTCTCGCTGGGAGTCGAGCTGATCAACATGCGCACACGCAGGAAGGCTGCCCCCGTCACGCTTCATCATCGGTTTGAGGGCGAGCCAGGCGCTGAAGGTTCGGGGACAGGGGGTGGAACATGATGAGGACCCGGATCGAGCTTGTTCGTCCTGTTCTGTGCGGCGCTTCTGCAGTACACGGTGGCCATGAGCCTACTCGATGAGTGCTTCGCCGCGAACCGCCGCTGGGCCGAGACCACGACAGTACGGGATCGACGTGCTGCAGGTGAAGCACGTGATCGTGTGCGGTCACTACGGCTGCGGCGGGGTTCGCGCCGCGATGTCGTCGCAGCCGCTCGGCCTCGTCGACAATTGGCTCCGCCACATCCGCGACGTCCTGTTGTGGAACCGTGACGAGCTAGCAGCGATGCAGGATCCAAACGCGCGCAGCGACCGGCTTGCCGAGCTCAACGTCCAGGCCCAGGTCGCGAACGTGTGCCACACGACGATCGTGCAGGATGCCTGGCGTCGCGGGCAGAGCCTCACCGTGAACGGCTGGATCTACTCGCTCGGCGACGGGTTGCTCCGCGACCTCGGCTTAGTGGTGGCATCGCCGGAACAGATCCCGCAAGAGTACCGGTTCTACTGATCGAACTGTGCGGCCGTCCCCAGCCGCTGGTCGATCGCGGTGATCCCAGCCGCCGGCGGGGTCCGCCAGCAGCGTTGCGAGCGGCGTGGTTCCGTGACGCAACGGCGGACTAGGCTTTCGCGAGCCGTGCGTGAATGTCCTAGGGGGATGAATCGGACGCAAGGAATGCGCGAATGACGTCCCGGGCGCAAAAAAGGAGGTCGAACGAGACCTGGTTCCAAGCCCGCAGCCTGTCGGTCGACATGGCACGATCGTTGCTTCGCTGCAGGCGGGTGCATGGGGCGCTCGCTGTATCGTTCGCGCTGCCGACGGTCGCCTTGATACGGTGCCTCGGTGGCATCGTCAATGGGCGGTGGACAGACACAGCACACAAGTCAAAAAGGAAGCTCATCATGCTGAAGTTGAAAGGAACCAATGCGTGGAAGGCCGCCGGTGTTCTGCTTTTACTCGCTGTGTCCATTGTAGTGATGTTGGTGGGACCGGCGCTGCGAAAGGAGCCGGACGGTGGTCCCCCGGCGGACGTTCCGGCCATGTCCAACCCTCCCCCCCCGGGTAGTTTGCACATCGAGATGCCGTGACATGCGGCACACCCCGCGCGGGCTAGCGTTCCGCGGCAAGTGCTTGCGCATCGGAGCGCTCGCGTTTGCGTTTGCCGTGCTGATCGGCGTTCTACTCAGCACCGTTCGGCCTTGGTATTCGATTTGGGGAGCGAGCCAAGCAGAGGTTGGTGCCCACTTTCCCGGTGACGAGCTCAGCCCCAATGGCGAGCGCGGCACGCGCGCCGTCTCCATCGCGGCTGCCTCGGATCAGGTATTTGCCTGGGTGTCGCAACTCGGGCAGAACCGCGGGGGATTCTATAGCTATGAGCTGCTCGAGGACCTCGCGGGCTGTGAGATGCCGAATGTGGGTCAGCTCGACCCAGCCCTGCAGCGTTGGGCGCCCGGAGACAAGCTCTGGATGTATCCTCCCGACAAGCTCGACGGCGTTGGGTATGCAACGCTCCTCGAATACCAACCCGGCCGGGCCTTGGTGTTTGGAGCTCACACCCTGCCGGACGCGCCGCGGGAACCGCCATCGGGTACATGGTCCTTTATCGTCCAGTCCACGGGCGAACGGTCTTCGCGACTGATCGTGCGCGGCAGCGGCAGCCCAACGCCAAATCTACTCGGCGTGGCCTTCAATCGGGGCGTGTTCGAACCGCTGCATTTTGCGATGGAGCGCCGGATGATGGAAGGTATTCGGGGGCTGGCCGAGGGCCGACCCATTTCCCGCCTTCGGGACGCCTTGACCCTTTCATCGTGGGTGGTGACGTTCGGGATCTTCTTCGCCGCCGCCGTGCTCGTCGTGATCGGCGCGCGCTGGCGGGGCCGGCTCATGGCGTTCGTCGCAGCCGGTGTCCTGTTTCAAGTCCTCACTCTCGCGCAGCCGTCGCCGCTGCTGGGCATTCCCCTGGTTCTCGTCCTGCTCCTGTTCACCTGGGCGCCACAGCTCTGGTCGGGTCACAAGGCTCAAAAGTTCTCGGCGCGGCTGCCGTGAAACCCGCTGAATGTCGAGCATCGACGTGCCGCGACGCGGCCGCGCAGGGTTTGCGTCACAACTGCCTGGAACGCACGGTCCGCGCGCCAAAAACGCTCTGGAGTTTTAGGTGGCCAGCGCTTGGCCATTGGCAGGATCCTTGCTTATCCATTTGGCATGACCGAGCCCCGAGTCGAACAGTTCATGACGCATTCACCCCACACTATCGGGCAGGAACAATCGCTGTCTGTCGGGTACCGTATGCTGCGAGAGTACGGCATTCGCCATCTACCGGTGCTGCACGGAGGCAAACTCGTGGGCGTGCTGTCTCAGCGCGACCTGCATTTCATGGGATCGCTCAGGGACGTGGACGCGGAAAAGGTCGCCGTGAGCGAGGCCATGACGGTGGATACCTACACGGTTAGTCCTCGGAGCACGCTGCGCGAGGTCGCGGCGGAAATGGCCGAGCAGCGCTATGGGTCCGCCGTGATCGTCGACAAAGACCGCGTCATTGGTATCTTCACGACGGTCGACGCGCTGCGGGCCCTATCACTGCTCTTGACCGAGCAGGCCTCCCACATCGCCCTAGCTTGACTCGCTTGGAAGTGAGGCCTCGCTTGGTCAGCGCGTATCAGCTACCCTTCGGACCGAGTTCGATGGAACAAAGCCCGCAAAAAATCCTTGTCGTCGACGACAATGCACAGAACCGAGCGCTGGCTCGAGCCACCCTCGAGGACGAGGGTTATACCGTCATCGTGGCGGAGAATGGTGAGGAGGGTCTCCGCGTCGTCGAGAGCGAACGACCGGATTGTGTGCTGCTCGATGTGCGTATGCCTGGCACCGACGGATTTGCCGTCTGCGCGCGCATCCGGGCTCTCCGTGTAGGTTCCGACGTTCCCGTCGTGTTCCTGACCGCGCTCCGGGATGTCGACACATTCGATCGAGCTCTACGCGCCGGGGGTGACGACTTTCTCACGAAACCCGTGAGGCCCACAGAGCTCGTACTTCGCGTCCAGTCTGCGCTCAAGTTGCGCCGCATGAGCGCCGAGCTGCGCGAGCACTACGAGCTCGTACGGCGGCAACGGGACGATCTGATCCGCCTGCAGCTGCAAAAAGAGAGGCTTTCCGCCTTCGTGGTGCATGATCTAAAAAACCCGGTCAGCACGCTGGACCTACACGCGCAGCTACTTTTGAAGGAGCCGAGCCTGACGCCTCGTGCGCGGGAATCGGTGCAACACATTCGAGATGAGGCGCGTTCGCTCTCGCGTATGATCCTCAACTTGCTCGACATCAGCAAGAGCGAAGAGGGGCGCCTCGTAGCGCGCCCCACGAGCGTCGACCTTGGGGCACTCACGGCGGAGATCTTCGAGGCGTTCGAGCTCCGTGCGCGCAACGCGCAGCTGACTCTCGCGCGCCAGGTCGACGTCCACAGGATTCTAGCCGACCCCGATTTACTGCGTCGCGTGCTCGAGAATCTGATGGACAATGCCCTGCGCCACGCGCCAGCACACTCGACGCTTCAATTGAGCGTGGTGCCGGGCGGCGGCGCCACTCTGATCCGTATCGCAGACGCGGGTCGCGGCATTCCATCCGAGCAACGCGAAAAGGTGTTCGAGCCTTTCGTTCAGGGCGAGGCAGAGGCTGCGCTGGCGACGAGGACGGGCCGAGGTCTGGGGCTCGCATTTTCTCGCCTCGCCGTCGAGGCTCATGGTGGCACGATTTGGGTCGAGGATGCCAATCCAGGCGCTGTGTTCTGCGTGAGGTTACCGGATGGCCCCTGAACAGCTCAGAGTAGCAGACCCCGTCCTACTGGGCCTGAATGAGCACCATCCGACGGACGAAATTTTTCGTCAGCTGCTGGATGCTGGGCCAGATGCGCTGGTGGTGATCGATGCGGAGGGGCGAGTGCTGTTTGCCAATCTTCAGACGGAACGCCTGTTCGACTATGCGCGAGGCGCGCTGCTCGGCAAAGGCGTGGAGGTGCTGGTTCCCGAGCGACTGCGAGCCACCCACGTCGGGCACCGATCTCATTTCGTGGCTGCTCCACACGTTCGGCCGATGGGGTCGGGGCTTACCCTGGTGGGTCGTAAACGAGATGGCAGCGAGTTTCCGGTCGAAATCAGCTTGAGCCCGCTCACCACCCCAAATGGCTTGCTGTTTTCGGCGAGCATCCGCGACATCACGCAGCGCAAGCGGGACGAGCTCGAAGCGCTCCGTATTCAGGAGCAACTGCGGAGCGCGATCGAGAGCATTCCAGGCTCCTATGCCATCTTCGACAGCGGGGATCGGCTCGTGTCGTGCAACGGCGCGTATCGGCGGCTCATGGGCAAGGGCGTCGCGGGGAACACTATCGGCTTGACGTTTGAGGAGTTGCTCGCCGCCAGCGTGCAGGCGGGCACCTTCCAGCTCGACGTAGCGTCGGGGCCGCTGTCAGAAAGGTGGATCGCTTACCATGCGAGTCCGACCGGCACATTGGACGTGCGCACCCCCGGCGGCCAAGAGCTGCAGGTGGTCGAGCGCCGAACTCCCGAGGGGGGAATCGTCACGACCATCTTTGACATCACGGAGGCAGTCGCCCGCGAAACACAGTTGCGCCGCAGCCAGGCCCTGGCTGAGGGGGCGAGCGCGGCCAAGAGCGAGTTTCTGGCCTCGATGAGCCATGAGTTGCGCACCCCGCTCAACACCATCCTCGGCTTTGCCCAACTACTGCAACGCGACAAGAAGACGCCGCTTTCGGCGCGTCAGAAGGAGCGGGCCGAGCACGTGATCTCGGGTGGGGAGCATTTGCTGCGACTCATCGATGACGTGCTCGACCTTGCCCGCATCGACGCCGGCCGCGTCATGATCTCTCCAGAGCGAGTCGATCTCGCCGAACTACTAGCGGAAGTCAAAGCGACGCTGGTCCCCGCCTCGGAGCGCGCCGAAATTCAGGTCGTGGTCGAGGCCATATCGGTCGAAGCGGCTGGGGTTATCGCCGATCGAACGCGCCTCAAACAGGTCCTGATGAATTATGGCTCGAATGCCATCAAGTATGGGCGGCCGCACGGGACAGCCAGGTTCCTGGTGGGGGCGCGCGGCGGCGTCGTGAGCATTAGCGTGGTGGACGATGGCATAGGCATCGCCTTGGACAAACAAGCGGCCATCTTTCAGCCATTTCATCGAGCGGGCCGAGAAGCGGGGCCCATTTTAGGCATGGGCATCGGTCTCGTCATCAGCAAGCGGCTAGCGGAGCTCATGGGCGGCACGGTGGGCTTCGAAAGCACGGAGGGCGGCGGATCTCGGTTCTGGATCGAGTTGCTCAGAGCGCCGGAGCGCGCGGCTGGTGCGGCTCCGTCCGGCACGGCGAAGCCCGAGATGCATGCGCTCGCGGGATCAGACGCCCCTCACCATGTCATCGTGTATGTGGAAGACAATCCGTCAAACATCGCTTTCATGCAGGACCTGCTCGCTGACTTCGCACGAGTCGAGCTCATCACCGCGCCGACGGCAGAAATCGGAATTGAGCTCGTACGCGCCCGCAAGCCGGATATCGTGATCATGGATATCAACTTGCCCGGCATGAGCGGCGTCGAGGCCAGTCGACTGCTCGCGCAATCGCCGGAGACGCGAGGCATTCCGATCATTGCACTCAGTTCGACCGCAATGACGAGCGATGCGGCGCGCATGGCGGGGGCTCGCTTTTATCGTTATCTCGCCAAGCCCGTGAAAGTGGCCGAATTGGTGGCCACGCTCGAGGGGCTGCTGGATGCGGCGCGGCGTCCCCTCCGCGCCTGAATCGCTGGCGCAAGCTCTGCGTCCTGGCGCAGCGAGCGCAAATGGCGCGCGGCCCCACGCGAACGACTGCTGGGTGGACGAGAAAAGCCGTCGAAGCGACGCTCGAATCACTGGCACGTGTCGTGCTCTGAGTGTCGTCAGGGCAGCACAATATCGTCTGCCTCAAATGTTACTTGTTAAGGAGGAAACGTATGAATCTACTTCGTTGGGATCGGTTTCGCGAGTTGGACGACATGAGCGAACGCTTCAATCGGATGCTTGGACACGCTGCAACGGCGCGCTCGAGCACGGAAGGCAACAAAGACGCGCTGACCGTCTTTGACTGGGCACCAAACGTCGACATTCTCGAGACCCCGGAGGAGTTTCAAATCAAAGCCGAGTTGCCCGACATCAAGAAGGACGACGTCAAGGTGTCGGTAGATGCCGGGGTGCTCCGCATTGAAGGCGAGCGCAAACAAGAGAAGGAAGACAAGGGAAAGAAGTACCACCGCATAGAGCGCAGCTACGGCTCGTTTCTACGTACCTTTTCGTTGCCCGACAACATCGACGAAAGCCAGGTCCAGGCGGATTTCAAGGATGGTGTCCTCAACGTCCGCCTGCGCAAATCCCAAAAAGCCAAGCCCAAGGCCATCGAGGTCAAGGTCGGCTGAAAGGGGCAGATCCGGAAGGGACCAAGGCCACGGGCCTTGGTCTCCATTTCGGGGGCGGGTGCGCCGGACCTCATCGACTCCGAAACAGCGCGGATGATGCTGGTTTTTCCGACCCGCCGGACGGCCCTGAGCCGGGTTTCTTTCGATTTAGGCTGCCGAATCATTCGGAGCCCTGCGCCAAACCTTTCCCGCCGCGGCAAGTCAGGGTTAGAGCCATTGAGCAGGCGCATCTCGGGGCTAACGGGCTCGGCGCTCGTCTGCTTTCCGCATGTCTTCCGAACCCCCTTCGCCGGTTGATGATTTGCTCCCGAGCCTCTTGCTCGATACCGCGCCAGACGCGATGGTCGTGGTGGGCGCTGACGGCGGCATCAAGTTCGTAAATCTGCAGACCGAGCTCTTGTTTGGTTACTCGCGACTCGAGCTTGTCGGGCAGCACCTCGACCTCTTGATTCCAGAGCGCTATCGCACTGGGCATGCGGGCTATCTCGCCCGCTTCTTCGCGAGCCCCGGCTCCCGACCCATGGGGTCGGGTCTCGAGTTGTTCGGCCGCCGCAAGGACGGCTCGGAGTTGCCGATTGAAGTGAGCCTCAGTCCGCTCCGCACAGACCAGGGCTTGACGGTATCGGCGTCCATTCGCGACATCAGTGAGCGCAAGGCCCTGGAAGCAAAAGCCAGACTCGCGGAAGACCATCGATCCGGCGAGCTGCGCGAAGCGCGCACACTGGCCGAGGCGGGCAGTGCGGCGAAGAGCGAGTTCTTGTCCTCCATGAGCCATGAGCTCCGGACGCCGCTCAACGCGATCCTGGGTTTTGCGCAGCTCCTCTGGCGCGACAAGCGAGAGCCGCTCTCCGAGCGCCACAAACAACGTGTCGAGCACATCCTCAAGGGGGGCGAGCATCTGCTGCGCCTGATCAACGACATCCTGGATTTGTCCCACATCGAAGCCGGCGGCGTCTCGATTTCAACCGAACCCGTGAGCGTGCGCGACGTGCTCGAGGAAGTAACAAGGACGCTCCAGCCGATGGCCATGCCGATGAACATCGAGCTCTGGATCGAACAGTTACCCGCAGAGCTGCCCATGGTGGCCGCCGACCGCACGCGGTTCGCCCAGATCCTGATGAATTTGGGCTCGAACGCGATAAAATACAACCGACCCTCCGGCAAGGTCGTCTTCACCGTCTCAGCGGAGAAGCCCGACAGCATACGTGTCACGGTCAAGGACTCAGGAGTCGGCATCCCGATCGAAAAACAGGGCAGCCTCTTTCAGCCGTTTCAGCGAGCTGGACAGGAATCAGGGCCCATCGAAGGCACAGGCATTGGTCTGGTCATCACCCGGCGTCTCGCGGCGTTGATGGGAGGGGATGTCGGATTTAAAAGCGTGCCGGGGGAGGGCTCGGAATTCTGGGTCACGCTGCCCGTGCACACCTCCCGCCGACCCGCGAGTGCAGCGCCGCCGCTACGCGACATTGTTCCGGGGCAGTTGGTACGGAAAAGCCTTCGCCTTGTTCTATATGTGGAAGACAACCCCGCCAACGTGACGTTCATGCGTGACTTGCTCAGCCATTTTGAGAGCATACAGCTGCTGGTGGCGGAGACAGCAGAATCCGGGGTCGAAATCGCGGTCGAGCGCCAACCCGACGTCATCATCATGGACATCAACCTGCCCGGGATGAATGGCCTCGACGCGATGCGCGCGCTCATGGCAAGGCCGGACACGCAGCACATTCCCGTGATCGCCCTGACGGCAGCGGCATCCGAGCGCGACCGGCAGCAGGGCATCCAGGCGGGTTTCTATCGGTATCTGACCAAACCAGTCAAAGTGGACGAGCTCATCGTCGCGCTCGAAACGATCATTCGTTGAAGTTCCAAGGGGCTAACGTTCCTTCGCGAGGCCATACTCGTGCAGGCGATATTGAATCGTACGAACGCTGATGTCGAGCAACTCGGCGGCGCGCACGGTCGAACCGTCCACCGCCTCGAGCGTTTTCAGAATCGCATACTTTTCAAGCTCGGCCATCGTCGCCCCGGGCACGGCGATCCCGTCGAGCCCCGCTGAAAGCGATGCGCCGTAGGGCAGGTGCTCCTCGCCGATCTTGTTGCCCTCACACAAGACCACCGCCCGTTCGATGGCATTTTCGAGCTCACGAACGTTGCCTGGCCAGCGGTACCCGCGCAACTTCATGCGCGCCCGATCGGTGAAGCCTTCGATCGCCTTGTGGTCCTCGAGCGCAAATCGACGCAGGAAATGCTCGGCGAGGACCAGGACGTCGCTACCTCGCAGCCGCAGTGGCGGCATCTCCGCATGCACGACGTTGAGCCGATAATACAGGTCCTCACGGAACCTGCCGGCTGCCACGTCCGCCGCCAGATCTCTATTCGTGGCGGCGACAATCCTGACATCCACTTTAATCGACTCGTTACCCCCGACCCGCTCGAAGCGCCGGTCTTGCAACACGGCGAGCAACTTGACCTGAGTTCCGGCAGGGATTTCTCCGATCTCGTCGAGAAAGAGCGTGCCTTCGTGCGCTTGCTCGAAACGACCCACGCGTCGACGGTCGGCTCCCGTAAACGAACCCTTCTCGTGCCCGAAGAGCTCGCTTTCTAGTAGGCTTTCGACCAGAGATGCGCAGTGAACCGCCACGAACGGCTTGTCTGCACGCGGCCCGAGCATGTGGATGGCGCGCGCGAATTCTCCCTTGCCGGTGCCGCTTTCTCCGGTGACGAGCACTGTCGCACGCGAGCTGGCCACCTGCCTGGCGAGCCGATACACTCGCTGCATCACGGGACTCGTACCGAGTAGCCCCTGGATACCGTCGCCGTGCTGCTCCCGCACCTGACGCCGCAGATTTTCGTTCTCGATGCGCACGTGCCGGTGCTCGATGGCGCGCTCGACGGAGAGCAGCAAGGCATCGAAGTCCACGGGCTTGCCAATGTAGTCCGTCGCCCCGGCTCGCATGGCCTCCACCGCCGAGCCCAGGTCTGCTGCCGACGTCACCACGATGACGGGAACATCCTGATCTCGGGCCCGCAACTCCGCCAGCAGCTGCATGCCATTCATCCCTGGCATGTCGAGATCTGTGACGATGATGTCGGGGGGCAGCTCGACGAGCCGGTCCAGTGCTGCGGCACCATCCCCGGCCTGATCGACGGCGTACCCTCGAGTCTCCAACAAGCCCTTCAGGGCGATGCGCGCGCCCGCCTCGTCATCGACGACCAAAACCCGCATTCCGCTGCTCGCCATGGTCGACTATCTAATCTCATTGCCAAAGGCTCTGCAAGCGACGGACGGAAATCGTCGAAGCTTGGGCGCTAACTTTCGGAGCAACATCGCGCCTAGCTCTTCGGCTTCGAGTGCTGGAAGAGCTGACTGAGCCAACTGCCTTCTGCGTCTCCGACCATCGCAGAAGACGCAGCTTCGTCGGGCGTGGGCACAGCGCGGTGTCCGGTCAAGCGCTCGATACTGATGCGGAAGAAGACTGGCGCAAAATCTCGACTATCGTCGTGTTGCGCGACCGCCACGGAGGCCGGCTGCCACCACATCGGACGCCCCTGCAAGAGCTCGTGAGCGCGCACGCGCTCGCAGTGACAATCCGGTGTGTCTGCAAGTTCCTCGTACCGGCCAAAAACCACGATGCTCGTCCAGTCGTTGCGACTCTTGACGCTGTCGATTTCCAAACAGACTTGGGGGTTGGTGCGCATCCAATCGATTTTCTGACCCCGCATCGAGAACAAGTAGACGTACTCTCCGTCAACGGCGAAGGACACGGGCACCACATACGGTTGGTTCTCGCGCGCACACGCCAGCCTGCCAAAGCGCGCTCCCATCAGTATCTTCCGACATTCTTCGCCCTCTATCTCTTGAACGAACACACAGCACCTCCTATCGGCGAGCTTGTCGAGCTGATGGCTTTTCCGAACGCGCGAGCCCCTTACCAAGCAATTGCTGGGCCAAGTGCGGAGGGGCCGGGCGCTCCGTGCCGTCAGGGGGGCGCGGCATGCGCGGCGATGTCGAAACGCAAACTCTGCAGCGGCGCGACGGCGGGAGCTTCCGTGTCGGCCAGAGCCGGTGCATGGGTATTCGCCACGGTTGCAGGTCACTTTAGCCATTCGGAGGCGACGCGCACAGCATGGCACGACCGTTGCACCTCAGCGCTAGCCGGAGCAGCTATACGACTGCCTGAGTTCGGCCGAGGAGGTTTACCATTGTCGCAACTCAATTTCCCCATTTCTGCCCCACGTGCCGGCGCGATATGCGCTGCCGCCGGCAACGTTACCGATCGCGATCTCGAAGCGCGCTGCGTGGCCGGTCCAATCGACCCGGCCAGCGCGAGCGTTCACAAGCGGGTTCTCGTCGTTGATGACGATGCAGGTGCACGTCTCGTATTGGGCGAGCTGCTGTGCGGCGCAGGTTTCACGGTCGAGACCGCCGAAAGCGGCGCTAGCGCGCTGAAGAAAGTCCACGAGCACCCTCCTGACATCATCTTTACCGATCTGCATATGCCAGGCATGGATGGCATAGAGCTCTGCAGTGCGCTGCAGGCTCTGGATGCCGATTTGCCGGTGGTCATCCTCACCGCTTTCGAAGACGTGCCGTCCGCCGTGAAAGGGCTCCGTGCCGGCGCCGTGGACTATCTCATGAAACCGGTGGAGTTCGAGGCCGTACTTCTGAGCGTGCAGCGTGCGTTCGAACGGCGCGCGGCCAAGGTCGAGCGAGAGCAGCTTCGAGCGCGCAACGATGAGCTCTGCGAGCAGGCTACCTCCGCGCTGCGTGCGTACGAAGACTTGCTTTCCATCGTGTGTCACGACTTGCGAAATCCACTGAGCGTCATCTGCCTGCAGGCGCAACGCCTTGCCACCGTCGACATGCCGCGTCACCCAGAGGTAGACCAGCGGGGCCCCGACCTGCGGGATATGGCGGCGTCTATCCTGCGCAACGCGACGTGCATGGAGCGTCTGATTGCCGATTTACTGGATACATCGCGCTTACAAAATGGCCATCTCAGCCTCGATTGCGCTGCCCATTCGCTAGCCCACCTGCTCGACGACGTATCGGAGTTGCGTCCGTTGGCGCTGTCGAAGCAAATTGACCTTCAGGTCCGACGGCGGACCGAGCGTCTCTTGTCTTGCGATCGCGGACGGCTAGGTCAAGTCCTCGCCAATCTGGTCGGAAATGCCATCAAGTTCAGCCCCAAGAGCTCGTCCATCCACGTGTTCGCCGAGGATGCGGAGGGTGGCGTCCAATTTGCCGTTCGAGATGACGGTCCCGGGATTCCCCGGGACGCCATTCCGCGGATCTTCGATCGCTTCTGGCAGTCCAAAGAGGGCGGCCTCTCGGGCGCCGGCTTGGGTCTGTACATCGCCAAGGGAATCGTCGAGCGGCACGGCGGCCGCCTATGGGTCGAAAGCCAACCTGGGGTTGGGAGCACTTTCTACGCATTCGTTCCGGATGCGCCAATGCCGGTCCGTCAATCGATTGAAGCGTCGACGGCGTGACGAAACGCACGAGCCACAAGGGTCACGTCGTTCGCTCGGGACGCTGAGAGGCGTCGGGCCGGTATCGTCAGCAGCGGCGCGCGCAAACGGTGCACAGACGCCCGTGCGAACGCAGCCTGTGCGCGCGTTGACGCCCGCTCCGACGCCGCGGAGGAGTAGCCTCGCGACGCGGGATCAGGGGAGCTCGGGGCAGCTACTTCGACTCCGTCACGGAAACGTAAAGTCACCGTCACCCGTATGGGTGACCGTCACCGGAGCCGTTCCAGCCGCGGTCACCGTGATTCGACCATTTCCGGTGTTGGTCACGGTCACGTCGCCCGTTGCCGTGCTCTTGATGGTCATCACGCCGTTGCCGGTATTGGTCGCGGTCAGAATCCGGCCATTGTTGACGATCTTGATCGTCCCGCTGCCCGTTTCAGTCACCGCAACATGGGCACCGTTGTTGACCACGTTGATGAAACCAGTGCCCGTGAGGGTGGGAGATACATCAGCTGCGTTGCTTCCAGTCACCCTAATGTTAGCCGCGAGCTCCTGCTCGAGGGAGTCCGCAAACTCGATGTCCTCGTCAGTGGGAGCGCCGCAGCCGGCTAACACAAGAGCGCTCAGCGAGGCGAGGCGGGTGAATCTTGAAGAGATGGAGATGCGTTTCATTTGAATCATTGGGGTTCACACCTTTGGTAATTCGTTTGAGCGTGGAGCGTGAGCCACACCAGAACGAAAGAGAATAAGTAAAAGTCGCTGCTACACTTCGAAAAAAACGAAGCGTGTGCAAACGTTGCGAAACGCCCCATCGCCTCGTCAATCTTGGCGGGCCCGCTGCTTAGTTGGCCTGCTGCGAAAAAGCCGATCGTATTTATCGTGCAACTCCTGTTGCAGGATCGAT
Organism: Deltaproteobacteria bacterium; assembly: GCA_031407405.1. Taxonomy (GTDB): domain Bacteria; phylum Myxococcota_A; class Polyangia; order Polyangiales; family Polyangiaceae; genus SZUA-265. Next base: position 21,333 of record JANOIG010000223.1, read on the forward strand.
TGTGGGTACACTGGGGAGCTCAGCTTCGACGGAGATTCGGCCCAGCGCGAGCATTCACAAGCGGTTCTCGTCGTCGACGATGCCGTTTCACGGTGCATGCTGTAGAGCTACTTCCGATTTGTGACTTTCGCCTCCAGACGCGAGGCCCTTTTGAGCGAATTGGTGATGAGGCACGATTGCTCTGTTCGCTCGAGCAGACCCAGGGCTTGTTCCGTGTCTGCCTCCGGCGGAACATCGAGCCACGCGCGGACGAGAAAGTTCGTGAACTGAGTAACGCGGTCGACTCAATCGTTCCCTCCACATCACATCGAAGCGATGCCCAGGGGAGCTTGGCGGCCCGCGCGAGGGCCCGAAACGTGAGGGCGAAACAGTCCTCGGCGCTGGCCCTTAGCCACTACGGAATATCGATGAGAAAACGGCTGCATGAATCTCTGGAGGCTCAGCTACCCGCGCCCCGTGGCGCGCGACAGCTTCAGGATGGTGTGGCCTTGCCCCCACGGCCGATAGGCACGAGCGTACTCAGAGCGTCACTCCGCGGCCTCGCGCGTGCTCTGCAGGGGCTCGGGGCGCCGCTTCGAGACAGCCCTGAGCAACTGAAACGTCAGGCGTTCGGCGTTCCGCTGCCCGAGTATACCGGCGTTGAGCGCGATGTCCGCCAGCGAGACGATGCCGAGCGCTCGCCCCTCGGCATCCGTGATGGGCAGCCGCCGCACTTGCGCGTTCCCCATCAGGGTCGCCGCTCGCTCGATCGTCTCGTCACCGGAGCAGGTGTGCACCTCCTTCGTCATGACGTCCTGTACGCGGATGTTCGACAGGGGCTGGCCGCGCAGATAGGCCGCCATGCAAATGTCCCGGTCCGTGATGATCCCACACAGGCGCCCTTCCGCATTCGTGACTCCCACCGATCCAGAGTCCGTGTCCCACATGATCTGAGCCGCGAGATTGAGAGAGTCTTCGGGACGGCAGCAGCAGATCCCCTCGGTCATGATAGACCGAATAGGGACCGCCGCCTCGGCGGTCTGCGCAGGGAGCCTCAGAAAGTCCTGTAAAGTCTGCGTCAGCTGCTTGGTCTTGAGACTGGCGGTGTGCATCGCCTGTTCAATCCCTCGGTCGAGTTTTTGCTCGAGGGTGTCGAGGCTCGTTTCGAGCTCGCCCGTGCGGCGTCGAGCTTGCATGGATAACAGGTGGAGCTGCAGCCGTGCCGCCTCTCCCGCTGCGCCGATGTCCTCTAGTGCCTCTTTGACCAAACTCAATCGCGTCTGTCGCTCTGCCACGATGTTGCCTCCTGCGTGTTGTGCGCGTTGCGCCGTTTCGAGCAGCCGGAGAAGCAATGCTCGTGCCAGCCGGGCTCTGCGTGGAGCAGACTGTGACCTGGCGCCCTGCTCGCTGGATGCGCGTGCACGATCTGCGCCGGTGATGCGCGCGGCGCATTCGATGCGCCGTGTGATTAGACCTCAGCCTTAGGTGAAGCGACCCCCACGGCGGTGAGGCCCGATTCAGGGCGGGGTGTTGCCAGACACCGAGCTCTGGTATCGCGCTTGCAGTGCTCGAGGGAACCGCTGCTGAAACGGTTGGTGGACCGGCGTACGAGACAAGGTCCATCATCATGAGAGGAGTCAACAATGACCTGGCAAACAAATGCGTGGGCGTGGGCAGGGCTTCTGGCCAGCGCGATCGGCCCATGTACGAATCGCAATGAACCGGCTGCGAAAGGACCGGCCTCAATCGAACAGGACGCCAGGGCCCCAAGTGTGGCGCTGTCTTCTCCTCCAGCAGCGGCGCTCCCAGTAAAGATCACCCCCACCGCGCAGACGTACATGCTCAATCACTTTGCACAATCCGAGGACATGCGGCGAGCCATCATCGGCGGCGATCTCCCCGCTCTGCGTGCGGCGGCCGAGGGCGTCGCGAAGGATGAGTGGACACCCAACTTGCGCGCGGATTGGCGCCCTCATGTTGCGACCGTTCGCAGCGCTGCCCGCGCGGCACAGACGGCCCTCTCCCTGGAGGTGGGAGCCAGCGCTTTCGCCGACTTGGGTACGGCCTGCGCGAGCTGCCACCTGCTCACGGGCGGCCCGGGATCCGTCAGGTTCCCGACGCCACTAGCAGGCGGCGCGGAGCTGATGGTTGCTCACGAGAGTGCGACTGAACGGCTCTGGCATGGGCTCGTGGCTCCCTCCGACGCGGCCTGGCTGGAGGGAGCCGAAGAGCTCATCGCCGCCCCAGAGCTCGCTAGTGACGTGAAGGAGATTGCCACTCGCGCCGCCCGCGTGCGCGACTTGGCCCGGCGCAGCAAGGCCGTCGCGGCGAACGACCGTGCCCGGCTGTTTGGGGACCTGCTTCTCACCTGTGCGAATTGTCATCAACAGCTTGGCATTCGACCCTTTGTCTCTCACCTGAAATGAGGCAATGGCAAATTTTGCGCGGGCGGCGGCGGGCGGAGCCACTCGAAACGCGCGCCAACGGACTGGCAGGGTCGACGCCGTCGCGCCAGGCCCTCGGCATGGTCCGTGCAATGTCGCCTCGGACACCCCTTCATCATCCTGCGCAAGGCTCCGTACCCATGCCTAACGATCCTCCATATACCATCCCTTACCAAGAGCTCCGCTTGACGGACATTCCGCGCGTTGGCGGAAAGAACGCTTCGCTCGGCGAGCTCTTGCGCTTTCTCGTGCCGATGGGTGTGCGCGTCCCAGACGGCTTTGCGGTGACCGCCGAGGCGTTCGTTCTGCACCTCGAAGCGGCCGGCATTGCGGACCAGATCTACCCGGCGCTGTCGCGACTCGACGTGACCGATCTGGCGGCATTGGCGCGCGAAGGGCAGCGTATCCGCACGCTGATCCGCTCGGTGCCACTACCTGAAAGCGTGTCACGCGACGTGCGCCGGGCGTATCAGAAGTTATCGGCAGCTTACCAAGAGACCGAGACCGACGTCGCGGTGCGTTCCAGCGCGACGGCAGAAGACCTTCCTACGGCATCGTTCGCCGGCCAGCAGGAGACGTACCTCAACGTGCGTGGCGAGACGCAGTTGCTCGACGCCGTGCGAAGCTGCATGGCCTCCTTATTCACAGACCGCGCCATCGTGTATCGTGTCGAACGCGGTTTCGCTCACGAGAGCGTGGCTCTCAGCGTTGGGGTGCAGAAGATGGTGCGCAGCGATTTGGCGAGCGCGGGCGTCATCTTCACCATCGATACCGAAACGGGCTTCCGCGACGTAGTGTTGGTCACCGGTGCCTATGGGCTTGGCGAAACCGTGGTCCAGGGTCGAGTCAATCCGGACGAGTTTTGGGTGCACAAACCGACGCTCGCCCAGGGCCATCGGCCCATCGTGCGCCGGGAACGGGGCGACAAGGCGCTCAAGCTGGTTTACGCACTCGGTGGAACGAATACCGTGGTCGAACAGCGCGTGCCTCTCCGCGAGCGGCAAGCGTTCGTGCTGAACGACGACGAAGTGCTCGAGCTCGCACGTTGGGCGGTGTGCATCGAGCGTCATTACTCGGAGGTCGCCGGCCACCCCGTACCGATGGACCTGGAATGGGCCAAGGACGGGCAAACCGGCCAACTCTTTATCGTGCAGGCGCGCCCCGAGACGGTGCACTCACAAACCTCGTCCGCAAAGCTAGAGCTCTTCCGGATTCGCGGCAAGGGCACGTTGCTCGCTCACGGCAAGAGCGTGGGCAGCCGTGTGGCCTCCGGCAAGGCGCGAGTGATCCACTCGACGGCGGACCTCGCCGCTTTTCAGACGGGTGAGATTCTGGTCGCACCGATGACCGATCCCGATTGGGAGCCCATCATGAAACGCGCTCGGGCGGTGGTCACCGACCACGGCGGCCGCACGTGTCACGCCGCCATCGTCTCACGCGAGCTCGGGCTGCCCTGTGTCGTCGGCACGGGCAACGCCTCGAGTAGCATCGAGACGGGAAGTGAGATCACGGTGTCTTGCGCCGAGGGCGACGAAGGCAAGGTGTACGCAGGGCTCGTTCAATTCGATCGCGAAGAAGTCGACCCAGCGAGCCTTCCCAAGCCGCGTATCCCGGTGATGCTCAACGTGGGCAATCCCGAAACGGCGTTTCTCGTGGCGCAATTGCCAAGCGCCGGCGTTGGTCTGGCGCGCATCGAATTCATCATCTCGGGATCCATCGGCGTGCACCCGCTGGCATTGCTCTACCCCGAAAGGGTCAGTGAACGGTCGGAACAGAGCGAGATCCGAAAACGCGTGCAGGGTTACGCAAGCCCGCGTGAATTCTTCGTGGATCGGCTGGCGTGCGGCGTGGCGCAGATCGCGGCTGCCTTCTTTCCGCGACCCGTCATCGTGCGGTTCTCCGATTTCAAGACGAATGAGTACGCGGGCTTGCTTGGTGGCAAGGACTTCGAGCCTGCCGAACACAACCCGATGATCGGCTGGCGCGGGGCCTGCCGTTACTATGACCCTCGCTACCGGGAGGGTTTTGCTCTCGAATGCGAGGCGGTGCGGCGGGTGCGCGAGGTCATGGGGCTCGTCAACGTCAAGGTGATGATCCCGTTCTGCCGCACGTTGAAGGAGGCTGAGCTAGTGCTGGCCGAGCTTGCGAGCAACGGCCTCGCGCGAAGTGAACGCGGGCTCGAGGTGTACGTGATGTGCGAAATCCCGAGCAACGTCATTCTCGCCGAGCAATTTGCCGACTTGTTCGACGGCTTTTCAATCGGTTCGAACGATTTGACGCAGCTCACGCTTGGAGTGGATCGCGATTCAGAGCTGCTCACACACGTGTTTGATGAGCAAGATGCCGCCGTCAAAGAGATGATTCGCCTGGTCGTCGAACGCGCCCACAAGAAGGGCCGCAAGGTGGGCTTGTGCGGCCAAGCGCCAAGTGATCATCCCGAGTTCGCGCGCTTTCTTGCCGACGTGGGCATCGACAGCATCTCGGTGACCAGCGACGCTTTGGCCAAGGTCGTTCACGTGCTTCGAGCTCCGGACAATGGCGCGGCACACCTCGCGGGCTCCATCGCGCCGCCACCACCGGCGCCCGCCCTAGCCGGGTCTCGGCCGTGTTTGCGAGGCGTGGCATGAAAATGTTCGAGAAGATATTGGTGCCGCTGGACTTTTCTCCGAGTTCCGAAGCCGCTTTGCGGGTCGCACGAGACCTGGCAAGGGCGAACCAGGGGGCGCTTCTCTTGGTCCACGTTCACGAGCTGCTCGTCAGTCCGGATGGTGAGCTCGTCGTTCCCTCCGTCCCTGACGCAGAGCCCGAGTTTGACCTGCGACTCGAGGCTGCAAAGCTGAACCTCGTGCGTGAAGGAGGCGTAGCGGTCGACGCTCGGTGTCTAGTGGGCCGTGCTGCAGTCGAGATCATCGCTCTTGCGAAGGAGGAAAGCTTCGATCTGATCGTGATGGGCACTCACGGCCGTACCGGGCTCAAACACCTGCTTCTCGGATCGGTTGCCGAAGCGGTGGTCCGTAAAGCGAGTTGCCCGGTACTGACGCTCCGAGAACGCAGGCCTGAGGCCCGAGCCCCGGCCTGCAGCACCACTTCCTCACGGGGGTGACGATGGGAGCTCTGGCGCGTATCGCTCGATCAGATCGTTGGCCAATTCGAGCGCCGTTGCGCGGCGTTCTCGGTGATGGATTTCTTCATCAAACTTCTCGAGCTCGGTCTGGAGTTGATCGAGCGTCTCCGCATTGAGGCGTAGCGCGACCTCCGGGAACAGCTTCGTGTTCTCCAGCTCGTGATGACTGCGCTGGAACTCCACCAGAGCCGTCGCGGTCGCGGCGATATGCCGGCGGTCTTCTTTGCTCCAGGCGTCGGGTCGCTCCCCAGCCTGACCCAATACCTCAATGAGGTAGCGCTCTTGCCGGTGTTCCCGGCGCACGGCCGGAAGCACCCCTGAATTCCATGAAAAGCCGTGGCGCGCAAGTAGGGGCAAGAGAATGTGTTCCTCCTTCTCGTGATGGATGTAGTCCCCAATTTCCGCAAACGCCCTGGCAAAGCCTGATAAGTCACGGGCATCGACCGCAGCCTCGGTTTTCAACCGATTGGCGTAGACTTCGAGGGCTGCCACTAAACGAGAGATGATCTGGTGTTCCCGAATCAATGATTCAAGCGCTTTCATCAGCGGGTGTCCTGTCTGGGTCATGAGGCGTGCTCCACGCACGACCGAAGGGTAGTGGGCTGGTGGCACGCAACAGTCGTGCCCGACCTCGGGAGCTCTGGCCGCTCACCGTACCGGCAGGCAGCCTCAGGGCTTCGACACGCAGGCTGCCAGGTGATGCAGCGCACGGTATGCGCATGTTCTACGCGGGACGCAGGGCGTGCGCTGCTGCTGGCGATTGAGCGCCCTTTCCGGCGCGGGGTCACGGACCCTGTTGGCACGCGTTCTGCTTTAGGGAGGGTGCTACAGAATGCACCGACATTGATGCGTGGCGCACCGATCGTACCAACGGAGACTGCGATGAAACCTTTTCAGAAGATTCTGGGGCCCACCGATTTCTCAGCCCACGCTCTGGAAGCGACTCGGGTGGCAGCCGACCTGTCACGGCGTTACGCAGCGTCATTGACGCTCGTCTACGTCTATGAACCGGTAAATTATGCGGTTCCTGAAGGCTACATCCTATATACGTCCTCGCAGCTGGAGCGCATGTTTGCTGAATTCGAGCAGCGTTTGGTCGAGGCACGGCGAGATGCGGAAACCGCCGGCGCATCGCGCGTCGACACCCGGCTCTTGCAGGGTCTGGTCGCCAGTGAGATCACCGACTTCGCTTTCGAGGGTGGCTTCGATCTCGTTGTCATGGGGACGCACGGTCGGACCGGTATCAAACATCTGCTCATGGGCTCGGTCGCCGAGCGGGTGCTGCGGAGGGCGCCCTGCCCAGTCCTGACCGTGCGATTGCCGAAAGGAACTTGACCCGCGTGTCTACCCTTCGCGTCACCGGCTCGGTTCTCGTAGGCGCTCCGGTATGAGCAGGTCGACCAATTGTCCGAGGAGCTCCGCCTTCCGGGCTTCTTCATTGGTAGTCGCTGAAACCATTCTCAGCCGACTGGGACGCTCGGCCTTGGTCGTCAAGCGCCCGGGCTTCATTTCGCCTGTGGCGCTCGCCAATGCCCGACAGCGTCGGGGCATTTGTCCATGAGCGCGGAGAGTAGGAGGCAATGAGAACGTAGCTTAATTCAAGCCCCCCTAATCCGTCGACCCCGTCGCCCTGCTGCCATTGTTCGCAACCGTGGCAGGGGTCTCAGGAATGATCTGAGCAGCCGCCTTGCTCCGTGCCTTCTGCTCGTACATCATCTTGTCCGCACGCTTGAGAACGGCGTCGATGGTTTCTGCCTGCTCAGGGTCGTACGTCGCTGAACCGATGCTGATCGCAAGCGCAAAGGGTCGGGGAGGCACCGCGGAGTTGTACTGACGAACCAAGTCTTCGAGTCGTTCCAGAGGCGCCTGTGACCAGTCGCTGGCACCCGCGGTGCACAAGATAGCGAACTCGTCGCCGCCAAGACGAGCGACGATGTCTGAGCCTCGGAACACTGAGCTGAGTAGGGTTGCGGCGTCGCGGATCGCTCGGTCGCCAACGTCGTGTCCGAGCTTGTCGTTGATCTGCTTTAGCCCATCAAGGTCGGCCAAGAAGAACAGGGCTTTCTGACGGCCTCGGCCTGCGCGTTTGAGCTCTTGCTCAGCGAGAATGTTGAACCCTCTCCGATTGTGAAGCCCGGTCAGCTCATCCACGACGGCCATGATGCGAAGATCATCTGCCAACGCGGCGAGTTTTTCTTGGGTGGCTCTCCGCTCGGTGACGTCGCGCGCGAGCGCGTAGATCGTCCCGTCCGGCTCTGGCGTGGCGTGCCAGGAGAGCCACCTGTACGACCCGTCTTTGCACCTGTATCGATTTTCGAGGTCGATCATCGGCTGACCCGTCGAGAGCATCTCGACCTGCTTCAGCGTGGCCTCGCAGTCATCCGGGTGTACGAACTCGAGGAACGGCTTCTCGAGGAGCTCGGCGCGCGAATGACCGAGGATGACCTCAAACGTCGGGTTCAGTTGCTTGAAGTAGCCGTCCGTTCCCGCGACGCACACCATGTCGAGCGAAAGCTCGAAGAACCGATCGCGTTCGCGCCGAAGTCGGCGCTGCTCGGTGACGTCGCGAGCGATGATCGACGCGCTCGTCACGCGTCCGGCTTCATCCTTGACTGGCGAGATGGAGAGCACCACGTCGATCAATCGCCCATCCTTAGCTTTGCGCAGCGTCTCCAGGTGAGGGACGGGCTGCCCGGCCCGGATTTGAGCAAGTATCTGTGGAGTGTCTTCGGCCAGATCCTTAGAGGGGACCAACGAGGAGACATGACGTCCTAGGATTTCCTGAGACTGGTATCCGAACACCCGCTCGGCACTTCTGTTCCAGGTGAGGATGCGTCCCTCGAGGTCCTTGCTGTACACAGCGTCTTCCGCGAGATGGCTGCGCGTCCGCGCGGAACGACTCTCGATGCGTCTCAAAGTTCGTGCGAGCGCAAGCGACGAAAGGGCAGAGATGAGCACTGCGAGACCGGCAGCGATCCATACCACCACCACGGCTTTGGAGGACGTTTCGGTGGCTTCCGCGCGGGAGCGCTTTCCTCGCTCGTGAAGAGAAAGGTGCGCGCTTTGCGCGATACACGCTCCCACAGGCTCCGAAGCCGCTCGGTCTCGCCAAGATCGATGGCCGCTTGCGCCAACGCGACGTCCGACATCCGAATCACCCTGCGCATGGCGATGGCAGCCACGGCTACGCCACCGATCGCCACGAGGGCGACGAGAAACAGGGCGATCGGTGCGCGAAGCCAGGCCATGGCCGGAGTCTACATCAACGTTCTGGTGGCTGAACTAACAGGTCGAGCCCAAGGGGACCCCGTGGAGCGAACGCGGGAGCCGGCCGGCAAGCCTTGGCGAGCTCGTGCCGAGGAACGTGGTGCCGGCACTCGCCGAGTGGATGGCGGAACGCTCGGACAGAAGTGCCGGGTCCTGCGGGAGCCCCCGACAGGGCACCGTCGATGGCATTCACGGCAAGTTGAGCCATTTTATGCCCGAAAATAATACGTCGAGTTTTACTACGGAACGATGGCAAACTTCCTAATTGTCTACGGGACTACCGGCACTACATTCCTCTGACAGCGAGCGACGCCGAAAGCGGCGGCGCAAAAAAGGATAGCCACGATGTCAACTCAAGCCCTTGTCCTCATGTTCGTCGCGGGAGCCGGCGGGCTAGCTGCAATCGCCACGCTCTTCGCCACATTTTTTACGGTGGAGCAACGCACGACCGCGATCGTTCAGCGACTCGGAAAGTTCGTGCGGGAAGCCGGACCCGGCCTCCACGTCAAGATCCCCTTCATCGACAGGGTAATCGGGCGTGTCAACCTGCGCGTTCAGCAACTGGACGTGAAGATCGAGACCAAGACGGAGGACAACGTCTTCGTGCAGATGGTGGTCGCAGTCCAGTACTTCGTCCTGCCTGAGAAGGTCTACGACGCATTCTACAAGCTCGACGACGCGACCCGGCAGATCACGTCATTCGTTTTCGACGTCGTCCGGGCCCGGGTGCCCAAGATCAAGCTCGATGACGTCTTCGAGAAGAAGGACGAGATCGCCGACATCGTCAAGAGCGAGCTCGCTCAAGTGATGGACGGCTTCGGGTATGGAATCCTCAAGGCACTTGTCACGGACATCGATCCTGATCCGAGAGTGAAGGAGTCGATGAACGAGATCAACGCCGCGCAGCGGATGCGCTTGGCCGCGACGGAGAAGGGCGAAGCGGACCGGATCCTGAAGGTCAAGGCGGCCGAAGGCGACGCTGAAAGCAAGGCGTTGCAGGGGCGGGGTATTGCTGATCAGCGCACGGCCATCGTGGCCGGTTTGCGAGATTCGGTGGACGCGTTTCAGAAATCTGTGCCGGGGACGACGGCGAAGGACGTGATGAACCTCGTGCTGATGACTCAGTACTTCGACATGCTGAAGGAGATCGGGGCCTCGTCGCGGACGAACGCGATTCTCATTCCACACTCGCCAGGCAATCTCGCCAGCCTGACCGAACAGATGCGCACCGCCATGATCGAGGCCGACCAGACCGTCAGGGTGCCCGAGGCCAGGAGCAGGCCGTTGCCTGAGTTGAGAACTTCGGAGGAAGTTCGAGTACCGCCGGGGACCGTACGCAGCGTAGCGCGCGATCTGCCTGGAAACGGGGGCCCAGGCTCTGCAGGGGCTGGCCGATGACCAGGGAGAGTACTCCGGTGTCGAAAGTGAAGGGGGATGCGGCGGTGAGGAGGCCAAGATGAGAATTCAGATCAACAAGCGCAACGTCGAAGTGAATGAGGCCTTGCGCGCTCACGTGGAACGACGGGTCGGCTTCGCGTTCGGCCGGTTCGGCGAGCGGATCGCTCGCGTGATTGTCCGCTTCTTCGACACCAACGGCCACCGGGGTGGCGTGGACAAGCGGTGCCAGATCGACGTGGACCTGCGGCCCGCAAGAGCCGTGAGGGTCGAGGACACGGACGCAGACCTGTTTGCTGCGGTCGACCGCGCCGCCGACCGCGCTTCTCGCTCTGTCGCTCTAGTGATCGAGCGCGAGCACGGAATCGTCGCGGCACGTCCATCTCGCGCACCGGAGCGGCCGCGCACTCCACCCCATGCCAAGTGATTCGGAAGAAGGAAGAGAAGAGAGGATATGAATATGAACCTTGAAGGCATCGGAACACCGTGGTTGTGGATTGGCTTCACTGCCTTCGTCCTCTGCATGCTCGTGCTCGACCTCGGCGTCTTCCACCGCAAGGCGCACGAAGTGCGTGTCCGAGAAGCCCTGATTTGGACTGCCGTCTGGATCTCGCTCGCTCTCGTCTTCAACCTTGGGGTGTACTTCTGGTTTGGCTCGGAGCGCGCGCTCGAGTTTCTCACGGGTTACGTCATCGAGAAGGCGCTGTCGGTAGATAACATATTCGTCTTCATCGTCGTCTTCTCGGTGTTCGCGGTCCCCGCCAAGCTCCAGCACCGAGTGCTCTTCTGGGGGATTCTCGGCGCGCTCGTCATGCGCGCCATCTTCATCGTGCTCGGCGCGGCACTCCTGGAGAGATTTCATTGGGTCATCTACATCTTCGGCGCGTTCCTCGTTTTCACGGGCATCAAGCTGCTCGTGCAGCGAGGCGACGAGGTCCACCCGGAGCGCAACCCGATCTTCCGATTGTTCAAGCGATTCGTTCCCTCGGTGGACGACTACCGTGAGGGGCAATTCACGGTAGTCGAGGGCGGCAAGCGGTATGCGACCCCGTTGCTCCTGGTGCTGGTGGCCATCGAGGCGACGGACCTCGTCTTCGCCGTGGATTCCATCCCGGCAATCTTCGCAATCACGACCGATCCATTCATCGTCTACACGTCGAACATCTTTGCCATCCTGGGGCTGCGCGCGCTCTATTTCGCCCTCGCTGGAATCATGGAGAAGTTCCACTACCTGAAGGTCGGGCTGTCGCTCGTCCTCGTATTCGTCGGAGCGAAAATGCTCCTGGCCGGGATCTACAAGATTCCGATTCTGGTATCCCTCGCCGTCATCGTGGCCCTGCTCGCCGGCTCGATAGTGGCTTCATTGCTGCGCCCACCGACCAAGCCGCTGCTGCCCGCCCTGCCGCCACCTGGAGGGCCGATAGACCAGCTGGCTGGGGTGAAGCCATGACCGTCCAGCCAATGAGTACGACCATTGCCGAACCGGCGCCTGTCTGGCGCGCCCGAGCACAGGCGCTCATCGAGCATCCGCGCTTCGATCAGACGATTATCGTGCTGATCATTGCCAACGCGATCACGCTCGGGCTCGAAACCTCGCCCGCGATTGCCGCGCGCTTTGGCGATTTGTTTCGCGCGATCGACCGCACGGTGCTGGGAATATTCGTAGTCGAGTTGCTGCTGCGCTGCTTCGTCTATCGCAGTCGGTTCTTTCGAGACCCGTGGCGCGTATTCGACTTCGTGGTTGTAGGGATCGCGCTGGTGCCCGCGAGCGGTGCGTTCAGTGTGTTGCGCACCCTGCGAGTGCTGAGAGTGGTGCGGCTGGTCTCGATGGTGCCCTCGATGCGCCGGGTAGTCAGCGCTCTGCTCTCGGCACTCCCGGGGATGGCGTCGATCATCGGCCTGATGTCGCTCGTGCTGTACGTATCGGCGGTGATCGCCACGAAACTGTTCGGCGCGATCGCGCCGGAGCTCTTCGGCACTTTCGGCGCCTCGATGTTCACACTGTTCCAGGTGATGACGGTTGAAGGGTGGCCCGACATTGCGCGCGCCGTGATGACGCAGTCGCCGTATGCTTGGGTGTTCTTCGTCAGCTACCTGCTGGTCGCGACATTCATGGTGTTGAACCTGTTCATCGCGGTGGTCGTCAACGCGATGCAGGCGCAGGTGGCGCAGGACCTCAAGGGCGAAGGAGAGGCACACACCAAGTTGGTCCTCGACGAGGTGCGTGCGCTGCGCCGCGAAGTCGGGGCTCTTCGCGGGACAGACGTGAAGCCCATGACCACCACCGAAGGCGCCTCTTCCGGGAGGAAGGAAACATGACACTGGAGCTTCTCACCCAGCCTGAAATCTACGTCAGTCTCCTGACCCTGACGGCTATGGAAGTCGTGCTCGGCATCGACAACGTCATTTTTATCTCGATCCTGGCTGGCAAGCTGCCGCCTGAGCAGCAGCCGACTGCGCGCCGGGTTGGGCTCGCGTTGGCGCTGGTCCTTCGGCTCGCGCTGCTTTTCGCGATCTCCTGGGTCATGGGCCTCACTGCCCCGCTCTTCTCCGTGCTGGACAAGGCGTTCTCGGGGCGCGATCTCATTCTGCTCGGCGGAGGTCTCTTCCTTGTCGGAAAGGCAACGCACGAGATCCACGACAAGCTGGAGGTCGCCCACGAAGGGCGCTCTCGCTCCTCGGGCGCTTCGGCCTTCTGGCTCATCCTCGCCCAGATTCTGGTCCTCGACCTCGTGTTCTCGCTCGACTCTGTCATCACCGCGGTCGGGATGGCCAAGCACGTTCCGGTGATGGTCGTCGCCATGGTCATCTCGGTGGCGGTCATGCTCGCGTTCGC
>JANOIG010000237.1:0-5240 GCA_031407405.1 Deltaproteobacteria bacterium
TGGTTCGACGAATCGACTTACTCGGCTCTGCGCGAGCACAAAGCCGCGCTCTGCATCGCCGACATCGACGAGCACGACGCACCACCCATCGTGGCCACGGCCAACTTCGGTTACTTGCGCTTGCGTCGCGAGGATTACACACCCGCACAACTCAGCGCGTGGGCAGAGGCTCTCCATGAGCAACCGTTTGAAGAGGCGTACGTGTTCTTCAAACACGAGGTGCGGGCGCCGGGTCTCGCGCTCTCGTTCAGCGAACGCTTTCGCACGGCGTCCGACCCTCGAGGTCCGGACCCGGTGGAATGAGTACAGTCGCAAAAAGCGACACAATGCCAGCATTTGCAGGCAGAAGCTGCACGGGATCGTTCCCGCTCGGACCAGGGAGCTGGCCAAAGACACGCTGAAGGTGTAGGCTAGGCGTCCTAACGACGACTCCCTCGCCTTCCTTCGGCCGTGGCACAAACGCCCCGGCGCGGGCGCGCCAGCGTCACAGGTGAGGCAGACGTGTAGTGGACGACTCGCATGACATTCGCCGTGGTGGGGCTCCAGAGCCGGGTCCAGTCATCCGCCTCCGGCAGGCGACCTCTGTTCGGGGACCCGTGCCGACACCGGAAGTTTCCGGTGCTCCGGCCCTTGCGGGCGCCGATCCCATCTGCGCTCGCGACCTGTTCACGCTGGTCTGGCACGCCCTCGCGGACATCCTCGGTACCGCGGCCGCAGCAACGCTGCTGCGTCGAGCCGCTCGGCGCGCGGCGGCCCGCTCACCCGAGCTAGCCACGCTCTCGATCACGCGGGATAGCCTCGAATATCAGTACACGCTGCCCGCGACATGGAGCGCGCCTGTGGCGGTTCCAGCCCCTGCGTTATGTGAGCTCATCAACGAGCTCTGTGTGCTGCTCGTCGACTTGACCGGCCCCGTCGTCATCCAACGTCTGGAGCAAATTCCGGAGCTGCGCGACCGAGGCATGATCCCCCGGCAGGAGGTGCAATCGTGAGCTCCAACCCTCCGGCGCTGGAACGCCTCACGACGGGCAGCGCGGCGTTCGACCGCATCCTCGGGGGCGGGCTCCCCATCCGCTCGGTCAACGTCATCGCCGGAGAGCCCGGCGCGGGCAAGACGCTGTTTTCTCTGCAGATGCTGTTCGCCTTGGCTCGCCAGGGCAAAAAGGCGCTGTACTTCACCACGCTGTCCGAGCCCTCGTTGAAGCTGCTCCAGTACATGCAGCAGTTCTCGTTCTTCGATGCCAGCCTGCTCGAACGCCAGATCGTGTTTGCCGACCTCGGTGCCGTGTTGCGCAAGGGCGGGGAAGCCACTCTGAACGAGATCTCGAGCCGCGTGGAGCGCGAGGAGCCGGCAATCGTGGTCATCGACAGCTTCAAGGCGGTCCGCGACCTCCTCAGCAACGCCGCCAGCGTACGCACCTTCGTCTACGACCTCGCCGTGCATACCTCTGGCTGGGGAGCGACGAGCCTGCTCGTCGGCGAGTACACCGAAGCCGAGGCCGCGAACCATGCCGAGTTCGCGATCGCCGACGGCATCATCCGGTTCACCAATTCCCGGCAGGAGCTGACTGCCGTCCGCGAAGTCGAAGTCTTGAAGCTGCGCGGCGCAGACTACGTCACGGGCGCCCATTTCTATGAGATAGGGGTTGGCGGGCTCGCGTTTTTCCCGCGCGTACGGGGTCCGGACAGCAGCGCTACAGAGTCCACCGTTGCCGCAACGCGACCCATCTCAATCCCCGCGCGGGCCTCGACCGGCGTCGCCGGGCTCGACGCCATGCTCGGCGGTGGTCTACCCCGGGCCAGCACGACCATCGTGCAGGGTGGAACCGGAACGGGAAAGACCCTCCTGGGTCTGCAGTTCCTGCTCGAGGGAGCACAAAAAGGCGAAGCGGGCATACAGTTCATGCTGGAGGAAACCCCCGAGCAGCTGCGCGGGTACGCTCAAAGTCTGGGCTGGGACCTTCCGGAATTCGAGGAGCGCGGCCTCTTGACGCTGAGTTACGTCTCGCCGGTCGAGCTGTCCACCGACCGCTTCCTCGATAGAGCGCGGCGGGAGGTAGAAAAAGTTGGGGCGCGGCGCGCCGTGCTCGATAGCCTCACCAGCTTGGCCCTCAGCGTGGCCTCCGACCGGCGCTTCAAGGAGCTCGTGTACGCGATCTCGAAACACTTCCAGGCGCAAGGGGTCACGCTCAACATGAACATGGAGGTGGCGGATCTGCTGGGCTCTGCGCAACTGTCGGGCCACGGCGTCTCGTTCGCCGCGGACAACGTCATTCAGCTCAAGTTCGTAGAGCTCGAGGGGCGCCTCGATCGCGCCTTGTCGGTGCTGAAGGCACGTGGGGTGCGTCACGCGGCCGACGTGCGCCCACTCAGCGTCGGGTCCGGCGGGGTCCAGGTCGGGGAGCCATTCGAGGGGCTGCGCGGGGTGCTGACGGGGCTCCCCGTGCCGTCGAACGAACCATGACCGAGGACGCACGCGACTCCGCCCAAGAATCCGTGAGCCGCGCCTTCTACGACATCGCGCACCTGCTCGAGTCCGCCGAGGATTCCGACGCGCGCGTGATCCGCGCGCTGGAGCGGCTGCGTTCGCTCGTGCCGTATGCGAGCTGCGCCGTGCTCGACGCGCAGCCCGGGCGCGCGTCGCGTCTTCTCGTCCCGCCGAGTGCGTCGCCGGCCGAGCGAACCGAGCTGATGGCCACGACGACGGCGCTGCTCGGCCGCCTCCTGGAGCAGCACGAGAACCCCTCCGAAGCTACCTCAGCGGGGGCACACCTGGCCGTTCCTCTGGTAGGGTTGGACGAGGTGGTCGGCGTCCTGTTCGTGCGTGGCACTGGCGTCGCGTACGACGCAGGGCACCTCCGCCGGCTGTCGGTGGTCGCCGCGAAGCTGGCCGCTTACTTTTCCATGCTGCGTGCCAGCGCTCTGCAAGCCGAGCGAACCCGCCAAATCGAAGCGGCGCGGCAGTCCGCCGAGCTGTCAAACCGGGCCAAAGACGAGTTCCTCGCCTTGGTCTCGCACGAGCTCAGGACTCCACTCAACACGATACTGGCCTGGGCCGACATTCTGCGCTCGGCCCAGGCGGGCGCGCCGGAGCGGCAGCGCGCGTTCGAGGCCATCGAGCGCAGCGTACGCGCCGAGACGAAGCTCATCGACGACCTGCTCGACCTGTCGAACATCGCCAAGGCGGCTCTGCGCCTCGATCTGCAAGCCGTGGAACCGGCAAAGGTGATCGAAGCGGCGGTACTGGCGCAGCGGTCACGGGCGGAGCAAAAGGCGGTCCAGCTCGATGTGACCCTGGATGAAACCGTCATGCCGCTCGTGGCGGACCCGGCGCGGCTGAGCCAAATCGTGGCCAACCTCGTGGCGAACGCGATCAAGTTCACACCGTCCGGTGGCCGCGTCGAAGTACGGCTCGAGCGCGCCGGTTCGCTGGCGCGGATCCGGGTGATCGACACAGGCTCGGGGATCAGCCCCGAGGTGCTGCCAAAACTCTTCGCGCCCTTCATCCTGGCGGATGGCTCGAGCACCCGTGCCCAGGGTGGGCTTGGGGTGGGCCTGGCGCTCGTCAAGAACCTGGTCACGCTGCACGGTGGCGAGGTTCGGGCGGAGAGCCCGGGACACGACCAGGGCGCGACCTTCACGGTCGAGCTGCCGCTGGCCGACGCGGCCGCACCAGCTCCCGGGCCCCCGGAAGCGGTGGAGGGCGAACGGCACGAGGAGCGCGTGCTGGCCGGCATCAGTGTCTTGCTCGTGGACGACGACAGGGACATTTGCGAGGTCCTGCAGTTCGTGCTGGAGGGTCGAGGCGCCGTGGTCACCATCGCAGCGTCGGCGGCGGAGGCGCTGGTGGCGCTCAATCGCTCGATGCCGAATGTCCTCCTCAGTGACATCGCCATGCCCGAGGCGACCGGTTACGAACTGATGCAAAAGATCGTGGCCCTGAAGGGCTCCAGTGCCCCCCCGGCGGCCGCGCTCTCGGCCTATGCGCGGCGGCAGGATCGTCAGAAGGCCTTCGCGTCGGGCTTTCGCATGTTGCTCGAAAAGCCGATTCGGCCCGAAGCGCTCATCGCGGCCGTCGCGGAGCTGGCCGGCATGCCAAACGGACCTCACTCGGCCGGAGCTCACCTCGGAACGAGGCAGCCGTGAAGGTGGCGAAGCCTTCCGGCACGGCGCTGCCGTGCACGCCTGGGCTTGCCGGGCGCCTCGAGTCGGGCAACCCCCGGCCGTTTCCCATCGTCGGCATCGGAGCATCGGCGGGTGGGCTGGAAGCCTTCCGACAGCTGCTCGGGGCCCTGCCCGCCGACACCGGCATGGCTTTCGTGCTGGTCCAGCACCTCGACCCCAATCACGAGAGCATTCTGGCCGAGCTGTTGTCCACGACCACACGGATGGAGGTCTTCGAGGTCAAGGGCGACGTACGCGTGGAGCCGAATCGAGTCTACGTCATTCCACCCTCCAAAGGCCTGATCCTGGTGGACGGCGTGCTGAACCTGGTGCCGCGAGCACCCGCGGGACCGCCGCACATGCCGATCGATTCTTTCTTGCGGACCTTGGCCGAGGTGCAGGGAAATCGGGCCATCGGAGTGATCCTGTCGGGCATGGGCTCGGATGGCACGCTCGGTCTGCAGGCGATCAAGGCCGAGGGTGGGATCGCCTTTGCCCAGGACCCGGCATCGGCCAAGAACGATGACATGCCGCGTAGCGCCATAGCGGCCGGCAGCGTGGATTTCATCCTGCCGCCGGAGAGCATCGCCAGCGAGCTGATGCGCCTTCGTCAGCACCCCTACATCGCGATCGGAGAGAGCGATCGGGCCGCCACAACCGCCCGCGCCGCGGCGAAGAAAGAGGGCAACGACGACGATGAGGGCCTGGCCAGGATCCTCGGGCTGGTGCGGGCGAGCGTCGGCATGGACTTCAGCGCCTACAAGAAAACGACCTTGCGCCGGCGCGTCGCCCGCCGCATGGCGGTGACCCGCGTCGAGACGCTCCACGAGTACGCGCAACAGCTCGAAACGAACGCGGGAGAAGCGACGGCCCTGTACGAGGACTGCCTCATCTCGGTCACCCAGTTCTTTCGAGACCCGGAGGTCTTCCAGGCGCTGAGCGAAGCGGTGCTGCCGCTACTATTGAAAGACCCGGCCTCGGACGCACCCGTACGAATCTGGGTGCCCGGCTGCGCAACGGGCGAAGAGGTGTACTCGATCGCGATGTGCCTGCTCGAGCGATCGGCAGAGCTGTCG
>JANOIG010000263.1:0-10359 GCA_031407405.1 Deltaproteobacteria bacterium
GGGCTCCTCTTTCGGGAGATTGTATTCATCAAATCGCGAGTCGAAGACCAGGTTCTGCGGATTGATCTGGATCTCGTAGTAGTCCTTGTTGTCCCCGTTGCCATCCGGGTCGATCATGATCTCCACGCAATCCTTGGTCCAGAGCTGTGGATCCTTCTGCTGCTTGTCAAAGCCACCGACCACGTCCTCATCCTTGACGTCAAAGGCCAGGTAGAGCGATTTATCATCCCAGACCGCCTTGGCGCTGCCCTGCACCGCGGCCTTGGGATCCGGGTCACCCGTGCGCACGTTCACAAACGCCGAGGTGGCAGCCGCCTCGCTCCACGCCGCTTCGTCCAGTTTGCCGTCGATGCGAATCGCCGAGCCCTTTTTCAGCCGTGCGACCTCGAGCTGCGGAACCCGACCATTCTTGTCCTTGGCACTGGGTCGCGTCGTGAACGTGGCGACCAAAGCGCGGTTTTCACTGATCGACGGCCCACTCCGGACGGCAAGGCGCTGCCGCCCCTTCCAGATCCCCACGACGACCTGCACCTGAGAGCTCTTGACCTTGCGGGGCATCGTGAAGCTCTGCTCGTCGACATACACTTTGCCGGCGACCCAGCTGCTGGGCGGCCACGCCTGACCGTTGCGGCCCAAATGCCTGAGGGTGCCGACATTGTCGATGTTCATCAAGCGATCACCTGAACCGTCGAGCACATGGGTGAACAGCTTCCAGTCCGGTTCGCCGAGCGCCCTATCGGCTCGCCAATACATGGTGAGCTTGGCGCGCTGGCCCGGATCGATATCGAGCCCCGGATCGACCTTGACGCCGATCAGCGTGATCTTGTCGTCGAAATTGACGTTCAGCGGGGTCAAACCCTCGGGAGCTTGGTCGAGGATATTTGCCTTTATTTCGTCCGTAGGCTCGGTATTCGTCGGTGTCCCGCTCACGCAGCTGGGCGCCGCGAGGGCCAAAGACCAGAGGCTCAGGAGCACCAACACCGTTTGTCGTGGTCGCATGAATCTTTCCTTCTACCGTTTCGTTGGCTCGGCATACGTCGTCGCTCGCACACGCGCCAGTGCCGGGTTAGTACTGCGTTTCTGCTGAATCGATGTGCAATGGCACCCGGTGCTCGGCGCGAAGCGCCGCCCAAGAAAAATTGCTGGTGCGAGTACTCTCGTGATTTCGGGGAGAGAAACGAGGCACTAGTTCTTGCCCCGGTTCTTCTTGCGCGCCGAGCGCTCGCGCTTGCGCTGGCCTTTACGTGCATTTTTTTCGCTGCGCGACAAGACTCGCATCTTCGGCCCCCCTGCCTCGCCCGCTGCCTCCGGCATACCCATGCCTGGCATCATCGGCATACCCGGAAACCCGCCCGGCATGCCCGGCATCATGGGCATGCCCGGAAACCCGCCCGGCATACCCATCCCAGCGGGCAGCTTGCCCGACTTGGCTGCCCGCCGCAGGTTGCGCGCCATGGCCAGGTTCTTCATGCCCGGGATCTTGCCGAGCATGCCGGCATTGCCGCCGAAGTTGCCCATCATCTGCTTGATGAAGACGAACTTCTGCACCAGCTCATTGACTGCTTCGACGGGGGTCCCCGAGCCACGGGCGACCCGCCCCGCGCGCGACGGCTCGCGCACGAGCAGCTGCGCGTCACGCTTTTCCGCGCGCGTCATGGACTGGATCATGGCTTCAATCTTCGAGAACTCCTTGCCATCCAGATCCGCACCGGCGGGCAGCATGCCGCCCATGCCCGGAATCTTCTCCACCAGGTCTTTGAGCGGGCCCATCTGCTGGATCATGCGCACTTGCTGCAGGAAGTCTTCCAGGGTAAATTCCCCGGACAACATGCGGGCCGCGTCTTCTTCGGCCTTTTTCTGATCGACGACTTCCTCGAAGTCCTTCATCAGCCCGACCACGTCACCCAAGCCGAGCACCCTGCCGGCCATGCCCTCGGGACGAAACTCCTCGAGCTTGTCGGTGGTTTCACCGGTGCCCGCGAACACCACGGGGGCCCCGGTCACTTCTTTGATGCTGAGCGCTGCGCCGCCGCGCGCGTCGCCGTCCAGCTTGGTCAGGATCACACCGCTGATACCCAGCCGCTCATTGAACGTGCGCGCGGTCTTGACCGCGTCTTGCCCGATCATCGCGTCCACCACGAGGTAGATGTTCTCGGGCGAAACCGCGCTCTTGATGTCGCTCAGCTCCTGCATCAATGGCTCATCGATGGCCAAGCGCCCGGCGGTGTCGTACACGATGACGTTGCAGCCCAAACGTTTGGCTTCGGCTCGCGCGGCGCGGCTAATGGCGAGCGGTGTTTCGCCGGGCAGGTTGAACACGGGCACGTCGATCTGTGCGCCCAACACCTTCAGCTGCTCCACGGCCGCGGGGCGTTGCATGTCGGCCGCCACCAAGAGCGGCCGCTGCCCCTCTGCGGCGAAACGCCGGGCGAGCTTGGCGCTGGTCGTGGTCTTGCCCGACCCTTGCAGGCCTACCATCATGACCTGAGTCGGCGCGCTACCCGACGCCATCCGGACGGCCTCGCCGTCGGAGGTCATCATCTCGACCAGCTCGTCGTGGCACACCTTGATGAACTGATCGCTGGCCGAAACCTGGTACTTCTGGCCTCCGTGCTTGACGCTGGTGCGCACGGTTTGGCCCAGCGCACGCTCCTCGACGCGCCCGAGGAAACGCTTGATCACCCCGAGCTCGACATCCGCTTCGAGCAATGACGTCCGCACCTCGGCAAGTGCCGGCTTGATGCTGTCTTTGGTCAGCTCCGTCAGCCCTGCAAGACGGTTCTGGGCCTCTCGAAATCCGCGCTTTAGAGCATCAAACACAATCTCGCCTTCTTAGCCGCGCTGCGGCGAACTTTCTAGCCTGACCTGCGCGTCCAGAATGACTCGCCTCGCGCCCGCCCGGGAGCCGGGAGCAAATCTCTTGAGTGTTGGGTCGCCTGTCGTTAGTCGATGAGGGTGAAGGGCGTTCAACACCGGCTCGAGTTCTTGACGCGGCGCTTGTCCGCTCCGGAGCACCGGCTGCTGGGCGCCATTGCGGTCGAGCGCGAGCTCGGCCTCACACCGATTCTGCGGCTGGCCGGCACGTTCGGCGTGGGATCGGAGGCTGCAGGCTGGAAAGCGGCCGGAGCGAAACCCGTGTCGGGGCGACCGCGTGAGGGCGAGCCCGCCCTGCGCAGCACCGGTCGGACCCACCCTGGCGCATCGAGCGCCACACCGCTGGATGAGCTCGGCGCTTGGCTAAAGAGCGGTCTTTTGGTCGAGGCCGGCCGCGCCCGGGCGTCCAGCTTGGCGCGCGCGGGGGTGACCGAAGCCGTGTACGCCGTCCACGCGGAGTTTCGCCAGCTCGTCATCCGCCAGCTCGCGCTGAGGGGTGAGCTGGACCTCGTGGCAGCAGCCACGCACGGCCTGTTGGGAGAGCGCTCGCTCGGGGCGTTTGCGTTGTTGTTGCAGGCGGGCCGCCTGCAGGAGTTTCAGCGTTACACGTTCTCGTTGCCCAAGGCCTCGGGCCGCCTGGGTGAAGAGCTAGAGGCCGAGGAGCTCCTGCGTGAGGCCATTACCAGACCTTTCGACGCGGTTTGGTTCAAAGCCACCTGGAAGGAAGCGGCGTTGCCGGCGGCCCAACGCGTATTGCGCGAGGCCCTGTCCGGCCTTCACGAGTGCGATGCCCTGTTTGGCTGGCTCCGGTCGGAGCTCGAGTCGGCCGTGGCGCCCGCAACCCATGCGCCGGAGGGGGCGGGCCTGAGCGAAACGGCGCTGCATCAAACCTTGGGCGAGCATGCGGTCCTGCGCGGGCGGCCCGAGATCGCCGAGCTGCACGCCGCTCGGCTACCGAGCGCGCAGCGCCTGGCATTGCTGGTGGCAACCCATTACCAAAGCGGCGACCTGGCAGCTGCTCGTCAGCTCTTGGAGGAGCGGCAGCAGAGCTCGGCGCAGCCCCCGGACGCGGGCAGCGTCGCGCCACTGCTCGCGCTCATCGGGTACAGCCGAGGCACGCCCAAAGCCACTCTGGATGCGAAACGCGAGTTTCCACCGCGGAACGCTGAATCCAATGCCACCGGCGTGGAGCGGGCGTTTCGGACGCTGCTGCGTTACGGCGCCCAACTCGAGGCCGAGTGCGCGCGGCTGGACGTGCATCAGCTCGCCCGTAATGCCTCGAGTTGGGAGCTCCTCATCCTCGGCATCACCGTGCACCTGCACCAAAAGCAGGAAGTGACACGCGCGGCGTGGGCCACTCAGCTGGTTCGGTCGGGAGCGCTCTGGCTCGAGGCGGGCTACTCGTGGATGGGGCGGCAAGCGCTGTTCCTGGCGCGCGCGCTGAGCGCGTTCTACTTCGACCAGGAGTTTGAAGCCGTGAAGGCGCGGCTGTTCCTCGACACCTTCGAGTGTCGTCCCGGCGAGCTCTGCTTGAGCGACCTCATCACACCGAAGCCCGAGTGGGAACGAGCGCTCGACGCGCTCGACGCGCTGTCCGAGGAACCCAATGCTGAGCACGACGTCGGGCGGCGGATCGCCTGGTTCGTGAACATGGCGGACGGGTCGCTCGAGCGGCCTGCCCTTCAGGAGCTCAAGCAGGCGGGCTGGTCTCGTGGGCGCCGCCTGCCTTTGGCTCAGCTGCACGCCCTCTCCTACCAATTGCCTCCCGAGGACAGCAGCGTGCTCTCGTGCACACGCGAGCTCGCCGAGGACAGGCGCGAGTTTACGCCAGAGGCGCTGGAAGCGTTGATCGGTCACCCGCGCGTGTTCAACGGCGCACGCGGCGGAGCGCGCGTGGAAGTGGCGCGCGGTGCGTGTCGCATCGAAACAGCGGACGACCGCGGCTTCTTGACGATTTGTGTGGAACCGGCGGGCGCCCGGTTGGGCGTCAACGTAGTGGTCGAGAACGACAGCCGCCTCCTCGTCTACCGGGTCACGCCCGCCATGCAACGCGTGATCGACCTGCTGCCCCACGGGCTGCGCGTGCCGAAGCAGCGTGAAGAGCAGGCGCTGCGGGTGCTCGGCAAGCTATCGCACGGGGTGGAGGTGCAAAGCCGGCACCTCGGCGCCGAGCGTCACGTAGAGGCCGACCCGACGGTGTGCTTGCGCCTGTCGCCCCAAGCGGGCGCGTGGCTCGTGCAGGCGGGGGTGAGGCCGTTCGGCACACAAGGCCGGTTCTTCATGGCCGGCACCGGTCGGCGTGAAATCTCGCTGTATGCGGGCGGTGAGCGGCTGCTCTGCTCGCGCGACTTCGCGCTCGAGCGAGCCCGGGTCTCGTGCCTCATCGCGGCTTGCTCGAGCCTGCTCGAGCGCAGCCTCGATCCCGAAGGCCGAGTGCCGGGTGAAGCGCTGGAGAGCTGGGACTTCGACGAAGCCGGGATCTTGGAGCTGCTGCTCGAGCTGCGCGACGTGCCCGAGCGTTATGAGCTCGAATGGCCGGAGTCCGAAGCCTTGCGCGTGCGCGGCCGCGTGACCACAAAGAGCCTACAGGGCACGCTGCGGCGCAAGAAGGGCTGGTACCTCGCCACCGGCGGCGTAAAGCTCGACCTGGAAACAGAGATACCGCTGGGCGAGCTCGCGCAGGGCACCGTGGTGGCCAATGGCCGCTTCGTGCGGCTGCCCAACGGTGACTTCGTGGCCATCGAAGCCCGAGTGCGGCGCGTCATGGCGGCGCTCGAGGGCACCGTACCTTTGCCCCATCGGCCGCGGGAAATCGAGATTCACGCCGGTAACCTGCACGTGCTCGGCGCCCTCGCCGACCTGGAAGCTACGGAACAGCCTGGCGAGGGCTTCAGCGTCGACACGGCGACGCGAGACTGGCTCACACGGGTAGAAACGATCAAAAACCAGCCGGTCCTCTTGCCCTCCACGTTGCAGGCCGAGCTCAGAGCCTACCAGTCCGAGGGCTTCCGCTGGCTATCGTATCTGAGCGCGCTCGGCCTGGGCGCGTGCCTGGCCGATGACATGGGGTTGGGTAAAACCGTGCAGATCCTGGCGTTACTGTTGACGCGCGTGCACGAGGGGCCGACCCTGGTCGTGGCGCCCACGTCGGTGTGCACCAATTGGGTGCTCGAAGCCGCGCGCTTTGCACCAACGTTGACGGTGCGTGAATACGCCGGCCCCGACCGAGCACAGCTGCTGGTCGAGCTCGGCGGTGATCGTGCGCCGCAGCTGGTGGTCTGCAGCTATGGCCTCATGCAACAAGACGTGGAGGCGCTGTCGACCGTGCACTGGGGCACACTCGTATTGGACGAGGCGCAGTTCATCAAGAACGCACAGGCGCAGCGCGCGCGCGCCGCCTGCCGCTTGCCAGCCAAATGTCGCATCGCGGCCACGGGTACCCCGGTGGAAAACCACCTGGGTGATCTGTGGAGCATTTTCGAATTCCTCAACCCAGGGCTGCTCGGGCCCTGGCGTGTCTTCAACCGTCGCTTTCTCAAACCCATCGAGCGAAACGCAGACGCTGTGGCCCGGCTCACCTTGCAAGAACAGATCAAGCCGTTCATCCTGCGGCGCACCAAGGCGGAGGTGCTCGCCGACTTGCCGCCGCTCACCATCGTGCATCATTCGGTGCACCTGAGCGAATCCGAGGCGCAAGGGTATGCCCTCTTGCGCCGCCAGATCCACGACAAGTTGCACACCTCCCACGGGCGGCGCGACAACAAGATCGAAATACTCGCGGAGATCACGCGGCTGCGTCGCTACTGTTGCCACCCCCGGTTGGTCTTCCCCGAGGCGGACAGCGAGGCGTCCAAGATCCTGGCGCTCTTGGATTTAGTGACCGAGCTGCGAGAAAATCAGCACCGGGCGCTGGTTTTTAGCCAGTTCGTCGACTTTTTGGAGCTCGTGCGCCAGCGCCTGGACGAAAGCGGCATCAGCTATCAGTACCTGGATGGCTCCACCCCCAAAGCCCAACGCCAGGCCCGTGTGGACGCGTTCCAGGCGGGCACTGGCACACTGTTTCTGATCAGCCTGAAGGCAGGCGGGTTTGGGCTGAACCTGACCGGAGCCGACTATGTCATACACCTCGACCCCTGGTGGAACCCTGCCGTCGAAGCCCAGGCCACCGACCGAGCGCACCGCATCGGCCAGGATCGGCCCGTGACCGTCTACCGGCTGATCACCAGAGACACGATTGAAGAGAGCATCGTCCTCTTGCACCAAAACAAACAAGCGCTCGCCGACGCGCTGCTGCGCGGGGGCAGCCAAGCCGCGCAGCTCAGCGCCGGGGAGCTCGTCGGGTTGATCGAAAAAGAACCCATCCTCACCAGCAAGGATTGAGTCAACCAGCCCCCGGCAGCGGCCGCCGCAGCTTCGTCGAGACCGGCAGGTGCTCCGATCCCGCGTCGCCGCCACGCCGGCAGTACGACGATATCGTCGATCACCCCCCAGTCTTGTGGAATGAATATGGCGAAAGCAGGCGCACTTTGCAGCCGCACCGTGGCGAGCCCGACAATGCCACCGGCCTCGGCCAGCAGAATCGAGGAGCGCTGCGAGGACACGAGCTCGTCGAAGCGAGCCTGAGATCTCGGTCGCTCCGTGGGAGCCCGAAACAGCCACGGCAATTGCTCACGATGCAGCGCATCGAGCCCATCGAACAGCGCACATGTCGCCTCATAGTCGGCAGGAGAGGCGGCTCGAATTCCGCAATCTTCAGACATGGCCCGACTAACGATGCTGCGCTTCACCCGCGGGGTCAAGACGAGGACATCTGCCTAATTTATGGTTCGGGGTCTTGTCCGGACCCACGCCGTACGCCGCCGCGCGAGCTTCGGGACGCGGCGCGCACGCGGGTCGAGAGCCACCCCAGAGGCACTGCGGCCGCCCTCCGAGGCAAAATTTCTAACGAATGCGGCGTCGCCGCCGACCGCTGACACAGCTGGACGGCCTTGCCGAGTGACGCCGCATGTCGTATTCTTACCAGTAGGAGTATTACATGCGAATTACATCGAAGGGACAGGTGACCATTCCTGCCGAAATTCGGGCACGATTCGGTCTTCTGCCGGAAACGGAAGTTGAATTTCGGGTCGAAGGAAATGCTGTTCGCCTCGTCAAGGGGCAGCCACGAAAGGGCCGTAGCCGAGGCGAAAGCATCGTCACTCGTCTTCGTGGTACTGCAGACGTTCAAATGAGTACCGATGAGATCCTCGCTCTCACGAGGCGCCGTTAAATCCGCCGTCATGAAGCCCGTGCTCGTCGACAGCAACGTCTTACTCGATGTCGCGACGAATGACCCTGTTTGGCTCGAGTGGTCATCGGGTGCGCTCGAGGCTGCAGCAAACGAGGCAACACTCGTTGTCAATCCGCTCATCTACGCGGAGGTTTCGGTCGCGTACGAGAAGATTGAAGACATCGAAGCGGCTCTGCCCTCGGATGTCTTCCGCCGCGAGAGCTTGCCGTACGAGGCTGCATTTCTCGCTGGCAAAGCGTTCCTCAAATACCGAAGACGTGGAGGAGTACGCCGGGCGCCGCTGCCAGACTTCTACGTCGGTGCACATGCCGCCGTGTCGGGTTTTCGCCTTTTGACCCGTGACGATGCTCGCTACAGAACGTACTTTCCCAGTGTCGTCCTGATCTCACCGCCCTGAATTTTCGCCTCGTAATGCAAGTGGTCGTCGTTCAGGAATGAATACAGGCAAGGGAGCCACACGAGTGGTCGGTGCCCCGAGGCGTCGTGAGGCGACGTGAGGGGCGGGCCCGGCCCAACCGATACGCTGCGCGCGCGTGCATCCAAGCTGGCGGCCGGACTGACGGCACGGCGGATGCATGAGAGGTCCCATGGTCCGCGTACATCACCTGAATTGTATCTCGACTTGTCCGCTTGGCGGCATGTGGGTGGATCGTCGGACGCCTGAGCTCATGGGCGGAGGCCACCTGACTTGCCACTGCTTGCTCGTAGAGATGGGCTCACAGCTCGTGCTGGTCGACACGGGTTTCGGTTTGCGGGACGTGGCTGACCCCAAAAGCCGCATTAGCCACTATTTTCTGACGCTGCTGCGCCCGGAGTTACGAGAGGAGATGACTGCGGTCCGGCAGATCGAACGGCTTGGCTTCGAGCCTCGTGATGTGCGCCACATCGTGCTCACTCATCTCGACTTCGATCACGCCGGCGGCCTCGATGACTTCCCCTGGGCGCGCGTCCACTTGCTCGCGCGTGAGCGCGACCATGCCACGGCTCAAAGAACCTGGCTCGACCGCCGAAGGTACCGGCCCGCACAATGGTCCACCCGGGACAACTGGCGGGCGTATACCGTCGTCGACGGGTGCACATGGTTCGGCTTCGAGCACGTGCAATCTCTCGACGGCCTGCCATCGGAAATCGTGCTCGTCCCCCTGATCGGGCACACGCATGGCCACGCAGGTGTCGCGGTGAACACGGATGCTGGCGGCTGGCGGCTGCAAGCGGGGGACGCCTATTTTTTTCACGGCGAGATGGACGCCACGCGCCCCTGGTGCCCGCCCGGTTTGCGGCTGTACCAAACCATGATGGAGAAGGATCGACAGGCGCGCCTGACCAATCAACGTCGGTTGCGGGCTCTGCGGCGCAAACATGGACGCGAAGTACAAATTTTTTGTAGCCACGACGTCGTCGAGTTCGAGCAGCTATCGGGGCATTCCGCACGTATTCCGGCGGAACAGGCCCGTACCTCCGCTCGAATCACGCCAGCCACGTGGAGGGAGCCGCCTGCCTCGTGGAGCCCGGCGCCCGAGTCGTCCTGAAGCCTCTTATCCACAAGTTCTTCGCTTCCTGTGTATGACTCTGCGAACGTAGCTGATTGCCTCAACGTGGTGGATTGTCACGCAGGGGTTTCTGTCCTGCAACATTCTAAAGTGCAACGCCATGCCTACATCACCATCGTCATAGCCCTGCGTGGGCCGTGGCGAAAAGCCCCAACGGTGGTCGGTACAATCAGATCCAGCGTCGCAGCCGAAACCAGGTCACCATGCCGACGGGCGTCGCAACACACAGCGCGACCATGAAATACATGAGCCTGTCTCGCTTGGGCCAGTCTGGGAGGCCCGGCAAGTTCTCGAAGTTCTGTCCAAAAAATCCGACGATGAAGGCCAGCGGCAGGAACACTGCGCTGAGCAGCGTCAGGTACTTCATGATTTCGTTCGTCCGGTTGGAGACGGACGAGAGGTAGGCGTCGAGCGCATTGCCCAAGATGTCCCGATTGGCCTCGATCGACTCGGTCAGGCGCGCGAGGTGGTCGTGCACGTCACGGAAATAGAGGGCGGTTTGCTCGCTCACGCGCGGGTCCCCCCGTCGGGCCAGCATGGCCATCGTGTCGCGCTGTGGCGACAGCACCTTGCGCATCGAGACGAGGTAGCGCTTGAGCTCGAATATGCGGCTCAAGTCCTGGCGTTTGGCCTGCTCCAACACGC
>JANOIG010000303.1:0-5053 GCA_031407405.1 Deltaproteobacteria bacterium
GCAAAAAAGAAGCGTGGGCGGGAAAGGGTCAGCACTCCCCCGAGCAGAGCCCCGAGCTCGATCCGCTCCAAGACGGTCCACTCGAGCCGCAGGTCCAAACCTGCGCTGGCGAGCAGCGAGGAGCTCTCCCGAGCTCGGCGCACCGCTTGTCCCTCGCCGCTCAATCGGCCCAAATCGACGTTCGCACACGGCCGCACCCCGGCGGCCGAGCGCCGCGGAAACCGGAGCGGACAGCCCACGACGTAGGTCGACCAGCGCTCGAAATGCGCCGCGGCCGCGCCGCCGCGCACCCGCACCTCGTCGTCGCCCCAATAGACACCCAACATGAGCCAAGGTTGCAAGCTCTCGGTCTGCCAGCTCAGAGTGACTCCGACCCCGATGTCCGCGGTCATTCGAGGAGCGCTGGCGGATTGAAACAACGCAAACCCCGCGGCCGCAATCCGCAACCGCGCTGGGTCACTCGGGTCGTTCGCCTCATCCTCGGTCAGGTCCCGTGTGTCTGGTTGGGCTATCGCGTCGGGCTCTGAAAGGGTGGTTGGCGCTGCGATCGGCGCATTGGCCTGCATTTCGAGCGCAGCGATCAGCGTCAAAGCGTCGGCGACCTCGCGACAGGACCCTCCACTCACGGTCCGCCCTTCGCTCCCCGCGGCTTTCTCCGCTCCGAGCCTACCGATGTAACGAGCCTGACTAGCACCAACCGTGGGCACGCTCTCGATCTGCACGGTGAAGCGACGGCGAGCCACGTCGTGACGCAAGCGCTCGGGCAGACGTGCACGAAGCCCGTCATTCCATGCCTGCCGCGACGGGCAATCGCCTGGCGCTGCGTACAGCGGCTCGCGGTCCCGGGGCGTCGGCTCGCTGGCGACCGCCGATTGTGGCTGCGCCCACGCACCCAGCAGCGCCGTCATCCACAGCGCATGGGCGATGCCCGAACGCCCGCTCATCGTGCTCACCTAGCACGTCGGGAGTAAGGGCGCCCGCCCCCGTCGGCAGGCAAGGGGTTTGGTGATTCGGGGCGCATACGCTCGGGCCTGAGCCAGCGCGCCGTTCGGTCCGTATTGGCTCGGGGCAGCAGCAATGGGCGACAGTTCGGTGCGAAGGTCGGGGAGTGAGCGTCCCACGAATCCCGACATCCAGGCGCTGCGCGCGGGCGCTGTGGCGCTGGTGGTGCTCTACCACGCCTGGCCGGCGTACGTCCCCGGCGGTTATGTCGGCGTGGACGTATTTTTCGTCATCTCGGGCTTCCTCATCACGAGACAGCTGCTCGACGAGGTGGAGCGCGCCGGCAGCATCTCGCTCGCCCAGTTCTGGACGCGGCGAGCGCGCCGGCTCTTGCCCGCGTCGCTGCTGGTGCTCGCCTGCTCGGCGGCTGCCACGTTCGCGTGGGCGCCGCGGCGCCTCTGGACCCAATACTTCAGAGAGCTCCAGGCGTCGGCGCTGTACTTTCAGAACTGGGTGCTCGCGGCCGATTCGGTCGACTACTTCAACTCGACGAACAAAGCGTCGCCGGTGCAGCACTTCTGGACGCTCTCGGTGGAAGAACAGTTCTATCTGGGGCTGCCGCTGCTCTTGCTCGCCGGCATGGCGGCGCAGCGCAAGCTGCCATGGATAGGCCGGCGGAGCTCGCTCGCGGCCGTGCTGGCGCTCGCCGCAGCGGGCAGCGTCGTGTTTTCCTTACAGACCACGCTCGAGTCCTCCTCGGTCGCGTACTTCTCCTCAGGCACTCGCGCCTGGGAGTTCGCGGCGGGGGCCTTGCTCGCGTTCAGAGCTCGGCCAATACCGGTGTGGAGCGCCGCGCTCGGCTGGCTTGCCATCGCGAGCGCTGCCTTCGTGTTCGGTTCGGACACCCGCATGCCGGGCGTCGCGGCGTTCGTACCCGTGCTCGGCGCGGCGGCAGTGGTCGGCGCGGCAGGGCACCGCGCCGCACGAACGCCCTCGACTGTCGAGCGCCCGCTTCAGTTCCTCGGAAACATCTCCTACTCGGTCTATTTGTGGCACTGGCCGCTCTTCGTGCTCACGCCGATCGCGCTCGAGCGGGCTCTGGGGCACACCGACAAGCTCATCCTGTGCGTCGCTTCGGTCACGCTCGCCTGGGCGACGACACGCTGGGTGGAGAACCCCATCCGCTACGGCCGCTGGCCTCAGCGCGCGCTCGGGCCCCTGCAGGTCGCCGTCTGGAGCAGCGCCGGCATGCTCGTGATCGTCGTGGCCGCCGAGCTCGGTACGCTTGCGATCGAGCACGAGGTGCGCGCGTCCTTCACCATGGCCGAGCGGCTGCACGCCGAAAATGCAGCGTGTTTTGGCGCGAAGGCTACGCGCTGGGGCGAGCCGTGCAACAACCCGGCGCTGGCCGGCGTGCTGCTGCCGCACCCGAGCTTGATGAATCTCGACACGCGTCGCACCGATTGTTGGTATGGTGACGGCTCGGCGCTGCAAGTGTGCACACTCGGACCTGAGACTGGGTACGTCAAGCGCCTGGCCGCGATCGGCGATTCCCACATGGGCATGCTCATTCCCGCGCTCGAGGCCATCGCCACAGAGCAGAGGTGGCGCATCGACATTGCCAGCAAGGGCAGTTGCACCTGGACAACCGCCGCTGCCGGCCACTTCAAGGGGCCCCGCGCCAAGGCGTGCCGAGGCTGGAACGACGAGCTCCAAGCCTGGCTGCTCGCGCATGAGCCCTACGACGCCATCCTCGTGACCCAGCGCTCCGGGCGGCTGCCACGCCCGACGCCGGATGAAGACCCGCGCACAGCCCTCGTGCGAGGCGTAGTCGAGGTCTGGAAGACCCAGGCCGAGCGAGGCGCGCGCATCATCGCCATCGCCGACAATCCTCGCGTCGACGCCATGACCACGTCGTGCGTCAGGGAGCACCTGTTCGAGGCCAACGAGCGCTGCGCCATACCTCGTGTGCGAGCGTTCTCCGCGTTCGACGCGTCCATCGATGCGACGCGGACGTTCCCTGATAGCCATCTGATCGATCTCAGCGAGCGGTACTGCGATGCGCAGGCGTGTTTTCCAGTGATCGGAAATGTGATCGTCTACCGTGACGACAACCATATCACCGCCACGTTCGCTCGCACCCTGGCGCCGTTCTTGCTCGAGCACCTGCAGCGAGCGCTCGAGTAACGCGTTCTCCGCTCAGACGAAACAGCTCAATCAAGCTCGTTTCAACGCCGCTCGAGCACCAACTGCATGGAGGCTGCTCGGGCGACGCCCAGCAATCCATCGTACCAGAGCTCGAGAACCAAGCGCGGGCCCGTCCAAGATCGTCGCGTTTCGATCGTGACGCCGGAGGTGCATATCCGCCTTTTCGCTCGCGTTGCGCGCCGACCACAAAACGCGACCGCTCCGAACCTGGGGTTCGGAGCGGGGCGAAAGATTCAAGCGAACGGAGCGACTAAGGTGCTCCGTTCACTATTACGACTACCACACGGTGCAGTTAGAGGAGCCGCTGCTCGAGGGGTTGAATACCTCGGTTGCGAGTACCTGGTAGTTGTGATTGCCGAGGTTCCAACCCTTGGATGCCCAAGCATTCTTGTGGTTGCCAAAGGTGATCTTTTGGTTGCCGGTCGGGGCACTTCGCTTCGATGACCGGACGCTCCAGTACTGATCGAAGTCTTGGTTTTGGCCCGTGATGTTGGGGGCGTTGATCCGCCGGGTCTTGTACAGGTTGTAGGTGCCGCCGTCAGTGCTGACGGTGCCCGCCGACGTCCCTCCCGGTGGCTTCCAGCTGCCCCAGCTATCGACGATGTAGTACTCGACGAGCGGGCTGGTCGTCCACCCATAGGCAGTCAAGTACGCGTTGCTGCTGCCCGTCGACCAGCTGCCGCAGTTGTAGTTGATCGTCCTCGTGGATGATCCGGTGCTCCAGCCTTTGCCGCCCACAAAGTTATAGGTTCCACTGCCCCAGGAAACTGCGTAGTTGCCCGCATTTTCGCCCGCCAAGAGGGGCTGGCTGGGCAGGGTCATGGTCACCGACCCGCCATCCTTCCAATACGTCCAATAGTAGTTGTTGTTGGTACCGGTGCCATTCGAGGTCTTCGTCATCAGGGCACTTTCAAGGCTGCCCAGGTCGGTGACTTCGAGATCGGTTTCTGCGAGGTTGGTTTCTTCGAACGCGCCCTCCTCGGAGGTATCCAAGGTGCAGTTCGTGAGCAGCAGCGCGAAGACTGAGGTGCATATGGCGAGCCGTGACGTTTTCATTTGGAATGCTTCTTCTCGGGTGGGATGGAGGGGGTGATTGGGCTACCCGTGTCCTCGGGGAGCCTGTGTCGTGTTGCGGTAAACGCTCTTGCCGAGCCCAGGGTGTCTGTGGGGCTCAGGGGGCGCCTCGATGAGCGAGTGGACGTTGCGCCTTACGTTTCGCATTAACCTTTGCATTAACCATGCCGGGAGCCGGCTCCGCTGAGTCGAATTGGCGAGTTGAAGCACATACTGCGAGCTCCTTGACTGCAGAGGGGCGCGCTGCTCACTTCTTGCGCTGTTCGTGCGACTCACTGCTGCGGTTCGGCCTAAAAATACCCACCCACAGCGTGGCCTCTTGGTTTCGAGGCGATGCAATGACGATACGCCTACTTGTAAGCTGCACAGCCTGTGCATGCGAAAGGTGCACAACACTTTCACAGCTTGGGCAACACCCAGTTCGCGCTCGCGCGAGCTCTTCGTCGTGATCGGTAGGCGTCTAGCTACGTCGGTGCCTAGCCACGCTGGATCAGCCCATCAGGCTCCCCGGTGTTCCTGAAGCCGCGCTTTGGGAACAGGGTGCACAAAGCGCGACCGCTCCGAACCTGGGGTTCGGAGCGGGTCGAAAGGCGCCGTCGAGCGCCGTCAAAGGTTGGCTGCATCGCTGACCTGCCACCGGGATTGGAGGCAGGTCAGGAGAGCCGTCGCGTCACATTGAAGCGAGCGGAGCGACTGCTCCGTCCACTTCTACTCTTACCAAATCGTACAGTTAGAGGAGCCGCTGCTCGAGGGGTTGAACACCTCGGTTGCGAGCACCTGGTAATTGTGGGTACCGAGATTCCAACCCTCATGCAAGTCACTGCTGCTG
>JANOIG010000314.1:0-19030 GCA_031407405.1 Deltaproteobacteria bacterium
GCAACGGATCTGGCACACTGATCCAAAGGGAAGCAATTACGTCCATACACAGCGCCGCAGCAGCATATGGCCCTGCCAGAATTCTCGCAGGTCAACGTAACTACTCCTAGAGTCACGATTTTGGCTGACTAGATCCGGACCTGCCCCTACACTTCTCACTCGGTGGCGGAGATCGCCATCGCACTCAGCGCCTTAACCTCGGGCCGGAGTCAATGCCTTTAACCTCGGGCACTGGTTCCACGCCTTAACCTCGGGCGCATTTATTCAGTAATAAGATGCGCAGAACAAGGACCTGGAGGACTCTGTGAAATCCAAAGGAAACAAGCTCATGACTTTTAGAGCATTTAGCATCGGATTCAGTGCCGCATTGCTCGCTCTCGCGTGCGGTAGTGATGACAACAACAACCAGACCCCCGATGATGAGCCCGATGATGTGGAGCAGATCCCCGTCGAGCGGCCCCCCGTCGAGGACGAATGCGACAACCCGCTGACGGCTCCCCAAAATCCAGATTGCGGCGTCGTGACACCAGTGACCCCGGTGCCCAACGGCCCCGACCAACCGAGCGCTCGGGACCTCGCAGAGGCCGCCGCTCAGAACATTCTGAACTCGGAGTGCGGGTCCTGCCACGGTGGCCAGCTGACGCCCGCAACGGCTGAAGCCGGCATGAACTACATCGGCGACATGGACCAGCTCGTCGCCACGGGTAAGGTCATCCCGCTCGACTCGGCCGGCTCACGCATCATCCAGCGCATGCAGGCTGGTGAAATGCCCCCGGTTCGCTCGGGTCGGCCGCCAGTGTCGCAAGCCAACATCAACATCGTGGCTCAGTTCATCGACAACGAGCTGTTCTGGGAGGACGTGGATGCCCCCAACGTCAATTGTCCCGATAACCGGTTCAGCTACGACGACCTGTACATCGAGGTCGCCAACGACCTTCAGGGTCTGGACGCCGATGACGCGCTGACGGCTCGTTACATCTCGCTGACCAACCGCTTCCAAGCGGGCGTCTGCGCGGATGGCACGGCGCTCGACCGCGACCGCGACGCCCTGACCAAGTTGGTCAATGCGCTCTCCACCGATACCACGGTGACCGCACCGGTCCCCGTCAATCGTGACGAGACCTTGTACCGCATCGACCTCGAAGACTACGGCTGGGACGAGCCGGTGACGGTTGTCATCGACGGTATCGCCACCGACTTCGTGGACAAGTGGGAAGCCATCGTTGCCAACAACGTGTACGCAGTGCCGTTCGATGGTGATGACGCGGACGACGCAGTGGCGGATTCCGGTACGACGGTGCCGGTCATGTTCGCGGACTCCATGCTCGACGCGGCGGCCATTGGTAACCTCTACTACGCGCTCATCGACGTCAACGTGAACGACACGCTCGACAATTTCATCCTCAATGATCTCCAAATCGATGTCGCTGCAAACCTGGAAAACGAAGATCAGGTTCGCGCCGGTACCACGCGGTCACGCATTTCCCGTCAGGATCGTATGGTTCAGCGGGACGACATCGAGGTTCGCGCCGGCGTGCTCTGGCAGAGCTTCGACTTCCTGGATGACCAGAACGAGAGCATCTTCGAAGATCCGTTTGGGTTTGCTGAGGGTGGTACCGAAGCCATCTTCACGCTTCCGAACGGCATGTTCGGGTACATCATCGCCGACGAGAACAGCGTCATCGTGGAGGATTCGGACATCCTCCTCGACTCGAGCCAGAACAACTTCCGCGCCATTACCTCCGTATCGTGCTCGAACTGCCATCAGACCGGTCTGATCCCGGTCGTGGATGAAGTTCGAGACATCGCGATCGACAACGCGCGTAACAGTGGTCTGAATAACGACGATATCGAGCAACTCGAAGGCGTGTACCCCGATGCGGACGAGTTCGCTCGCATCGTGGCGGACGACTCGAGTGCCTTCTACCAGTCGGCTTTGGGTCGTGCGAATTTGCCGATTCAGGGTGTTGACCCCATCTCGTTCGTGTTCTTGCGATTCGATCAAGATGTGACTCTGGCGGATGCAGCGGGCGACCTCGGCATCACCCCCGACGACCTGGAACAAGAGCTGAATGACCTGGATCCCGCATTGGGCATTCTGGAACAGAGCAGGCTCGACCGGGACGACTTCACCGCCGTCTATGTCAACAGCCTCTGCATTCTCTCGGAAGTGAACGAGAACCAGCCGCTCGACGACGTGTGCTTGGCAGCAGAAGCTCTGCTCCTGCAGTAAGAGTAGTGTCAGGAGGAAGCTGCGCTGAGTGTGAGGATTGCTCGGCGCAGCGGCTCCCCCTAAGCTAGGGGGAGCTGCAGCTTCACTAGAGCTGGCCTGGGTGTAAAAGAGGATGGACACGTTCCAGAATTTGGGCACCCCAAACCGGTCACGGTTTGGGGTGTTCAAGTTGTCTAAGCCGAAGAGGCTCAAGTCGCGGCACGGGTTGCCGGACAGCGTCTCCGAGGGGCAGTTCGCCTACCGGGCTCTGAGTGAGCTCGACGCTGATGGTGCGTGGGGAACTTGGCTGGGTGAGCAGCGAGAGGCGTCGGGCTCGAGCCGGCTGGTGCTGCTGAAGCATACGGGGGAGAACAATAGGACTCGCGCCGGCGCGGACGCGCTGTGGTTGGAAGCCCTGTTGACGCTGAAGCTCGACGGCCCGCACGTGGTCCCGCTGCTGGACTACGGGGTACTCGACGGTCGTCCGTTTGCGATTTACGGTTTTGAAGAGGGTGTTTTCCTCGCGCAGATGATCGAAGGGCTGCGTGAGCGCGGGCGGCGGCTGCCTTCTGGCGTCGCGGTCGGTATCATCTTGCAAGCGTGTGAGCTGGTGAAGCGGCTCCACAAATTGTCTCTCGACGAGGACCATACGGGCGGCTTCGTGCACGGCTCGTTGTGCCCTCGGAACTTCGTGCTGACAGAGCGCGGGGACGTGAAAGTGATGGGCCTGATTGGGGCGCGCGCGGTCGGGAGAGTGGTGGGGCGTGAGCACGTGCCTGCGGCTGCCATGGCGTATGCCTCGCCCGATCTATTGGGGGGAGCGCCCGTCACGCCAGCCGTCGACGTACACTCGCTGGGGGCGGTCCTGCAAGAGCTGCTGGGCGACGGTTCCGGCGTGCCCGAGGGCGAAATGGACGAGCTCGGGGGCATCGTTCGGGAGCTGTTGCGGCAGGGTCCGAGTGGTGGCTTCAGCACGGTCGATGTGTTCGCCGCGGCGTTGCAGGATGCCGTGCGGCGCACGGGCACCGTCGTGGCTCGGCAGAGCATCAGCGCGCAAGTGCGGGGAGTTTGCGAGCAGTACTTGCTCGAGCGGCGCAGGCAGGTCCGAAACCTTCGCGACCCGGAGTGGGCGGATCTCAAGGAGTCCCCCAGCTCGCGGCCGCCCCCGCCCGTATCCGCACCCGCAGATCAGGTGAGGTCGGCCCCTTCTCCCGATGAGATGGAGGAGATTGCGGCTGCCGCTGAGGATGGCGTCGACCTCGGAGAGTACGAGGAAGAGGCTGGCGATGACGCGGTGACGCGCATTTATGACGGCGATGACCTCGAATCAGAGGGCCCGGTCCAATCGCAGGCCTGGATGCACGACAGCCGGCCACCGGATGGTGGCAAGTCGGGCTGGTCACGTTGGGCGGTCGTCGCCCTGCTGGGGGTGCTGGTGGCGGTCGCCTCGGGGGCAGCAGTGATGGCCAGCCGCTCGATGGCGCGAGTGCCGGCTGCGTCCGCGGAAATGAAGGTTGCCGCCGCGGGTACGGAAGCGAGCACGCGCGCGGTGGTTGCCAAGGCACCGGAGTCGGCGAAGGTCGCTGCGGGGGCCAGCTCCGGAGCGGCTGCTGGCGGGTCGCCAGTTGGTGCTCTGGCGGCGGTGAGCGGCCCACCCAGTCCAGATGAAGCCAAGGCGTCGTCCACGGTTGAAGACGAGCTGGAAGACACCGTCGGCCGTTCCCCGAAGGAACGCCGCATGGCGCGGCAACGCGCGGCCGTGCGTCGCGCAGCGGCCCGCAAGGCGGCGGCGCGCGCAACGGGCTCCACGCAGCAGGCCAGGGCCTCTGCAGAAGCAGAGGATGAGGAGCCGGCCACGGTGGATGTGCTGGATCTTCCAGAAGCCGACGAGGAACCGGAGGCACCGCCCGAGGCGCCGAAGTCGAAGCCGACCGCGGCGTCGGGGGATGGTGATCTAATCATCGAGGACGGCAGCCCCAAGGTGGCGTTCTTGAGCGTGGACGCCTCTCCGTATGCGACCGTGTTCATCGACGGTGAGAAAAAGGGCGTAACGCCGCTGGTGCGTCTGGAGCTGTCACCCGGCTTGCACCGCATGGTGGCCAGGACCGAGGACGGTCGCACCAAGCGCTATACGCTGCAGCTCGATTCGGGCAAGACCGAGGTTCTCAAAGTAGCTTGGGAGGAGTGATCGCCGCATGCCGTGTGTGGGTTTGATTGGGCGAGGCGCCCCACGGCGAACGGGTTTTGGCGCACCCCTGAGCGGCAAGCGCGGCAGCGGCGTCAGCTGGCTGGGCTTGCTGTTGCTGTTGCTCGCCGTGGGTCTGAGCGCGCGCGGTGCCTCTGCACAGGACGCAGTTGCCTCTGCCGAGGGCTCACCGGCGGAGGGAGACCAGAGCGCGAAGCTCGAGCAAGCCATCAAGCACGTCGAGCAGCTGAACTACACAGACGCCCGGCAGTTGTTGTTCGACATCGTGCGCTCGGGTAACGCCACTGCAGAGCAGCTGGCGCAGGGCTACTTCAATCTGGGCCTCGTCGAGGCGGCGCTCGACAACGCAGTGGAGTCGACGGATTCATTTTACATCGCGTTGATGCTGCAGCCGTCGCTTTTGTTCCCCGAAGGTGGGTCGCCGAAGATTCGGGAGCGGTTGAACGAAGCGCGCAGCCGGGTCACCGAGGTGGGTGTGCTCGAGGTTCGGGCTGTTGTGGCTGGTGGCGTGCTCGACGTGCACGTCGACAACGATCCGCTCCAGCTGGTGAAGCGAGTCGAAGTCTTGATGACACGCTCGGGGGGCGAGGTCGGCAAGGCCGCGTTGGACAAGAATGCGCTGCGCGCCGAGGTGGAACCCGGGCTGAAGAGCATTCAGGTCGTGCTGCGGGACGAAACCGGCAATCAGCTCAAGGTGCTAGAGGTCGATCCAGCAGGCGCCAAGCCGGCAGCAGGGGCACAGCCGAGTGAAGCTGCGCAGGCGCCTTCGGTCTGGACGAAGTGGGGGCTCTGGGCGGGCGTGGCCGGGGCGCTGGCGCTCGGTAGCACTTACTTCATCATGGAATCTAGCGACCTCGCAGCGGACATCGATGCGGCCGAGGACGAGCCCGAGCCCGACAGCGCCGAGATAGCGCGCCTCGAAGACAATCGAGATCGGGTGGGGCTGTATGGCGTGGTCGGCTTTTCACTGGCGGGCGCCGCTGCGTTGACGGCGGGAACGTTGCTCATCCTGGGGGGCGCTGACGGTGGCAGCGACGCGGACAAGGGTGCTTCCACCGAGGCATCGCTAGTGCCCAGTCTGGCTCCGGGCCATGTCGGCGCGCGTTTCAGCCTGAAATTCTAGGGCCGAGCGTCGGCATTCGGCGCGGCGGGCTCTATTGCCGGCTCAGAGGCCGCCGGCTCGGCAAGAAAACATCGCACGCGGCGCTCGTTGAGCTGGATGACGCGCGGCGCTTCGGCGGAGCAGCGGCCAAAAGCTTGTGGGCAGCGCGTGTGGAAGCGGCAGCCCGCGGGCGGAGAGAGCGGTGAGGGCACGTCACCGCGAAGCCCCGAGGTGGCGTGCGGCGCCTCGGGATCGAGCCGGGGCACGGCCTGGAGCAGGGCCCGCGTGTAAGGATGCAGTGGATTTGAGAAAATGGCCTCGGTATCTGCCTGCTCCACGATTTGACCGAGGTACATCACCGCCACGCGATGCGAGAGATAGCGCACCACACCAAGGTCGTGGGTGATGAAGAGGTACGCGAGCCCTAGCTCGCTCTGAAGCTTGACCAGGAGATTAAGGATCTGTGCCCGGATGGACACGTCCAGGGCCGAGACCGCCTCATCCAAGATGAGGACCTTGGGCGCAACGGCCAGCGCTCGTGCGATGCTGACCCTTTGCCGTTGGCCGCCAGACAGCTCGTGAGGATAGCGATCGGTCAATGCCGGGTCGATGCCGACTTGGCGCAAGAGAGCGTCCACCGCGCTCCGCCGCTCCGGGCGCGACAGCTGGCGATGGATCTGGATGGGCTCTGCCACGGCGTTGCCGATGGTCAGGCGAGGGTTGAGGCTGGCTTCGGGATCCTGAAAGATCAGTTGGAGCTGACGATACAGCGCACGCCGCTCCGGGCCCCGTGCCGGCACTTCTCGGCCGGCGAAGCGAATGCTGCCTTGCTGCACCGCTTCGATGCCCATGATGGCCCGCGCGAGCGTCGATTTGCCGCAGCCCGACTCCCCTACGATGGCTAGCGTCTCACCGGCGCGCAACCCGAGACTGACACCGTCCACGGCTTGGACCCGGCCGGCCTCGGTCCGGAAGTGCACAAACAGATTCTCGACCTCGAGCAGCAGCTCGGCCCGGGACAGCTGCCCCGCAGCCGAAGGAAACAGCGGCGCTACAGCCGAGGGGGACAGCGGGGCTGTGTTGCTCACGCCAGCTCCTCGGGGGAGAGCACGCAGCGTGAATGGCGACCCGCCGTGGTGAGGCGTAGCTCGGGCTCCCCCAGTCGGCATGCGGGCCTCACGAATCGGCAGCGCGGCGCGAAGGTACAGGATTTGAACCGGCCGAGATCGAGCCGAGGGGGGAGACCTTCGAGCGTCGCCAGGTGGCTGCGGTCTCGAGTGTCGGCGCGCGGCACGCTTTCGAGCAAGGCGCGCGTGTATGGGTGGTGTGGAGCCTTGAACAGGTCCTTCGCCGAGGCTGATTCCACGATGCGACCGGCATACATGACGAGGACCCGATCACACGTCGTCGCCACGACACCCAGATCGTGCGTGATGAGCAGAATGGACAGGCCGCGTTCCCGGCGCAGCTCTCGCAATAGGTCCAGGATCTGTGCCTGGATGGTCACGTCCAGCGCGGTGGTCGGCTCATCCGCGATCAGCAGGTCGGGCTCGCACAAAAGCGCCATGGCAATCATCGCGCGTTGCCGCATGCCACTGCTGAGCTCGTGGGGATACTGGCGCGCGCGCTTCTCGGCGTCCGGAATGTTGACCCGAGCCAACAATTGCACCGTCCGCTGCCATGACTCCCGCGCGCCGAGGCCAAGGTGTAGCTCACAAACTTCTGCCAGCTGCAGCCCCACGCTGAGGTAAGGGTTGAGGCTGCTCATCGGGTCTTGGAAGATCATCGCGATGCGATGGCCGCGCATGGCGCGCATTTTTGCTTCCGGTAGCGTGAGCAGCTCTTGCCCGCCGAGCAGTATGGACCCACCCGCCACCCGCCCGTGCGGCCGCGGCAGCAGGCGCAGAATGCTCAGCGCGGTCACGCTCTTGCCGGACCCCGATTCCCCAACGACGCCCACGATTTCGCCCCGCCCGATCTCGAAGCTGACCCCGTCCACAGCGCGCAACACGCCGTGATCGACGCGAAATTCGCTCCTCAAATCGCGGACGGAGAGCAGAGCCCGAGCGGGCTCCGCCCCGGGGCTTGCTGGAGCGGCGGGCGATCCGCTCATTGTCCTCCCGTGGCGCGCGTCTTCGGATCGAGCGCGTCGCGCAGCCCGTCCCCCAGGTAGTTGAGGCTGAACAAGGTCAGCGCCAGCAGGGAGCTGGGCCAAAACAGCAGCCACCAAAACGAGCGGATGGGGTTGACCACGCTCACCGCTTCAGCCACGAGCTGGCCCCAGGAGAGCTTGACCCCGAGCCCCAAGAACGAAAGAAATGATTCGAGGATGATCACCGCGGGCACGGTCAACGTGGCGTACACCAGAATGACCCCGGCGATGTTGGGTAGAATGTGCAGCGCAATGACCCGTGTGTCGGTCGCGCCGAGCAACCTGGCCGCCAGCACGAACTCACGCCGCCGCAAGCTGAGCACTTGCCCGCGCACCACGCGCGCCATCGTGAGCCATTGCACGAGCCCGAGCGCGATGAACACCGGCAAGGCTTCGCCGCGCGCCGTTTCCGAGAACATCAGCATGACCAGAATGACCAGAAACATGTAGGGAATGCCGTATAGGAAATCGACCAGGCGCATCAGGACCTCGTCCAGGCGGCCACCGAAGTAACCGGCGGCCGACCCCACGAACACGCCGACCGTCACCGACGCCAACGTGGCGGCCAAGCCGACCAGCAAGGAGGTTTGGCCGCCGATCAGCACCCGAGCAAAATAGTCGCGGCCCACGTTGTCGGTGCCAAACAGGTGCTCCCAGGAGGGTGGCTCATGGTGACGCGTTGGGTTGACGCTGATGGGGTCCAACCCGAGCAGGGCGGGCAGGGCGAAGCAGAGCAGCATGATGATGACCAACGAGACCGCGCCGATGATCGCAAAGCGGTTTCGCCGCAAGCGGCGCCAGGCCTGGCGCCCGGGGCTCAGGCCGGCAGGAGGTAGCGGGAGCTCCGGCTGATGCAGCGGAGCTGCTGCACCGGCACGCGCCAGCGAGGAATCGGTCACAGGCTGCCTCTCATCCTGGGGTCCAGCCACGAGTAGGCCAAATCGACCAGCAGATTGAAGACGGTGACCAGCGTCGTGTAAATGATCGCGGTTCCGAGCACGACCGCGTAGTCACGGTTGATGGCGCCTTTGACGAACCATTGGCCCATGCCGGGTATGCCGAACAAGCTCTCGACGACGAACGAGCCCGTCAGAATGCCAGCCGCCGCTGGCCCGAGAAACGATACTACCGGGAGCACCGCGCCTTTGAGGGCGTGCGACAGCACGATGCGGTGCTCGGGCACGCCTTTGGCGCGAGCCGTACGAATGAAATCCTGCTGCATCACCTCAATCGTGCCGCTGCGCGCCAGCCGGGCGACATACGCTGCGTAAGGCAAGCCGAGGGTAATGGCGGGCATCACCAGGTGCTGAAAGCCGCCCCAGCCCGCGACAGGCAAGATGCGCCAATGCAGCGCGAACACGATCACGAGCAGCGCACCGATCACGAAATTGGGCAGCGATATGCCGACCATCGCCAAGCCCATGCTGCCGTAGTCCGCGGCCGAGTTGGGACGCAGCCCGGCGCTGATGCCCAAGACCAGGCCCAACGCCACTGCCAGGATGAGACCCATAGCGCCGAGCGCCAAGCTGACGGGCAGGGCGGGCAGAATCAGGGCTTCCACCGTGCGCCCCTGCACCTTGATGGATGGGCCCAAGCTGCCGTCGACCAGCAGGCGCCGCATGTAGATGTCGAAAAATTCGACCGCGTCTTCAGGCACGCCGTAGTGCGCCCGCAGCGCCGCCTCCACTTGCGGAGTGGCCACGCGCTCTTTCGCGAACGGGTTGCCTGGAGCGAGGTACATCAAGAGCGTCGTCACGAAGATCAGAAAAACCAACGAGGGCACGATGAAGGTGATCCGACGCAATACGGTGTGTGACACCCAGCGAAATGACACCAGCACGGTCAAGAGCGCGGCCACGGCCG
Organism: Deltaproteobacteria bacterium; assembly: GCA_031407405.1. Lineage (GTDB taxonomy): Bacteria > Myxococcota_A > Polyangia > Polyangiales > Polyangiaceae > SZUA-265. Next base: position 9,536 of record JANOIG010000314.1, read on the forward strand.
CGGGGGCCACGCCGAATTTGGGCCGCAACACGGCCAGCACGAGGCCGCCCAATAAGAGTGGCGCGACGATGCGCACGGCGCGGGGCGGCAGCCAGGCGGTGGCGACGATGGTCAATAATCCACCCGCGGTGGCCAGCGCCGGACCCAAACCCGTCAGCCGCGCCAGTGCCAGCGTCACGCCTGCCGCAACAGCCAACCCGAGCGCCCAGCGGGCGATGCTCTTCCCCTCGATGCGCGTCGTGCCGGTGTGCTTCATGTCAGCGCTGGCTCGAATCGAACCATATATCCCTGAGGGGGTGAATGCCTTGCAAGTTGGGCACGCGGCGGCCGTCCGGCAGCTCGAGCTCCGTGTACAGCCCACGCAGCCCCGGCGCCGCCAGGCCGCTGTTCACGTAGAAGTAGATGGGCATGATGGGAAACTCGTCTTGCACGAGAATCGCTTCGGCCTCCGCCAAGAGCCGCATTCTGGCCTGGTCGAGGAAGCCGAGCCGTTGGCGCGTGTCAGTGGACGCTGAGCGCAGCTCGAGCAGCCGAGCCACGGCCTCTCGCTCCTTCAGCCGTGGCAGCAGGATTTCTGGGCGGCGGGCAAAACCATCCATGTTGGCCGCGGCGCGAATGATGGAGTCGTAAGTGGGGGAGCTGAAACCGGTCTGGTTGTTGCCGCCATTGGTGACCCACATGTCCAGGAACGTGTTGGGGTCGAGATAGTCACCGATCCACGCCGCTCGCGCCAGGTCGTAGGTCCCTGCGCGCACTGTCGCCAGATAGGACTGCCATTCTTGATTGTACGGGCTGACCTCGATGCCCAAATTTCGCTTGAGTTGGTCCGCCACGACCTCGGCGATTTTCTTGTGGGCCTCGAGCGTGTTGTACAGAATGCCGATCGGCGGAAAGCCCTTGCCGCCTGGAAAACCTGCTGCGGCGAGCAGCTGCCGCGCTCGCTCCACATTCAGGCTGATGCTGCTGGGGGGTGGATCGTAGCCCGGGACGCCCGGCGGCACGAAGTGTGTGGCTGGCAGCTGGCCGAGCCCCAGCACTTGCTCGGTAATCAGCGGGCGATCCACGGCCAGGTTGATGGCCTGCCGCACGCGTGCGTCGTCGAGCGGCGGTCGATCGGTGTTGAAGCGGTAATAGTAGACGGTGAACGCCGCGTGCATGTAGAAGTCCGGGCGGGGCCTCAACTGCTGCACCAGATCTTGCGGGTATGCCGCCGGCAGCCATTCCGCCTCTCCGGTCAGGTACAGGTTCAGAGCGGTGGTCATGTTTTCGGTCGGCAAAGCGTCGATGGCTTCGGCCAACACCTCCGATTTGCCCCAGTAGTGTTCGCTGCGAGTCAAGCGGATCCGGTCGTTGACGCGCCAGCTGGTGAGCACGAAAGGCCCGTTACTGACCAGAGTTTCGGGCAGAAACCAGGCACTGCCGTGCTTCTCGACCACGTGCCGGGGCACGGGCAGCGCCGAGTAGAACGAGGTGATGTCGAGGAAGTAAGGGGTCGGAGCCTCGAGCTCTACGATCAAGGTGTGTTCATCCGCGGCGTACACGCCGAGCGAGACCCCGAAACGCGAGCCCACGTCGCGCGCGACCTGCCGCAGGCGCTCCGCTTCGCGACTCAGGGCGGTGACGAATGTGCCGAGCCGTTCGCGCGATACAGCCCAGGGCGCTGGCTTTTCAGCCGCCGAGCCCTCGGCCCGCTGAGGCTCCGGAGCTTGATCGAGCAGGCCTCTCAGCTCGGGTGCTTCACTGTTTTGAAGGCTGTCGTGCAGGGGCAGCCGAGTCAGCAAGCTGCGCCAGGCGTCGCCTGACAAGCCGTCCGCGGGGGCCTTTTTTAGCTCGTCGGAGAGTGCCGGGACGAGCGAGGTTTCGATGGTCTGGGCCAGCCCATCGAAGGTATTGAGCGCTTTTGCGCCTTTTACCGGATGCAGCATGTAAGCGTATTCGGCCCCCAATTTGGGGTCGAGCATGCGGCGCCAGGAGTACACGAAGTCTGCGGCAGTGAGCTTCACGCCGTCGCTCCAGCGGCTGTCGTCACGGAGGTGGAACGTGTAACGGAGTCCGTCATCGGAGATGTCCCAGGCCTTCGCCACACCAGGAGCGGGCCCGAGAGTCTTGGCATCGTGCCGCGTCAGGCCCTCGAAGATGGCCGTCACGATGCGCCCGCCGGGTTGGCCGGTGAGCAGCTGCGGATCGAGCGTGTCCGGTTCGGTGCCGTTGACGAAGCGCACGTTGGCAGGTTTGCCAATGGATGCCGAAAACGAGAGCCCGACGAGGAAGAGTGCGGCAGCCAACGTGGCGAGCAGGCCAATCAGCGTCCGGTACATGCCGGCAGCCTAACCCAGTTTGCCGTATCCAGACAGTCGCCCCCGGCTAGGGCACCGGATCCAGCCACGCGACCTGGCGACGCACGGAACTGGCGCACGCGGGCCGCAGTGAGGCGGCCACCCGCGTTCTAGTCCGAGCAGACCTGGTTGCGGCCTTGGTGTTTGGCGCGATAGAGGCGCTCGTCGACCTGGGCGATCAGCTCTTCCTTGGTGTTCGATGGACACGAGCTGAGCGACGCGCAGCCGGCGCTGATGGTCACCCGAAGCGTGACCCGGCCGACCTTGATCTGCGCGTTCTGCACTGCAACCCGGACGCGCTCGGCCACACTGGCCGCCCCGATATGCGGAATTCCGCGCAACAAGACCAGGAATTCTTCTCCGCCATACCGCGCCAACACGTCCTCGGTGCGGAGCTGATCCGTGATCACCTCGGCGATGCGTCGCAACACCGTGTCCCCGGACGTGTGCCCGTGCCGGTCGTTGACGTGTTTGAAGTAGTCGACGTCGAGGAGCACCACCGAAAGCTCGCTATGGTGCCGCTGGGCATAAGCTAGCTCTTCGTCGAACCTCTTGTCGATGAAGCGCCGGTTATACACCCGCGTCAGGGCGTCCACGGTGGTCTCTTCGTAGAGCCGCATCATCGCCCGCTCCTGCTTGACGTCCATCATGCAGAAGCGAAAGCTGGCATTGGGGCCGAACTGGATCAGGTCGCCTTCCATCAGTGGCGCGCGTTTTACGCGGCGGCCTTCCAGGAAGGTTCCGTTGCTAGAGTCGAGATCCTGGATGAAATGGTGGCCCCGGGTGTGCATCAAGAGTGCGTGCCGGCGGCTCACCCCTTCATCCGTCAGGCGAAAGTCCGACCCCGGGCTGCGGCCGATGACCAGCTCTGGAGCATCGAGCGAGTGCACTTGACCGTTTGAGGGTCCGTCCACCCGCACCAAGACACCTCGATCTCGCGGGCTGGCCTTCGGACCCTCGGCGCCCGGCAGATCGAACTGCTCAGTGATCGGCTCATCGTCGTCGTTGGTTCCCATCATGGGGGGTATGCTGGGTGGGGAGAGGTCCAGGCTGCCGTCAGTCAGCTGCCGATAGAGACGCTGAATTTCCTCCTGTTGGCACGCTGGACGGACACCGGATTTCTTACGAGTATAGGCGGGTTCTGCGGCGTCGGAGTCCAGGTCAGCACGCTGGGGCTTCACCACGTACTCGTGAACGACCCAAGCGCTTGCTTCTTTATTGAGGTGTCCGCGTTTCGTACGCCTTTATGCCACGGCAGTGCAAAGCTGTTTCCGATCGGGGCGCCGGGCGCCGGGTGTAAGCGCTGAAGCACTGCCCCCCGCCAATTCTTTGACTGCCACTCTTGACTGGAGGCGTCAGCTAACTGGAAGCATCAGCCTTGAAGCGGCGCAGGATCTCGAACAGTAGGTCGTAGCGGTTGCCGGCGCTCCACGCCAGCCAACCCTCAGCCTGGGCTTCCCGAACCGCGCGGAGCTGAGCTCGGATGTACTTGACGCGCTCAGCGGCGCTCATGGGAAAGCGGTGATTGAACAGCTCGATGTAGGCTAGAACGGGCACCTGCCGGTCGCCCATCTGGCGTTTCAGCGCCGTCAATGAATCGAACACCGTTTCGTACGGTAGTAGGGCGCGCTCTTGGTACGGCTGATAGTGGGAGGGGTAAACCATCGGACAGACCGCGTCGATCTCCCCGGCGAACAAGCCCATGTCTTGCCCGATGTGCATGGAGGGGGCGTGTGACACCTCACCAAACACATCGATCTGCAAGTGGGCACCTCGTTCGTTGATCCGCTTCTTGAAAAACCGTAACACTTCCCTGATGTTGATGGCGTTTTGGGGTGACGCCTCAGTCTTCGAGCTATACCGGATGTAGTCGAGCTGGATGTCCTTGGCGCCTAGATCCAGCGCGTAGTTGGCGAGCTTCCAGCGCTCTTCCCAGAAGGCCTTGCTGCTGACCTGTTCGTGCGTGCCGCCATTTTCAAACATGGTGATGCGCGGCACGTAGCGCAGACCGAAGTGTTGAATGCGTTGGATGGCTGCCTTGTAGATGGGCGAGCGCCACCAGAGGTCCACCACGAGCGTGTTCACGCCGACCTCCAGCGAGCTGTTGATCAGGTGGTCGAGCTTTTTTGGAGACTGCGCGGTGTATTGCTGCAGGTAGATGCCTTGGGTCTTGAATGGCCCGGTGTCGGCGCGGGCTGCGGCATGCGCGAAAGTCGCTGGGCAAAAGACACTGAGGAAGAGCAAGAGCGAGACGTGAATGTGCACGCGCATAATCTAGCAAAGCTTACGCGCCTCGCCCTAATGAACGGCGCGTCTGATTTGCAGATGAGCGCTGGCCGCTTGCCTTAATGAAGGCGGCGCGTCGTGCCCGGTGACCCAACGTCTGACGTCGCGATGTAGTGAGCCTGCGGTGCGCACGCCATTCACGACATTGATGGGCTACTTCCGCGCGTATTTGCTCAGCACCGACCGGATGGACTCCGGCAGTGGCGTGGACAAGTGAAGGGTCCGCCTCAAACGCCGCAGCAAATGCAGGGGGTATTGTTCTGGGGGAGTCGGCGCGGCCTTGGCTGAGACGGCGCGTATGGCTTCTCGGTCACTGTCGGTCTCCCGATAGTGCGCCGGGCCATCCATCGAGTCCGCTTGGACTTTGGTTTTGAGCTTCTCGTGCACCGCGGTGGCCGCCGCGGACGCGCGCAGAGAACGGTAGAGAGCTCCTCGCTCTGCCCGCGGGGGGCCCGCGGACTCGGCCGGCAAGGGCGGACGGAAATCAGGCTCCCGGTCGAGAAAGGCCTCGGCGGGCAAGTTGGGACCGGCCTGTTGGAGCGCCGCCGCGACAGCGCTCGGTGCGATGGAGCCCGGCTTGCGTTCGGCTGGCGCAGGCCCGAGACCGAGCGCTTTGGCCTCCGAGACGTCGGACTTCTGAGGGACCGGGGATAGAGCCGGGACGGAGGACAGAGCCGGGACGGAGGACAGAGCCGGGACCGGGGACAGAGCGGTGGAAGCCGTTGCAGGCGTCGACGAGGCAGCCGCAGGGGTTGGGCCGGGAGCGGAAGCCGCCGCGCTCGACGCGGGAACGGGTGATTCGGAGCGGATCTTGCGCTTGCTCTCCCACACCGGAGTAAAAAACCCCGACAGGCGGTCAAAGTCCCCGACTTTGAAGCTTTTCGAGGGGTTGGAAGGTTCGAGGTCCCGGTCGTCTGTGGTCATGCTGTTTAACCCGAGTGGCACAAGGTGTAGCACGCCATCGGCGGCTCGCCTGCTCGTGGCTTCATGGGCGCCATTTGCGGTTCAATTTGGATCTTCCATCGAATCGCGCGCCAGGTCCTCAAGGCAGGCTGCCCGACCCGCCGGAGCCATACCCGCGTCGGATGAAGCCCCGGCGGAAACACAACCGAGTGCGCACGCTTTTTCAAGCTCCGTCTCCTGGCCATCGGCGGAGCAGCGGTAGAGCGTGCCCTCCCGACATAGCGCTTGGTACGGCTCGCAGAGGTCGCACTGGCCACGCGCGCTGTCGCAAAACGTGTCGGCACAGTTGGCCACGGTTTGGAAGCCGCTGCCTGTGGCGTTGCAAGCTTGGAGCGTCAGACCTCCCGTTGAAGCCCCCGGCTCGGCAGCGACCGGGTCGGCTTCGGACCTGACGCAGCGGTGGCCGCCGGGCTCGCAGGTGGCAGGAGTGCAAGACCCAGCTCCCAAAGGATTACAAAGGCCCGGCGTGGCGCAACGAGCCTCGGGCCTCCAGGCGTTGCCCTCACAGCGTTCCAGAAATTGGCCGTTGCAACGCCGCGTGCCGGCTTCGCACATCGGTTGGGGAAGGCACTGGCCGCTGCCCGTCAGATCACACACCGCAGAGACGCCCGTCGAGCTCGCGGTCAGCGGCGGCGTGGCCAGTGCCGCGCAATCGCTGACCGTCAGCCATGCGTCGTGCCCCGGGCTACATTGCTCTAGCTTGGCCTCGCGGGTGCAGCGCTGCTCCCCTGCGGCGCAAACGGGCGTATCGCAGCGTTTGGCCGCGGAGTTGCACAGCTCTGGGGTTTCGCAGGTGTAGACGGGGACCCAGCCGTTGCCGTTGATGTTGCAACGCTGGAGCGACGCGCTGTCACAGCGGTATTCCGCGACGTCGCACAAGGCTTTCTCGCAACCGAGCGCTGGGTTGCATTGGGCAGCACTGCTGCAGAGAGACTCGCTGGCCCAGGTCTGCTGAGGGGTGCAGATCTGATAATCTTTCCCGCTGCATTGGTGAGCGCCGGGCGTGCAGGGCTCGGCATCGCACCTGCCCGCCGACGCGTTGCACTGCCCGGGCGTCCCGCAGTCGGCTTCTAGGATTGAATAGCGGGTGCGGTTGATGTTGCAACGCAGCAGACGCGACCCCTGGCACTCGTAGCGCCCGGGCGTGCAGTCAGGGGCCTGGCAACCGAGTTGCTGCAGGTCGGTGGCAACGACAAAGGGCGTGTACGGATCGCCGACCCCGATTAACCCGTTACAGCTGATGGCGTTGACGCATGTCTCGACGAATTGAAAGCCGGTTTGCGCGTCGTTACAGCGCATCAGGTCGGCATTTTCGCACTGAAATGGGCCGATCTGGTTGGCCGTGACATTTAGGCAGCGGCCTGGCTCGCAGGCTCGGACGGCTGGATCAGAGTTGCACAGAGCGCGCGAATCGCACGGGGCGATGCTTCGCCAGCCGAACGCCTCGCACTGTTGAAGATCGGTGCCGCTGCACTGATACTCGGCGGGCGCAACGCTACACGGCTGATCGGAACAACGACCCAGACGAGCGTTGCATTGCGTGGGACTCGCACAGGTATCGATGACGGTCCAGCCCGTCTGGCCCTCGTTGCAAATGCTGAGGGCGGCGCCCTCGCAACGAAAATCCCCGGGCGCACAGGCGGGCGCCTGGCAGCCCGGCGTTCCAGCACATTGCTCGGGCGTGTCGCAACACAGCTGCGGCGTGGAGCAGATTCTGGCCGTCCGAAATCCGCTGCCGTCGGGCCGGCAAATCTGCAGCGCGACGCCCTCGCAGTGCAACTCGTCGGGTTGGCAGAATGTTGGCAAGGCATTGTCCGGCCCGGCCTCGGGAACGTGGCCTGCGCGGAGGTTGACCACGACATCGGGCTGCAAGATCTGCTCGCAGCCGCTGAGACCGAATACCGCGTGCCCCCCTAGGGCCCAGACTAGCGATCTTCGAGCAGCGAAGACCCGCCAGCTTCGAGCGCGCGAGATGGCCAAACGTAGCGCACGTGGGCGCGCTCGCATTAGAACGTACCCACGGCCCCGATACTTCCGAAGCCGGCATAGGGGCGAAGGGTGCCTCGAGTTGCCGTCTCGTTGGAGGTGTCTGGTGCCGTGAAGAGTAAGATAAGGCCCGTTGCCGCGAGGGCGCCGCCGGCAATGAAGCTGATGGTCGCCGCGTCGGCGAAGGTCTTGAGGTCGGCTTCTTTCGTTTCCGCTTCGGACCCGAGCTCACCCGTGTCGTCCCGCACGATGCAATCGTTGCCGCGGGTCCAATCGCAAGAAGTGCTTTCGAGCTCGGAGTGCCGATTGAGAGCAATGATACCTGTCACGCTGCCGACCGCCAGACCCGCCCCCCCGAGGCCGAGTGCCAGGTAACCCAGGGTGCTCTGCCTGATCAGGCTGGGCTCTCCCCCGTCAGCGCTCATGATGGGCTGGCCCTGGGTGACCACGAGCGCGCTGGGCTCCGGCTTGGGTAATTCCACCATCTTCAGCTCGATGGCAGGCAGGTGCTGTCCCTCGGCGAGCTGTACCTCGGTGTTTACGGTATGATAGCCCTCCGCCTTGGCCTGGACATAGAGGGTGCCAGGATCGACGGGACGCTGGGCTCCGATGGCAGCGCTCGGTATAACACTGCCATTCAGCGTCACTTCCACTTGATCGGGCCGTGCGCCAACCAGGTTGATGGTCAGCCACCCAAGCCGTGGCTCGAGCCCTTTGACCTCTTGCTTGGCGTCTGCCAGCGCGCGTTTGAACGCCTCTGGCATGCCAGGCTGGACGCCCTCGCGAATGATGGTTCGGTAAATTTCGTAGGCCTCGACCAGCCGCCCTTGTCCCACGCGTGCCCGGGCCAGCAGCACCAAAAAACTGGGCGCGCTGACCAGGTCATTGGCGCGCTCGAACCGATCTGCTGCGGTGTCGTAGTCGCCGCTCTTTAGAGCGTTCACCCCTTCACTGCCCAAACGGCGGGCGGTGGTGCGATCGGCCGCGGACGGTTGCTGCGCCCAGCCCACATTGGGCTGGCAGACCATGGCGGCCAATAAGGTCAAGGAAGCCAGATGCTTGATCATCGTTTAGATGCCGAAGTCGAAATCTCCGCCCGGCTTGCGCTTGGGGGCCGATGGCGGAGGAGGTTTTCTGGATTGGGTGTTGGATGAGGACGGTCGCGACGCCGCTGCTCGACCCGGCGTCGCGCCTTCGGATGCCCGCTGGGGAGCGTTGGACGGTGCCGCAGCCGCGGCTCGAGTGGGGCCATTCACGCGCGCAGGTGGCGTTTTCCGCGAGGCCGGTGCTGGGACGCCCTCGGTGGGCGGCGGAACCACCAGACCGGGTGCGAGCTCCTCGCCAAGAAGTGGCGAAGCTTCGCGCGGAGGCTCGCCAGGCTGGGCGAGCTGAGCCGACGAGTCGCGCATCCCCTCGGTCTCGAGCGGTGAGGGCCCTGGCTTGGAGGCGCTCGAGCTTTCGCCAGCGGCCCGTTGCGGGGCAGCCGAGGGTGACTGGACCGGCGCCAGGGCTCCAGTGGCTTGACCAATTTTACCGGTTCCCGCCACGGGTGAGCGACCCAGGACGAAAATGACGAGCGCTGCTATGGCGCAGACCAGCACCGCGGCAACCCGTTGCGGGCGATGGTCGGGGCTGGTGAGCACGCGTAAGGTGCGCGACGTCGTCCCGTGCCACGTGCTGCGGCCCGTGGCATGGCCAAGCAGCGGCAGGTCATCCTGCAGGCGGGGGATTTCCCGCGGCTGAACGCGGGGCCGGGGAAATGGGACGGTGGGATTGGAGGGCCGCCGCAGGGTATCGTTGCCGAAAAAGGACGAGTCCACGCTGTCCTTCACGACCGAGAGCTCGATGCTCTTACACGGAGCGCCTTCGATCGGTTGGGTGGCTAGAGCCTGGATTGGACTCGGTGCGCTCGGTGCGAGGGATG
>JANOIG010000319.1:0-21979 GCA_031407405.1 Deltaproteobacteria bacterium
CGCCTGGCAAGGCTTCCCGCAGCTCGAAGGCGACGAGAAGCTGCACAGCATGCGGCTCCTGTTCGCCGAGGAGGCGATGGTGCTCGCGGCCACCATTCACCTGCGCTCACCGCGTCAAACGACGCATCCTCCGGCGCAACTCAAGCGCGCCGCCCTGCGCCGCCTCATCCAGAGCGCGCTGCCCGAAGCCTGGCGCTACTTCGGCATCAACAACTACCGCGAGATCTCCGCGCTGATCCCCGAGACCTGGGTGGAACGCATCACCGAGCTCGAGCACCTGCGCCGGGATGCGTCGAACGCTTGCCACGACGCGAATGCCCCCGTCGTGGAAGACATCCTCGACCACGACTGAGAGCTGTTCGCAGCTCGGCGGAGCAACGCTTTCGAATGCCACGCATGCGCGACGAAACCCTTGGTCGCGCGCACCAATGACGGAATATTCCGCCCAAACAGGATAGCCTACGCGGGCTCGAGCGGCGGGGGTCTTGTCTGACGTGGAATCGTTTCCACGTGGGCCGCAAAACGTTTACAATGCGGGTGATGCTGCCCACGCCCCGTACCCGACGCGACCGCACTGCCTTCTTCTGCCTGGCCCTGCTGGTCATGCCCGGCAGCGCGCTTGCGGCCGACTACTTCGTGGCGCCCGACGGCAATGACGGCGCCGGCGGTACCACGGTGTCCAAGCCGTTCGCCACGATGCGCAGGGCCGTCGAGGCGGCGACCCAGCCGGGCGATACCGTGTGGATTCGTGGCGGTGTGTACCTCGCGGACAGCACCTGGAGCAATCAGCTGAGCTTCCGCTACTCCGGCACGGCCGCGGCTCCGATCACCTTCCGCAACTATCCCGGTGAGCTCCCCATTCTCGATGGCACGGCGCTCTACGAAGACGGCGCGAGCGGCGTCGAGCCCGTAGCCCCTACGACTGAACCGGTCGCCTTTGTTCGCGTGATTGGTCTGGTGGCGCGCAACTGGGGGACGAGCGGCTTTTCCAACGGCTGGCCCGAGAACGAACCGAACCTCGCTTCGAGCAATCTCTCGTACATCAACTGCATCGCGGACGGCAACGGCGTCAACGGGTTCTCCTTTGCGGGCGCGTCCAATCTCCTCATCCGGAACTCCATCGCGGCGCATAACGGCGCGCGCCCGCCCTCGTGGTCGAGCGGCTTCAGCCTGTTCGGAGCCGTAGGCGAGAACATCCTCGACGGCAACATCGCCTTCGAGAACATCGACGTCTCGACCCTCCCCGAGTTCAATAATCGCCCTACGGACGGCAACGGCTTCATCCTCGATGAAGGCACGACGCACGGCTACCTCGTCAACAACATCGGCTTCCGCAACGGCGGGGCTTGCATGAAGGTGACGCTGAGCACCGGCGCCACCATCATGAACAACACCTGCATCCAGAACGGCCAGGATGCCAACGCCCAGTTCAACCCCGAGGTGTACCTCTCCGAGCAGCAATCCGGTCAGGGCACGAGCTTACGCAACAACGCCGTCATCGCTGGCCCTGCCGGCAACCGCGCCGGAAACGGCATACAGTTCTTGAACGCAGACCGCGACCAGGACAACGTCTTATCGACGGCCGCCAACAGCCCGTTTGCGAGCCTCACCGGCACCCTCGACTATCGCCTGAACGCGAACGCGACCCAGCTCATCAATCAAGGCATTGCCCAGTTCGCTCCGGGCACCGACATCGGCTTCGACCCCCGCTGCATCACGCAGCAGGCGGGCCAGCAGTTCTGGTGGCAGTACGCGATCGACTACGACTACATCGCCAGCGTGGGCGGCGTCGCCGGTTGCTTTGGCAACCGCGTGTCTCGCCCCGCTGGCGGTGGCATCGATATCGGCGCTTACGAGCGCAACGGAACCCTGGTCGGCTGCGCCGCGGCCAGCGGGTGCAGCGACGGGTACGTCTGCACCCAAGACCTCTGCGACACCGGCCGCAATTGCGTCAACCCACCTATCGAGGGGTGTTGCGTCACCGATGCCGACTGCAACGACGGCGACGCCTGCACCCTGGACAGCTGCGACACCGCCGCCTCCGAATGCGTGAACCAGGTGAACGTCGAGTGCGGGGAGAACCTCACGGGCAACTTCGCCGTCAACAGCTATGGCTACGCGTCCGTCTGCAACTGGGGTGGCTACTCATGGACGTACGCCGGCCCCGCGGAGCCCGGCGTCAACGGCACGGTCAGCTCCATCCAGAGCGCAGGCAACCTCTGCTATTCGGGCGTCGTCGCGGCCCACGAAAGCTACGGCGGCATCGCCATGTTGGGGCTCAACATCAACCAGGTCGATGGCGCCAACACCCTCGCGGAGAACACTACCCTGGGAGGCGCCGGCATCAACCTGAGCCTCGTCAACGAGACGTCATCCTCCTTGCGCATCCAGATTCAGAGCGCACCGGACGCCGCCGGCAGCATCGCTACCTGGTGCGTCGAGGTCAGAGGCTCCGGCGGCTTCTATCCGTGGAACGAGTTCAACACGCAGTGCTGGAGCCCCGAAACAGGGGTGATCTACAACGGAGAGCCGGTCAACGTCGTCGCGGTCACCGTCTCCGGCCAAAACGTAGAGGACCACGAGTTCGCGTTCTGCCTCAACAAGGTCACCCCGAGCGCCGACGTCTGTGTCGGGCCGCCCGTCAGCCCGAGCGCTCCTGGCGACGGCATGGCGGTTGGAGGCGAGGGAGTGATCGGGGGAATCGATGGCGTGCCCGGGCAAGACAGCACGACTGGCGGCGGCGTGCTTGGGGAAAGCAGCGGCGTGACCGAGGAAACCGGCGCTGCCGTGAGCCCCGACCCCAACGGATTGGTGCCTTTCGGAGCGTCGGGGAGCGGGAGGTCGAGCTCAGGGTGCTCGCTCGAGACGGGAAGCCGTGCCTCGGGTGAGAACGGGCTCACGCTGTCTGTGGGACTGCTGCTCGCGCTCGGTACCCTGTCGCGTCGCCGCCTGCGGTCTGCATCGCGCGCTCGCTAGCCAGTGCCGGTGAGAGCTAGCCCAAGCGCATTCTGGAGCTCGGCAAGCGCCTGCCGAAATTCACCCCGCTGGGCCGTCGGCACGTGGAGATGATCGAGCGCCTTCTCGATATCCTTGAGCCCATAAATCTGGATCTGTGGGTTGAACCATCCGACGGCGATGCCCGCCGCACGGGCGACGGCGGAGGCCGTGAGCACGGCGATTCGGGCCCTGCCTTGGCCAGCCTCTCGGAGACGGGCCCGCTGCGTCGGATTGGGAGCCCCGCCCGCGGTATATACGAGGCAACGAAAGCTCGACTGGTCCGGCTTCCGCCGATAGACGTCGAGCACTTCCTCCCACTCTTCATCCGTGGGGGCTTGGGTGCCGTGCACGAAAACGACGACCTCCCGCACCTTGCGCGAGACAAACGATTTCGGGCGCATGGGGAATATTAGGCGCGATTCCCGGCGGAGGGAAGAGGGTACCGGCCGCTGAGCTCGAACCTGCCGCGACGAGGCGGGTCATTGCTCGACCGCGCCAGACTTTTGTCCTTTCGCGCCAACGCACTCACCCTGCGTTGCCTAGCGCGACCCCACCACTAAGCTGGTCGAGCCATAGCTCCCTTGCGCACCCGTCGCGTCATGCGCCGGCTCACCTCATTCGTCTTCGCATTCGCCCTGTTCGCAGCTTCCCTCGGAGCAGTCGTCGTCGGTGTTGCAGCCGCAGATGCCCTGAGGGAGGCAGACGGGCCCTTCTTCGGAGCACTCGTCGTTCGTCAGGCACTCGACGCAGCGACTCGATCGCCGATCGCAAAAGTTCAGGCCGTCTTGCGCGCAGTCATCGTCTTCAATGCACTCGACACAGACGCCCAGCTCCGCGTTGCATGAGCTCGCACCGGGGCAGGTCGTCTGCAGGCTGCTGCAAGGCGGAACACACTCGCCGCTCACGGGGTGACACCTGAGCTCGTCGGGGCACGCGCCCGCGGACACGCAGGCTTCGCAGCTCCGCGCGCCCGGCAAACACGGCGCAGGTGGACCCGCTTCCGCAGGCGACGGCGCCGGGCCGGGGCCGGACGAAGCGTCCGGGTCAGCGTCGCGCGTGAACCCAGCATCGATGCGATGCGGAAACAACGGGATGTCCAGCGGCTCACACGCGCTGCTCACGACGAGCAGGCACAGGGCTGCGCGCGGGCCCCTGCGAAACGAGCGGCTCATGGCTTCTCCAGCGCGATGTCCCGCGCCTCATCCCGCGCGTACCCGTCACGATAGTCACCGAGATACTGCCGGGCACGGCGTGCCGCTTCGCGAAATCGACCGAGTCGGTGAAGCAAGCGGAAGCGCTCGACCTGAGCCTCTTGCGACAGGACGGAGTCGGGATATCGTGAGAGGAAGGCCTCGACGTCGCTCAGGGCGTCCGCGAGCCTTCCCGCTTTCTTTTTGGCCATCGCGATCGAAAACGAGCGGTTCTCGTCCGAAAGGTTCGAGTCGTCGGAGCTCGAGCCGCGGGAAGACGAGGTGGCTCGGGCCGGGCGGCGCTCCTCCTTGCGCAGCTGAGAACCGCGCTGGACCGCGGGGGGGGCCTCGGGTTGGGCGAGCTCCGCATTCGACGGCCACTCCTCGCCTGCCGTCAGCCGGACCTCCTTTCCACCGGAGAGCACGGCCACCACTCCGCGCGTCACGGCGACCCGGGTAACGCCTCGGGCGCTCGCCGGATCCACCTCGACGCTGAAACGAGTCCCGTGCACGACGACCACGGCGTTCGGCGTTCGCACCGAGAAGACGACGGGCGCGACGCGCTCGGGCACGTCCACGTCCACGCGACCCTGCTCGAGCAAGATGGATTCGCGCCCCGCCCTGCCCGCTTCTCTGATGCTCAGCTTGGCTTCTCTGGAAATCTCCGTACGGGCCCCGCTCGTGAAAACGAGCCCGGCTTCGCCGTCCCCGGTCTCGAGCACGCTGCCCTCCATCAACGCCGCGCCCTTCGGTAGCGCCTCACCGGACGCGCTGAGCACGCGCAAGGAGGCCGGCGCGAGCATGAGTCGAGCACCGCCTGTGGTTTCCACGACAGCATCGGCACCGAGCTCACCCCGCCCGAGGAACCAGGAGCCGAAGACCCCTGCGACCGCTGCGGCGACGGCGAGCCCCGCGGCGAGCTTCACCCAGCGTGGGCTGGTGCGGCCGCGCGCCTCGACCTTGCGCAGCACGGCGGCGATGTGCCGAATCTGTCGCTCCGGATCGCTGACGCCGCGCGCGGCCTCATCTAGGGGTTCGTTGCGCCACGCCTCGAGCAGCTCGCGACGGCTCGGTCCCTTCGACGGATCGTTCATGTCCCGACCCTTTCGTCGTCGTCCTCGAGCCCGAGCCGGGCAGCGAGCTCCCTGCGTCCGCGCGACAGGCGCGTTTGGGCCGCGCTGACGGACGTGCCCGTCATGGCAGCGATCTCTAGCAATCCGTGTCCGAGCATGTCGTGCAAGATCACCGCCTCCGCCTTGAGCGGAGCCAGCCGTGACAACTCTTCACGCAAACGTTGCATGCTCTGGCGAGATGCCACGTTGCTCTCCACGTCCTCGTGAGAGCACTGCAGGCGGACCGCCTCCGGCCCTACATGCAGGTCAAACACACGCCGTTGCCGATAGCGGTTGCGGAGCGCCTTGAGCGCCACACGCGCAGCGATACTGCTCGCCCACGTCTTCAAGCCGCAGGCCTGTGCATAACTGCGCCTGGCCAAGGTCAGTATGATCTGTTCGAACACGCTCTGAACCAAATCCTCGTGGTCGGCTTCTCGGCCCCCGAAGACGCGCAGCAGGCTCGTTTCGACGGCAGGCAACAGGTGCCGATAGAGCTCGGCGGCGATGCGTTCGTCGCCGCGCACGATCCCCTCGAGCAGCCGCGTTTCACTGAGGGAGGGCCCGGGCTCGGGCCGGCGGGTCTTGCTGGCGCCCCCCTCCACCGCACGCAGCCGGCTGCGCTGAATCACGGCAAAAGCCCTATGATTACCCAAGCTTTCCAAGCTGAGAAGCGGAGCCGTGGACACATTCCCAGGTCATAGTACCCGAAGCGCTCAAAAGCAGGCTCGGCGAGCGCTCACGTTCGGCCGCCCTCGGCAGCCGTGTACCGAACCGAGACGGAACGGGATGCCATGCTCACGGTGCAAACCAGACCCCGAACGATCCTGTCGCGTCGCCGAGCGGCAGCTCCGACTCGACGCTGCCATCCCTGGCGATGAGCCGTGTCCGCCGGCCAATACTACTCAGCTCCATTTCGAGCCACAGCCCACCAAAGCTCGTGACCTGCCACCACACATCCGCGCTGCTTAGCCCGAGCACGCTCCAGTCGCGGTCTCCGCGCCGCCCGGCCTCGTCCTGTGCTTCGACTCCGAGACCACGCACACCCAGGCGCAGGGAGACACCGAGCGACCAGCGATCGGACGCAAAGTAGCGATACCCGGCTCCAGTCGTGAAACGCAACCAATCGAGCTCCAGACCCGGCTCGGCCGCTACTGCGGAATAGTCCCCGGACATGGACAGCTGAAGCTTGGAGTCGAAGACCCACGCGAGCCGCGCGCTACCTCCCCAGCGCAGCAGGCTCGCCCGGCTTCCTTGACCCGCGAGCGCGCCGAACCCGACAAACGCCTGGGGCCGGGGGAAGGGTTCATCGACACCTCCGTCAGCGAGGTCCTCGCCCGGAGTTGCCGGATCGGTCAGTGCAGGCGCGCTCTCACCTTCCGCGTCGTGTCGAGCTTGTTCGATTTCACCGACCAGCGTGGCGAGGGCCAGCCCCACGCTACGCCAGCACTCCGCCGCTGGGTCTCCCGATTCGAATTGGAGCTCGCGCACCGACCATGCTGCGCGCTCTTCTCTGCGCCGGCCGATTTCGATACGTACCGCTCGCCCCTCGGTGTCTCTCACTCGCACAATCGCGACCGCCTCCGGCGAGCTTTCGTTTTCGTGCCCTTCGGGCACGCAGCGACCGTTGCTCAGCGCCCCACTGCACGCCTCGATGACCCACTCCATCCGGTCGGGAGTGGCGTCTGTACCCAGGTCCACGACGACGAGCTGCACGCCGCCTTAGCTTAGCCCGGCCGGACGAATCTTGAAACTCGTTCCGGATCGGCACGCCGTTGATCGGCTGCCTGCCTTTCGTGAGTTTGGGAACTATGGCGGTCGAGGTAGCACCCCGTGAAGCGCACGCGGAGCCATACACCTAGCTGGGAGATAGTGATTCATGCACACGAAAATACGATGGACGAGCGGGCTTGCGTTGATTCTGGCACTGGGCTGCGGCGGCACGTCGCCACCCGAGGGCAATAGCCACGCCGCCGCGCTGACGGCCGGTCCGAATGACGACGCGGCGTTCACCGATCTCGCGGACGATTCCGCCCCAGCCGATCCGGCCCCGCAGGGCTGTCCCAAGGGCGAGGGTGACAGCGGCGACTCGGATAGCGACGACGACGGCGACGGTGAGAGCGATAGCAGCGACAATGACGGCGCGGAGAGCGACAGCGACTCTGACGACGACGGCGACGGCGAAAGCGATAGCAGCGACGATGACGACACCGACGACGACGGCACCGACGACGACGGCGTGGAGAGCGACAGCGACTCTGACGACGACGGCGACGGTGAGAGCGATAGCAGCGATAGTGACGGCGCGGACAGCGATAGTGACGACGACGGCGACGACGACACGGACGCTCCCGATGGCGATCCGGACGAGGACTGCGTCGTCCCTCCGACGGCTGAGCCGAACACGCCTGAGGTGCGCTGAGCGGTAGACTAGTGCCTCGCACCCCTCATTCCGTGCTCGGCACTTCCTTTACATTGGGCATGAAGACAAGTTGATCCCAGGTCGCGCGCGGACGCTGATGGCGCTCATGCTCGGCGTGCTCTCCTTCACCGGGGTGCACGTCGAGCACCGCGAGCCGCCGCCCGCGCATTCGACCCTGACCGACTCGATCTACGACAGCGAGTTCGTCGGCGAGATTGCGCTGCGGCTCGACCCCGACGCCTGGGCTGCGCTCGAGCGAAAACCGCGCCGCTTCGTCTGGGGTGAGCTAGAGCATCTCGGCGTGATTCACCGCGCCCGGGTGCGACTCAAGGGCCATCGCTCGATGCGCGAGCTCGACGAGAAGCCGGCTTTCAGGCTCGAGTTTCCTGACGCCCCTGGCTCCGAGGGGCTGCGCTCGCTCGTCTTGAACAACCTCGTCGAGGATCCCACCGCCCAGCGCGAAGTGCTCGCCTATGGCTGGCTGAACGAGCTCGGCATTTTGGTGCCGCGCACGGCATACGCTCGGGTGCGGCTCAACGACGTCGACAAGGGACTGTATCTACTGGTCGAGCCGCTCGATGACGCGTTCCTGGCCGCCCGCTCGGGTGCCCCGAGCGATCTGCTCTACGAGGGCGAGTATGGCTGCGACATCCAGTCTGCCGATGTCTCCGGTTTCGACCTGGATGCCGGTGATGACCCGAAGCGCGAGCGGCTCGCCACCTTCTCCACGATCGCCGCTGGAGAAACACGGCGCTTGTTCGATCCCGTGAGCGGCCCATTGGACATGCACGCCTTTCTACGCTACCTCGCGGCGAGCGCCCTGATCGGCGACTTCGACGGCTACCGTCATGCGCATAACTACTACGCGCATTATCGTGCGGCGTCGGACAAGTGGGGCTTTCTGCCATGGGGATTGGACCGCGCCTTCACGAAGCGCCTTGCCATCGACGATAGCCAGGGCCTGCTCGCTCGGCTCTGCTTTCGAGACGAGAGCTGCAAGCTCGAGTATGCGCAGGCGCTGCAAGCGCTGGCGCTGAGCTTCGAATCTCTCGACCTGCCGGCGCAGGCGCGCGAGCTCGGTGCACGCATCGACCACTATGGGAAGCCCATCGAGCTCGGCAGCGAACGAGAGCATGAGGTGTCGACCGCGAGGGAGAAGCTCGAAGCGTTTCTGCGCGAGCGCCCCGCCGAGGTTCGGCGCCAGCTCACGTGCCTCGACGCCGGCGGTAGCGAGCTCGACCGGGATGGGGACGGCTACGGTTGCACCGACTGTGATGACGCTAACGCCGCCGTGCACCCCGGCGCCACTGAAAGCTGCAATTTTATCGATGACGACTGCTCGGGGCTAGAGGATGACGCCGCCGAGTGCGCGTGCGAAGTCGCTGCCATCAACGGCGCCGATTTTCACTTCTGTTCGCTGCCCATGCCCTGGGCCGACGCCGATCGGCACTGCGCGCAGAAAGGCCTCGCTCTCGCGCGCATCGACTCGAAGCAGGTGTCAAAGGCGCTCTACCGCAAAGCCACCCGCATCGACCGACAGCGCTGGTGGATCGGCTACTCCGACGCCGACAGCGAGGGCGACTTTCGCTGGCGCGACGGCACTCCAGGCACGTTTACCTACTGGAGCCGCCGGCAACCGGACAACGGCAGCTGCAACGAGGACTGCGCCGCTCTGCGGTCGAAAGCGGACGGTCGGTGGCACGATACGCACTGCAACCAGCACCGCCCCTTCATCTGTGGACCTCTGTCGAGCCCGACGGCGCGCGGCGCACCGTAGGTGCACCTGGAGGCAGCGAGCGCGCGCCCGATTTCCGGCATTCCGCAACTCCCGGGGGTGGTTGGGGGCAGCGGGCTTTGTGCCGCTCCGCGCGTCGCAAAGCCCGCTCTTCAAAGCCCCGGCTGTGCTTCGAAGGGATTCAAACATCGAGCACCCGTCGCGTCTACGTCCTTCACGTTTCGTGTCACGAACACGAGGTCGTGCACGATAGCCGTTGCCGCCAAGAGGCTATCGATGGCCGGCAAGGGGTTGGGCACCTGCAAACGACCCCACAGATCGGCAACCCGCACATCGACGTTGACGATTCGGTCGGCATAGGTCGACTGCAGCTGCTCCAGCCAACGCTCCAAGACGATGGCCTGCCGTGCGTCACGCCGCCGGATTCTTTCGGCACCCCGCCGAATCTCACCCATGACGATGACGGAAATGTGGATGCTTTCGACTTCAACGGTCCGCCACCAACGCCGAACTTCGGCATTCGCTTCATCACCTTTTCGAATCTCGGAAAAAACGTTGGCGTCGAGCAAGTAGCTCACAAATCGACCTCTCGCGCGTAAGCACCCGGGGAGCTTCGATCGCGTTCGAAGTCCGCATCCTCACCCACGTTGGGCATGCTCTCCAAAAACTCTTTGAGATTCAGTTGTGGTGCTTTCTTCGCCAACACTTCTCTCAAAATCTCCCGGTGCTCGGCTTCCGTGCTCCGCCCATGCTCCGCGGCCCGCACTTGAAGCGCTCGAACCAACGCCTCGTCCAGGTTTCTAACCAGCAACTGTGCCACGCTATCAATGATAGCATCCCACTGGTCACCGTCAATGACTCAATGAATTGGTTCGCGTTCGCTTACTTGCCGCAATACGAGCGCAGCACGTTGCGGACGTGCTCGCCCGACTCGGTGAGCTCCGCGGCGGTCCAGCCGCCGGAGGCGTTCCCGCCGGGCTCGAGGATGGAGCATCTCTCTCCGGCCTTGTCAGATACCGACCAGTTGAGCCAGCTGATGTGATTCTCGTCCATGAAGTCGGTCCACGCCTTCCACTCGGTGTAGTTGTTCTGCCCCTGGCCCGAAGCTTCCGAGCCACTGGATTCGCTAACGAAGACGGGAATGCCCGCGTCGACGGCGGCCTGGGTGCGCTTGCGAAGCCAGTCGCGGTGAGTGTCCGCGTAGAAGTGGACGGAGTACATGACATTGGTTTGGCCCTGTAATGGGTCGGCCGCGACGAGGTCGATGCGCTGGTCCCACTCCGGAGAGCCGACGATGACGATGTTATCGGGGTCGTGCTTGCGGATCGCTCCGATCACCGCCGTCGCATACTCCTTTACCTGCGGCCAGGTCTCGTCCTTTTCCGGTTCGTTGAAGATCTCGTAGATGACATTGGGCTTGTCACCGTACTTCGCCGCAATCTCCGAGAAGAAGGCGACGGCCTCGGGTTGGTGCAGGTTGTGGGCGTGCCAATCGACGATGACGTAGACGCCGGTTGCAATCGCCCCATCGATGACTGCCTCTATGCGTTGCTTCGAGACCGCGGGGTTACTCAGGTAGGCCCCGTCGGGCTCGATGCCCATGGCGGGGCGCACGACGTCGACGCACCAATCTTCCCAGAGCCAACGAACGACGTTGGCGTTGTAGTACTGAGGCCACCAGTTGTCCCAACCGAAGCCTTGCCCGCGCAGCGTGACTGGCTTCGCGCTGGCACTGAGCAGCTGTGCGCCCTTCACGCTGAGCTGTCCATGGCGCGCCACCGGTGTGGTCCGCTCGCTGGCTTTGGGGATGTTCGTTTCCGTGTCCAGCTTCGACCCTTTCCCGCGCGGCTGCGGCTGCGTTGCTGGAGCCGCCGTGGTTCCGCCGGCGTCGGCGTTCTTCGCCGTCTGCCGGAGACAACCGCCGGCGATAGCCGAGCCAACTACAGCGCCAGCGAACAGGGGCCAGAGCGCTCCGAGATTGCGTGTTCGATCAAACTGCATCAGTTTCGTCCTCGAGTTGAGAGATGAGGTGCACCGGTGTAGGCGATCGCGCCGAGATTCGCAGCCACCGTCGTTCTGGAGAGGCGTGCGGCGCCGCAAGCCCGCGCAATCGTTGGCCATCACAGGGCATTTTTCGCTCGAGGCCTCTCTGGTTTTCGCTCCCCCACCAATGCCGCATAATTGCCGTGAAGCTGAAAGCAGGCTCGCCCGCATCGTGCTAACGTAGACAGCGCCTCCATTCGCCGTCAGCATGCTGGATTGGAATGGTAAAGCTCCTAGGTGTGTCATCGAAGCAACGCAGGTCGTGCCGGAGCGCGCGGGTGGGCGTCGCTTGTGTTCTTGGCGCGCTCGTGGCGGGCTGTGCCACCGGCGTGAGCATCGACGACAACGTGTCGCTCATCCCCCCCTCGGCGCTCGTCGAGCGCGGTGGTGATCCTGCCACTGCCGAGGGCGTGGACCCATCGACCAACGACATCGCGGCCGACGAAGAGCTGACGCCGGCCTCCGGCGAGATGAGCGAGGGAACGCCCAACGAAAATCTCCCGCGCGGTGATCAGCAGGCGGGCAACGCGCCCAGCTCCTCGCCGCCCGACGACGACGAGCCTGAGGACGACGACTCGTCGCAGGTTCCTCCCGACGACGAGCCGATCACCGATACGGACCCCGACGTCGATGATCCTGACCCGGGTCCGGACCCCATCACCCCGCCCGATCCGGTCCCGGGCCTCCCTCCGGTAGTCAACCCGCCTGCGTCGAATCCGCCCAATCCCCCCCCGGATCCGGATCCGCTGCCCCCCCTCGACCCCGATGACATTCCCACGCCGGTGCTGCCCGGGCACTGCCTCACAGCCTGGGAGGGCAGTAGCTGCGACGTCTGCAGCGGCCAGACCCAAAGCGATCGGTTGGCGTGTCGCGTGCACATCGATTGCTACATCCTCAACGACTGTGATCCGCTCAGCTGCGGGAGCCTGGACGCCGCCTGCGGCGTCAACCGCCTAAACAATGGGCTCGCGCCGAAGGAGATCGCCGACGAGGTCTACGGCTGCATGTGCGCCCCGTGAGCACGCCGCGCAAACAGGCCGCCCCTTCAGCTCGCTCCAATGGATTTGGCGCGCACCAACTCCGAGAGGCGCTCTCGCATGGCCCGCACCCGCTGCTCGAGGGCGTGGGCCTCGCGCGCGATCTCGGGAAACTCGTCCGCCTGGGCCGCTTCGGCCAGAGCCCGGGCCTCATCGACTAAGCCCCGCACCTGCTCGTCTGCGTTGATCGCGAGCGCAGCGCCCTGGGCGCCCCGGTCATCAGCGCCCGACGACGAGAGCTCGAGCAGCGCGCCGACGGCCTCCTTCGCCTTCAGCCCGAGCGCTCCGAACCGCTGCATGTGCTCGGAGTGCCGCGTCATGCGCGATTGAATCTCTGCCGCGCGAGCTTGGAGCGGAACCATGGCGGCCTCCTGACGCGCCTGCATTCCAAGCATCGCCTGTCCGAAAGCGCGCAGCTCCTCTGCCAAGCGCTCTTGCTGCTCGAGCGCCTGCTGCAGCCCGCGAGCGGCTCGCACGACGTTCTTTTCGGAGCTGAGCTTGATGTTGCGAGCGCCCCTCGATAGCTCCTCGAGCCGGCGCAGCTCCCGGTCCACGGCTTCCGCGCAGTGCATGAGGTCGACCGCCTGATCCGCGGATTTCGCCATTCCCAGGGACCTCTAACTCGACGCCTCCGTCGAGTCCATGGCGGCTAGAGTCCGCCTGGTGAGCTTGCCTTTGAAGGTTTGGTCATCGCGTGTCTACTCGTCGTCGGGTGCGGCGGGTGTGCGTCCCAGCCAATTGCCAGCGGCATGACACAAGTTGTGCCAGGCCCAGACACGTCAGGCGCTAGGCCCATAGCGCAGCAAACATTTCCAGGCTGAAAATGCGGTTGCGGCAGGGGAGAGGTGTCGGCATGAGTCTTGCTCCCAGGGTGCAAATGGAAACGACTGCTGTGTCAAACGTGTGTGACGGGTGGTTCTATAGGGTTGGGCTTCGAGGCAACCTCCCGCTTGGGCTGGTGTGCCTGGCATTGATCGGGTGTGGCGCTGCCACTGAAGCTCAGGACGAAGATCGCGCACGAGTCACCACGCCCGGGGGCGGAGGCAGCCCCGGGGAGAGCTCGATGACGACCGCATCCAGGTCAGCCGGAACAGTCGGCACGGGCGAGGTGGCTTGCCCGTGCTCGAGAAGGCCGGGGGCGAACAACTCCTCCATGTGCGCTATCGGCCTTGGCGAGACGATGACTCGAGTGGTGGGTCCGGGTGGCGGCGACCTTTCACTGCATGGCCAGCAGGGAGCGTCCAGCGGGGTGGATTTCCGGATCGACATTCTCCCCGAGTCGCTGTCCGAAGACGTGGAGGTGCAGATCACCGAGACCACGGATCCTCCACCCGTCGACCTCGTCGACTATTCCCCAATCTATCGAGTCGAACCGACTGATGTCGGCGCGCAATTTCCGATCGATCTGACCATACCCTACGGGGGCAACGACGGTATAATTCCGGCAACCTTGGCCATCTACGTCGCAACCCATTCGGCAGGCCCGTTCGAGGCCCTTCCCGACAGCTACATCAACGCTGGGTTCCTGCAGGGGTCGACGACTCGTTTTGGTGTGTTCCTAGCAGGGTCCACACGCACGCCCGATTTAGCTGGCTGTCCTTGACCCGCCGAGCTCGCATTCGATGCTCGACACCCACAGCGAGGCGCCTGCGTCTCGGCCGATAAAGTGGAAGGCGAGCAGCCGATCTTTCACCCAGTAAAGCGCCCCCACGCTGGCACCGCGCAACGCCCGATCCGGCGTGGTGACGTCGACGGGGGGACCGAGCGGGGCCAACGTCGACGACAGCCGCTGCAACCGCACGCGCTGCTTCCAGCCCTGGCCTTGCGTGAACAGAAGCCCGAAGCCGCCGCCAGGCAACGCGGCGATGGCGGGCGCGTCGAGGTCGGGGCCGCCCCCCCCGATCGGCTCGTCGGGCATCGGCTCAAAGGGCTGCAAGACGCGCGGCGGCTGCCCCGAAACGGCGTGGGAAAGCCAGATCGACTGCCGCGACTCAGCCCGCGCGCGAGCCGCCACCGCCAGCGCGGTGGTGCCACCGCCGCTCGCCAGCGCGGGGCGGCCAAAGCGCGCGTTCGAGCCCCGAGGAGGCTCCCAAGTCAGCTTCGACTGCCCCTCGCGCTCGGCATGAAACGCGAGCTCCCCGTCTCGCACGATCGGGCTCACGCTGGAGATCGGTCGCGACGTGCGGCGTGTGACCAGCCGCTCGAGCTCGAGCGACGCGGGGGAGAGCGCGAGACCGACAGCCGTGTCGTGGCTTCGCGCATAACCGACCGCCACCCAGCCGGCGACGATGCTGACGTCGGCGCCCGCCTCCGCCACCCTGACTGCGCCCGAAAGATACGCGACCGTCGGAGGCACGTCGCGGATGGCCTGCTCGTCGAGGCGCACGGCATCGTGCAACGGCCGGCACGCGCCCGTGACGACCCGGGTCTCGCTCGGCTCCGGTGGCAGCGCCGCTCTCTCCACACCGCTCGCCGCGGGCGCAGCGGCCTCGGGCGAGGCCCCACGCACGGCAAGCAGACCGAGCACACCACCGACCAGCGCGCCAAGCGAAAGCCAGCGACCGTAGCGTCTCGAGGGCGGCCATGGGCTGTCGGAGAGCTCGGGCTCGACCGACTCCGGAAAGACGAGCTCGAGCGCGTACGGTGAGAGCGTACGGCGGGGCGTGTTGGAGCTTGATTCGCCGCCCGAGACCTGCGGGGACGCGGCGAGGCTCTGATCGCCGAAAGTCCCGAGGTCGAGCCGACCCAAGCGTTCGGCCCCGCCCGGAGGCACCGGAGAGCCCTGGCGTTTCATGGCCCGCGCCGCCTCGAGCATCGCGGCGGCCGGCACTTGCGATGTGACCATGTCTTTCTGCACGTAGTCGAGGTCGCGGAGCGAGCGGCGCGCGGCCTGAGCCGGAGCGAGGCCCTGCGCAACACCCGTGAGCGGAGCCCCCGCCGACTCACCCACCACGTCCTTGGCCAGGAGCCGCAGGCGTGGATACTGGGCGACAGGGACTGGCGGCGGCACCACGGAACCGTCGGGCGCGCCCCGCGCCAGGCGCCGGCTCCCTGGAGTGACACTGGGGAAGGCGTGGGCGAGCTCGGCCACCTGCATCGCGGGCAGCCACTCGCCCCAGCCAGGCCTCCATACCAGCGTGTGCGGTGGAAGCTCCCCTCGAGCCAGCCAACTGACGAGCTGCTCCGTCGAGGCCCTCTCCGGGGCGCCGTGCTCGGTCGCCCACGCCCACGCGTCTCCCTCCGTCTTCGTCCTGTCGTGCGACATGTCGATCCTCGTCAGGCGCTTCGAGGGCGCGCCATTCGATGGCGTAGGGCCACTACGGCGCGTCGCACACGATTGCACATCACGCGCCCAGATCCCATCGACTGCAAACGCGGCCGGCATGGAAAAACCCAGCCAAGCGGAACGGGTGAGCAGGGTGCGCCGCAACCGATGCGAGAATCGATTGCGTTTCTTGCGCCCCACTCCGCGCGCGGCACCTTGCCACCGAGCGCAACCCTTGCAGATTGCGCGGGGCGTCAGGGGCTTCTTGGGCCGGGCTCACGCCACTTCGGCACTGCCTGGAGCATCGGGGCTCTGCCGTCACGCCAAACGCGCAAGACGTCCAGCCGCAGCACCCGGCGCAACCTGCAAGCGGGCTGCACCACTCTGCCCTGCGGCGCTTCGATCCTCGATACGCTGTCTACGCTCACCCTCGCGCCGTCTGTGGGCCCCGGCACGCGGGCTCCTCGAGTGCCCACCTCATCGACACGGGCGCGTGAGCCGACGCAGCGCGGCGCGCAGCCGCAATTCGGCGCTCACGCCGCTCGTGTCACGCTCAGCACGCAACTCCCCGAGCACGCGACGAACGTCGCTTTCGCGAAACCCTAGGCCCCGCAGCGCGCCAAAGACCTTCGCGTCAACCTCTAGTGCCTTCGGCTGAACTGCCTCTCCGTACGGCGTCCCATCAGCATGTCTAAATCGAGCGTTCTCAGCGCTGTTGCCTTCGATGCTCAGCTCGCCCCGGTGCAGCGCGCGATGATGGGCTCCGCAAACGGTCAGGAGATTGTCCGGATGATGATCGCCGCCTTCGGAGCGGAGGTCGATGTGGTGAAGATCCAGAAACGTGGCGTTGCGGCAGCCGGGAACGCGGCAGCACTGCTGGTCGCGGCGCAGCACGGAGCGGCGGACGGCAGGCGAGACGTCTTGCTTTGCGCGAGCAGCGCCCGCATTGGCGCGCATTCCTGAATGGGCACCCGTAAGAACGGGGCCGCACGGCTTTGCCGGCGCATTCTGCTGACGTCCATCCTCCTCGCCTTCCGCGCTCGCGCACACGTGGGCGCGCTTGGGCAGTGCACCGCGAACGCTCGCGCGGGCGACAAAGTGGGTCGCTTGGGTCGTTCGCTCGATGCGAGTGGCGGAACCGCCAGCTAGTTTCCCGGCGTCATTGGCCGGCTGCATGTCGATCCGCCCGAGGTGCTGTGCGTCGCAGCTCGCCATGCTGACGACCTCCGCTCCGACCCGCACGAGCTCGCCGCTCGCCTCCTGGCTACCGGCGCCACACTCCACACACACTGTCAGAGCGATTTGATAGCTCGACCGGCCATCCTCCGCCGGACCGCCAAGGACCTGTCGCGCCATCTCGAGCAGCGTGGCGTCGTCATCCATCGATGATCCTGAGCGCCGCCGCAGCTCGCCGAGCGCCCCACGGAACATCGCAAACGTCTCTGCCGCGACGTCGAACCGAAGCACATGCCGGCGCGCCTCTGGCTTAGAGGGTGACCCCGGAGTGTCGCCCGCGCGCTTGCCAGCCACGAGCTCTTCCAGCTGCCGCACACTCTTACCGTATGCGACCTCGAGCCATTCGCCTTCCGTCTCGGAAACGGCAACGCGGGTGAGCTCGCGCACCGCCGACCAGCTCAGCGCCCCCTCGTCCAGCGCGCGGGCCAGCACCGGTAGCCCCTCGAGCGCCTCGGCAACGCGCAGCTTCTCTTGCGTACAGCGGCGACCGTATCCGAACAGCCGCTCGATATACTCGCCGAAGCTGCCAAAGCCCATGTGCACGTGTGCGGCCGAGCGGCGCGCCGCGAGCAAGCAGCGACCTTCCTCCGCGTCGGCTATGGCGCGGTCCTGCGCCAAGCGGGAGAGCGCTTCGTGCGCGTAGACCCATCCGCTGTTCTCATTCCGCAACACCGCGACGTTCATCAGTGCCTCCTTCGTCATCCAGCTTGCATCGACGCTAACACGGTGATTCACGTGCTCTAGATTGCCGCGAGGAACGCGTTTGAAGACGACGCTTGCTTCGCAGTCGATCGCTGCTCGAAACCGCACGAGAGCGTCATACAAGGCATGTAACGGGGCTTGCAGACGGCAGCGGCTGATTTCCCCCATGGCGCTCGCCAGAACGCGTCCAGTGAATTCGCGAATAGCCGGTCGTTTACCGAATGGAGCTGAACCCTTCTCCATCCCGCCCACGCGAGCCTTGATCACCCTCATTGACCAGCAAAGGCGCTGGTGGAAGCGCTTCGGCCGCGGCTTCCGACCTCTCGAGGCACGGCGGGCTGTTCGCGATTCTGAGGGCGAGCACCCGAAAAAGCTAGGCACGCCGGCGTTCGTAGATTTTGCGTTCACGCACTTCGAGCGCATGGCAAGGCTTCACGCCTGGCTCGTCGCGCTGCACGGATGGAGCTAGAGCTTTCCGACCCCAGCACCCTCGGGAACGATCGTCGGGACGTCGGCCGTATTCGTCAGCGCTTCAGCGTATGGATACGGGATGTCGGCGCTGCAATTGGCCGGATAAGCCCGATCCGTCCGGCTCACTTCGATGTTGTCGATTCGCTCCGTGCTGCCGGGTTGATCATTGGGGGTGTAGATCGAAAAGTGCAGGGCCTCGTAGTAGTTCTTCTCGACTCGAACACAAGTGCCCGCCCGGATCTCGGTCGCGTCGGTCGCTCCGACGACATAGTTGTTGAAGAAGTGGCCAACGGCGCCCCGGTACATGGGAACCCGCAGCCTGACGTTGTCGTAGTAGTTGTGATGAAAGGTTATCTTGCGGTCGACAAACAAGTTGGTGTCTGACGAGCCCACGAGCCCACCTTTGTGGTGATCGTGAAGGTAGGACCAGGAGATGGTGATGAACCCGGTTTGGTCCTTGATGTCGATGAGGCCATCAAACAAATCGATGCTGGTTTGCACGGCGGGGTCGTCCGAGAACAGCTCACAGTGGTCGACCCAGATGTTCTTGCTGCTTCCCCGGATGGAAATGGCGTCCCCGTCATTCACCAGGACCTTGCCTTCAGCCTCGCTGTAGACGCCTGGCGTCTCAGTGCGCGTGGTCACGCCCCGCATGGAGACGCGCAGGTTCTGGAGAATGATGTTGTTGCCGCCGTTGATGTCGATACCCACGCCATCGAGGAACGCCGTGCTACCGACACCGACGATCGACTTGTTTGACGCGACCCTGACGACGCCCCCATTCGGCCCATTTGAAATGGTGCCGTCTACCAAGATGACCTGGGGATCGGCGCTTTGCGCACGCGCTATCAAATCGGCGTACGTGGAGACGGTCACCACCTGACCTCCTTGGCCACCGTTGGTCCCGCCATTGAGGGTGGCGAAGCCGATCAGCTGTGTGAGGTCGGGGCCTTGCTGGGGCTGCGCGTTGGGGTCGGGCGGCGGTGTCGTGCCAGTGCCCGTCCCGCCGCCGCTAGCGGAGTGCTACCGCCCAAACCGGACTCGCTGTTCGTCGCGGGCGGGGTCGACGCAGGTGCGGACGTACCACCGCCCATCGGTGCGACGGCCATGGGATCGGTGGAGGCGCCGCCCGCGGATGAAGCCGGTACCCCTGGCGTGGTGCCCCCCGACTCCGGATCGCTCCCGCAGCCGCCGAGCCCGAGAGCACCCAGGCTGACGAGCACGGCCTGCGACAGGACGCTTGTCATGCAGCGAACCGGTCGAGCTAATGACGGCATCGTGTCAACCTAGTCCCGCCAAGTCGACGAGTCGACGCGGACGAGCGGGCGCAACGCGCTTTTTGGCGGCCATTCGGCTCAGACTGACAGGTTACGGACGCTGGAAAAAGGGCAGCAGCGAGAGACTGCGCAGATACGCGAGAGTTGCGCCCCGGCGGCTTTCTAATCATCACCGCCCTCTCTCTCGCCTGTCCAGAAGACAAGGTTTGACCGGACGAGGCGCGCTCATTGGCGCGCTTGCCGAATCACGCGCAAAGGGTGCGCCTCCTCTGATAGCACCACGTCGGCAACGGAGCGCTTGGCAGATACATCGGGCGCCTGAAGGCTCCACCAGTGCTCCGCCCGCTCATCGGTCCAAGGTGCCTCGACGGAGATCGCCTGCAGCCGCGATTGCAAGACCTTTGCACTCGAGGGCCGCTTGCCAGGATCCTTTTCGAGACACTCGAGGATCAGCGCGTCGAGCTGGGGCGGGAGCGGTGATGCAGAGCGGCGAGATGCTGGCGGCGGCAGCGTGTGAAGATGGTCGGACATGACCTTGATCGCTCCCGGTCCCTCGAACACCAACTTGCCGGTCACCAGCCAGTACGCGACACAGCCGAGCGCATAGATGTCGACACGGTGATCGGCGTGGACCCCAGTGACGACCTCCGGCGCCATGAAACCAGGAGTGCCGCTCACGTTGTCGTCGGCAGTGAGGCGCACGCTTTCCGGGCTCTCGGGGGCACCACCTAGCTTGACGAGGCCGAAATCCAGGACTTTGGCGAAGTCCCAGGCGCCGCCGATACGGCTGACGACGATGTTCGCCGGCTTGATGTCGCGATGGACCAGACCGTTCTCGACACCACGAGCAGTGGAGCCGAAGCCAACCAGGACAAGCAGAACGTGCGCTTGGCCGTCGACGGGATCAAGACAGCTCGTGCCATCATCGTCACTGCCAGCGCGAATAGCCCAGCCATGAGCTGCTTTTCGTCCGGTTGAGCCGCCATCAGGGCGAGCCCGATGCCGGCGAGGAGCAGGCTGCCGGCGTCGAGCAGCCCGAGGCTGCGCAGCGACCACGGCCGGGCGCGCGCGATGAGCCACAATGCGCCCATCACCGACGCGGCCAGGAAATGCATGACGTTGGCCTGCGTCACGAGCGACGGCAGAATACCGAGCCCGCCAGCGCCGAGGAGCAGCGCGTTCATGACGGCGAAGAAGCCGAACGCGAGCAGAAAGACGGTCTTGCCGAGCAGCCCCAGCCGAGCCTGCACGAATGCGGAGCCGCCCCAAGTATCGAAGCCGGCCGCGATGAACGTCGCCTCACGCGGTGAGCTGTGGTCGACCATGAGTGCGGCTAAGGTAGCCTGCCCAGCCCGGTGTTTAAAGACTGGAACCGGCCCTTCAGCGCCGCGGGGCACGTCCTGCAAGCATGCCAGACACATGAGGCAATACAGTCGTCCTCCCGACCCTGGAAGGAAGGGGGGCCGGGCCAGCGTCCTACGTCTAGCGGCGGCCCCTCGGGACTGTAGAACACCGTCGCATGAAGCAACAATCGCGGCTGGCGCGGCTCTTCGGCCCAGCTCTTGCACGAACCATTGCCAGGAGGCTAACCATGACGATCACTCTGACAGGACTGCTGGTGCTTCTAATCATCGCGGCGATCTGCGGTGCAATTGGGCGAGCCATCGGCGGTGGCACCCGCGGCGGTTTCCTGGTGAGCGTTGTCATTGGCTTCTTGGGCGCGCTGGTCGGCATGTTTGTCGCCCACGAGCTCGGGCTGCCAAAGGTTCTCGCCGTGACCATCGACGGGCACCCCTTTCCGCTCTTTTGGTCCATCATCGGCGGCGCGCTTCTGGTTGCGGTCGTAAACCTGTTTTCGCGGCGAACGGTGTGGAGTCGCTGGCGCTATCATTGAGGCTGGAAGCTGTGCGCGTGAGACTGATTCTGCGTCACCCGCGCACTGGCATACATCGTGCGTGCTGAAGCCGAAGATGCAGATCCAAATTCACACAGATCATAACATCCAGGGGCGCGAGGCCCTCTCCGTCCACGTCAAGGGCGTCGTGGAAAGTGTGCTGGGCCGGTTCAAGGAGCGGCTCACCCGAGTGGAAGTCCACCTCAGCGACGAGAACAGTGGCAAGGGGGGTGAGGACGACAAGCGTTGCATGATCGAAGCTCGCCTCGCGGGGCGCCCGCCGACCGTCATCTCACACCATGCAGCGACCTTGGACCAAGCCATCGACGGCGCGGTCCATCGGTTGAAGAGCACGCTCGATAGCAGCGTCGAACGGCTGCAAGATCACCGCTAGCGCCGACCGGTCCTCGGGCCTCCCGGCGTCGGGGCTTCCGCGACGACAGCCGCTCCTGCGCAGAATGCCGCCACTCTAACCAAGCCGCTTCCCGCGTTAGCCGGCGACACCGAAGTAGCGCGGCAACAAAAGCACTATGCTCGGCACATACGTCAAGACGACGAGCGCGATCAAGAGCGGCACCAGCCACGGCAAAATGGCCAA
>JANOIG010000335.1:0-1560 GCA_031407405.1 Deltaproteobacteria bacterium
TGAGCGGGAGCGCAATGGCCAACAATAGGTGGATGGCGGCCCTCGTGGTCGTTGGAGCTGTGCTGTCCTTGGCGCTCGAATACACGCACTACCGTGTGTACGGCGTTCCCGGCGCAGCCAATTTTTGCTCGCTGGGCGCACGAGTCGATTGCGCGAGCGTGGCTCTGTCGAAGCACAGCGTGCTGCTCGGCGTGCCTGTTCCACTCTGGGGTGTCCTGGGCTTCTTGGCCATCGGCCTCGCGCTCTGGCAGCGCTCGCGCTGGCTCCTACCGCTGACGGGGTTGGCGGCTCTAACCTCGGTCGTCCTGATCGCGGTCAGCGTCGTATCGATCGGGGCCCTGTGCCTGCTGTGCGAGGGCGTGCACCTGGTGAGCTTCGCGCTCTTCGCGCTGGCCTGGCGCGCTCGCAAGGCAGGGCTGGTTTCGTTGCGCGCGCCTGAGGTCAGCTGGCTCGTGTTCGCGCCGCCGCTCGGGGTGCTGCTAGCTCTGTGGCTTTTTCTTCCCGCCTATTGGGGCGCCTTCAATTGGGAGGGCGACGTGCCGTTTGCTCACGGCAGGACGTCGGCGGGTGACGCCTGGATCGGCGCCACGGAGCCCAAGCTGACGCTGGAAGAGTTCGTCGACTACTCGTGCCCGCACTGCAGGGTCGCCACGGCCCACAATTTGAGGCGCTTGTCAGACCATCAGGACGAGCTGCGGCTGGTGCGCCGCCATTTCCCGAGCACCCACTGTGCACCGCCGAGCGAGAGGCGCTGCGTGAAGCTGCGGGTGGCGTTGTGCGCCGACGCTCAGGACAAGTTTTGGCAGGCGGACCGCTGGCTGTTTAGTCACGGCCAGCTCGAGCCAGAGGTCGACCTCGAACGGCTTTCGCGCGACGTCGGGCTCGACCGAGAGCAGCTCGCGACCTGCATCGACCAAGAGCCGACCTTCGCGCGCGCGGTAGATGCCTGGAAAAGAGCCAAAAAACTCCGGATCCCCGGCACTCCGTACTACGCCGTCGATGGCCGCATCATGGACCACGCCGAAGCCTCTAAACTTATAGAACAATTTTAATGAGTTAGACGGCTGCCGTTCGACACCTCAACCGCGCAGCCGGCTGCACATGCGCGAATACTGACAGCCCATCCGAATCCCTGTACTGTTTCGGCACGTGGAAAATTCAAGGGAAGGTCGGCGTCAGGGCCCAGCGTAATTGCGGGTCCGCGCAAATCGCGGACCCGTTCGATGCGGCGGCAATCAACACGGGCAGCCCCCGCGAAATTCGCAACCCGACGCAAGGGACGACAAGGCGAGGTCGATGGTCGTTACATAACCCGCGAAGAGCAACGAGGGTTGGATGTCGTCCCGGCCAAACAGTCTTCGACTCGCAACTTAACCGAACACATAAAACGCAAATTGCCCCTGCACGAAACGGCCATCTGGGCCGTCCAGTGCCGCTCAGGGACTTCGCTTTCGATTGATGCCTTAAAGGCAAGGAGCACTGAATGAGGAAGTATGTTTATGGGCTGGGTGCCCTCGTTACGCCGATCTTGATTGGTGGGATGCTGTCGTCGGGCTGCAG
>JANOIG010000353.1:0-31721 GCA_031407405.1 Deltaproteobacteria bacterium
GAGCGCCACAGAGCTCTGCGAACGCGATGAACCGGATCAGTGGAACCGGTAGGCCCTGCACACCGGTCTGCCCACTCTTGACGAGCCGGTCGAGATCC
This sequence comes from Deltaproteobacteria bacterium, assembly GCA_031407405.1. Classification (GTDB taxonomy): domain Bacteria; phylum Myxococcota_A; class Polyangia; order Polyangiales; family Polyangiaceae; genus SZUA-265. The sequence continues at coordinate 99 of JANOIG010000353.1, forward strand.
CGAGCACATGAACGTCGAGGACATGGTCGGCAACGCCGAGTACGTGTACTCCGCCGTGCTACTGACGGATCAGTTCTTGATCGTGCCAACCAATCCGGTTACCCGCATCGTGCGCATACCGAGGTCATGAGCTTTGCTTACCAGTATCCGAAGGCGATGCCGATCTGGATCTCACCCACCGGCGCGGCGCCTCTGACGCATTGCGATAGGGCGTATTGCCGAAGTCCAAAAGCGTGATCGACGCAGGTCGGATCGCACGGAAAAGGCGATTCTGATCGCGTCCGTGGCATCAAGGCGATAGGCTCGACGCCATGCGGCAAGTTGTTCGTGCTTCCCTGTTTGTTGCCACCTCCGTGGGGTTGCTGAGGGCCTCGACGGCCTTTGCCCACATTGACCTGCTCGAACCCGAGGCGCGGGCTCACGGCACGGCGGCCCGGGATGACATGGACATCGACGTCAATAGCAACTTGAAAAGCGGACCCTGCGGCCAAGTGACACCAGCCCGGACGGAGCGAGTGACGACGTACGCCCCCGGCCAGACGATCACGGTGCGCGTTCGCGAAGAGAACGCTCACGTCAGCTACCTTCGAGTTTCGCTCGATCTCGACGGTGAAGACTTCCCGCTGAGGGCAGAAGCACCTGCGGGTCCAGAGATGGAAGAGGTGGCGGCGGCTGCCGAAGCCGCGCTCGGCGGAGCTGGTTTGCTGGCCGTGTATCGCGAGAACAACGACACGCCGGGTTTCGTTCACGAGATCGACGTGACGCTGCCCAACGCGAGCTGCACGAACTGCACGCTGCAAGTCCTTCAGTTCATGTATGATGATCCGGCGGCCCCATATTACTTCCAGTGCGCCGACTTGGTGCTTGCCGACGCGGGCGGCTCGGAGGACGCGGGCGGGACCCCAACGAGTGGCGGTGCCGGCTCCGACAGCACGGGCGGCGCCTCCAATGCCGGGGCGGCCGGGTCGGCGGGAGCGAGCAACAGCGTCTCGGTGAGTCCGTTAGGGGCGAGTGGGGCGCCTGCGGCGGGCGGCAGCCCAAGCGCTCAGGCGGGTGCTACGACGTCGGGCCCGGGCAGTGCCGCCGGGGCAGGCGATCGGGGCGAGGGCAGCGGTTGCAGCATGCTGGGCAGGGCACGTGGCCCGGTGTCCACCTCGTTCTTTGCGCTCTTGGTGCTCGGGCTCGGCTTCGTTCGACGCCAGCGCTGACTCGTGCGCCTGCGCCAAGCGCAGCGAGTAGCCCTAGCCATGTACCGCGAAGCTGCGGCACTGTTCAGCGCCGCTTCTCAGGGATCAGACCGCGGCGCTGCGCAACGCCTTGATCTCATGCGTTAGCCCGTCAGCTCTGAAGATGTCTCGCAGCTCGTCCAAAAAGAAAGTAACGCGAGCCGGAGGATGGTTGCGCGACGGCATACCAGCGTGGATGCGCACCGTTCGACCCTTCCATTCCGGCAGCACCCGCACCATTCGTCCGGCATGGATGTCCTCGGCGACCATTCGGGTAGGGGCGACCGCGAATCCAGCACCACCGACCACCAGTGAGCGGATCGCGTCGCACGTATTGACCAGGATACTCGGCGCACGCGGCGTGAGCCGCTGTAGCGTTCCACGCTGATTGCGAAACTGTTCCTGTGCGCTCGCCAGAATCGAGGTGTGGGCAATCCAGGGACCGCTTGCCAGCTCGGTCGGTTGCGTCGCGTGTTGCCATCGCTCTGCGAGAGAGGGAGCCGCGACGATGATCTCGGTGTCGGTGCCGAGCTGCATCGAAACCAGCGTCGAGTCTTTCGGCACGTTGACGGACACGATGACATCGAGCCGGTACGCGATCGGATCAGTCTTCTCGTCGCTCAGCACCAGCTCTGCCCTGAGCTCGCGGTAGCGCGAACACAACCGCGCCACGGCGGGTACTACGAACAGGGTTCCGAGACAGACCGGGGCAGCTACCCTGAGCACCCCTGCCGGAATGGCGCGCTTCGACTCCGCGATGCTCGCGACTTCATTTGCTGCGGAGAGCATGCGATCGGCCGCAGCCAGAACGTCCTGGCCGATCTGAGTGAGCGCCACCCGGCGCGTGGTGCGCTCGAGCAAGCGGGCGCCGAGAACCTCCTCGAGCGTACGAAGATGCGCGCTGACGACACTCTTCGAGATCGACAGGCTGATCGCAGCCTTGGTGAACGATCCCTCGCGACAAACTTGAACGAAGGTCGCGAGCAGTGGCAGGTGTCGAGGTGGAAGCATGAGGCGCCACGAACCATAACAAGTGTCATCTGGTCGCGTCCGCCGCCGTCGAGCCTTTCGGCGTTGTCGGTGGCGGGACCGAAGTTGCGATCGAGGCGCTGGCGCGCTGAGCCAAAGTCAAAATGGTTCGCAAGTCCGGGTGTTTGGCTCCTCCAGAGCTCGGTTCGCGATCGGGCGGCCGCGATCGCGAATGCACCCGACGGCGTAACGCTAGCTGGCTTGGTTGTTCGCACGGACGAGACAGTGTGCTCGGAACGATCCGCTTTGAGCGGCGATGACGCGGTGGTACGAGGACAAAGTACCTACCTCTGTTGTAGCGGATTTGACAAAATTGGCGACCGCTGTGGGGGGGACAGCTTCGATCGGCGACGAACCACAGACTGAGTGATTGTTCGTCGTGGCGATACTCTGTATCCAGGTTTCGGCGATTTCATCGCGCTAGCGGCTCACGTAGGAGCCTTGCAGCAACCGAATCAAGGAGTCCTTCGCATGTCGCAGCGCATGATCGTGAGTTGTCTGGTGCTCACCAGTGCCACACTTGTCAATGCTTGTTCGAGCACCGGGCCTCGCGACAACCCGGATGGCTCGGATGGCACGGGACAGACTTCGACTGATGCTCCCGAGCCCGAGGGGCAGACGCCGGACACGAACGACGCTCCGGGCGCCACCAACGGTATGGCCATGCCCCCCGGCAGCTCGCTCGAAGAAACTCCACCGACCGGCATCGGGCTCACCCCTGCCGGTACGGAGACGCCGGGCGGAACGGCGCCGCCCGGCGCGATGCAGCCGGAGGGCGAAGGCGGCCTCCCGGGACCGGCTCCGAGCGCTGGCTGCGGATCGACTGCGCCGGTCGACGGCGGGCGATTCACGATCGACGTCGACGGTGCAACGCGCGAGTATATCCTCGCCCTTCCCGACGACTATGACGCGAACCGCCCGTACCGGTTGATCTTCGGTTGGCATCCGCGCGGTGGCTCGGCAGATTCGGTCGCCAACGGTTTCGGCGGGGGTTACTACGGCCTCGAACAGCGGGCGAACGGCTCGGCCATCTTCGTTTCAGCGGAGGGTATCGACGAGGGCTGGGCGAACACCGGCGGACGAGACATCGCGCTTCTGAGAGCAATGCTCGACCGCTTCGAGTCCGAGCTGTGTATCGACGAAAATCGCATCTTCTCCACCGGGTTCAGCTACGGGGGCATGATGTCCTTTGCGATCGGCTGCGCCATGGGCGACGTGTTTCGGGCGATAGCGCCAATGTCCGGCGCGCTGTACAGCGGCTGTGAAGACGGCGACAATTCCGTCGCCGTGTGGGCATCGCACGGTGACGCAGATGACGTCGTTCCGATCGACAATGGCGAACGAGCGCGCGATGTCTTTCTCGAGCGCAACCATTGCCAAGCCGCATCCACCGCGGTCGAACCGGGTTCGTGCGTCAGCTATGACGGCTGCGACGCAGGGTATCCGGTGGTCTGGTGCGAGTTCAGCGGCGATCACGCGCTTCCGACCGGCTTCGGCGAGTCGATCTGGCAGTTCTTCTCGCAATTTTAGCGTCGTCGAGGCCGTTGGGTCTTCATCAATAGGGTGCTGGCGCTCGACCTCGGAGGGCTGCACGTGCCGGAGCGAGGCAGTGGCGACGATCTCGCCTTGACCCGCGATCTCGAACCTGATCAGGCTGCGCTTTCTGTTTGCGACCAAGCGAGCGCCCGTTGAGGAAGAGCTCGGTCGTCGTCGGAGGTGAAGACGTGAACCGGCGTGAGCTCGCCCATGCGTTCGGGCCAGCTCCATGCGCCATGGGCAGCCCGGGCCGCCAGTGAGCTTGGTAGAGGTAGAATCGATCCTTCTCAAACCCGGCCAGATCGCGTCGCTCGAATCGACGTGCCGGCAGCGAGCGCTCAGTTGTTGTGGCAGTCGACCAGATCGTCCGGCTCGACCCTGAGCTCCACCGGGTCATAGCTGCACGGATCACTGCCCGGCCGCGGCTGGAACTCGATGTTCGCGTCGCCGCGCAGGCGAGTGCCGCCCGGCCAACCCCCATGCTCGCGGCACCAGGTCCCATTCGCCAGAATATCTGCTTGCAACACCAGTGTCGTAGCGGAAGGCAGGTTGGCCTCGGCGTACAGCGATTGCTCGGTCTCCCCTCCTGGTTCGAGCCGCCCATGCTCACTGGTCGCGTCTGCGGGAAGGATCGCAAGGTCCAGCTCGACCGGCGACGTGAACCAGATGGCGGTGACGGCTCCGATCTCGCGCGGAGTCGGGCTCACCAGGCGCGCCACGAGCGTCAGCGTATCCGCGCTGCATGCCCCCTCGGGTGCGGTCTCGACGGTGAACGGCCGCTGCAACGTGCAGCCATTACGACAATCAGCGTCCGCGAAGGACACGACCTCGGTATACACCGTCGCGCCGCGCTCGAGCGTCAGCGTGTAGACGCGGTCGCGAGCCAAGTCAAAACACCTGTATGAACCGAACCAAGCAATGCACTCCACGGGTTCGTAGCCTTCAGTGCGGATCTCGACGCGCGTCGGCTTCACGGCGTTGCCCGCTTCGTCCACGATGGCGCCCGCCACCTGGATCCGGGGCTCGTTCGAAGGGCATCCGGAAAGCACGCCCGCCAGCACAATCCATCCGACGTAACGCCTCTGACCGATCCGCGTGCACATTACCGCCAATGTGGCGCGTCGGTCCGGCGCGTGCAACGGAAAGACTCGAATCAGCATAAGGCAGAACCGAACGGCGAGGAACGCGGCCGCAGCATCGCGCTGCGTGTGTCGCGTCAAGACACCCGATCGTGAACGGTTGGCGTCGCACGCTGTGCTGCTTGTGGATTGCGCGTTCCTGGGCCAGACCTGAGCTCTGGGTTTCTGCGGTCGGCGTGCATGAGGCCAGAGCTGACTCTGGATCTTGCGGGTCGGAGCTGCCGAGGCCGAGCCGGTGGAAAACGTCGTTTTCGCTATCGAGCGGCCAGACCCCAGCGTGAGCCCGCTCGCGGCCCGTTCGTGGCGGCTCTCTCCAGCGATGACCGGGAATCCGTCGAAGCTGCAGCGCGACTTGTCAAGTTTGAGATCACCGGCCCAAACCCGACAATTCCAATTTGCCGACCGGTCGATCCAAGCGTGCACGTGCGCACCAAGACCATTGGGCGCGTCGCCAGCCCAGACGTACGCGCGGAAGTTGCGCGGACCGACCCTAGACGCGCCCTTCGAGGGCCGACAAGAGCTTCTGGTGAATGCCCCCGAAAGTGCCGTTGGACAACACAGCAATTACATCGCCGGGGTGAGCCCGCTCGCACAACGCGCGGACAATTTCATCCACATTCGCAAAAGCCGCCGCCTCGACACCTCGCCCCTCGAGGTCCGACGCCACTCGATCGATGTCCAGCCGCTCGTCGGGCGGCAGCTCTCGAGCCACCCGCGCCAACAAGACCACGTCCGCTGCTCCGAAACTTTCAGGGTAAACGTCTTGGTGAATTCTCCGGCAGGCCGTGGCGCTACGCGGTTCGAATACCGCAAACAGCCGCCCCCCCGTGTGCCGAGTCTTCAGGGCCAGCAACGTCTCTCGTACCGCCGTCGGGTGGTGCGCAAAGTCATCGTAGACGAACACGCCGCCCGGGGTGCCCAGCAGCTCTTGGCGTCGAGCCACGCCACGCAGTCCGGCCATGGGCACGCTCAGGCGGGACGGATCGACCGCAAAGCCGTGCGTTACGGCGGCGAGCGCGGCGGTCGCGTTGGAGAGATTGTGCCGCCCCATGAGCTGGGTCGCCCAGCGGCCCGCGGCCACGCCCCCCAAGAACAGATCGAAGCTCGTGCCCGAGTTGTCGGTAGCGCCGGGCGCGGCGAGCCAGTCGGGCGCTACACCAAAGGTGTCCTGACCTTCGAGCGCATACCACACGACCGGCACGCGAGCGTGCTTCTGCACAGTGTGCACGACGAGCTCGTCCGCCGCGTTGGCGATGACCAAGCCTGTTTCGGGCAGCCCACTCACGAGCTGCTCGAAAGGCCGAAGGTAATCCGCGAGTGTGGGATAGATGTCGATGTGGTCGTGCTCGATCGAGGTCAGCACCAGTACTTCTGCCGAGTAATGCAGGAACTTGGCGGTCTTTTCAAAAAACGCAGTGTCATATTCGTCCCCCTCGATCACAAACGGCGCCGACGCCTGGGCGCGCAGCAAGCTGCGCACGTGCACCGGCGGAGGACGAAAGCTGCTCTCGAGCCCGTGCGGCACCCCGCCAATCAAATAACCCGGGCTTAGACCCACTACTTCCAAAAGCCCCGCTGCCAGCGCCGAGGTCGTGGTCTTGCCGTGAGTCCCCGCGACCACCAAAGGCCTCGTGCCGGGTAACACGAACCGCTGCAACGCTCCGCCGATGTGCGTGTGCTCAAGACCCGAATCGATCGCAAACCGGGCTTCGGGGTTGTTGGAGCGACACAAGTTCCCGATGACCACCAAGTCAGGCCCGTAGGCCAAATTATCCGCGCTGAAGCCCTGCAGGCAACGCACGCCCCACTCGGCGAGGCGGGGCCCGATCGGCGGATCGAACGCCACATCGCTACCCGCGACCGTGTGACCCATGGCGCTGAGTAGACCCGCCAGCGGGCCCATGCCGGTGCCGGAAACAGCGACAATGTGGATGCGCATGAATAAGCCATTACACGTTCCACTTGCCATGAGCCAAGCGGAGCAGCGGGTGATTGCCTGGTACTTCCGTTCCCAGGCACTAGGAGTAAGTTATTACGACGGGCCACTGGGGGACCTTTGTTACGAGGGTGATAGCGACCATTTCACAACCCGCTGGCTGCCAAAAGAAGGCGAGTCGGGCGGGCGGATCGCGCGGATCAGGCGTACCTTTGAATCAGCCATGGCGATAGAAGATCGGATCACGCGGGTCCTCGAGCAGGCGGAAGCCGATGGTGAGCTCGGAGCAGACCTTCGACAGCGCATCGTCGTGGCGGTCAAGCAGGCGTTCGCCATCGAACGCACGCGGCTGCGCTCGGAAAAGGTCGTGGCGATGTCCGAGGAAGACGCGGTCCGCTACCGCATCATCTCGGAGCTGGCGACCGACTGGGTGTACGCCGCGCGGCGAGAGGACGAACACGGTAACGTAAAGATCGAGTGGGCCACCGAGGCCTTCGAAAGAATCAGCGGTTATTCTGTCGCGCAACTCAACGACCGAGGGGGTCTGCGGTCGATCATCGCCACCGATGATCTGGCAGAGTTTGATGCAGCGGAAAACGCCCACGGAGACGGCCCGAGCTTGCTCGAATACCGGATCCGCACCAAAAGCGGGGATGAGTGCTGGCTGCGGGACTATAGGCGCCCGGAGCTCGACCTCGCCGGGACGCGCGTGGTGCGGGTGTTCGGCGCGGTCAAGGAGATCACCGAGCAGAAGCACGCCGAAGAGGCGCTACGCGACGCCATGATCGAGCTCGAGCAGCGCGTCGGGACCGAGGTCGCGCGCTTCCGAGCAGTGCTCGATCAGGCGGGTGAGACCATTTTGGTGATCGACCCGCACACACACGGGTTCGTCGACCTCAACGACACGGCGTGCCGGGCGCTCGGTTACACGCGTGAAGAGCTGCTCAAGCACACGATGGATGACATCCAAGTCGGAGAAGTGCCGTGGCGGGACCGCGAGCTCAGCGAGCTCAGCGAAAGCAGCTTGTCCGCCGAGCAGCTGTACCGGCGCAAGGACGGCACCACCTTCCCGGTGGAGGTGACGGTGTCGCTCCGGCGCTTCATCGGGCATGACTACTTGGTGGTGGTCGCGAGGGAAATCACCGAGCGCAAGCAGATGGAAGCGCAGCTTGCACAATCGGACCGGTTAGCCAGCGTCGGCGTATTGGCCGCGGGTGTGGCGCACGAGATCAACAACCCTCTCGTGTACATCATGAACAATCTGTCTTACGTGCTGACCCACCTCCCCGATGGGTTTGAAGAGCTGGCCAGCGCGCTCAGAGAGGCCCGCTCCGGCGCGGAGCGGGTCCGCGACATCGTCAAAGACCTGAAGACGTTTTCGCGCTCCGACAGCGAAAAGATGGAAGCCGTCGACGTGCGCCAGATCTTGGATTCTGCCATCAAGGTGGCGCACAATGAGATCCGGCATCGCGCTCAGCTGGTGCGCAACTATGAAGACATCCCCGCCGTCGAGGCCAACGCCAGGCTCGGCCAGGTATTCCTCAACCTGATCCTGAACGCCGCGCACGCCATCGGCGAAGGTGACGTGAGCAACAACCAAATCGCGGTCAGCGTCGAGCGCCGGGATGCCACGAGCCAAGTGGTGGTCAGTATCCGCGATACGGGCGTGGGCATCCCCACCGATCGTTTGGCCAGAATCTTCGACCCTTTCTTCACCACCAAACCCGTGGGCGTCGGCACCGGGCTCGGTTTGTCCATTTGCCGCAACATCACCGAGGCCCTGGGCGGCCGCATCGAGGTCTCGAGCGAGGTCGGCGTGGGCTCGACCTTCACGGTGACCTTGCCCTACGGCGAGCTACGCCACAGCATCCACCTACAACCCAGCTCTCGCCCGCCCGCGCCGTCCACGCGTTCGCTGCGCGTGCTAGTGGTCGACGACGACGTGTTCGTCGCTCGGTCCATTCGGCGGCTGTTGCGCCCGCAGCACGACGTCACGCTGGCTTTGAGCGGGCGACAGGCGCTGGGGTTGATCCGCAACGCCGACTACGACGTCATCTTCTGCGACGTGATGATGCCGGAGATGACCGGTATGGAGTTGCATGCGGCGGTGAGCAAGCAGAACAGCAAGCTGTCGGAGCGCTTCGTGTTCATCACCGGTGGGCCTTTTACGCCCGAGGCTCGCCAGCTCTTTGATGCGGTCACGAACCCCTGCATCCAAAAGCCGTTCACGCCCGGAGACCTCGCCAGCGTGATGGAATCCGCGATTCTGGCTCAGCCCATCTCACACATGGCGTAGGCTCGAGCGAAAGCCACTCAGTTCGCCAGGTAGCAATGCGAATCGAGTACGTCGCGGACTTTATGCGCGAGTGCATCCGGCGTGATTGGCTTCTGAATGAACCTGAGCGTCGAGTCCAAGATGCCGTTGCGCATGACCGCATCGTCCGTGTAGCCGGACATGTAAAGCACCTTGATCTCGGGGCGCAACGTGAGGATCCGCTCGCCCAACTGTCGTCCGCTCATGCGCGGCATCACCACATCGGTCAAGAGCAGATGGATGGGCCCTGGGTGCTGTTCACATTGTAGCAGCGCATCGCTTGCGCTCTCGGCTTCGAGCACGTCGTAGCCACGTTTGCGCAGAATCGTGCAGGCGAGGGCGCGTACGAGTGGCTCGTCTTCCACGAGTAGAATGGTTTCAGAACCGCGTAGACCGCGCGGTTCCGGCGGAAAGGACGATCGACGAGGTGGCGCGGAGCCTTCAGCCGCGGGGAAATATGCCCGAAAAGTGGTCCCCTTACCGAGCTCGCTCTGCACCAGAATCGTTCCGCCACTCTGCTTGACGACGCCGAAAACGGTGGCAAGGCCGAGACCCGTACCTTTTCCCGACGCCTTGGTCGAAAAGAAGGGCTCGAAGATGCGACCCTGGGTTGCCTCGTCCATGCCCGTGCCCGTGTCACTGACGACCAACACGGCGCAACTTCCGGCCTTACCGTCGAGGCCGCGCGAGGTAAGCTCCGCGTCGAGAGCCCCGGCTGCCGTTTCGATCGTGAGCTTCCCACCATGTGGCATCGCATCGCGGGCGTTCAGCGCGAGGTTCATCACGACCTGCTCCAGTTGCCCGGGGTCGGCAATGATGTTGGGAAGGTCGCGGGCGGCGAGTATGCTGAGCTCCACGTCCTCGCCGATCAGCCGGCGCAGCATCTTTTCCATTCCGTCCACGATATCATTGAGGTTCAAAACCTTCGGCTTTAGCACTTGCTGGCGGCTGTACGCGAGCAGGTGCCGCGTCAGGTCCGCCGCTCTCAAGCCGGCCTCGTGGATGGCTTCGAGGTCGCTTCGCAGCGGATCACCCGGCTCGAGGCCATCGGTCAAGAGCTCGCTGTAGCCGAGGATTACCGACAAGAGATTGTTGAAGTCATGGGCGACACCCCCGGCGAGCCTGCCGATGGCTTCCATTTTTTGCGCCTGGCGCAGCTGCGCTTCGCTGCTGCGGAGGGCTGTTTCTGCTTCCTTGCGGTCGATCGAATGCCGGATCACCCGTTCCAACAGTTGAGGCGTGGTCTGGCCCTTGACCAAGTAGTCCGCCGCTCCCGCACGCATCGCCTCTACGTCCAAGCCGTGATCGCCGTGCCCCGTGAGCAAGATCATCGGTCCGCTGAACCCATTGCAGATAGCGCGTTGGATCAGTGCCACTCCGCTCTGAGCGCCGAGGTGATAGTCGACCAGGCATATGTTGTAAGGATTGCGAAGCTCCTCGAGGGCCGCATCGTAGTTTTGCACCCACTTCACCTGGAACTTCGAAGGACCCCCGTCTCGGAGGAGCTTGCCGGTGAGCAGGTAGTCTTCCTCGTCGTCTTCGACGAGGAGTAGGCGGATTGGCTCGGTGCCCATGTTAGCTCGCTGCCGTTTCGGGAAGCGTTACTATTTTAAACCAGTACTGTCCGAGCACCAACATCGCCTCGACGAGCCCGAGCAGGGTGATCGGCTTGCTGATGAAGGAATTGCTTCCTAGATCGTACGCCCGAATGACGTCCTCCTCCGCTTGTGAGGTGGTGATGACTACGACGGGTATCCGGCGCAGCTTGCTATCGGACTTGATCTCGGCCAGTGCCTCCCGGCCATCCTTCCTCGGCATGTTCAAATCGAGCAGGATTAGCCCGGGCGTCGGCGAGAGCGCGGGTGGAGCGTAACGGCCTCTATGGTGGAGAAAGTCCATGAGCTCCACGCCGTCTGCGACGGTGTAGAAGTCGTTGGCAAGCCGGTTCTTCTGCAGCGCCTTGCGTGTCATTTCTCGATCGTCTGGGTCGTCGTCGGCCAGCAGGATCACGATCTCTTGCGCATTTTCCGGCATGGATGTTCCAGTTCCTCGGTCTATTGACTGTGCTTGAAAAGCGGCAAGGTGACGATGAATGTCGCCCCTTGACCGGGTTTGCTTCGTGCGGTGATGCTACCGGCGTGCCTCTCCGCGATCTTGCGACAAATCGCCAGACCGATCCCGGTGCCTTCGTACTCGTCTCTTCCGTGAAGGCGTTGGAAGATGGTAAATACCTTGTCCAAGTACTTTTCCTCGAATCCGATGCCGTTGTCGGTGACCAAGATGCGGCAGGCTCCGCCAGGTTGCGCTGGTCCGTGGTCGCTATCGGCATCAAACGTCTCCACGCTCAGTCGGACCACGGGCGCCACGTCCTTCTTGTGAAACTTGAGCCCATTCCCGATCAGATTTTGAAAGAGTTGGCGCATTTGCAGCGGATCGCCCATCACGGTGGGCAGGTTGACGGTCTCCACCCGACCGCGGGTGTCGGTGAGCCGAGCCTCCAGGTCGGAGAGCACGCCGGCCATCACCTGGTTCAGGTCGACCCGTACGAAGGGGTTTGCCCGCGACGAAAGGCGAGAGAGCTGCAGGAGGTCCGCTATCAGCAGGGTCATGCGTGTCGCCGCGCTCTGAATGCGTTCGAGATAATCGTGGCCTTCGGCATCGAGATTCGCAGACTGCTCGTCTTTCAGGCATGCTGCGAACGAGTGAATTTTGCGCAGCGGCTCCTGCAAGTCGTGTGAGGCAACGGAGGCAAACTCTTCGAGCTCTCTGTTGCTTTCCAGCGATGAACGCAGGCGGCTCTCCGTTTGCCTGCGCCCATCGATGTCGGTGCACGTGCCGAGCCAGCGGGTGATCTCTCGCTCACCGTTCCGGACAGGCACAGCTCGTGCGAGATACCAACGGTACGTGCCCCCCTCGCCCGCGAGGCGGTGCTCGCTCTCGTAGGGTTCGCCCGACCGGATCGCCGCATCCCAGTGCTCGAGGGACGCTTTTCGATCGTCCGGATGAATGACCTCGTCCCAAATGCCGTCGTCGACGGTGGTCTGCGGCCGACCTGTGTAGTCAAACCAACGACGATTGTAATAGGTGAAGTGACCGTCGGGCCCCGCTTCCCAGACGATCTGGGGCATCGCGTCGGCGAGCTCGCGGAAGCGGCGCTCACCATCGCGCAACGACTGCTCAGTCAATCTGCGCTGCGTGATGTCGGTATGAATACCGGCCCACTCCCGAATCGTTCCGTCATCCGCGAACACCGGTACTGCGTGCACCGAGAAGTGCCGGTATTCGCCGTCATCACGCCGCAACCGATGTTCGTAGTCGCAAGGAGCTCGGGCGATGACCGCCCGCTCCCACAGCTCCAAGTCCTGCGCACGGTCGTCTGGATGCACCGCCGCCAGCCACCCGCGGTGCTGATACTCGGCAGCAGTCTGGCCGGTGTACGCGGCCCAGCTCGGCTGCGCGCCAAGCATTTCGCCCATCGGGTCCCGGGTCCAGATGACCTGCGCAATGGCCAAAACGAGTGATTGGTAGCGATCTAGCTCGACGCGCAGCTCTTTCGCCGCGTCCCCGCTGCGCTCGATGGCTTCCCGTTCGAGCTCAGCGATGCGCACTTTGCCTCGCGCAAGCTCGATGTCCGAATTCGCGAACGTGTTCATTCTTGGTGAAGCAGACGTACTTTCATGGCGATGCCCTTCCTTCCTTACGAGCTGCTCGCGGTCGCCGAAAGGGCGACCCGCGTAGCCGTGCGGAGCGGCGAAGGCTAGCCGACCGCATGTCGGCAAACGGATACCGCCCCCCCCATCCCCGTTCTCGGAGCGAAGCTCTTCACGCAGTGTGGGCCCCTGCGCGCAAGAAGACCAATGCCTTCTCTCTTTGGATGAAAAGAAGTGACTGGGCTACCGAGACCGAGATCGCTCAGCGGAGGCTCTAGGGGTCAGCAAAGTCGACGATCGCCCGATATTTTGGGTGCGCGAGCTCGACCAGTGTCGTTGTTTTCTTGGGGCGCTCCGCGCCGCCTGTGCTCTGTCCCACGGAGCCATGCTGCGATTGTTACTTCTGGGACAGAGCACTAGGGAGTTGGCGTTGGGCCCCGGCGTCGTTCGGGGTCAGCAGCCAACCCCAGACGTTGAAGGTGCTGCTGCCCGCCGCGCGAAAACCTGCGAAGTGGCAGCTGCGGAGTCTGCGAGCGGTCGAAGCACGGGCTCATCACTTCCTCCCAGGGCGCGGGTCTGAAGTCATCGGCAAGCAGCGCATGGACCGATAGAGCGACACTGCGAGCAGCACAGACACACAGCTCGGGCGCCGGCACGGCGCCGACCCGTTCGGCGCCCCGAGATGCCGATCGGCAACGCTCGGCGCAGGCGCGGCCAAACAAACTAAGCGACCGTCGCCATCAACCTTCGCAGGCGCGTTGCTTGTCTCGAGCCAGCCGCAGGAGCCTGCTTCGCCGCTGCCTGTCTGGAGCTCCTTCCAGAAGCGGTCTACTCATTCTCCGTGTCGTAGAAGACCTGAAATGAGGAATGGCCTAGGACGACGGCTCAGTTACCTTGCATTTATGGATAACAGGTCCATAAATGCAAGGTATGATCCCGCGCCGCCTTGAAAGCCGGCTGGCCGAGCATCTGACGGCGTTTCCGGCTGTCGCGTTGCTCGGCGCTCGTCAGGTGGGCAAGACCACTCTCGCCCATGCGCTGGCGCGGGGCCGCCCTAGCATCTACCTGGACTTGGAATCGCCAGCTGACCGCGCGAAACTGAGCGACGCGGTGCTCTTCCTCGCCCGACACGAAGAAGAGCTGGTGATCTTGGATGAAGTGCAGCGCGTTCCGGAGCTGTTTCAGATCTTGCGCGGCATCATCGATGGGGGTCGGCGCCGGGGACGAGGCAATGGGCGCTTCTTGCTGCTGGGCTCCGCGTCGATGGACCTGTTGTCGCAATCCGGAGAAAGCCTAGCAGGACGTATCGCCTATCTCGAATTGTGCCCGCTCGACCCGCTCGAGGTGGAGCGAGCCGAGTGCCACAACCTGTGGTTGCGCGGCGGCTTCCCCGAAAGCTTTCTGGCGAGCTCGGACGCTCAGAGTGCCATCTGGCGGGAGAATTTCGTGCGCACCTATCTCGAGCGCGACATTCCGCAATTCGGGCCTCGTGTGCCGGCGGAAACCCTTCGGCGCTTCTGGACCATGCTGGCGCATTCGCAAGGGGGGCTGCTGAATGCCGCGACCCTGGCGCGAGGGCTTGCTGTCGATGGCAAGACGGTCGCTCGCTATCTCGATCTCATGGTCGACCTGCTCTTGGTTCGGCGGCTCTCGCCCTTTCATTCCAATGCCGGCAAGCGCCTGGTAAAGTCGCCGAAGGTTTACGTGCGCGACACGGGCCTGGTACACGCCTTGTTGCAGCTCGAGACACTGGACGACGTGCTCGGACACCCGATCGCGGGCCCGAGCTGGGAGGGCTTCGTCGTCGAGGCGCTACTCCGCGCGGCGCCCGCACGCACTCAGCCAAGTTTCTACCGCACCGCCGCTGGCGCGGAGCTCGACTTGGTGCTCGAGATACCCGGCGGACAACGCTGGGCCGTAGAGATCAAGCGGGGTTTGGTGCCCAAGCTAGAGCGGGGTTTTCATCGCGCCCGAGAGGACATTCAGCCCGCGCGATCGTTCGTGGTTTATTCAGGCACGGAGCGCTACCCGCTAGGTCCCGGCATCGACGCCATCAGCGTGTGGGATATGGCGGAGCTACTGTCTCAGCTCGGTTGACCCTCACCGGTCCTCGCTCACGAAGGAGGAATTCGATCGCCTGGTCGAATTTCGCCCTCAGGAATCTAAGGGCGCGAATAGGTCAGACAAGTCGCCCTCTGAAAGTAGGACGCGCGGGGCGGCTGCGCCGCCCACGAGATCGGTGGCGAGCTGTTGCTTCTGACGCTGCAGCTCCAGCATTCGTTCTTCCACGCTACCCGCCACGATCAGCTGGTGCACGAACACGGGCCGGGTCTGCCCGATACGGTGCGCCCGATCGGTCGCTTGCGCCTGGGCCGCCGGGTTCCACCAGGGGTCGTAGTGGATCACCGTGTCTGCAGACGTGAGGTTCAAGCCTGTGCCGCCCGCTTTCAAGCTGATCAGAAAAACGTCGACCAAACCTGCCTGGAAGGCGTCCACCTTGCGTTGCCGGTCCGCCGTGGCGCCGGTCAACATCAGGTAGCCGATGCCGCGCTCTTCGAGGCCTTGGGCGATCAGCCCGAGCATGCTCGTGAACTGTGAAAAAACCAGGATGCGGCGCCGCGCAGCCAGCTCACCGGTGAGCAAGCGAAAGAAGAATTCGAGCTTGGCCGACTGCGTGACGCGCCGGGCCGACGTGACCCGAACGAGCCGTGGATCACAGCACACCTGTCGCAATTTCATCAAGGCGTCGAGGATCGCAATCGTCGACCCGGACATGCCCTTGGCGCGAACTACACGGCGCACGTCGGCGTGGGCGGCCAGTCGAATGCTCTCGTACAACTGGCGCTGGTCACCCCGCAGCTGAATCGCGCGCACCAGCAGCGACTTGGGCGGTAGATCGGGCGCGACCTCGTCTTTGGTGCGACGCAGGATGAAAGGCGTGACGATGCGCCGGAGCGCCTGCATCTGCGCTTCGTTTCGCTCTTGCTCGATGGGCACGCGGTAACCGGTCTGGAACTCTAAAGCGCTGCCCAACAGGCCGGGCATCAAAAAATCAAACAGGGACCACAGGTCGCCGAGGTGGTTTTCGACGGGTGTGCCGCTCAGGCATAGGCGGTACTGCGCGTCGAGGCCGCACGCCGCCTCGCGCGCCGCCGCGCGGGGGTTCTTGATCGCTTGAGCCTCGTCCAGAACGAGATAGTGAAATGACAGCTGGCTCCAGCGCGCGTGTTCGCGAACGAGCAGCGAATAGCTGGTGATGATGACATCCGCGCGCGACAACCCCGCGCCCTCTGCCCGCCGCTCTTTGCCGTGCCAGACGGCGACCGTGAGGTGCGGCGCGAAGCGGCTGAGCTCGCGCTTCCAGTTTTGGATCAGGCTGGTCGGCACGACGATCAGCGTCGGTTTTTGTACGCTTGGACGCGCGTGCTCGATACACAGGTGCGCGATAGCCTGTAGCGTTTTGCCGAGCCCCATGTCGTCGGCCAGCACGCCTCCTAGGCTGCACTCACGCAGACGCTGCAGCCACGCAACGCCCACCTCTTGGTAAGAGCGCAGAGTCGCTCGCACGCCGACGGACGCCACGTCCCGCGGCGCCTCCGGCGCGCGTTTGATCTCCGCGCCGGATTTGGGCACCAGGTCGACCCCGTACCGACGCAGGGGCCCTGCCTGTTTCTCGATCACCCCGGCCAGCGCCGCCAGCGACAGGCCCTGGTAGCGACACAGCGTGAGGCCGTCGGGGAAGCGGCGCCCGGAGTACAGCTCGCGCAGCACCTCGAACAAGTCCCAGAGCAGCTCGCGCGGCACCCGAACGTAACCCTGAGCCCCGACGGGCAACGCCCAGAACGGCAGCGAACGCCGAGACAGCCGATTCAGGCTGGCATCGTCCGGCATCGAGTCGAGCAAACCGAGCAGCGCTTCGAGCAAGTTGATGCGCTTGCCCTCGAGCTCCACCCCCAGCTCACAATTGAACCAATCTGGCCGATCCGAGAGCGGCGCGACATCCAGGTACCAGGGAGGCTCTGCCTCCAAGACTTGATACGGGTAGTCCGGCGCGACATCGACCACGAAGCCCTTGGCACGAAGAGCGGGCAGCGCGCTGGCCGTGAACGCGCAGTAGGCCTGTACGTCACCATCGACAGCCACCAAGTAGTTGGCGGGCGACCCAAAGCTCTCTTCATGGCCTTCCAAGCAGCCGAGCTCGACCGCGCCAAAGCGCTCGAGCTCCGAACGCGCCCGGGCTTCACGCTCGAAGTCCCTCTGGACGGACCTCACCCCGGAGCCGTGAGACACGAAGAACCGTTCGCGATCTTCAGACGCGCCAATCAGCGTGCCGCCGTAGTCGAACGACAGGCACAGGACCGGTAGCGTGAGCTCTTCTTCAGCATTCGGCGCGCTGCGCCCGGAGCTGACCAGGATTTTATCGGTAAAGAGCCTGACGCACGGGACGGGAACGGGAGCGAGAGTAGGGGCGAGCGCGACGGCCACGTGACCCGGGTTATACCGGGCCAAGCTCGGAATGGAAACTTCAATCTTCGTCGGCGTCTTCGCCCGTATCGCAGCTCAGCGCGCGACAGTCGACCCCGTTGGCGCAGGCGTTCTCGGCGCATTCTACGGTGCAGCTGGTACCCAAACATCTGATGTCCGTGGCGCAGGAGCCCGCGCCCGTACACGAAAGCGTATTGCTGGCCGCGAAGGTCCTCACCTGTGGGCAGCTCTGAGGCCCGCTGCAGGAGAGCCGGCAGTCTCGTCCCTCACACGATACCCTGCCGCCGCAGGATTGGGCGCCGGAACACTCGAGCTCGAGCAATTCGACGCTGCCACCAATGCCGCCGCGACATGATCGGTTCCCCGAGCACGTCACGTTGCACTCACCGTCGCAGATCACCTCGTCCGCGCAAGAGAGCTCACCCTCACAGCGAATGTTGCAGTCGGCGAGCACGCCGCACACCACGTTGTCCACGCAAGACCGGTTGCCGCAAACGATGTCGCAGTCTGCTCCGGGTGGACACAGAACCTGACCATCAGCACAGCTGTCGGGGGCAGAGCAATCGAAGATGCAAATGCCCTCCTCGCAACGAGCGCCGTTGCGCACGCATTGGTCCGGGCAACTACCGTCACTGGGCGGCGGCTCGGCGGGCTCACCCCCTGGCCCAGCATCAGCGAACGGGGCCCCGGCATCCGAGGGCACGCTGCCACCGCCTGTGCCGTCATCCCGACCGCCAACCCCGCCGCTCCCGTTCGTGGACGCATCGACGGAATCGGAGGGCGAAGGCTCGGGCGGCGCCGGCTCCGCCTGATCGCCCGCTCCGCCCGCCCCGCCCACCGAGGGGACGAGCGGCTCGGTGTCGCGGAACAGTGGCCCGTAGCTGTCCTCGCAGCTGAGGCAGACGAGCATCGAGGCAGCCACGACACCGCGCCATGGCACCGAAGCGCCTTTGCCCCGCCGTGAGCCGCGATCGAACCAGAGTGCGCGAAGTGTCATATGTGCTCCGTACGCTGCCGCAGCGCTAGAATGCGAAGAATGCAGCCAGTAAATAAGGCTCTTACCTTACCTCAGCTTTACGCCGGCGCGGACAATACCCGTCCGCGTGGCCTCTTTTGGTGCGTAGATCGGTCCTGCCTCGGGCTCGTGTTGCAGCAGTTGCACTATACAAGCGTACATCCCAGCCGCGCCCCACCTCGCCCCTTGACGCAGGGAAGGTGTGATCTATGAGAGCTCACCGGCTGATCACGACTTTGCCAAAATGCTGGCCGCTCTTCAGGTGCCGATACGCGTCTTGTACCTTTTCGAAGGGAAAAACGCGGTCGATCACTGGAGTGATGGCGTTCACTTCGATAGCCCGACACAGCTCTTCGAGCATTCGGCGGCTACCGACATAAATGCCACGCAGCGTGAGGCGCTTGAACATCACGTCCATTGGAGACGGATTCCGTTCTGGACTTCCCGTGAGCACTCCGATCAGGCTGATGGTGCCGCTGATCCGAGTCGCTCGGAGCGAGCGCTCGAGCGTGCCCGCCCCACCCACCTCGAGCACGTGGTCGACCCCCACCCCGGCGGTGAGGTCGAGCACCCGAAGATCCCAATCGGGACGCTCGACGTAGTTGATGGTCTCGTCGGCACCCAGCACCCGCGCGCGCTCCAGCTTGGCAGCGCTGCTCGAGATGATGAGGACCCGAGCCCCCATTGCCTTTGCGAGTTGAAGGCCAAAGATGGACACTCCCCCCGTACCGAGGATGAGCACGTTTTGACCGGCTATGGCGCCTGCGCCGGTGAGCGCCGCCCAGGCGGTGACGGCCGCGCAGGGCAGAGTCGCGGCTTGCTCGAACGACAAGCTCGGTGGCGCCGCCACGCAGCCCTCTTGATTGAGCACCACTCGTTCCGCCAGCACGCCGTCGAGCGCACCTCCAAGCGCCGAAGCCTTACCTTCGGCGGTGAGATCGCCATCCACCCAGCGCTGCACGACGCTGGTGACGACCCTATCTCCCGGGGCAAAACCGGTCACTCCTGCCCCCACCTCCAACACCTCGCCCGCGCCGTCCGACAGCGGCACCAGCGGCGGCGCCCGCAGCACCTTGTCATTGCCCGGGTAACCCCCGCGCGGCATCGCCAGGTCACGATAGTTGAGCGACCAAGCCTTCATCTCGATCAAGACCTCACCCGGCCCCGGCCGCGGTGACTTCACCTCGACGCATTGGATGGACCCAATACCCTTGGGCTCCCGAATCTCGTAACGACGCATGTGAAAACTCTAATGCTGTGAATCCGCGGAAGCGATGGGTTTTCTCCGTTAGGCTGAGGTAGTCTGGGCCCTGCTCGCGACGATTTGTGGATAACCTAACCCATAGTCTGGCCGGTCTGGTCGTCGCGGACGCGGCGATCCAGTTGCGCGCACGTCTCCACGCGAACAAGGCGGCACTGCCAGGCTTTCGAGAAGCGGCGCTGGCCACCGCGGTCTTGGCCAGCAATTTGCCAGATCTCGACTTCCTCTACGCCGGCATCACGACGGGCAAGCTCGGCTACCTGCTGCATCACCGGGGTCACACCCACACCCTCTTGGCTGTGTTGCCGCTCTCGCTCGTCTGCGTCTTGGTAGTGACGGGCGTGGTGCGCCTGCGCGGGCTGCGCCTGCCAGCATCAGACCACACGTCGCTGCTCGGCCTCGCCGCGGTGTCCGGCTGTCTACACATGCTGATGGACTACGGCAACAATTACGGCGTGCACCCGTTTTGGCCGCTGGACAACGACTGGTACTACGGCGACGCGATGTTCATCATCGAGCCGTGGCTCTTGATCGCCCTTGGGGGCATTGCGCTCGGAGCCAGCGAGTCGCGCGTGCTCCGGGGCCTGCTCATGGCGAGCGTGGGGGGGCTGCTCGTATTGGCTTGGGTCCACCCGCTCACGGGTCCCGTCCTCGACAGCTCGCTGAGCCTAGCCGCGCTACTCTGGTGGTTGTGGATGCGAAGAGCCACGCCGGGCCGGCGCCTGGCGAGCGGCAGCGCCGCCATCATCGCCTTGTGGCTGATCTTGCTCAGCACTCGTCACCTGGCGCGGGACAGCGTGCGCGAGGCCTTGAAAAAAAATTCAACCTTGCGCCTGGTCAGCTTGGTCTCGACCCCGATGCCCGCCAATCCATTGTGCTGGTCAATCCTCGCCGTGCAGCAGTCGAGCAGCGAATATGTCGTTCGCCAGGCCGTTGCCTCCGGTTGGCCTGGGGTGTCGAGCACGCGACAGTGCAACTGGCCGAACACGACGGTCACTGCGCCACTTCAGGTGCCTAGTATGGCCGGAGCTGGGGTGGAGGGCAGCATCGAGTGGGGTCCGGAATTCCGAGCGCCTTTCGCCGAGCTGTTGGAGACTCAGCAGGGCGACTGCGTGGCCGCCGCCTTCTTGCGGTTCGCGCGCGTACCCTTCTGGATCCGAAGCGGCCAGCGCACGACGTTGATCGGCGACCTCCGCTACGACCGCTCGCCAGACATCGATTTTGCAGAGCTCGAGCTGCGCCCGGACGCCAAATGCCCCGCGTTCGAGCCGCCCTGGCGCCCGCCCCTGCCCAGCTTGCGCGACTAACGAGCTCAAAGCAGCCGCTGCGTCGTTCGCTTCTCGCCCAAATCCGCTACTGGCTCGATTCACCAGGATCGATGGCACAAATGAAATCGAAGTACCCGATTCAGATCCGTTGCACGGCGGGGCTTCGATGCCCTCGCCCAGACCGGCACTCGAAACCCATCGCTTCGACGGAGTCGGGCTACTAGGAGTCTGTCGGGAAAGGATTGCAGGGAGAATTATGGAGAGGTGCCTCCCCCCACGCCCGGTGAACGTGCGCAAATGGATGGACAATGCGGGACGCAACGTACTCAGCGGGCGGGCCAGAGGATTTCCCATTGGCCCTTTTCGGCCATCGCGATCGCCGGTGTCTTGGCTTTGACGCGAGACCGAGACAGATGGGGCCGGAGCGCCCTGTATTGGGCAAGCAATCGGCCTCTGACCGCCTTGGTGATTGCCGCCCGCTCGCGGCACAAGTAATAGTTGGACAGACGACGGACCAATGGCCATTTTCGACTTCGGGACGTTTCCGATACTGGGCACGGCACGGCTCGACCTACTCGAGTTCGACGCCAAATTCGCCGACGATATCTTTGCGGTACGGGGCGACCCAGTTGTCCAACTCTACAATTCCGCGCCACATCAGACGCGAGACGAGACGCTGCGCTTCATCGCCGAGCAGCAGTACAAGTACACGCGCCGCCAAGAGATCACCTGGGGGCTCCGCGTTCGTGAATTAGGTCGCGTTGTTGGTTGCGTGACTCTGTTCCTATCATCGACGCGCGCAGATTGGATACGACTTGGCGAAGGACCAATGGGGCAATGGGCTCGCGCAGGAAGCTATCCGCGGCATCCTCGCCTTCGCTTTCGAGGAAATGGACCTCAACCGAGTTGAGATTTGGACGAGTGCGGCGAACGAAAGGTCGCTCAGGCTCGCAAGTCGCCTCGGGTTCACGTTAGACGGAACCTTGCGAAGGCGAATCGTGGAGGACGATCGACAGTTCCACGACTGCGCCGTTTTCGGCCTCCTGCGCGAAGAATGGGCGAAGTCCGATTGACCACCTGATAGCTCGCGGTTTCCTGATGCCGCCGCGAAGGGTGGCCGGAATACTGAGGGGCGAGCTGCGTTGGGCCGATCTCGATCCCACGCGACGGACGCGCCGGCGAGGGTGCTGCTTCCGGAGCCGTCTCCGAAAGGTCACGCAAACGTAGCCGCTGCCGCGACCGGTTTGGCGTACGAGACGGCGGCGTCGGAATTCGGTGCACGCGCAGGAGCGCGCCGCGCCGGGTGTTTCCATCGACGAGTAAAGGAAAATTTATCATGCGGGATCTTCGAATTCTACCCCAGCTGGTGCTCTCCGGCGGGGTGCTCCTGTCGAGCGCCGTCGCCTTCGCGGACAGCACACGGTTCTCGGACTACACGCCGCTACCGGCGTCGGCCCCGCCGACTGCCAACGAGGCGACGCCGATCACGTTCGGCAATCCGCTGTTCACTCAGCTCTCGATCGCCGATCGCCAGAGCCAGCTTGCCGCCGGCGCCCCGAACACCGGCAACTGGGACATGCTGACCACTAATGAGACTGAGAACGGAGAAGGTGATCTGAATCAGGGCCGCTACTTGTTCACCGTGTTCGAGACCGGGCAATCGGGCGTGCAGCGCCAAGATCTGTTCACGGGACAGACCGAAACTATCTGGCACAGTTTGGTGCCAGGGGGCCACGTGGCTTTCGATGCCTCGTACTGGACGCCGTGGGGAACGTTCATCACCGCGGAAGAATCCTGGGAAACCGCCGCGGCAGGTTCGACCAGCCCGTACGGTCGCTTGTTTGAGCTGACCAACCCGCTGACCGCGCCGGGTATCGTGGGCCCGCTGACTTCCACGAGCAATGACGGCGCGTACTTCGTTCATCAGAATGTCATCCCGCGTACGTCGCACGAGGGCATTCAGTTCGATCGAGCGGGGAACATGTACTTCATCGACGAGCTGAACGGCGGCAGCGTGTACAGGTACACGTCAGCGGCACAGCTCGAAGACGTGATCAATGGCACCGCTGACTACTTCGCGGCAGGGCAGACGTTCGTGCTGCGCGTCGGCGACGGCAACACGCCCAACACGACCGGATCGTACAGTTGGGTGGCGTTCACCGACGCCACCGGAGCTGGACTGCCAGGTGCGCTGACCATCACGGACGTTCGTGGCGTGACCTCCGTCGACGCGCGCAACACGACCAACCTGGTGGCCTTCAAGGGCACGGACTACCAGCGCCCCGAGGACTTGCAGATCCAGAAGGTCCAGGGCCGCGAGTACCTGTACATGACGACGACCACGACGCACGAGGTATACCGGCTCGCCTTATCGAGCAAAACCATTACGGTGTTTGCAAACCGAAACACCATCGATCTGGCCACAGGCGCGCCAGCCGGCAGCGCGTTCGCCAGTCCAGACAACTTGGCGTTGGATCATGAAGGCAATGTGTACGTGATCGAGGACCGCAACGGCGGCGTCGACAACGACATCTGGTTCGCCGCCGACCTGAACCAGGACGGGGATCTCGGCGACGCGGGCGAAGGACTGGGCAGGTGGGCCAGCAACGGTACGCCGGGCTCCGAGTTCACCGGTCTCTACTTCGACCGGTTCAACAAACGACGCGCTTGGGTCAACATTCAGCACCCGAGCAGCGGTAACGATCGAACTATCGAGATTACGATTCCGTAACACGCTTTCCCGGGGGGGAGGGCCCGGGGCCAACTCGCGGCCGCCGTGGTGCGGCCGCGGGCGAGCTCAGCGTCTGATGCGCTCCCAGCTGAAGAGTGCAGGTGCGTGGGGGTCTACTCGGAGCTTCATCCATTCGGCGGTGGTAGCGCCTTCCACGACGACGCGTGTCAAGTTCGGCACCGCCAGATCGATCGCATGTACGGGATCACCGGCGACGAGTGGCTGATCGACGCGGTAGACGTGTGAATCTCCCTGCACGACCAGCACGGGCTTGCCGAATGCCAGCGCGTGCTCGGCGATGCGCGTCAGGATCTCGGCGTAGCCGTCGTTGGCGTTACCGGGCCAGGTGTCGGCCTGCATGAACAGGACGACTCCCGCGTGTTCGGAAACTCGGCGAGCGCGAAGCTCTGGTCGATCCAGTCGAGCGCCGCTCGAGTGCGCTCTTCCACTTCTGCGAGCCGACGCACAGGGTCGTCGAAGAGCTGG
The DNA here is from genome assembly GCA_031407405.1 of Deltaproteobacteria bacterium. GTDB lineage: Bacteria > Myxococcota_A > Polyangia > Polyangiales > Polyangiaceae > SZUA-265. The sequence goes on from JANOIG010000353.1 coordinate 24,175, forward strand.
TCGCCTGCATCATCGCCGAACCACGGGGCGAGGCCGTTTCTGCTCCCCACCACGTGCAGTGATGCAAACACCGTCCGGGCCTGCACCCACGCTTGGTTCTCTGGCAATCCCTCGTAGCCGTGCGTCGCGGCCTGCGTAAGGAGAGGAAGTTGCTCGCCGCCGAGCGTACGGTCTGGTTCGGCGAAAAAGATGGCGCGCAGCGCCGCTAGGCGTTCGATCCCCCAGTTTGCCACCGCACTGGTGCCGCCATTGTTGACGCGGACGTTCAGCTGGTAGCCATCGTTCCAAACGTTGGAATAACTGATCTCACAGGTGACGCCTGGCGCGCTCGGGTTGCCCGCACCGTCGCTTCCGCCTTGGTCCGGAACGACGGGGGGAGGGTTCACGGTGCCGCAAGCCGCACCGGTGACCACCGGAACATCATGCTCGCCGTCGAGTGTGCCTTTATTGCCGAGGACCCCAAACTCGACAGATACGCCCGGTTCAATGTTCGAGTTCCAATCCAGGTCGGTCGCCGTATAGGGATTGTCACCCGCCACATCCGCATTCCATGCGTGAGTACGCCTGGACCCATCGGTGTATTGCCACGCGACTTCCCAACCGTTGATGGTCGATGCCCCGTCGTTGGTGATGCGGATGTTCGCGGTGAACCCAGCATTCCACTGCCGAGTGACGATGTACTCGCAGCGCGCCCACGCAGCGTTCGGGCCTGATAGCACGAGGAAAAGCACGGCCACCGAAATGGTGCGCAGGGCTAGCGACCTTGCGCGGAAAGCGGACATATCCATCAGTGACTCCCGTCTACAATCGGAACCGCCGATCCGTCGGTCGAGCGCGGGGCGCCACGAGGGTAGGAACCATAGTTGCGGGGCGAAGGGGCAAAACGAACTTTTGGGCAAACCCTTTGAGGCAAGTGCGTGGAGTCACGCGCGGTGAGTCCTGCCCAGAGCTCCTCGAAGCGATTCGACACGAGGACGCCTCGTGCTTGCCATCGAAGCTGGCGCCGACGGGTCCATGGCTGCCGAGCTGGAAGACCGGGCTGCAACTTCCTCGCCTGGCCGTCCTGTCGTTGCAAGGTTTCGGGCTCGCAAGGAGCGCCGGGGGCGGGGTCACCACTTTTTATCGAGGATAAAACTGATGCCGTTTAATCGAATTGAGGTACCCGATTCAGATCCGTTGCACGGCGGGGGTAATGGACTCCCCGAGCTCCCGGTCGGGCGCCTGAAAAGAGCGTCCTGGGCACTGATGCCAAATCTGGCTTTTCGGGGCTCGCCGAGTTCGGTCCCGGGCTCATCGAACCCTGATCAGCGTGAATGCACCATCAACCGGAGCAACCGACACCCGATAGGTTCGTCCGCAAGCGTAACAAAGTGCTGCGAAAGCAAGGTACGTAATCCTGGAACAAGCGCCCGAGAATCTCATCGGTCAAGTTGGCGTTGTAGATGTGACTCGTCAGGTTGCGGTCTCGCAGCATTTGAGACCAGTGCGTACTCTCCAGAGGAGTGATGAGGTGGAGCTTCACGCCAGCCATCAGCGCTTCGCGTGGGGAGCTTGCCTCGAGGCCGGCGTCGGGTGCCAGTTTCTGAAACGTTTTCCAGAACAGCTCGAACGTGAACTCGAAACCTTGGATGAGGCCGGCTTTGTCGCGTCGATGGGTCACCGGCAGCGCCAAGTAGCTTTCAAACTCCGAGAAAGCCCGCTCCAAATTGGCCAACGCCGCCGGGAGGTCAGCCATGAACCACCCGACCCTCGCGACGAATTCGCGCGCGCAGCTGAGGGTCGACGCGTGCCAGATCGACAAGGTCGAGTGACAACAACGTCGGTGCGCGTTCCGCCATGTCGTTCACGAACGAGGCCCACTCCGCATCCGTGGAGGCGTGTTCGAAGGCGAGATCGATGTCCGAGTCGGGCCGAGCGTCGCTACGCGCGCGCGAGCCAAACAGGAAGGCGCGCCTCAATGCGAGGTACCGGCGCGCCGCTCGGACAATTTGCTGCACCACGTCGTCTATCGACTCTGCCACGACCCAGTTTAGCGCAGACAGGGTGGGCCGGTCCACTCGCATGCCGTGAAATGGGCCTTCGCGCGGGGCTGGACCGGCCCCCAAAAATAATGGTTCTACTGCTCGATCGCGGTCGGACCGGCCCAGGTGCTCCCCCGTGTCGCGCGGTACGGCGTAACACGGCTAATCGCGCGGCCGCTCCGCGACCGAGCCGAGGAGTTTCGCCATTCCCTCGAAGAGCGCCAAGAGGGAGCTGGCAGCTTCGGGCGGCGCCTCGATGCGGACACCACCGCTTTCCGTGCGCTCCACACGCAATGCCTGGAAGAGTGCGGCGGTGCCATTCGCCGCGGTGGCGTGCGGTTCCAGCGGAGGCGTGGCGCTGACATTCGATGCTTCGTGTGCACGCGCGGACCCGGCCGGCAACGAGCCAGGTTCGGCGGTCGGCGGCAAGTCGTCGGCGAGGGCTGCGTCGCCGAGTGCGGGGTCGCTGGGCGCGAATGATTCGTCGAGATCGTCGGTAGCGGCCTGGACAGCGGGTTCGAATGGGCTCACCTGCGGCGCGACCGGAACCGGACCTGGATCGACCAGGCGTTCGACGCGGGTCAAGAACGAAGCCGCCGTGTCAAAGCGTAGATCATTGCTCGTGCCATCAAATAGACCGGAAAAAAGCGCCTGTTTAGCGCTGATCAAGCCGGCGATGCGCGCTTCGATACTGGGCTCACTCACCAGATTGTAGACATCGATCGGCCGCGTCTGGCCGAGGCGGTAGATGCGCCCAATGCGCTGTTCGAGCACGGCGGGGTTCCAGGGCAGCTCGAGATTGATGCAAGCGCTGGCAGGGCGCTGCAGATTCAAGCCCACACCACCTGCGTCGCTCAGGAACATGACGCGCACGTCCGACTCGTCGTGGAAGTCGACGATGCTGCGCGTGCGCTGCGAGGGCTTTTCGGCACCCGTGAAGAACACGGCTCGGACGCCGGCATCGCCGAGCACGTCGCGGACGCTCCATTCAGAGAGCCGTAACATGCGCCGCCATTGGCTGAAGACCACCACTTTACGTCCCTGCGCGATCACGAGGTCGTCGATCAGGCGCCGGAATTCGAGCAGCTTGGGTGCGAACAATCCCTCGAGCAGCGCGGGGTCGGGCCGCGCGTTTCGGTAGGTAGGCCACAGCTCCTCGAAGCGGAGCTGCCCCAAACCGTTGCTGATGATGCGCTGCTGAGTCAAAAGCTGCATCAACTTCAAGAACTCCGCCTGGATGAGCGGCCGGCTCTTCGATCTCCGGATCAGTTGAGCGATGGGCTGGCTCAACTCGTCGTGCTCGAGCAGCTGCTGCGATGTCATCTCGATCGGGACGCGCGTGTCGGTGCGCGGGGGGAGCTGGGACAGGACCTCGCGGCGAACGCGGCGCACGAGGCACGGCTCGAGACGCGTGCGCAAGGTATTCAGGTGACGCGCGCCGGCTTTGCCGCTCTTCTGGCCGTCACCCTGCCACAGCGTGTACCAGGGCACGAGTCGCCATTTCGGAGCGAGCGCGACGTCGTCCACCCAGTCGAGGATCGAGGCCAGCTCCTCGAGCCGGTTTTCCATCGGGGTCCCGGTCAAGACCAGGCGAAATTCGGGCGTGAGCGCTTTCACGTAGGCCGCTGATTTGGTCGCATAGTTCTTGATGCGTTGCGCCTCGTCGAGCACGACGATCTCCGGCGCGAGCGCCTGGATCGCCGTGATATCGCGCAGGAGCTGCTCGTAGTTCAGGATCAGGAACCCGCTCTTCAGCTTCCGGTACGTCTGGTACCGCTCTTCGGGGCGGCCGTCGACGACGGCCGCCGGAACGTCGGTGGTCTCCTGCCATTCGCGCAGCCATTGCGACTTGAGGCTCGCCGGCACGATGATGAGCCCCCGTTGCACACGCCCGGCCTTGAATAGCGCATGGCACGCAGCAATCGCCTGGGTGGTTTTGCCGAGGCCCATGTCGTCCGCGAGCAAGAGGCGCCCGGCACGCACACAGCGTTCGACGCCTTCGCGTTGGTAGGAGTAGAGCTTGCGCTCGAGCGAGCGCAAGTGTCGAAGCGTCTCGGTGGCGCTCTGGTCGTTTCGCACACAGCGCTCGGCACGCTCGGTCTCTTCTCGAACGAGTGCGCGGGCTGCGGGCGAGGCATCGACGGCAGGCGTGCCCTTGCCGTTTGGAGTGAGCGCGCGGTCCAGCGTTGCGAGCAGATCGCGACGGCGCATCCGATCTCCGAGCGCCGCTGGATGCGGCCGACCACCGGAGAAGATGGCTCGGACGTTGGCCAGACGTCCCGCGCCAGGGTCTACACTGACCGTTTTCAGCCGCCCCGAGCGGTGGCCGTGTTCCTCGAGCCGGAGTCCCGTGACACGATCCAGCGTTCCGTTCAGCGCGAGCTTCGGATCCCACGTGAGACGCAGCCCTGCCGGGATTTGGGCGGCTCGCTCGCGTTCGGCCGCTTTGACCCGCCGCGGGCTAGAGAACACATCATCGAGCACGACCAAGAGGTGTTTGCAAACACCGAGCGAGCTTCTGATGTAATCGGGGCAGTCGCAGCTTGCACAGAGCGGCGAGAGGCTCTCGAGCAGGCTGGTGTACGGGCGTGACTCGGTCTGCCGCCGACGTCTTTTCTTCTTCCCCCGAGCACCGGGACGCCCACCCGGACCCTTCTCTGAGCGCGCGGTAGTGTAGCAACCGAGCGCGCCGCCGCCCGGTGGCCGCGTTGCCACCATCAACCCGTCCGCGAGCGCAAAACTCCAGCGTCTCGCGATGGCCTCTAGGGCTGCCTCTCGTATGGAGAAATCGGCATCCCCGCTGACGCCGATCACGTGCTCTACCAACGACTCGACCGCGATCGAGCCGAAACGTCGGCGCGCCGAGTCGACCAGAGTCTTTCGGGTCTCGGAAAGGGGCGCCGCGTCGGGTACGGCAAGGATTGTGTCGTCCATTAGAACGCTTCGGTACACGATGCAGCGAGACGGACCAAGCGGATACCGCAACTCTCTGTCCACAGGTTTTCCAGATCAAGCCTGGGCCCCTGTAAGCCACCCGCGCCTGCGCCGAGAGGAGGCTCGCCCGCCCCCGCACCCCCGAGATTGCCAAAATCGGTCCTCGGCGCCGAGCTCGATGCGGTCGGGAGCTGGATCTCGTCGAGCACCTCGCTGGGCAGCGGGGTTCGATGAGCATTGAACGGATTCTGCGAGCGCCTCCACGGGCGTGACCACCCTAACGACGATTGCCCCGAACCGACGCACGACGCAAGCCACTGGCAGCCCGGCCCCCAACAAACCTCAGACGCAGTTGGGGTTGATTGGGGGCCGGTGCCTGCTCCACAGCAACTCGGGCGGCGGCTCGGGGCGCTGCCCGAGGCGGCACTACAGCCGGTCCCAGCCGATCGCCCGTACCCGCTCGGTGAGTTGCTGTGGCTCCGGGCAACGGCACACGAGCACTCCGCGTTTGGCGCGCAGAGGATACTCGTCCAAGAACTTTTCGAGGTGACGAGCGTCCTCAGGACGGGGACGCTCCGTCCACTTGACTTCAATCGGCACGTCCTCGTTCGGCCCCTCCCAAACGAAGTCCACTTCGACCCCGGTGCTCGTTCGCCAGAAGCTGATGCGGTGGCTCGTACCAAGGTAGCTCGCTCGTGCGATCAGTTCCTGCCCAACCCAGTGTTCGAGTAGTGGGCCACCCTCATTACTCGTCACCCCACCCGTGAGCGGTAGCTCCGCCGCAGCGTTGCGCACACCGAGATCGAAGAAAAAAAAGCGCGGCGTGGTCAACAGGCGCTTGCGAGCGCCCCGCGCGTACGGCGGAAGCCAGTGGCCAATGAACGTGTCCACAAGCACCTGATAATAAGTTTTCAGCGTGCTCGCCGCCACGCCGCTTTCCTGCGATAGTTTCGCTAGGTTGACCTGCTTTCCGGACTCCGCTCCGGCCAGGCGCAGGAAGACGCTGAAGGGGCCCAGCTCGCGCACCAAAGCCTCGCCTCGAATCTCCTCCTCCAGGTACGTGCCCACGTAGGTTACGAGCGTTGCACTCGCGCTCGCTCGGGATTCTGCCAATACGCCGGGCATACTGCCTAAGCGCAAAGTTCGCTCCAATGACACAGCAGGGAAGCGAACGGCACGCTCTTTCGCTTTGCCAGCCGATGCCTGGGATCCTGCTGGCTGAATCTCGAGGCGCGCGCCGTCTTCGATCTCCCAGCGGCAAACCGGATGGATGCGAAAAGCGTGACTTCGCCCGGGGAGCAAGTTGGCCGCTCCGGCCCGGAGTCTGCGAGCAGAGCTCCCCGCGAGGAAGAACTGGCGGGCACGGGGCGAGGCATCGTACAGCGCCTGAACTTCCTCGAGCAGCGCGGGGACCTTCTGGATCTCGTCCACTACGATGTTTTTTGTCTGGCGCGGCAAGGCGAGGACTTCGCGCCGGAACACAGCCGGGTCAGCCTCGAACCGCCGACGAAGATCACTTTCTTGAAGATTGAAATGGCGTGTCTCGCCGGCAGGCAGAGCGTGGCGAAGCAGCATCGTCTTGCCGGTTTGCCGAGCCCCAAACAGCAACCGCACCTTGTTCCGTGAGGCCGCCCCGAGAAAGCGCCTCTCCAGACAGCGGGTTCTGTACATGTAATTGCGTATAAGCCGTGTAAATCCACAACTCAATGTGGATTATTCAGCACTGGAAGATCCGCCAGCAATTACCGGAATCCGTCGAAGCTGTAGCGCGATGGGTCAAGGCAAAGTAGAAATGCCGGGATCGCTCGCCGGTATTCGACCAGTGCTTGGCCGTTGCCGACGCTTCAGCCGCCTGCTCGGCCCCGAGCCCAGTGTGGCACCGTTGGGGAAACCCTGGCTACAGCCTCGACGGATTCCGGGCATTACTGCAGCCACGATGGTAGTGGGTGGCCGTCGAGGACGACTCGACCCGTGGGCTCCTTTCGCTGCCGTTGCCGGCCCATCGGCGAGACATCCGCATGACAACACACACGCTCAAGACAATCGGCCACGCGACGATGCTCGTCCTCGAGGACGGTAAGCCCCTCATCGCGACCGATCCCTGGTTGATCGGCTCGTCTCTGTGGCGCAGCTGGTGGCTCGAGAGGTATCCGACGGCCGCAGAGCGGGAGCTCGTGAAGAACGCCGAGCAGCTCTACGTGACGCACAGCCACCCGGATCATTTCCACTGGCCGACGCTGCGCGCGATGGGTCCCCGGTCGCTCTTCTTACCGCGCTTCCCCCACTACATGATCCCGGAATTCTGCGAGAGCAACGGGTATCCAGTGACGATCGCCGAGCCGTGGCAGTGGTACCGGCTCGGCAAGTCCGTCCGCGTCGCGAGCATCCCGATCCCGTTCGACGATTCGATCCTCATCGTCGACACGCCGGAGACGACCATCGTCAATCTGAACGACACGAGCGCGCGACGGAAGCTTCTGCAAGAGGTCCGCCGCGAAATGCTCGTGCCGAACAAGCCGCTCATCGTGTTGAAGAGCTACTCGCCGGCATCCGGCGGCAACACGATGTTCGTCGACGGCAAGCCGCTGCCGA
>JANOIG010000358.1:0-36912 GCA_031407405.1 Deltaproteobacteria bacterium
GGACAGAAGCCGCCCCCGGGGGCCGCGGGGCGCTCCCCGCGGCTCTTTTTCATGACTCAAGCGCAGGTGTCCCCGCCGGTGTTCGTGATCATGTGTAGCGCGGCGGAAGAGATCAAGGACGCTTACCGGCGCTTCATCTCGAACCAGATTCGCAAGACCTTCGGCTTCGAATCAGTGCCGCTCGTCGTTCGCTACAAGAACCGCCGGCGCCGCGAATAGGCTCGGGCACGGGCGGAGTCAGAGCGCCGGCGCGGGCGCCTGCAGGACCTGGGCGATCTGCTTCAAGGCATCCATGCCCTGCACGTCGGCGGCGAGCTCGGGCAAGAGCACGAGTGGGGGTGCCGCTCCGGACACGAGAATTTCGAGCCGAGCCTCCAGGTCGCGAACCGTGGCGGCCGCGCGCGCTGCCGCGAGGTTCTGCTCCACGGTGACCCTGCCGATCTTCTCGACCAGCCGAGGCCAGCGCTCGGGCTTCCAGCCCGCCACGTGAGCGGCGAGCGCGTCGGCGATCTGGGCGACGCTGGCAGTGCCGGCGGGCGCGGGTATGCGGTTGACGATGAAGGCGTCGAGCGACATGCCTTCGATCCCCAGCTGGCGCACCAGCTTCAGGCTCTCGTCGATGGCGGCGGAACGCGTGCTGGAGACGAGCACGAACCCGAACTCCGGGCTGCGAAAGGCTCTCGCCACGGCGGTCGCCCGCTGCCGGAAACCTCCGAATAGGTCGTTCAGGTCGACGACGAAGCCCGCCAACTGCTCGAGCAGCTCTTGCCCAGTGATGCGCCCCATGACGCCGAGCACGCGTGAAACCCCACGCGCGAGCAGGCCGAAGCCACGAGCGGGATGCAGGGCGTGGCCGAGCCAGCTCATCATCGAGCTGTCGAGCGCTCCGACCAAACGTTCGGGCGCGGAGAGAAAGTCGAGCGCGTCTCGCGTCGGCGGCGTATCGAGCACGATGAGATCAAACTCCGCCGCCTGCTTGATGCTGAGCAGCTTTTCCATGGCCATGTACTCGTGCGCGCCGGCCAGGTGCGCCGACACATGCCGGTACAGCTTGTTGTTCAAGATGCGGTCGCGCGCTTCCGGGCTCGAGGCATGGCGCTCGACGACCTCGTCGAAGGTGCGCTTCGTGTCCATCATCATGACGGTGAGGCGGCCGCCGGGCGGCTGATCTGGAGCGCTCCACAGCGCCCGGTCCACCTCGCGCGGCTCCCCGCCGGGGTCGCCGATGCCCAGGCTGTCGGCGAGCCGCCGCGCAGGATCCACCGTCAGGGCCGCGACGCGTAGCCCTGCGCGGGCACCGAGCACGGCAAGGGCGGCGGCCGTCGTGGTCTTGCCGACCCCGCCGGGGCCAGCGCATACCAGCACGCGTCGCCGCCTCAGGGCAGAGCCCCAGATCTTCGGTCCCGCGTCGGCGGGGGTCATTGCGCGTCCGGCGGCGGCTTGGGGGTTGGGTCGGGGTCGCCCGCCGGGTCGCCTGCCGGCAATACATCGCACGCCCAGCTGGAGCGCTTCCAGTTGGGGACAGGGGCTGGCTGCCCTGCGCGAGGGACAAACCCCGAGCGTTCTTCCAGCGCCATGCGGTGAATGTAGCGCGAACAGTTCGGAAAAATCTCCCGCGCCTTGACCCGCACCACGAGCTGCGCCCCGATCGATTCGGCAGCCAGGGGGTCTTCCGGGTCGACGCTGGCTTCACCGTTGAGCCGCAGGCGTCGAACGCCCGGGAAGTCGATGAAGAGCAGGCCGACGTGCGGGTTCTGACGGGCGTTGCCCAGCGACAAGAACATGCCGTTGCCGTCGTAGCTGGGGAAGGCAATCGTCTGCTCATCGAGCACGCGCACGAAGCCGGGGGCGCCGCCCTTGTACGAACACGAGGGCCGGCCCAGCTCGTCTGCGGTGGCCAGGAAGAACATGTCGCAGCCGCCGATGAAGGCGGCGTCCTCCGGCGTCAGCCGGGTCCGGACGAGCCGCTCTTCGATGCGGTCCGCCAGGCGCCGCGTGTCGAACTCGTCTTGCAGGGCGCGGCTCCCCGGATGGTACAGCGTGGACATGCGAAGGATGCTGCTGCGATCTCGAAAAGCCCGTCAAGCGCAGTTGGCCGGGCCGCGACGCCCTGCATCTCCCAGCGAGTGCGGCGACTGGCACACACTGGCACTGCGCCCTGATGCCGAATTCGTGGGCGGTTTCACCGTTTGGAGTTTCCTTGCTGCTGGCACGGGGCGTGCAACCAAGGGGACCATGATGCAGCCTTGCCTGAACCGGATTGGAGTGTGGGGCACCCTGGCGCTGGCGCTGGCACTCTCGAGTTGCGGCAGCTCGGGGGAGAGTGATGGGAGGGTTGCCGCGAGCAGCGGCCTACTCCCGGGCCCCAGCGCGAGCGACACCGACGACGGGCCGTTCCTCGAGGCGCCCGGCGCCGCGGCGCCCATCGTGAGCGCTCCCCCGCCGGCTTCGCTCACGGCGGATGGCGCCGATCCCAGCGCGCCGTCGCCGATCGGCGGGGGTAACGGTCAGGTGCAACCCGGCACGTTGACCGCCGGAGCCTGGGATGACAGCCAGAACCTGGAGCGCTTCCTCGAGTATCGAGCGGAGTTGCATGAAGCACAAATACCGGGCCTGCTCGACTTCGGAGAGCAGGATCATCAGGCCGCGGCGAGCGCCGCGGGCGGGCTTCCAGCCCACACCACGCTCGATGTGGCCCTGGTCATCGATACCACCGGTAGCATGGGGGACGAGCTCACCTACCTGCAGTCGGAATTCGACGCGCTGTCGTCCGCCATCGAGCTCGAGTACCCGAATGCCGAGCAGCGTTGGTCGCTGGTCGTGTATCGGGACGAAGGCGACGAGTATGTCGCGCGGGCCTTCGATTTCCGCGCCGCCGGTGACGAGTTCCGGGCCGAGCTCGGCCGGCAGAGCTCGGGGGGCGGGGGAGATTTTCCAGAAGCCTCCGAGGCCGCCCTGGCGGCCATGAATCAGCTTGCCTGGCGAGCGGACGTGGCCACCGCGCGCTTGGCGTTCTGGGTCACTGATGCTCCACACCACGCCGAGCGCGTGGGCGCGCTTCGAGACGCCATCGCCGTGGCACAGGCCCAGGGCGTCCACCTCTACCCCGTGGCGTCGAGTGGCATCGATGAGCTGACCGAGCTGACCTTGCGCAGCGCCGCCCAGCTCACGCTGGGGCGTTACCTGTTCCTGACCGATGACTCGGGTGTGGGGGGGGCACACAAGGAGCCCTCCATTCCCTGCTATTTCGTCACTCGCCTCAACGACGCCATCTTGCGCATGGTGGACATCGAGATGTCGGGCGTTTACCGCGAGCCCGACGTAGGCCAAGTGATCCGCTCGGGAGGCAACCCCACAGACGGCGCCTGCGTGCTCGAATCCGGCCACACAGTTTTCGTATTTTAGCTCGCTAGGGCCTGAGCCGCCGCGTACGTTGGGTGCATGGCTGGCTTTGTGGATCTGCACTGCCACTGGATCCCCGGTGTGGACGATGGAGCCGCGACGCTCGAAGATGCGGTGGCCATGCTGGAGGGCCTGCGCGGGTTGGGCTTCGAGCGCGTGCTCGGCACGCCGCATATGCGGCCGGGGCTGTTCGACAACACGGCTGACGACCTGCGCGCGGCCTTCGAGCGGGCACAATCCAGTCTGTTGGATGTCGCCGGCCTGCCGCTGCGCGAGCTGAGCAGTGAGCATTTCTTCGACGACGTGGTGTTCGAGCGGCTCTGTTCCGGCCAAGGCTTGCCCTACCCGGGCGGCGCGGCGGTGCTGCTCGAGTTCTACGAAAGCAGCTTCCCACCCCGAGTGGACCAGCTCCTGTCGCAACTGCGGCGGCAAGGCCTGACTCCGGTCATTGCTCATCCCGAGCGGTACCAAGCGCTCTGGGAAGACCCGGCCATTCTCGACCGCCTGTTGGACCTCGGCGCGGTTGCCCTGCTCGACGTTGCCGCGTTGGTCGGCAAGTATGGGCGCCGGCCCCAGCGCTGCGCCGAAGGGCTCTTGGACGGCGGTGCATACTACGCAGCCTGCAGCGACGCGCACCGCCCGAGCGACATCGAGCAGGTCGGGCAGGGGATCAGCTGGATTCGGGAGCGCTACGGGCAGGACGAGGTCGTCGCCCTGCTGCACGACGGGCCGCGCCAGATCCTCGCGGGAAAGGCCCGCTCTTGAATCTCGTGTGGTGTTTTCGAAAGCCGTTATAAGCTGGGCCGTGCCTCTACGTTTCGTGTCCCTCCTCCGAGCTGTCCCTGTCCGCCATGGCTGAGGGGGATCGGGGGCCAGCGCTGCCCGAGTCTGTCCCCCAGTCAGTGCGGCCGGGGCCCTCCAGCGAAGCCCCGGAGCAGGGGCTGGCGGCAATGCCTGCGCGTTTTAACCGCCGTCTGCTGTGGCGGCTGGGGCTCTCGCTGGCCATTGCGGCGTTTTTCGTCTGGGTGATGCGCGCCGGTGCCATGCCGTTAATCCCCAAGGCGGAAACCTTGCACGCGGTGCGCTGGTGGACCGTGGTCGGGTTCCTCGTCGGCTGGAGCGGCGTTCACGTGCTGCGGGCGGTGCGCTGGAAGGTGCTCCTCACGCCCATCGCCGAAGTGAGCTTGCGGCGCGTGCTGGTGGCATCGTTTATTGGCTACCTGGCCATCCTCGTGTTGCCGCTCCGCGCGGGCGAAGTAGTGCGGCCTGTGATGATTCGCGAGCAAGGGCGCCTTTCGGGTTGGGCCGCTGCCGGCACGTTGGCCGCTGAGCGTATCGTGGACGCCCTCATGGTGAGCGTGATTTTGTTCATTGGGCTGCAGGTGGCGACACCGCTCGATCCGCTGCCCGAGCGCTTGGGAGATCTGCCCATTTCAGTGGCCTTCATTCCACGCGCTGCCTACACGGCGCTGATGCTTTTTACCGCTGCCCTGTTGGTCATGCTGGCGTTTTACAGGTGGAAACGTGCCACTCGCCGCTTCATTCGCTGGGCGCTCGGCGGCATTTCCCCACGGCTCTCCGAGTGGGTGGCCGCTCGCATCGAAAGTGTGGGCGAAGGGCTGAGCTTCCTGTCCCGATGGCGGCATAGCGTGCCGTTCCTGCTGATGACGGCCGCGTATTGGCTGCTCAACGTGGCATGTACCTGGCTCTTGGGCTGGGGCGCCGGCTTTGACGAATTTAGCTACGCGCAGGCGTCGGTGGTCACTGGAGTGCTGGCCATGGGCATCATGATTCCGAATGCGCCCGGTTTTTTTGGCGCGTTTCAGTTCTCGCTCTACGCTGGGCTCGCCATCTTTTATCCGCGCGATCAGGTGATGGGTGAAGGGTCGGCGCTCGTGTTCCTAATGTACTTGTCGCAAACGCTCATCACCCTGGCGTTTGCCGCTTGGGCCGCGCTGGCGGGCAGGCGTTTGCGGCAGGCCGGAACCCCTCGATCATCGCTTGCCCCGACCGATTTGTTGGCCTAGAGCCCGCGTTCGGTCTAGGCGTTTGCGGTGCGAGCGCTGTCGAACGTGGTCGGATTGGGGTTGGGGGCTCTGATGCTGCTCGGCGCGGCAGGGCAGGCTGCGGCTCGCTCGGAGGCCGAGACCTCGTACACGCGGGAACAGACCTTTAGCGCCGCCCTGCGTTATTTGCGGGTCGACCTGGGCTACGAGGTGACCGAAAAGGACCCGGACGCGGCCTACCTGCTGTTCAGCTTTTCCGCACCCGAGCTCGAGCAGAAGAGCGCTCACGGCTCGATTGAGGTCGTGCAAGGCGAGCGAACCGTTCGGGTGTTTGTGAACCTACCCCAGCTGCCCAGCTATCACGAAGACGTGCTGAAGCGCGGCCTGCTTCAGAAGTTGCGTGCCGAATACGGCGAGCCCCCCAAGGCCGAGCCGCGAAAGAAGCCTGAGCCGGAGAAGCCGGCTCCCGATGAGAAGTCGCCTCCGCCGGTAGACCCTGACGCCTGACCTTCCCCCTGTGGGGAGGGGCCCCGCTTGCGGGGAGGGGGTTTGGAAAACCCCCTAAGAATAGGATTTTTGGTCGAACAGACCGCCGCGTCGACGCAGGGTTGCCACGCCCCTCACCCCTGGGGGCGGGGTAACCCGTAGATCGGACCAGGTTCGACACTGCGGGGCCCCTCCCCATAGGAACACTGCGTGTTTGCAGCCCGGGCGCATTGCCCGGCCCGGGGATCCAAGAAACACGGCGCGTTTGCGATGCGGACGCTGGAGCATCTGGATATGCGAGGCAGCAGGAGGATAACCTGGGGACAGCATGAGCCCACCGACGCCAGCCATTCCTAGCCAGGTGGGGCGTTATCAGGTGGTTCGATGGTTGGGTCGGGGCGCGATGGGCGAGGTTCTGCTGGCTCATGATCCGGTGCTGGACCGGCCGGTAGCGGTAAAATACCTACGCTCTGACCTGTCGCTGACCCCGGACCAGTTCGTTTCTCTCGGCAAACGCATGGAGCAAGAGGCGAGAGCGTCGGCTCGCATCAGCCATCCGAATCTCATTGCTCTGCACGACATGGGTACGGACCCGGCCGTGGGTCAGTTCTTGGTCTTTGAATATGTCGAGGGCCCCACCCTGAAAGATCGCTTGACGCGTGGAGGTCCGCTCGCAGTCGGCGAGGTCGCGCGCCTGAGCCGTCAGTTGGGTGGGGCACTGACGACGGCCCATGCGGCTCTGGTGTTGCACCGTGACGTGAAGCCCGAGAACGTCATCCTGGCGAAGCTGGGCGCTAAAGTCGCGGATTTTGGCATCGCGCGCCTGCCGGATTCGACCCTCACGCGCCCTGGTGGGCTGCTCGGTACTCCCGCCTACAGCGCACCGGAGGCCATCGACCCCGGCACTTTCTCGGCAGAGAGTGACCAATTTTCCATGGCCTGCACGCTGTTCGAAGCAATTAGTGCCCAGCGCGCCTTTCCGGGCGATGATGCGGTGGCGGTGGCGGCGCGGGTCCAGGGGACCGAGCCACCGGCGCTGGCGCCTTTGTTTCGTCTGCACGCTCGCGTCGACACGGTGCTGGCCAGGGCCTTCTCCAAACACCCCGCCTCGCGTTTCCCGAGCTGCGAGGCCTTTGGCGATGCGCTTGCCGAGGCCCTGGACCCGAAGGCCCGAGCGGCGATGATCACGCAGCCTGACGGGCACCACCGCGCGTGGGTCGTCGCACGTCCGCGTCCGACCCGGCTCTATCGGACTGGGGCCGCCGTCGCGGCTCTTACGCTAGGCGCTGTCCTGCTCGCCTATCGCGGCGGGCTCGCCGCTCGTCCCGGAGCAGCACAGGGCCAGGCCGCGTCGGCGGGAGTCTGGGGACAGGGCGAGGATCCAGAAATGGAGCCAGTGGCCTGGCTATGGGCGCGCCCTTCGGCCGCGTTGGCGCGCGATCAGGCCGCGGCAGCAAGGACTTTCGTCGGTTCGAGAGGGGGAGCCATGGGCCCCGGGGGTTGGCCCGACGCCGGAACCGGGGGGTCGCGGTGAGGGCAGCGCCCTGGCTCTGGGCCCGGGTCACGTTGCTCGGCGCCGCCGTGTCCTTGCCGTCGCTGGCCCTGGCGGCCCTCACCGCTGACACCTTCGGGCCCGAGACGTCGTCGCTAGCCTTGGATTCGGGGGTCGCTGGCAGCGAGCCCAAACCAATGGGTGTGGTGCGCCTGGAGGCACCCTTGTCTGCCATGATCCGGATACCGGCGGGCGTCATCCGCATGGGCTCGGACGAATCGGATGTGCTGGGCGCGCTCGCCGACTGCGTGCGTGAGCCCTATGGTCATCGGTGCACGCCCACGTTGTTTGGCAACGAGATGCCGCGCCACCGGGTGCACCTTTCGAGCTACTGGATCGATCGCTTGGAGGTGCGGGTCGCGGATTATGAGCGTTGTGTGCGGGTGGGCCGCTGCAGCCCGCGCCCCATGTCGGAGGCAACGCGGCGCTTCGATCACCCCGATTATCCGGTCACGCGGGTGAGCTGGCATGACGCACGGGCGTATTGCGCTTTCCGAGCTGCGAGGCTGCCGACCGAGGCCGAGTTCGAACGGGCGGCGCGAGGTGGCCGCGGGCGGCGCTACCCCTGGGGTGAGGTTTTCAATGCTCGGGCGAGCAACCATGGCCGTTTCGGCTGGGACGTGACGGATGCCAGCGACGGTTTCGCGGAGCTAGCGCCCGTCGGCAGCTTTGGCTCTGGAGCAAGCTCTGAAGGTGTTCACGATCTGGCCGGCAATGTCGCCGAATGGGTCGCCGACCGCTATTCTCCAACCTATGAGGCGGGAGATACGCGCGACCCCACAGGCCCTGGCATTGGAGACTCCAACCTGCGTGTCGTACGCGGCGGTAGCTACGCGCATGCACGCTTCAGGCTGCGCGGAGCTGCCCGCGCCTTCGCCGAGCCGAGCGAGCGGCGCTCGACGCTGGGCTTTCGTTGTGCTCGCTCGGCGCTCGGTCAACGCGGTGGGGCTGCTCGCGCTGCCGAGCCAACCCGATACGAGCAATAGGCGGCGCCTCGAGTGTTGAAGTTGCCGATCACGCTGGCGAGTGTATTCATTCTGGTGCGGCCGCATTACCCGGAAAACGTAGGTGCGGTCGCGCGTGCGATGAAGGTGATGGGCCTGAGCCGGCTGGTGCTGGTCAAGCCAGGTCGAATTGCTGTTCCGGAGCACGAAATGGCCCGAAAAATGGCGGTGAAGTCGAGCGACGTGTTGCTCAACGCGGGGCGAGCGGAAACGCTGAGCGCAGCGCTCGCGGATTGCGCCTGGGCGTTCGCTACGACGTCGCGCCGCGGAGTCTCGGGAGTGTTGGCCCCGCGCCAGGCGGCGCTTCGAACCGCAGAGGCAGCGGATCAGGGGTTGAGCGTTGCGTTCGTATTTGGCAACGAAAAGACCGGGCTGTCTCCGGAAGAGCACGCCCTGTGCGCCGAAGCCATTCGTATCCCCATTGCAGCCGATCAGCCGTCGCTCAATCTGGCGCAAGCGGCGCAGATCCTCGCCTACGAGCTATTTATGGTAGGGCTCGAGCGACGGTCGAGCTAATGCTCACTCGTCGTCGAGCCCTCATTCGGCGTCGAGCCCTCATTCGTCGTCGAGCAGAGCGTCGTCCGCCTCTTCGTCGAGGTCGGTGGGCGCATCCTCGTCTTCTTCATCCCCGTCGACCTCGACGTCCGCGTCGTCGTCGTCCTCTTCCTCGTCTTCCTCTTCATCGCCGTCGGCTTTGGCATCCGTTTTCACGTCGATGCCAGCTTCTGCTAGCTGAGTTTCCAGCAACTCGAGCAACTCGTCGGCGTCGTCGCCGCTCCATTCGTCGAGAACGTCGGTCAGAAATTCGAAAAAGTCCCCGGTATCGAGCCGCCGCTCGATCTCCTCGACCTGTTCCTCCGAAAAGGCTTCGAGCACCTCTTCGCGAAGCGATTCGGTGTCTCCCTCCTCGATGGTTTCTTGCGCCGCGAGTCGGATCTGGCGGATCGCTCGCCGGTCGAGGTAGATTTCCATATCCTGTGTGCTCCGCTGAAGCTCGCCCCGCCTTTAGACAAATCCCCAGCAAGCCGTCAAGGGCCCTGACGGGCAGCCGACAATCTCGCTGGATTGTGGCGGCCGGCCTGCTCGCCTCGGTTCTGCTGGTTGCGCTGTCCAGCGCCGCTCAGGACAATCCGGATCTGTCTTCGCCTGATCCGACCTTGCCGCCACCTACGCCGCCCCCAATTAGCTCCCACTACCTACAATATGGCGTCGCGCTCACCGGCGAGGCAGTGGCCGCGGCAGGGCCGGTGTGCCCGCGCTCGAGCAGCAACTTGCCCTGCATTCTTGGCGATGGGGGGGGGCTGGCCATCCGAGCCGGCTACCGATCGAGGGGGGTTTGGTACCTGGGTGGCGCCTATGAGTTTTCGCGCCAGGATTCGGCGAATCTGCTGCGCCTCGCCATTCTCCAGCAGTTGCGCGCGGAGCTGCGCCTCCATTTGACCCGAGTCACGCGCCTCTCGCCTTACGTTGGCGCCGCGCTTGGGGGTCTGGTGTACGGAAACGAGTGGGGGCTCGACACCTGGGGCGGGGCGTCTGCGCTCGGTCTCGGGCTCGAGTTTCAGGTCACGCCCAGCATTCTGCTGAACATTGCTGGCAACTATAGGCAGCTATTTCTGCGGCGCTGGACCGACGGTGCGGGGCAAGCGCGCGCCACGGGCCCGTTGGACTTTGGTTTGGCCCACATTGTCGCCCTCGAGTTTGGGTTCGAGGTTAGAGAGCCGCTCTCACGCTGGTAGTGACCGAGACCGGAAGCGGTTTAGGAATCTCGCCTCTTGACGAACCGCGACCGGCCAGGTCCTCTTGCGCAATGGAGTGCCAGCGTTGCGGCTTGAGCAATACCGAGGCGGCACGCTACTGCCCGGGTTGCGGCAGCGCGCTGGGCGGTGCTCCTAGCGTGCTGCATACGGAGCGGCCTGGGCCCAGTGGCACGCTGGCGTCGAGCGAGCGTTCGGAGCTGGTTCTCCAGCAAGCGCAGCCCGCTCTGGCCACGCCCGAGGTTTTTGATCTCGTGCAACGGCCGGAGTCGATGCGGCTTCATGCGCCCGACGTGACGTTTACTTCTCGGGCGCATCGGCCGGCCGTCAGTGCGGGGATGGCGCATTTGGCCGTCATTAGCCAGGACGGTTCCACCGGCCAAACGCACTGGGTGGAGCAGGGCAGCGTCGACATTGGCCGGGACGAGGGGGAGGTTCGCCTCGTCACAGACCCGTTCGTCTCGCCGCGCCACGCCCGGGTGTTTGCCAAAGGCAGCACGTTCTACCTGCGCGACCTGGGCTCGGTGAACGGGGTTTATCTGCGAGTCCGCGACTCTGAGCCGTTACAGGACGCCGATTTGGTGTTGTTGGGGTCAGAGGTGTTAAGGTTTCGCCTTCTGACTCATGCGGAACAGGGGCTCGGCGTTGCCAATGAGCGGGGAACCGATGTCTACGGCTCACCAGCCAGGCCACGCTATGCTTGTTTGTGTGAGCGCACTGTCGAGGGGGTGGATCGCAACGTGTTCTATATCTCGACAAATGAAACCGTAATCGGTCGGGAATTCGGCGACTTGGTGTTCACCACGGATTCTTTCATGAGCCGGAGGCACGCCGCCATCCAACGGGATCCGGCGGCCGGAACTTTCTCCCTGAGAGATTTGGGTTCTTCAAATGGGACCTATCTTGCTATTCGAGGGGAAGTCGAGCTGCGAGAGGGTGACCACCTGCGCGTGGGTCAGCACCTGTTTAGATTCGGTTTTGGATCCTGAGCTTTGATACTACCCATGGGCGATGTCGCATCTGGAAAAAGGAAGTCCCCCGCCATCGAGATGCGCGTCTTTGGCAAGACGGATGTGGGGCAAGTGCGCGAGCACAACGAGGACAACTTCCTCATCGCGGACTTGACCCGCAAGGCCAGGGTCTTTGACGCGGAGCAAAGCCATGTACTCGGGCGCTCGGGCGCCGTGTTTGGCGTCTGCGACGGGATGGGCGGGGCCGCTGCTGGGGAGGTGGCAAGCCAGCTCGCGGTAGACATCATCTATGATCGTCTGGTGGAGGCTAAGGCGCCGCGTAACCGTGAAGACCTGGCGCGCCGCCTGGTGCGCGCGGTTCAGGACGCAGGCCTGCGGATCTTCAGTGAGGCGCGGGCGGACCGATCGCGGCGCGGTATGGGCACGACGTCGACGATAGCGACGTTGATCGACGACCGGCTATTTCTGGCGCAAGTAGGGGATAGTCGGGCGTACATACTCCGGGATGGCGAGCTCACCCAGGTGACGCGCGACCAGTCGCTGGTCAATCAGCTGATCGAGGCGGGGCAACTCACTGAGGAAGAAGCCGAGACCTTCGAGCACAACAACATCATCCTGCAGGCACTAGGTACGTCCGAGGTAGTGCAGGTGGATTTGACGTATGTCGACCTGCGCGCGGACGACACGCTGATGATTTGCTCGGATGGGCTCTCCGGCATGGTCCGAAGCGAAGACCTGCGGGGCACATTGGTCGAGCTGGAAGACCCTGCCGAGGCGTGCGCCAAGTTGATCGAGTCCGCAAATCAGGCGGGTGGGCACGATAACGTGACAGTGGTCATCGTCAAGTTCACCGGTTCGGGGTTGCCAGAGGTAACTACCGAGGACGAAGCCGTCACGTATCGAAAGTACTCTTTTTCGTCCAACGAGGCTGCGCCGGGTGAAGACGAAGCGCCAGGCTCTGAGCGCTCCGCGTCTCGAGACACGAGCAAGCTCCCGACCCCTTCGCGTCCCGACGGCGGACGGGCGGAGGATAGCGACTTCGAGCCGCCTTCGATCCCTTCGCGGCCTTCGCGTCCAGGGCTGCTGGCGAAGGCCTCGCCGGCGCCACCCGCTGAGGATTCAGTGGCCGTGCCGATGGAGGGGTTGCCCCCGCGTACGTTGGGGGCCATCATCATGGCGGGTGTGACGCTCATCATCGTGATGGGCTTTTATTTGTTGCGCTAGGCACGCTGCTCGAGCATGCGCTCCGTTTTGCGCCGGTTGTTGTGGCTCGGGCCGACCCTAGTCCTCATTACACTGGTCACGTTTGGGGCACTGTCTGTCACACTTCCCGCGGATTCGGAGCTGGTTGACCTTCCGCTCTTCTTCAATCCCGATCCGGGGGCGATAGAAAGGCTGGCCAAACAGTCACTGCACGAAATCGCGAGCTTACCCAACCCAGATCCGGACGCGGAACGGAATCTCTCGCAGCTCGGCGGAGCCGCGTTGCCCTTTGTGCTGCCGGCCCTCGACTCACTCAGCCCTGACGGGCGGGCACGCGCGGTCAAGGCGCTTCGACCCCTCGGGGCTCGCATGGGTTTCGAGATTGACCAGAGCTGGGATGCGCGCCGCGAGGTCGCGTTCTGGATGCGCTTCTGGGAAGAGCACTCCATCGACTATCGCCCGGTGGTTGCCCGGCGAGCCGTCGTGCGTCTCATCCAGCGCAGCACCGTGCTGCGCGACGCCGAAGTGCGGCAGCTCGACACGTATGCGCTCGACGAGCTCATTCTGCAAATGGGCACTGTCAGCGCAGAGGCGGATGTGGATCGCGTGCGACGCCTGGCCGATCTCTGCGCCGACATGACGGGTGAGCTCGAGCTTCGCCTCGGCAGCGAGGCTGACCTCGGCGCTGCTCAACGCCTGGCATCGGCGTGGACCGATTGGTGGAGCCGGCACCGCACGCGCTACAAGACCTATAGTGGGACCGAGCGCGTGACGGCGATGCTGCGCGATACTCGGTATGGCGGCTGGGTGGTCCAGGCCGTGCGGCGCAACTTGGGCTTGCTGGAGAGTGGGCGCTCCGCCGGGGAAGTGCTGCGCGAAGGTTCTGTCGTGACCTTGCCGCTGCTCGGGTGTGGTGTGCTGGGCGCGCTTGGGAGTGCAATCTTTGGCGGAGCCATCGCTCCGGTCATGCTGGGCTGGCGCTGGCTGTTCCGCGTTCTGGGGCTGCTGCGGTCCGCTCTTCCCGTCGCGGTGCTGGCTGTGCTTTTGCCCCTGTCAGCGGGCGAGGCGGTACGCGACCCCTGGGTGGGCGGCCTGCTCATGTTGCTGGCCGGCGCTCCGCTGTGGTCGTTTCATGCCGGAGCTTCGGCATACCGAGAGAGCAGCGATTTCATCAGGACGCTGAAGTCTCTGGGGGTGCCACGCTGGCAGATTGCGTTAACGACGCTGCGGCTGTCGACGGCAGCCATCGCCGTGCAGCTCGGGGCTCAGATGTCGAGCCTGCTCACCTTGACCTTCGTGGTCGAATACGCCCTGGGCCTACCCGGCTTGGGCACCCGCACCATCGAGGCCCTTCGTCACCCAGACCTGAACTGGCTGATGGCGATCACGATCAGCACTGCGTTGTTTGTGGGAGTCCTGCAGGTCTCGAGCGAGCTGTTGGCGAACGTCCTCGACTCGCGCTGGCAGGATGCGCCGAGCCGGCTTGGAGGCTCGGCGTGACCCTCGCGCGGCTGGGGCATTGGCTCGGGCTAGTCCTGTTGGCGTCGCTAGTGGTCGTGGCGCTGCTGGCTGACGCGCTGGCGGGGGGTGCGGCGTGGGCCTCGCCCCAACATGCTTTGCCGGGCGCGGGTGCCCGGGAAATCGCCGGCTGGTGGGTGATGGCGACGCGAAATACGGTCGCAGTTGTGGTCACTACCACTGCCCTGGCGGCAGTCTTGGGCACCGCGCTGGGCGCGGCCTCGGTGTATGGAGGGGGTGGCGCAGGTGGCTTATTGGCGCGTCTGGTCGAGTTTACGGGGGCGGTGCCCGGCCTGATTTTGGTGGGCCTGCTGCGTTTCTGGGATGCTAGCGGGGGGATTCTGGCGCTCGTGGGTACGCTGGCACTGCTCCGAGCTCTGGAAGTGGCGCAGCTCGTTCGCGCTCAGGTGCTGACCACCATACCCAGTGATTTCGTCGAAGCCTCCCGCGCTCTCGGGGCTTCGCGTGGCTGGCAGCTCCGCGTTCACATTCTGCCGCCGCTCGCTCGTCCCCTGCTCGTCAATCTGCTGCTGGGAGCATCCTCTCTAATCGGCCTCGAAGCCGCTCTGAGCTTCACCGGACTCGGACTGCCGAGCGACACTCCTTCTTGGGGGGGTGGCTTGGCCGCCGTGGCGGGTGGTGGAAATGGCGTCGCGCTCGCGTGCGTCGTAGGGAGCATAGGTTTGACGAGTGCCGTGCTCTATGGGCTGAGCGTGATCCACGCCAGCGCCGAGGCGCCTGTCGTCATGGCGGGTCACGCCAAGCCGGCGACGATTCCCGCGGCTTGAGCTTGGCGCCGACGGGGGCCGGAGCTAAATGGTGCCCATGAAGCTTCAGCAGGTGACAGAGCAAGACTTCGAGACCGAGGTGCTATTGAGTGAGCTGCCCGTGCTGGTGGAGTTTGGTGCCACTTGGTGCGGGCCCTGCAAGGTCGTGGAGCCTGAGCTTACGGCCTTGGCACAGGAGTATGCGGGTCGGGCCAAGGTGCTGACGGTGGACATCGATCAATCGCCGTTCCTGGCGCGGCAGCTCGGTATTCAATCGGTGCCGACCTTCCTCGTGTTTCACAACGGGCGGCCCGTGGGTGGCAAGGCCGGCGCGTTGAAGAAGGCGCAACTGGCCGAGTTGATCGAGCCGGTGCTGCCCCGCCCAGCGGGTGCGTTGAAGCCTAAGGAAGTGGCGCAATTGGTCAAGCAAGGTCACGTCTCGCTGGTCGATATCCGGCCCTCTGAGGTTTTCGCCCACGCGCATATCGCGGCTGCGGTCAACATCCCGCAGTCGGAGCTGGAGACGCGCATCGAGGAATTGCTGAACCTGCCGACGCCGCCGGTGTTGTACTGCCGGACCGGAGCGGATTCGAAGGCGCTTGCCAGCGAGCTTGCAGCTCGAGGTACACCGGTGTCGTTCCTCGAGGGCGGGGTGCTCGGCTGGGAAGGGGACGGGTTTACTTTGGAGCGGGCGAACTAGGGGGTGCCTCCCCCCCACGCGCGCAGGGCGCGCGTGCCCCCTGCCAAATCGCTCGCTACGCTCGCTCAGGAGGGGGTGAGAGGCCACGCCGGCTAACGCGCCGCCATCAGCACCAACCAGCCTCTACGTCGAGGGCGACTCTGACGGTTCAACAAACCGGACAGGCTGGTAGCGTCCCTCGCAGCGGAGCCACTCTATGGAGGCAGATGCGGACTACCTGGTCGAGGTAGCGCACCATATTGTCGAACGACGGATCACGAAACGAATCATCGACCAGCAACGATGCAATCGCGCTCCCACCGAGATCACCTCGGTGAAGGTAGCCGTTTCGGACTTTGTGGGGTGCGGTCGATTGCGCCTTCAGGATCCTGGCGTCGGCGTGGCCCAGAAGGCTAGCGACGACATCGTAGATGCTCGCCCTGTCGTAGGCCTTCCCCAGCGGCTTGAGCGCTTCGCACGATGTAACAACCAGTCGTGCGCGTCTGCTGCAGAAACTTCCAGATCGACGGGCCCATTGTCGGGCTCAGGGTGCAGGACCGTGAAGGGAACGAGCCCGGTGACCCCGTTGTGCGTGGCGACTTCGATGCCAGAGTCCAGTTTCTTCATGCCTACTACTCACACGCGGACGCTCGAGACTATCCGAAAGTCCGGGACGGAGCTACCGCGGGATCCAGCAGAGCACCTCCGGTGCACAGGGTCACCGCAAAAGACCACCGGTTCCCCCCAGCTGCAGGCAACGCGCGAAGCCGCCAGGCTGTCGCTGACCGAGTGCTCGCCCGCGTGCTTTGATGATGTGGTCGGGGCGCTCATTGCGCTGCCAAGCACGCGCGTTGGCGCCGGCCACTTCGGCGGACGATGGAACGCGCAGCCCGCGCTAGCGCGGGCGGGTGACATAAGGCGCACGATGGAAAGGTTTCGGATCTCGGTTAAGAATACATGAACCTTGTCGCTGATGATTGACGGGTTTTGGAACGGGTCAGCGCGACGCTGTCGTGGTGCTTGTAGATGTGCCACGCGCGGTGCTGGTATTGAGTTTGGTGGAGCGTTTACGCTGCGAGCGCCTTGCGTTCGCGCTGGCGTGCTGGATCGGCCTTCAGCGGGGCGTTGTGAGCGTCGAAAATCCGTGTGCTACGCCCAATGGCATGAACGATGTTGCATTCTGGAAGCTGGATACGCTGTCGGATCGGCAACTTCTGCAAGGGCTCGGTGCCGTGCTCGGTTCAGGTCGGCGGCTTACGGCAGAGCTCATTGCACACCTCGGCGAGGTCGAAGATCGGAGGCTACACCTCGAGGCCGCGTGCAGCTCGATGTTTAGCTACTGCGTTAATCGATTGGGACTGAGCGAAGATGAGGCCTGCCGGCGCATCGAGGTCGCGCGCCTGGCTCGCCGGTATCCGGCCATGTTTCCGCTGCTGGCATCAGGCAAGCTATCGCTCTCGGTGGCAGCGCTGTTGAAGCCTCATTTGTCAGCGGAGAACCCGCTCGCCCGGCCGGACCCGCTCAACGGGCTCGATCCGCTCGCTGTGCTCGAGCTGCTGACTGCGGTGTCGGGTAGGTCGGTGCAGCAGGCGCGCGAGGTGCTCGCCGCGCGTTACCCTCGTCCGGATGTGCCCTCCAGTGTCCGCAAGCTTCCCGAACGGCGCGCGGCGCAGCCACTCGGCAGGGCGCTCGGCGGCGCTGGGCAGTCCGCCCCCGGTCGAGCCCCGGTTGGTGCGGAAACGCTCTCGACGGCCACGCTGGTGAGCCCGGCTCCTTCAGCCACCGCGGCTTCAACCGCGACGCACTCAGTCCCCCAGCCATCATTCACAACGCCATCTTCCGTTGTCGGCCGGGTGATACTAGTCCCAGAGACATCGGCCGGCGCGGGAGGCGGTACAACTTCGACGTTGCAGCCCTCGGTGGCTTCTCTGTCACCGACATCGGGGTTCCGAGCTGGCCGCATCGAGCCGCTGGCGGCGCAGCGCTACAAAGTGCAGTTCACCGCTGACACCGAGCTGAAGGGCAAGCTCGAGCTCGCCCGGGACTTGATGCGCCACGCTCATCCGAGTGGGGACTTCGCACCGATCATTCTGCGCGCTCTCGATCTGCTGATCGAAGACTTGATGAAAAAACGCTTCGGCGCCGGGGCGAGGCGCAAAGCGCCTTCGACGGCAGAGCCCTCCGTTGGGTCGAATCTTTCTCGCACCGCAATGCCGTCCGGAACGGCAAAGCCTTCCGATAGGGTAGCGCCTTGCGACACAGCAGAGCCCTTTGAGCCTGGGCTTTCGGACATCTCAAAGCCCCTGCGTCCGGCAAAGCCCTCAAGTAGCAAACAACGCTCAGCCACGGCAAATACCCGCGCTGACGCGGCAGCGCGGGTCACGAGAAACGATTGCGCCAGGACGACACCGTCGGAAAACGGTCATGCAGGAGTGACACCGTCCGACGTTGCACTTCCGGCGTCTCAGACGGCAAAGTCACGCCATGTCCGTCGGGCCGCGCGCCGGAGCGTGCTCGAGCGCGATGGCTTGCGCTGTAGTTGGGTGGATGCGGGCGGCGCGCGCTGTGATAGTCGAGCCTGGCTAGAGCACGATCACCGCCAGCCGCTAGGCAAAGGCGGTGACTCAGAGCCCGACAACGTGCGCTTGCTCTGCCGCGCCCACAATTGTCTCGCCGCCGAACGAGAATATGGCAGGCAACACATGCAGCAGGCCGTGGCCCAGAGGCGCTGGGAACGGGCGCGGCCAACGCAGCGGCCACCCCCGAGGTAACACCCCCTGGGAGCCGTTCCAGCCACGAGGCGTGTCCAGGAATGCCCGAAGGTTGCGCGCAAGCCTTCACTTGGCCCGCGCGAAAACGAGCCATCACGCTCCGTGCCGAAGGATCGATCCGTGTCGTCGGTGTTCGTTTCCGACATGTCCACATGGATGTGATGAATCATGAGGCGACGCGGGAAATGAGCAACCCTTTGCCCGTGCGCACCGAATCAATGCCTGGCGGCGTTGATTACGAACGCGTTGCCCAGCCTTGGCAGCTTGCGCCGTTGCTTTGTCGAGCGACCACAGCAGCGCCGGACTGACGAGAGCGCTCGCGAGTATCCGAGCATCCACCCACCCCACCCCCCGGCGTGCCAGCTTGCGGCGCTTGACGAAATCCAGCACCTCGAGGCTCGGGCGCCTCGGGCAGCGCCCCAGTAGCTCCTCCTGCAGAGCCGAGAGCCCTCCGAGAACCAACTCGCCCCTGACGGCCGGATGGACGAGTACCTCGTCATTCCCGCCGAGCAACGTCGAAAAACGCCTCTGCGGCAGCGCCCCCCCTCCTGCCCGGTGAAGTAACTGCGCCAGACCGAGGTATCCACGAGGATGGCCCTCACTTGCGTCGCCTTCGAACCGGTTTCAGCTCAGGGGCTTGCCCGTACAGCGCGATCAATCGACGACGTGCCTCTCGCTCCAACAGAGAGCGCAAACCGAGCTCAATCACCTCGGTCTTGGACTTGGCGCCCGTTGCTTGCAGCGCTCGTTGCAAGAGTTGACTATCCAAATCGAGCGTAGTCCGCATGCATATTCTGGCCGTTACTTCCGCGCAGCCGTGAAATGTCGTTCCGCTACGGCGAATGCTAGCTTTGGGCGGCGGAACTCGTCTAGCAAGCCCTTGTTATTGTAGCCGCGCGGGCGACCCATGGCGGCCCGCGCGTTCTGGCCAATGCGGCAGTCGGCAAAGTGCCAGATCAGCACTCCGATACAGTCGCTGGCCGGAGAGAGCAGATGGCCGAGGGCGCCGTCGATCACCCTTGCCTGGTAGTCTTCGGTCCAGTGTTGCCCGTTGGCGTCTCTAAATCCCGGGATCGCTCCGGCACCGATCTCGGACACCAAAAGCGGGGCGTCCGGCGCCCGCAAACGCAATTGGCCAAGCAGGCGCTCGAGCCACGCTGGAATGTTCTCTACCGTCTCGAAGTACCAACCCGGATAGGTGTTCACGCTCACGATGTCTACCAGGTCGAGACACAAGTCCTGTTCAGGGTGATGGGTGGCGTAGGTGACTGGACGTGAAGGGTCGCGAGCGCGGATTTGCCGGATCAGACGCTCGTAGGTGGGACGGCATGACGCGTGGTCGCTCGCCGACTCGTTCAGGAGCCCCCAGCACACCACGCTGGCGTGGTTTTCGCTCATGCACATCATCTCCTCGATGTGCTGGCTCTGCGCCTCGACGAAGGCAGTGTCGGTCAACTGCTCGGGCCGGTGTTGCCAACCAATGGACTCGTTCCACACGCAAATGCCGAGCTCGTCGCACAGGTCGAGGAACCCCGAGTCTTGTGGATAGTGGCTGCCGCGAACAAAGTTGGCGCCCATGCGCTTCAACCACTGGAGGTCGGACAATTGGACGCTGGCGGGCACCGCGTGGCCGAAGTGCAGGTGCGCTTCATGGCGGTTGACGCCTCGCACTTGCAGGGGCTCACCGTTGATTTGAAGCTGCTTGTCTTTGACTTCGACGCGCCGCACCCCAATGCGCTGGCGCATGTCGTCGCCCGCCAGCTGAACGTCGAGCAGATGTAAATTCGGGCTAGCCGGCGACCACAGCGCGGCGCCCCCGACCTCGACCGACCGAATCAGCGTGCCGCGCCCGCCTTCTAGCAGTGCGGCCTCCTCTACGAGAACGCGTTCGCCCCAACGAATCGAGAGGGGCGCGGAGCTGCCCATGTCGCAGGTTTCGTAGTCGATCGCGATCTCCAGCCGCGGCCCTTCGAGATCGAGCGTGCGTGCTCGGACGCGTTCGATGTGGGTGCGGCCCAGGCGCTGCAGCCGGACGCCGCGGCTCAGGCCCCCGTAGTGGTACCAATCGAAGTGTTCGAGGTGTAAGGGAGAGCGGGCGCTGAAGGCATTGTCCACCAAGATGACGAGCTCGAGCTCACCCCTGGGCGCCGTGGCCAGATCTTGCAGGTCGATGTCGTGGTGGAAACGCGTAAACCCGCCCGCGTGCATCCCCACCCGTCGCCCCTCGAGATACATCAGGCTGTGGTGGTGGGCGCCATCCACCTCGAGCCTGAGCCGTTCATTGTCCAGCGCCGGCTGGAGCAGCACGAGCGGGATGCTGGTCCTGTAGGCCGCCACGCCGCGGCGTGCCGCGTACTTGGGCGTTGCGTCAAAACAGCCGGGAACGGGCATGGCATCGTCGAAGCAAATGGCCCCGGGGTCGACTTCGGTCGGATCGACGGCGCCTAGAAAAGCGAAATCCCAGAGCCCGCAAAGGTCGACGACGGGCCTCTGCACATGGTCGCGAAAACGTCGAGGCATGGTCGGGGCATAGCCCAGCGTGAGCCGGCCCAGCCAGCATGTCCGGGGGCTGGGCAGAGATGAGAGCTAGGGCAGGGGTGCACAGCTCCGAATTTTGCCCACGCCGCAAGACACGCCGATCGATTTGAAGGGCAGCCGCATCTGATGACGCGGCCATGAAATCGTTCCTCCCGTTCGCCGTCCTCAGCATTCTCGCGAGCACCACTCACGCCAAAGCACCCGAGCGGGTGAGCGGCGGGCCGAAGCTCGTTTCGACCGTCTTCGAGTGGGACAAGCTCTCGCCCGAGGCAAAACCCAACGGGCTACGCCGGGCGGTGCTGGATGGCCCGACGGCCACGCTCGACCGGCTGCACACGCACATCACGACGCTCAATCCCGGTGAACGCAGTGGGGAGCCGCGCCTGCACCCGCAGGAAGAGGTCATCATCGTCAAGGAGGGCACAGTCGAGGCCAACTTTGACGGGAAGTCGCGCATGGCCGGCCCTGGCTCGGTAATATTTTTCGCCTCCGGCGCGGTGACGTTCTTGCGCAATGCCGGGCAAACCCCCGCAACCTACTACGTGGTCTACTACTACACGCCGCTCACGCCGAAGGGCTGACCGAGCGGCGACGACAGGGACGTTGGCCATGAGCAGATTCTCTCGCCGAGCTTTTCTCGAGGGCTGCGCGCTTGGGGGCGCCGCGGTCAGCTTTTCCGCGGCATCCTGGGCTCGCGTCCCGGGCGCGAATGGCGACGTGCGGGTCGCCGTGGTGGGCCTCAACGGCAAGGGCAAGGGCCATGTAGACGCCTTCCACGCGATCCCAGGCGTGCGCGTGGTAGCGCTGTGCGACGTCGATAGCGCCGCCCTCGAGACCGCCGCGCAGGGTGCGAAAGCCAAGGGGGTCAAGGCGCAGACGTTCGTCGACTATCGTGAGCTGTTGACCTCGCCCGACATCGACGCCGTCTCGATTGTCACGCCCAACCACCAACACTGCTTGCAGGCCATCTGGGCCTTGCAGGCCAATAAGCACGTGTTCGTCGAGAAACCGGTCTCCCACAATCTCTGGGAGGGGCAGCAGCTCGTGCTCGCGGCGAAGAAGCACGGGCGCATCGTGCAAGCCGGCATGCAGAACCGCTCGAGCCCGGCCATCGCCGAGGCGATCGCCTGGCAGCGCGCGGGCCACCTGGGGAAAATCACGGTGGCTCGCGCGCTGTGCTTCAAACGCCGCGAGTCGATCGGCAAGACGGTGGGCCCGCAACCCGTGCCGCCGACGGTCAACTACGACCTCTGGCTTGGCCCCGTCGCGCTGGGCCCGCTGCGCCGAAGCCGTTTTCACTATGACTGGCACTGGCAGTGGGCGGCCGGCAATGGTGACGTGGGCAATCAGGGCAACCATCAGCTGGATGTGGCGCGCCGCTTCCTGGGCCAGTCGCAGTTGCCCCCCAGCGTCTCCTGTATCGGCGGGCGCTTCGGGTACAAGGACGATGGGGAAACGCCGAATACGCTGCTCGTGTCGTACGGGTACGCCGGAGCGCCGCTCATTTTCGAGCAGCGAGGGCTTCCCCCCAAACCCGAAGCGCGCGGCTCCGCCAAACCGGAGCAACGCCCCGGCAGCGCGGCGGAACCCGCCGTCATGGATGAGTATCGTGGCTTGTCCGTTGGCAACGTCATCGAGTGCGAAGGCGGCTACATCAGCGTGCCCTCCAAGGACTATTCGAGCGCGCAGGCCTTCGACCTGAAGGGGCGCCTGTTGAAGGAGTTCAAGGGCATCGACAACCACTACGAGAACTTCATCCAGGCCGTGAAGAGCGGGAAAGCCACGGTGCTCACGGCACCCATCGCCGAGGGGCACGTCTCGAGCGCGCTATCGCACCTGGCCAACATCTCGTACCTCGTCGGCCGGGATGTCCGCGGTAAGGAAGCCGACAAAGCGGTTGCGAATCAACCATTGCTCGCGGAGGCATTCGCGCGCATGCGCGAGCATCTGAAGCAAAACGCCGTCGAGCTGGGCCGTACTCCCCTGCGCCTCGGTGCCACCCTCGACGTCGACCCGGTGGCGCAACGTATCACCGGCAAACACGCTGTCGCCGCCAACCGGTTGCTCGAGCGCGAGTACCGCAAGCCCTTTGTCGTGCCAGATCTGGGGTGAAATATTCATTGGGTCCGGGCTCACGCCACACGTCGACGGGCGGCACATCGGGGCGCTGTCCGGCGCGTCGCCGCGGTTCTATTTCTTTCCGCAAGGCTGAGTAAGTGTACGTACTCACACTGCGCATGAACTAATTGGAGTCGTGCGGCGGTCAAATGGCTTCGCCCTGCCGAGCCAAGGGGCCACGGCACGCTCCAACCGCGCAATCGTGAGCCCGCCTTTAGACGTGGGAACGGTAGGCCTGCGTGATGCGTTCGAGGTAACGGGTTTGGTCCCATTCCCAGTAGCGCTTGGAGAAGATCTCGACCTCATGGAAGCCGTCAAAACCGGCCTGCTCGACCCAACCGCGGATGCGCCGCACGTCGATGCAGCCCTCACCCGGTAGCTCGCGGTCGAGCAGCAGGTCTTCGGTGGGCGTCCTCCAGTCGCACACGTGAAACGCGAACAGCTTCCCGGCTTGCCCAGAGCGCTGGATCTCTCGCTCGAGGTCGGGGTCCCACCACACGTGGTACACATCCACCGCTACGCCTAGAAACGGGGATCCGATGGCCAAGCTGAGATCGTTGGCTTGCGTGAGCGTGTTGATGGCCGAGCGGCTGTCGGCGTACATTGGGTGCAACGGCTCAATCGCGAGGCGCACGCCGTGCTGCTCGGCGTGGGGCAAGATGGCCTCGATGCCGTCGCGGATCTGCTCCCGAGAGCGGGACAGGGCTTGCCCGGGTAGCGCGCCGCATACCAGCACAATCAGCGGCGCCCCGAGCGCTGCGGCCTCGTCAATCGCCCGCCGGTTGTCGTCGAGCGCCCGCTGTCGACTGGCTTGATCGGAATACGCGAAAAAACCGCCGCGACACAGCGAGACGATGCTGAGCCCGTGGCCGCGCAGCATTTCTCCCGCGCGCGCCGGGTCATGCCCGATCAGCGCGTCCCGCCACACCGTGATGCCCTTGACCCCCGCACAGGCGTAGGCGAGGGCTGCCTCGTCGAGAGACAGTGGTTTGGTCGTGATCGTGTGCACACACAAGCGCGAGAGGTCATCGAGCGGGGCAGGTGAGGGGCTCATCGTTGCGTTTTAGCTCAGAGTTAGGTTCACGCGCCGGCCCTCGGCGGCTGACAGGTACGCGGCATAAATCACGTCGACGCAAGCGACCGCGAGGTCGATGCCGGCGAAGGGTTGCGTGCCGGTCCGGATGGCGCCGACGAAATCTTGGATCTCCTGGGCGAAGCCGCGGAACCAGTCCTCGTCACAGCTCGGGCGGTTCCACCCGGCTCGCGTCTCGAGCTTTTCGGTAAAGTACTCGTCCTGGAACACGACCGCATCCGGAGCATACGTCTCGATGGCGTCGTTGCTGGTGAGGTTGGCCTTGATGACTCCATCCGTCATGAACGCGGTGACCCGTGTGTTCAAGCCGCCGAGGCCCGCGTCACTCACGATGACGCTGGCGCGCGTCCCATCCTCGAAGTGGATGACGAGGTTCGCCCAGTTCTCCACGTCGACCGGATCGGCGCCGATCCAGCGGTTGGCCCCTGCCTGGCGGGCGAGCTCCGCCGCTTCGCTGTGCATCAGATCAGCCGTGTCGGCCAGGACCGAGACGGGACGTATGCCCTTGCCGCGCCGAACTTGACCCTCCCATTGCTTGAGGTGCAGGCAAGCGCCCACGGAGTGCACACCCATCCTGAGCAGCGCTCCGCCGCCGGTCGACTTCCATTCGCGTGCAGACAGCGAGTTGGAGCCCGAATGGTTCTCTTCCGCGCGCAGCTCCAGGACCGAGCCCTTCGAAGCCTGGATCAGGCGGCGCATTTTCGCGATGGGTGGCGCGTACACCCAGTTCTCCGCATAGCAGAAGCACACGCCGTTGCGCTGGACGGCGTCACGTACCGCTTCGGCGTTCGCGAGCGCGCCCTCACGCATACGGGCTCGCGGCACGTGCAGACCGATGGGCTCTCGATCACCCGCGGCGCCGAAGTAGCCCGTGAGCGGCTTTTCCATGATGATGTGTTTGCCCGCGTTGGCGGCGCGGATCGCCAACTCGTGATGCTGCGCCGGGGGCACGCAGATATCGATCACATCGATGTCAGGTCGGGCCAAGAGCGCCGCATAGTCATCGGTGGCAAACGGGATGTTCGCCTGCTGACTGAGCGCGTTGGCGCTGTCTAGCGTCCGGGCGCAAACCCCCCGCACCGCAACGACCCCTGCGGGAAGGCTGGCGTAGTTGGCCAAATGCAGGCGTGCCCCGTGCCGCGCCCCCGCGATGCCGATGCCCAATGTTTTCATGACGTGGCGCCCTTCTAACATGGGGCTCGAGTGGCCGGATCCGCGATCGCGTATCCAACCACGGGCAGATTTGCTAAACACAGGCCATGTCGAGAGTTGGTGCTGGGGCGCGGCTGGGCGCCGGAAATGCTTCGGGCGTCGAGCTCGACGAAAGCTCCGCTCGAGATTTCGACTGGAGCCAGGCGCCCGAGCCGCACGCCGCACGCCGCCGCGCCATGTTGCTCGCGCATCCAGAGATCAGGGCGTTGCAGGGCCCGTGCCCGCGCACGAAGTACGTTTGCGTGGCGCTGGTGGCGGCCCAGCTCGCGGCCGCGTACCTGCTGCGGGAGTCACCCTGGTGGCTGATCGGCGTGGTGGCTTACGTGTTTGGCGGGGTCGTCAATCACGCGCTCTTGCTCGCGATCCATGAGCTGTCTCATAACCTGGCGTTTCGTCGCCCGCTGCATAACCGGTTGTTTGGCTTTTTCGTGAACCTGCCGATCGGCTTGCCCGTGGCAGCGACTTTTCGGCACTACCACCTGTTGCACCACAGCCATCAAGGTGAGGATGGTGTGGATACCGACCTGCCGACGGCGCTCGAAGGCAAGCTGTTGCGCACGCGCGGGCGCAAGGCCGTGTGGATGGCCTTGCAAGCGTTGTTCTATGCGGCCCGGCCTTTGATCGTTCTACCCAAGAAGCCCAACCGCTGGGAGGTGATGAACTTTATCGTGCAGCTCGCCTTTGACGCCCTCATCTTGTACCTGTGGGGGCTCAAGGCACTGCTCTACTTGCCGCTCGGCAGCATCATCGGCAGCGGGCTGCACCCCATCGCCGGCCACTACCTGTCAGAGCACTACGTGTTCCGCGCGGGGCAGGAGACGTACTCCTACTACGGCCCCTTGAACCGGTTGACCTTCAACGTCGGCTACCACAACGAGCATCACGATTTCCCCTACGTTCCTGGCTCTCGCCTGCCCCAGCTGCGGCAGCTCGCCCCGGAGTTTTACGACCATTTGCTCGCGCACCACTCGTGGACGCGCACCATTTGGCAATACGTCATGAACCCGGCGATCGGCGGCTTTAGCCGTGTCAAGCGGGTGAAGCAGGGGTAAGTGTGACCCGCGCCGACGCGGCCCAACGATGCCGACGTGCGGCTCGATCTCACGGGTGTATCCGACTAGAGCTCCCCCAGCTCTTGCCGCGCCGCCACCAGCGCCACTTGTACGACGTCTCTGACCGGCACCCCGTGTTCTTCAGCGCGCTCGGCGCACACGTCGAACTCCGGTTTGATCTGCGGGCTGCCCCACGGCCCCGTGCTCACCTTGATCGGGATGGTGCCGTACGGCGTTTGCACCTCGATCACCCTCCGCGGCCGCTCGCCACGCGTCACGGGCGACTTGCGGTAGCCCAAGCTGCTGGTTTCGCGCAGCAAGATGGCCCCCAGTTGATCGGCGGCGTTGACGGGGCAGAGCGCGGATAGAATGAGCCCAGGCCGGCCCTTTTTCATTTGAATGGGGGTGAGCCAGGCATCCAAGGCTCCCGCTTTGATCAGGGCGCTCAGGGCGTGGCCCGCGAGCTCGCCGGTCAGGTCGTCGACGTTGGCTTCGACGACCACGTGGGTGGCCGCGCTCGCGCGGCCTAGAGCGGCTTCCCACGGCTCACCTAACACCGCACGGAGCGCGTTGGGTCGGTCTGGCAGCACCCGGGTGCCCATGCCCCAGCCGACATGTTCCGGGATGAAGCTGGGCCAGCCGGAGAAGCGGCTGGCGGCCGTCGCGATGATGGCGGCGCCGGTCGGCGTGACGAGCTCAGCCTCGATGCCAGCGTCATACGTCGGCACGCCGCGCAAACACAGCACGGTGGCCGGCGCCGGCAACGGAATGACGCCGTGCCGGCACTCGATTGAGCCTAGCCCGAGCGGCAGTGGGCTGGCCACCACGTCCGCACCGAGGTAGTCGAAACAGGCCGCGGCGCTCACGATGTCGACGATGGCGTCCACGGCGCCGACCTCGTGAAAGTGCACGTCACTGACGTTCACCCGGTGAACCTCCGCCTCCGCTTCGGCGAGCCGCCGGAAGATGGCGCGGGCCAGCGATTGGGTTCGGGGTCGCAGCGGGGCGTCAGCCAGTAGGCGGTCTATCTGAGCGTAGTCGCGCTCCGGCTGTGCTGGGTCGACACGCACGTCGAAGCGGCTCGCGCCAATGGCCCCAGCAAAACCCCGGCTGACCTCGATGCTGAAGCCTTCGAGCGACAGGGCCCCGACCGCGGCAATGACTTCGGAAAACGGCACGCCGAGGTCGACCAGGGCCGCCACCGTCATGTCGCCGGCGATCCCGCTCGGCGCGTCCAGAAACAGAATCTTACCTGCTCCGCAGCCGCGCAGCAGGCGCGGGCGTTCGCTCGCCGATGCGGAGCTGATCAGCGCGTGACCGTGGTCGTGGTCGCAGTCGGGCCCATGCACGTGCCCGTGCTCATGATCCTCGTCATGTGCATGATCGTCGTCGCAGTCAGAGCCATGCACGTGATCGTGCTCATGATCGTGCTCATGATCGTGATCCTGGTCATGGGAGTGCTCATGATCAGCCGCGTGACGATGAGCGTGCGAGGGCCGAAGGTCGGAGTCTTTGCTCATGGGGATAGGCGCTTCCGATCAGGGGCGTGGCAGCGTTGCGGGGCTGCGGGCAAGCTGGCGTACCAGGGCCATCGCGGCACCAAACCCGTTGTCGATGTTGACCACCGTGACACCCGCTGCGCAGCTCGACAACATACCCAAGAGCGCCGCGAAGCCGCCCAGCGCAGCCCCGTAGCCGATGGATGTCGGCACGGCGATCACCGGCACGGCTACCAGGCCACCGACCACGCTGGCCAACGCGCCTTCCATGCCAGCACACACGATGACGGCGGGCGCGCGCTCGAGCGCCTCGACATGGTTGAGGATGCGATGCAGGCCCGCGACACCCACGTCGAAGATGCTGCGCGCCGGCACCCCGCACATGCGCAGCGTCTCGAGGGCCTCTGCGGCCACCGGCATGTCACTCGTCCCGGCGGTGATGACCAGGGCCGGCTCGCCCGGACGGCATTGGATTTCGCCGCTCGTGTAAGAGGCCGTGCGCGACGGCTCGTGATAAACCAGCTCGGGCAAGAGCTGCCTCACCTCCTCGGCCCGAGCTGCGTCCAGCCGGGTGACGAACACCGATTGGCCTGCCCCAATCAACGAGCGCGCCACACTTGCGATCTGCGGGGGCGTCTTGGACTCACCGAGGATGACCTCGGGCACCCCTTGGCGCAGCGCCCGGTGGTGGTCGACATGGGCGAACCCCAGATCGTCAAAGGGTAGCCGCCGCAGCAGCTGCAGTGCGGCATCCACGTCGGTGGTGCCGGCGCTCACCGCTTGGAGCAGCTTGCGAAGCCGTTCGGGATCCATGGGGCCGGTGTAAATCGGGAGCGCGGAGAAGGTAAAGGCTTCTCCGGTACTTTGCGGCGTTCGAGAGCTGTGGCACCAAGCGATTGTGCCTGCGTTGAGCGCCCCCGTGATTGGATTCGCCCTTGGGGCCGGATTGTTCTGGTCGGTGGCGAGGGAGCTGGCGCGTCCGATCCGCCCGATTTCTGGGCCAGCGGTGCTGATCGCGGCGGTCCTCGGGCTATGTGCGTACGCACCCGCCGTCGCGCTCGTCATCAGCGCTGAGCCCGATTGGGCTTATGCTTACGTGATAGCGGCGGACCAGCTGCCTCGTTGGTTGAGCCCGTGCCTGGTCTTGCTGGCGGGCATTGGCGTCCCGACCGGATTTGCCGCTGCGCTTCGCGCCAGTCGCGGTCGGCCTGCCTTCAATCAGGCCTGGTTCTGGCTGCCTTTGGTGTTGGGCTTGGGCCCGCTTTTGCTGTTTGCGCGGCGGCTCGGGTTGCAAGGCACCTTCGAGCAGTATCACGGTGACTTCGGCGTCCAGCTGCTGGTCGGAGGCCCTCTCGGCTATCTCCTGCTCTGGCTGCTTTTGGCGCTGGCGGGGGCGACTTGGTTGGCACGGCGTTGCTTGGATTTCCTGGTCTTGGGCGGGGCTGACGGCAGCTAGCACTCCCAAGCCGGGCACCCGGCGCGCCAGACCCCATGACAGCGGCGCCAAGTGTTGCTAACTCTGCGGGATGACCGACGCATCCGAGGCGGGACGCCTGGAAAGCATTGCCACTCGCCTGGTCGAGCAGGCACGAGGCCAAGGCGCTGACGTTGCCGAGGCGAGCGCGAGCTCTGGCTGGGAGCTGACCGCCAAGGTTCGGCTCGGCCAGCCCGAGCTGGTTCAAGAGGCGGGCCATCGCAGCGTCGCGCTGCGGGTGATCAAGGATCAGCGGGTGGCCATCACCTCCACCAGCGACTGGACTGAGTCCGGATTGAAGCGATGCGTCAGCGACGCCTTGGAGCTGGTGGAGCTGAGCGAGCCGGACTCGTTTGCCGGCCCAGCCGATCCCGCGCTGTTGTCCAAGGGCCCATATGTCGACCTCGATCTCTTTGATGATTCGCTCGATGCTCTCGGCGCGGACGCCGCGCTCGCGCGCGCGGAAGAAGCCGAGCGCATCGCGCTCGCTCAAGACAGCCGCCTCTCGCTCAGCGAGGGTGCCACGCTGTCGCGGGTCTCGGGCTGGTCGGCATTGGTGTTGTCGAGTGGGTTCGCAGCCGTGCGCCGTGGCTCATTCGCTTCGCTCGCAGTGGTGCCGGTAGCGGAAGACGCCGACGGCAAGAAGCGGCGCGGCCATTACTGGACGGGTCACCGCCACCTGGCAGGGTTAGAGTCCAACGAGCAAGTGGGCAAACGCGCGGCGGAACGCACGCTGCGCCAGCTCGGGGCTCGCAAGGTCCCCACGTGTCAAGCCCCGATCATTTTCGACGCGGACGCCGCTCGCTCCGTGCTCTCGAGCTTCGTGGGCTGCGTGTGCGGGGGCTCGGTTTGGCGCCGCTCGAGTTACTTGGCGGATCGCGAGGGCACCCAGGTGGCCAGCTCGCTGGTGAACATCGTGGATGACCCCTTGATCCCGCGCGGCCCGGGCTCACGAGCCTTCGACGGAGAGGGGCTCGCCTCGCGCCGCAATGTGGTGGTCGAGGGGGGGGTGTTGCGCACGTTTTTGCTCGATAGCTATTGCGCGAGGAAGCTGGGCAAGGCCTCTACCGCGAGCGCGGGGCGGTCCGGGGGAGGAGTGGGGGCATCCACGAGTAATCTCTTGCTCAGCCCCGGCAGCCAGAGCCCCGAAGAGTTGATTGCGTCGACTCCGCGCGGCCTGTTCGTGACCGAGATGATGGGGTTTGGCTTCAACGCGGTCACCGGCGACTTCTCGCGGGGTGCCGCCGGGTTCTGGATTGAAAACGGCAAGCTAGCTTTTCCAGTCAGCGAGATCACCATTTCTGCCAATCTGGACCAGCTGCTGAAAAACATCGACGGCGTCGCCAATGA
This sequence comes from Deltaproteobacteria bacterium, assembly GCA_031407405.1. Taxonomy (GTDB): domain Bacteria; phylum Myxococcota_A; class Polyangia; order Polyangiales; family Polyangiaceae; genus SZUA-265. Next base: position 30,450 of record JANOIG010000358.1, read on the forward strand.
TCTGGTGCTCAAGACAAGCATGGCCGCACCCACCTTGCGCGTCTCCGAAATGACGATCGCAGGAGAGTAAGGCGGTCGCATTTCGAGCGAGTAGGTTATGGGATACGCTCTAGCTCGCCTGGGAACAGTGCTGCCGCACCGCGCTGAGCAGGCGAGCTACGTTGACGGGCTTCTTGATGATGAGAACGCCGCTGGGAGCTCGGGAAGGGTCCGACGTCGATATGATGACCGGGATGTTGGCGAGGCGCGGATCGTCTTGCATCATTCTGTACATCTCGTTGCCGTCGAGCACGGGCATGAGTAGATCATGAGTAGATCCAGGATGATCACGCAAGGCAGCGCCCCGGACTTCAGAGCCAAGAGACCGGCGGAGCCGTCAGCCGCGGTCGCGACGCTATAACCTTCATCCTCGAACAGCTCTGCGAGCGAGTCGCGGATGTCTGCGTCATCGTCCACTATCAGTACCTTCATTTCAACTTCCTGCTACGCTTCGCGTGCCTCGGGGCAACTGAACGCTGAATGTCGTGCCGCCCTCCGCCGAGGTCTCGGCTCGAATCGAGCCCCCGTGGGCCTTGATGATCTGCTGGCTAATATACAACCCGAGGCCCAAGCCTCGCGACTTGTCTCCTCGCCGGTCGCCTCCCGCCATGGGCTCGAACATCCGGGCAAGAAGCCCGGAGGGGACTTCGCCCTGGTTGTGGACCTCCACCCGCACCAGGTCGGTTTGAGTACCGTCGATCCTCACGCGGACGCTGTGCATAGGAGTGCCATGTTGCAAGGCGTTTGCTAGCAGGTTCGAGAAGACCTGCGAGATGCGGTCGGAGTCCCAGCTGCCCGTCGTGCTCCCGCTCGCTGGTTCGAGGCGTACAGCCGGGCGTACGATGGCACCCTCTAGCTCGTCGATGACCTGCCGCAGGATGGGCACTAGGTCGCTCGGCTCAGGATTGATCGGAATGCCGGCGCCGACGCGGACCCGGGTGAAGTCGAGAAGCTGGTCGATCATGCGAGCCATCCGTTCACCACTGCCAAGTATGCGTGAAAGAGGCCTGGCGAGCTGCTCACCGGGCCCACGTCGCAATGCTATTTGTGCCGCGGTCATGATCGCCCCCAGCGGGTTGCGCAAATCGTGTCCGAGCATGCCGGTGAACATTTCATTGAAGCGAACCGTTTGCTCGAGCTCGGCGACGCTCGCAAAACGGTTCATGGCTGCTGCCACGTGGTTTGCGATGGCTTTGGCCATGTCGATCTCAGAGGGCGAGAGAGTGCGCGGCTGCTCGTAGTACACCATGAACTTGCCGATTAATTGTCCGGCAGCGACCAGCGGAACGAAAGCCAGCGCTCCGATGCCCTCTCGCCGAAACAGCGCAGAGTAGCCCAACAGGCCTGGGTCGCTGTAGACGTCTCGAACGACGATGGGCTCAGGGGCGCGCACTTCTTTCGGCCAAGGCGAGTGTCCTTCAACCCCTTCACGGTATTCATCCGAGAGCCCGCGCCAAGCCCGAAATCTCATCACGCCCTCGGTGTCGAAGGCCAGGACTGCACATCGGCTTGCACCGAGTGCGTGTTCGATGCCGTCCAGAGCCGCGTCGAACACGTCTTCGATCCCGGCCGCACCAATCACGGCCGCGGCCAGCTCGTACAACAGCTCTGCGCGTGTCGCCGCCACTTCTGCCGCCGCACGCAGACTTCGTTCAGCATCGAGCATCCGCAGCCGTTCGATGGCCTGACCGCTGTAACGAGCGACGAGCAGGATGAAATCCCGCTCGTCCTGGTCGAGCGTGCGTCCGTCATCGAAGGTGAACGCGACGGCGCCTCGCGTATGATCTAGAACCACCAGCGGCGCGCACGCGATGCTATACGAACGGCCTGGCGTCACCACCTGGGCCAGGTGCGGATAGGCACGGATGAGCTCGGCCTGCGACGCCAGCCACACGGGGGCGTTGCGGCGGATTGCATCCAGGACGGGTAACCCAGCCGCGCTTGCCAGCGGCAATGTCTGCAGGTTCTGCCGGGTCACCGGCGAGTAGCCGACAGAGCGGGCCAGATGGGCCGTTGCCCCGTCTTCCGAGACGAGCCACAGCCCGGCGCTCGACACCTCGAGCGCCATCGCCACCTGATTGACGACAGCGTCGAGAACTTGCGCTGGCGCGACAGCAGCCGCCATTGCGGCCGTTACTTTCAGCAGCCGTTCACTGCGCCCAGGGGCGTCGCGGGGAGTGCCCGGCGGGCAGCGCACCAGGCTGTGCGCAGCGCAAATATTCTGAACGCCAGAGGCGTTTACCCGGTACCCGCAGAACAGCGTAAACGAGTGGGAGGCGTGTAGCTCGTTCCACATCTCCTCGAGGCGCTGGGCAGCATCGAGATTGCCTGCCTGCCTGAGCACGTCTACCATCTCGCCGTACGCACGGACCGGTACACCCGGATGCTCGGCGAACAGGTCTTCGAGCACACGCTTCAAGCATTTAGAGAACAGCTCGGCGTCTGGCATGCCGCCGACCATGAACTCCGACAAGATCGTTCGCGCCTCGAGGAAACGCAGCTGCCCGCGCCGGCACGCCACCGCCACGTCGATGTCGACCGCGCTGAGTTGCTCGGAAAAAGCTCGGCTGCGCTCAGCCGTCGCGATCACGACAGCGCCGTGGCCGGCCTGTAGGCCTGTGGCCAGAAAGTCGACGACAGCCGAGCACAAATGCCGATCGTCTGCAAAGAAGCGCACGTCGTGATGGAGGGGCACAGCCACCGGGGGTGTTGCACGAGAAGCGCACCCAGCGACCGGGGGTGCCCCACGCTGCACCGAGGGATGCGACTCCGAGGTAAGCTCGCCGTCGCTCATGTGGAACGGCCTCATCCGACGTAGGTACTCCACCCACAATCGCTTGTCCATGACCCCAGTCGTGGTGCTGCATGGCGCCCCATGCGCTAGCATGTCCTGCATTTTGTTTCCGTCTCGGTCGTGAACGAATCGGCGTGCTCGCGCGGACACGGGTGGGTTGGGCTCGGTCCAGTGGGAGCGGCAAAGGAACGCTAACTCGCCACGGTTGAGGCGTTGCGGCACGCTGCGATGGATGGCTCACAATTTTTGCCCAGGTTCTGAGGCAAACGGGCTCACATATGCGAGACGTGCGGCCGACGCGGTTTCGGTACGCCGATTGCAAAGTTCAGACCGATCCGCATGCATAACTCACACATGAGGCGAGTGCTCATCGTCGAAGACGAAAGCGACGCACTCGAAATTCTTCAGGGCTGGACCACGAAGCTCGGTTGGGTGGTTCGAACCGCCCGGTCAGGCCAAGCGGCGGTCGAAATCGGTAAGAGCTTCAAGCCCGAGGTGTTGATCACCGACTACTTCCTCCAGGGTGAGCTCAATGGAGTGGATGTGATCGAGCAGCTGAGATTGGTCGATGGCAAGGTGCGTTGCGTGTTGGTGACTGGCCTTTTGCAGACCGCGCTGCTGGAGGGCGTGCGTCGGATACATGGGGTGCCGATTCTGACCAAACCCTTTGACTTCCGACGGCTCAGCACGCTCATCTTGGCGAGCTGACTTCGTTTACCACCGGGCCCGTTGGGCTGCTTCGCCTCAGGAACACGGCAGCCAGGGGAGGCAGCGTCAGATTGAGCGAGAAAGGCCGCCCGTGGCTGGACACCGGGGCGGCTTCGACGCCGCCCAGGTTGCCCTGCCCGCTACCACCAAACTCCTTGGCGTCGCTGTTGAGCAATTCTTCCCAAAAGCCGTCGGTGGGGACTCCAATTCGAAAGTCGTGGCGTGGCACCGGCGTAAAATTGAAGACCGCGGCCACGCTGCCCGCGCGCTCTGGGTCATGACGCAAGAATGAGAGGGTGCTCTGCTCGCTGTCGCTCGCGTCAATCCATTCGAAGCCGTTGGGGTCGAAGTTCAGCGCATGTAGAGCGGAGCTCTCTTTCGCGACTCGATTTAGCTGTTCAACCAGGCGGAAGACCCCGCGCGGGAAAAACTCGTGCATCAGGTGCCAGTCGAGGCTCGAGTCGTGGTTCCACTCGCGAAGTTGGGCGATCTCCCCCCCCATGAAGAGCAGTGGCTTGCCCGGTATCGCGAACATATACGCCAGCAGCAGGCGAAGGTTCGCGTACTTTTGCCAAGGGTCCCCGGGCATGCGACCCAGGAGGGAGCCTTTGCCGTATACGACCTCGTCGTGAGACAGCGGCAACACGAAGCGCTCATTGTACGCGTAGACATGCCGAAAGGTGAGCTCGTTATGGTGAAACTTACGGTGCACTGGCTCGTATTGCAGGTAGCGAAGGGTGTCGTGCATCCAACCCATGTCCCACTTCAAGCTGAAGTCGAGGCCGCCCAGGTGGCTGGGGCCGGTCACGCGGGGCCAAGCCGTGGACTCCTCGGCAATGGTCAGAACATCCGGGTGCTGGCGGTGGATGACACCGTTCAGGTGTCTGAGAAACTCGACAGCCTCCAGGTTCTCCCGGCCGCCATACTTGTTGGGCAGCCATTCGCCTTCGCGGCGGCCGTAGTCCAAGTAGAGCATCGAGCTCACGCCGTCCACGCGCAACCCATCCGCGTGGTATTTGTCCAGCCAAAACATCGCGCTGGAGGTCAGAAAAGAGCGCACCTCATGCCGCCCATAGTTATAAATCAGCGTCCCCCAGTCGGGGTGTTCGCCCTGCCGCGGGTTGGCGTGCTCATACAGGTGCGTCCCGTCAAAGTACACGAGCGAGTGACCGTCCTTGGGGAAGTGGGCCGGTACCCAGTCCAAGATCACGCCTAACCCACGCTGATGTAAGACCTCGATCAGGTACATCAGATCTTGTGGGGTGCCATGGCGCGCGCTCGGTGCAAAATGGCCCGTTACTTGATAGCCCCAGGAACCAAAGAATGGATGGTCCATCACTGGCATCAGCTCCACGTGCGTGAAGCCGAGTCGCTGCGCGTGGTCGGCCAGCTTCGGGGCGATTTCCCGGTAAGTGAGCGAACGCGAATTGTCCTCCGGAACCCTCATCCACGACCCTAGGTGCACCTCATAGATGGAAATGGGGCCCGCGAGCGCGTTGTGGCGGGCGCGCGCCTGCATCCAGGCCTGATCCTGCCACTCATAGCTGAGGTCCCAGACCACGCTGCCGGTTCCCGGCGGCACTTCATGGTAAGCGCCGTAGGGATCGGCCTTGTCGAACCGGTAGTCGCCGTGTCGTGAAATGACGTGATACTTGTAAATGCTGCCGTGACCCACGTTCGGAATGAATCCGCTCCAAACGCCGCTTTGAGCGCTGAGCGTGAGGGGAGCTTGCAGGTTATTCCAAGCATTGAAATCACCGACGACGCTCACCGAGCGCGCGTTTGGAGCCCACACGGCAAACTGTGTACCTTGCACGCCGTCCCGCCGGGTCAAATGGGCCCCGAGCTTCTCGTAGATCCGAGTGTGAGTCCCCTCACAGAATAAGTGATGGTCCAGCTCCATCAGCTCACTCCCTTCGGCGGCACTTTGCTGCTGATTCACGAGCCCAACCGAGCCAAGGCGACCATTGGGCTGATAGTCCAGCTCATCCTGCCGTTTGTCCAGCGCCCTAACCGGAAACGGTCAACACGACCGCTTCATCGGGCAGCAATTCGGAGCCCCAGCGTCGACCCGCGCGGGCCGGATGCGTTGACAGGGCCACCTGCGCACGCTCGATCGCGCCCGGCAACGCCAAGCGTTGGGGCGAGGAGCTCAAGTTGAGTAGCACTGCGTCACGGCTGCCGCCGTGCGTGCGCAGGTAGCCGAGCACGTTTGGGGCTGGCTCGAGCGGCAGGAAACCGCCCAGTGAAAGTGCCGGGCGCGCCCGCCGCAGCGCTAGCAACGAGCGATAAAGCGACAGCATCGATGCTGGATCTTGCCGCTGAGCTTCGACGTTGTTCCGTGCATAATCAGCGGACACTGGTAACCAGGGTGGCGCGCTCGAAAACCCAGCATGTGGCGCCGCTGACCACTGCATGGGCGTGCGCTCGGGATCGCGACCGAGGGCCGAGCCCAGGCACGTTCTTTTCATACGGGTCGTGCACCGCTTCAGGCGGGATGGGCACATCGCGCATGCCGAGCTCGTCCCCGTAGTACAGCGTGGGCGTGCCGCGCAGCGTGCACAACAACACCGCGGCAACCCGGGCTTGTGCCGCTCCGACTCGGCTCGCTATATGGTAGTAATATTGCCCGGTCGCTTCATCCAAGTGCCACGCCGATCCACCAAATTCGGATAGCCAGTTGTTGGGCGGGCCGCCGTCAGGCGCAGGGTCATGCCAGATGTACCAATCCCGCTTGGAGCTCTGGCGCGAGCTTCTAGCGTCGAGGAACCACGCGTGCCGATCGGAGGTGTGGTTCGGGATGAAATCGAGAATGAGGCGTAAGCCTCGCCGATGAGCCTCGGTCAAGAGCGCATCGAAGTCACCGAGGGTGCCAAAGCGTGGATCGACGTCGCAGTGGTTTGAAACGTCGTAACCGAAATC
>JANOIG010000367.1:0-2444 GCA_031407405.1 Deltaproteobacteria bacterium
TGGCAGGCCGCGAATCTGCGCGAGATGCGCCGGGAATGGCTGCGCGCAACCGCGCTTCCCCACGCGCTGGTCGAGGCTTCGTCGCGCGCCGAGACGCGCAGTGAACAGGCCTGGCGTGCGCTGCGCGCGCAGAACGATTGGCAGGGATTTTTGCCGTTCCTGCGCGAGGTCGTGAATCTGAAGCGTCAAGTCGCGCAGGCGCTCGCGGCGCGGCTCGACCTCGGCACCTACGACGCGCTCCTGGACGGCTACGAGCCCGGCGCCCGCTGCGCGCATATTTCGCAGCTATTTACGCGCCTTCGCAGCTTTTTACCCGACTTCATCGGCAACGTGCTGGAGGGGCAGGCAAAGCAGGCAACGATTTCAGCACGGGGTCCTTTTCCCGTCGAGCGCCAGCAGTGGCTCGGGCTCGAGCTCATGAAGCGGGTGGGCTTCGACTTCTCCCGCGGCCGGCTGGACAAAAGTCACCACCCGTTTTGCGGGGGAGTGCCGCAGGACGTTCGCATCACGACCCGTTACGATCCGGATGACTTTGCCAAGTCGTTGATGGGGGTGCTCCACGAAACCGGGCACGCGAAGTACGAGCAAAACCTGCCATTGAACTGGTTGAGCCAGCCGGTGGGCGCGGCACGCGGCATGAGCATCCACGAGAGCCAGAGCCTGCTGCTGGAAATGCAGGTATGCCGGAGTCGCGCGTTCCTGGAATTCGCGACTCCGCTCATCGTCGAGGCGTTTCCCGATGCGGTCCGGGCGCAGCCCGAGGCCTTCACGGTCGACAACTTGTTCCGCCTCGCGACGCGCGTGGAGCGCAGCTACATCCGCGTCGACGCCGACGAGGCGACCTATCCGTGTCACGTCGTTTTGCGCTTCGAGATCGAGAAATCGCTGATGGAAGGTCGGCTCGAGGTCGAGCACATCCCCGAGGCCTGGGACGCCTCCATGCAAGAGCTGCTCGGCCTGACGACCGCCGGGAATTACCGCGACGGCTGCTTGCAAGACGTGCACTGGCCCTCAGGGGCCATCGGTTATTTTCCGACCTACACGCTGGGCGCGCTGACCGCGGCCCAGCTCTTTCGCGCCGCGCGCAACGGCCTACCGGACCTCTTGCCCAGCATTGCTCGCGGAGACTTCGGGCCACTCGATGGCTGGCTGCGCCAGCAGGTCTGGGGGCAGGGTTCGCTACTCGAGACCGAGGCGCTCGTGCAGCAAGCGACCGGCAGTGCGCTCGAGACCACCGCCTTCGAGCAGCACCTGCAGGAGCGTTACCTGCCTCACGGGTGATCGAAGTTGGGGGGTCAAGGCAACGCGGGCCCCCAGCGCGCGAGCTGCGTCATGTGCCAGCGACGGAAAGTCCTGACTCGAACGGAAGCCGTGTGGCGTGATTCGCAACTTTGAATTTCCCGACACAAACTCGATTGCACGTGGTGGGGTGTTAACGTAAGATTCCAGCGCCTCACGGACGTGTCTCTCCACGGACACGCTGGGGTGTGCCCGGGAGCACGAGCCCCCGATGCGGCCATTTTTCTTACGGGCAAACAGACCCCACGCGGAGGTTCCGATCATGCAGACGATACGAACACTGTCAGTTCCAGGCCTGATTGGAGCCATATGCGTGGGTTTGAGTTGCTCGAGCCCACAGCAGGGCGATCAATTTTTTCCGACCAACACCGGCGGCGCCAGTAGTTCGACCGGAAGCACGCCCGGCATGGGTACTGGCAGCAGCACCGCCAGCACGACCGGTGGCACCGGCGTGATCGTTGGCACCGGGGGTTCGGGCGGCACCGGCGCCGGCGGAATCGAAGGCTGTACGGGCGTCGAGAAGGGCACGACTCCTTTGCCACCCGTTCTCGAGTTCTTGATCGATTACAGCGGCTCGATGAACAAGGCCCCCGACGGTGCGCCCGCGGGTACGCCGCTAAAGTACCAGTCGACCCGCGACGCGCTCATCCAAGCCTTCACCACCATGGCGGATGGCACCGGGACGGGGCTCATTTTCTACCCGAATGCTCAGGGCGGCAAGGGCGGCGGCATGTGCATCAACCGCCAACAAGCGGTGCAGATGCAGACGCTGAACGCCATGGTGCGTCAGCAGCTGATCACCGCTCTGCAGGGCAAGACGACGTCCGGCGCGACGCCCACGCACGATGCCTTCGTGTACGCGGCAGACACGCTTGCTGCTTCCACGCTGATGGGCAACAAGTATGTGGTGCTCGTCACCGATGGCGCACCGACCTACGGGCTCAATTGCACGGGCGATGGCATGATGGCCGTCGACAACGCGCCGCTGGTGCAAGCGGTCGCCGACGCCAACACCACGCGCGGCATCAAGACCTTCGTGATTGGCTCGCCGGGTAGCGAGCCGGCGCTGGCGTCGCTCTCCGAGATGGCCACTCAGGGCGGCACGGCCAAGGTCGGCTGCTCGAACACCGGTCCCAACTACTGCC
>JANOIG010000371.1:0-25226 GCA_031407405.1 Deltaproteobacteria bacterium
CTGCAGATTCGGCTGGCCCACGCGGCGGATGCGCCGGCCATCGCCAGCGTCCACATCGAATCATCCCACCAAGCATATGCGCCTCTAGCCGCGGTTTGGCCCCCTCGCGGGTTCCGCCGCGGAGAGCTCGACCGCTGGGTCGAGAAGATCCCATCGGAGCGAAGCCGCACCATTACTAAGCGTAAGTTGGAGTTGTTTCAAAAGCATTCGTAGCATGCGGCCGCGTTGCGACGACCAGCGCTTGCCTTGCGCCAAAGCCGAGTAGAAAGAGGGCGTGGTCGAGGCGTTTGAGGGTTGTGTAGGGCAAGAGGCCCAGGCTGGCCATGCGCAGGGCGTCGACGGCCGTGCCGAGCACGGGCCAGCGCCGGCGGCTGGGAATGGTGAGCAGCTTCCAGATGTGGCCGTTGACGTACATGCTGCCCTCGGCGCGTTTGAGCTCGAAGCCGGCTTGTTCGACGCGCTCGACGATGGATTGGAGCGAGTAGTTGCGCCTGTGGAACAGGATGTAGTCGGGCTCCTCGATGGGCACGAACACGACCAAGGTGCCGCCGGGTTCGATGCGTTTGAACAATTCGCTCAGCACCTGCGCATCATTCGGCACGTGTTCGAGCAGGTGCGAGGTGATGGCCAGGTTGACGGTGACATCGGGCATTTGCTCGGGGTGCTGCTCCGGCACGCTGAAGAACCGCGCGCTCGAGAAACGCGTGAAGCGCTGATCACGCTGAGCAGCTTCGACCGCGGAGGGCGACACATCGACACCCACGAGCGTGCAATTCGATGGAAAGCTCAGCAGCAGCTGTCCAGCGCCGAAGCCAAGGTCCAACACGCTCTGGCCATTCACATCCACACCGAGTTGCTTCAACACCTCGTGCAGGCGGCGCGTGCGGTACATGACGTCGAAACGCCAGCCGCTCAACCTCCGAGCAAGGTTTGAATAAAAGCCGTCGTAGCGACGGCTTTGTGAGAAGTGCAGGGTCGAGCTCGCCATGGCGAAGTCGCAAACTGCAAGCCCCGTGCCGACCAAGATCGACGCCGTCGGCCGTGGTGAGGCTCTCCCAGTGTGTTGACCCAGGCACAGTCGCTCGGCCCCGTGTGTCTCGAGGCAACACCCGACGTCAGGGCTTACTCGCTCGGGGGCTCACCCGAATCCGCCAGAACGTGCGCGGGCTTGAGCGTGACGTACAAAGCGGAGATCGCGATGAGCAAGATGAGAGCGGTCAAGAGCGCTTTGGGCTGCGCGTGGTAGAGGAGCGTGGCGCAGGCCAACACGCCCAATGCCGGCACGGCGCTGGGTACCTCGAACGCGCCTTTCGGCTCATCGCTGCGGCGCTGGAGCACAATCAAGGCGAGGTTGACGATGATGAATACGCACAACAAGAGCGCGCTCGTAGCACTCGCCAGGTCCCCGACGCCGCCGGACAGCGAGAGGGCGATCACGATCACCATCAACGTCAGGATCGCGAGGTGGGGGGTGCGCCGGACGGGGTGCACGCGCCCGACCCACGCGCGGGACCACGCCTTGCCGGGCGAGCCCGTAAATCATGCGCGAGCCCATGATGTAGTTGAGGAGGCCCGTGTTGGTGATCGCGAACAGTGCGATGAAGGAGAACGCACCGGCGGGAAACCAGGGTGCCGCGCGCACGACCGCATCGACCAACGGCTGGTTCGACCGGCTGAGCTCCTGATACGGAATGATGGAGACGACCGTGATGCTCACCGCGAGGTAGATCAGCGCGGTGAGGAGGAGTGCCCCGACGATGGCAAACGGCACGTTGCGCCGGGGGTTCTTCACCTCTTCGCTCACGTTGATGATGTCCTCGAATCCGACGAACGAATAGAACGTCAACACCGCTCCCGAGAGCACTACGGGGAACCCAGTGGGGGCGCCGGCGGCTGGCTTCGGCAGCTCGAAATAGTCGACTGACCCCCAAAAACGCATGCCCACCAGCACCACGACGACGAGCCCGGCGGCTTCCACGGTGGTGCAGAGCAGGTTGAGCGCGAGTGACTCGCGCATGCCCCAGTAGTTTACCAGCGTGAGGACCAGGATGAACCCGAGCGCAATCGCGACGGCAAAGCTGGGGCTCGCCCCCACCATCCCCAGAAAATAGCCTGCGAAAGCGCGTGATTGGGTCGCGAGTGAGGTCAAGCCGGAGGCGACGATCGTAAGCCCCAAGAGATAGGTCAAAAACGGTTTTCCGAAGGCCCTGTGCGCCACGTAAGCGGCGCCGGCCGCCCTCGGGTAACGCGAGCCGAGCGACGCATAGGAAAGCCCCGTGAACATGGCCGCCACCATGCTGGCGACAAAAGCCAGCCAGACCGCGTTGCCCATCACGCCGGCAACCTTGCCGATCAGGGCATAAATGCCCGAGCCGAGCATGTCACCCACGCCGTAGGCGAGGAGCGCTCCAAAACCCATGCGGCGGGCGAGCGTAGATTCAGGCGGCACGGACGCCACTTTGGCAGCCTCGCCGGGTCAGAGCCAGCATCGCCCGCGATGACGGTTTATTTCCCGGCGGGGGGGGCGTTTGTTAAGCTGACCTTTTCAAGAGTGCACGAGCGGCGCCAGAGGCGCCGCCAAACAACAATGAAGAGCGTGTCATGCATGGGTCTTCGGTGGTACTGATTGCTTTGTTCACATCTGCCCTGACGGCGATGGGGGTGACCTACCTGATGCAACGCTATCAGGTTTTTCCGGTGACGACGGTGGAGGCGCGGCAGGTCATGGCTCCGATGCTGGTGGGGCTTTCGGAGGCTGACGCACGCGACAACGCGCAAGCGTTGCAGCTGGCCCTGTTGGTGGAGGGGCGCGAGGCGTCGGCGGGTGCCAAAGCAGGCACCATCTTGCGTCAATCGATCGCTCCGGGCCACCCAGTCCCAAACAATGCAGGCATTGGGGTGGTCATCGCTGCCGCGCTACCCACTGTGCCCAGGGTTACGGAGCTGAGCTTGGCGGACGCCAAAGTGGCGCTGGCAGAACGTGGTTACAAGGCAGCCGAGGGTGACCCGGCGCCCAGTGCCGAGACTCCCGTGGGTAGCGTCATGGCCCAGTCTCCGGCGCCAGACGCTGAGCTCGCGCCTGGCGGCGTCGTCACTTTGCATGTCTCGAGCGGCCCGGCCGAGGTCGAGGCACCCAAGCTGATGGGCATGCCGCTCAAGGCAGCGGAAGAACAGCTCGCCAAGCTGGGTCTCGCGGTGAAAGTCCGCTGGATATCCAAAGCGGAGACCGTGACCGGCACGGTGCTCAGTCAGAAGCCAAATGCCGGTGAGAAGCTGGCGCCCCAGGCCACGGTAGAGGTCGTCGTCAACCGCTGACGCTCTGACCCCTCGGCGTCGCCTGCCCGTTCGTGCTGCCGCGCGCGTTCGAGCTGCCCCGAAACTCGGGCATGGTGACCTCGCCTTTGGGGTTGACGTCTCGGCGCGAGATGATGGTCTCCAACGTGCGCAGCAGGATCACCAGATCCGTCTCGAGCGAGACCCGATCGAGGTACCAAAGGTCGAGCTCGAAGCGCTCTTCCCAGCTGGTCGTGTTGCGCCCGTTGACGGCAGCCCAACCGGTGATGCCCGGACGTACGAGGTGCCGCCGATGCTGCTGCTCGGAGTAGTACTGCATGTAATGGTGCAAGAGCGGGCGCGGCCCGACCAGGCTCATCTCTCCGCGCAGCACATTGACCAGCTCTGGCAGCTCGTCCAAGCTGGTTTCTCGGAGGAAGCGCCCCAGCTTGGTCAGCCGTTCATGGTCAGGCAAGAGCTGGCCCTCCGCGTTCCGCTCCTCTGTCATGCTGCGGAACTTCATCAGCCGGAACGGCTTGCCGCCGAGGCCCGTCCGCTCTTGCTGGAGCAAGATGGGCCGGCCATGCTGCGTGCGCACAGCGGCCGCAACCGCGACGATGACCGGCGACAGGGCCAGCAAGGCTCCGGCCGAAAGCACGCAGTCGAGGGCGCGCTTGCCACGGCGGGCATAGAAGGAGGTCAGGGCGGATGCCATTGGCTCGGGTTTGGTTTATACCTCGAGAAATGCACGCGGGAAGCACTATCACCCGAGCCGTGGAACGCTGGCTGCCCCCGGGCAAGGATGCCGCGGTGTGTTTCAGCATCGATGATGTGCACCCGGGCCGTTCTGCGCAACATTACGATGGGGGTGGGGATCTGGGCGCGGGCGCGCTCGGTATCGTGCACTGGCTGCTCGAGCGCCACAGGGGGTTGAAAGTGACTCTGTTCGTCACGGCGGATTGGCGCGAGACCACCCCACACCCGTCGCGGCTACTCGGCGCCATTCCCGTGCTGCGCGAGCGGCTATACTTGGCCCCGGTGCTCGCCAAGGGCTCACGTCGTGTGGACCGTGCCCCCGAGTTTGTCAAATACGTCAGCGCCATGCCGCGCGTCGAGGTGGGGTTTCACGGGCTGCACCATGTGCACCGCGGCCCGCGCGTGCACGTGGAGTTTCAGGATGAGACCGTCGAAGCTTGCGAGGCCACGCTGGCTGAAATGGAGCGGATTTTTGCCGGCGCCGCGTGGAGCTACGTGCGAGGCATGTGCCCTCCGGGCTGGAATGCGCCACCCCCTCTCCTCGAAGCGATGCTGCGGCGAAAATTCGACTTCGTCGCGTCGGCGCGCGACATTCTCACCCCGATCTCGGGCGCGGCGGTCACTCAGATGAGTGGGCTCAGAGGGGCGCCTCTGCTCGGGCCCGCATGGGTGGGACGGGGCGAGGGCTTGCTGCATTTCACTACCAATTTTCAGGCGACCTCTCCGCTCGAGCGCGCGCTCGCGGTGATTGAGGCGGGTGGGCTATTGGCGGTCAAAGCGCACATCATCAAGAATGCGTTTGGCCACGTGGCGCTCGACGGTGTGGATCAGACCTACTTCAACTACCTGGATCTGTTGTTTGGTGAGCTCGATCGGCGCTACGGCGAGCGGCTCTGGTGGACCTCGATGGGCGAGGTGGCTCGGCGGATTCGTGGCAGCATCGGGAGCGCAGACGTCGGCGGCGGCTCGGTCCGAGCTTCGGCGTGACCCTTCCGTCGCGTGGGCCACGCATCGTCTATATCGTGACGAGTGACACGTCGGCCGACATCCTGCTCCGGGGTCGGCTCTCTTACCTGTCGCAGCACGGCTTTGACGTGCACGTGATCTGCGGTGCGGGCGAGCGGGTAGCGGCCGTGGCCGCGCGTGAAGGGGTCGAGTGTCACAGCATCCAACTCGAGCGCGAATTCTCTGCCCAGAGGGATGTGTCCGCCCTGCTCGAGCTGGTGCGTCTCTTGCGTCGGCTCGAGCCCGACATCGTCAATGCCAGCACATCAAAGGCGGCGCTGCTCGGCCTGTGTGCGGCCGGCTTCGTACGGGTGCCGCATCGAATTTACCTGCTGCGCGGGTTACGTCTAGAGACGTTGGGGCCCATCGCTCGTGGCGGGATGCGCCTGATTGAACGGTTGTGCTCCCGGCTCGCTCACCACGTGCTGTGTGTCAGCCCGAGCTTGCTGGCGACGTATGTGGCGCAGGGCCTCGGGCCTGCGCACAAGTGCCGAGTGCTCGGCTCGGGTTCGTCGAATGGTATCGACGTGGCGCGGTTTACGCGCAGCGTTTCGCTAGAGCAGCGCGCTTCAGAGCTCGCCGCGGAGCTCGGGCTCGAGCGCCAGCATCCGACCTTGGGTTTCGTTGGGCGCCCGGTGAGGGACAAGGGCATCAGTGAGTTGTTGGCCGTGTTTCGACGGGTCAGGGGCGAGCTGCCACAGGCGCAGCTCGTGATTGTGGGCGCGGGCTTCGCTGGAGATGCGGAGTGCCCGGAGATGGCAGAGCTGCGCCGGCTGCCAGGGGTCTTCGTGGTGCCGGCAGTGGCAGATGTAGCCCCCTACTACCTACTGATGAATGTGCTCGTATTCCCTTCCTACCGAGAGGGGTTTCCGAATGTGGTGCTGGAGGCCAGCTGTGTGGGCATCCCCGTCGTCGGGTTTGACGCAACCGGCGTGAAAGACGCCATTTTGCACGGTCAGACGGGCCGGGTGTGCCAATTCCGTGACGCCCAGGCGCTCGGCACGGCCGCCCTCGAGTACCTGACGCAACCGGATCTGGCGCGGCGTCATGGGGCAGCGGGAGCCGAGCGGGCGCGCCGCGAATTCGATCGAGAGCGGGTGTGGGACGAGGTGGTCGAATTTTATCGCCAGCTCCGTTCATAGCGACGCAAGTCTGGGCGCGCTATCATGAGCTAGTGATCTGGAACTTCTCGGCCATCCGCGCGAAGACCTTTGCATTTTTGCCGGTGCTCGAAGGGACGATACCCACGATCAAGTTGACGGGCACCGGGGACGCCGAAGCCATGCCGCCCCTCGACCGTTTTCTCAAGCTGGTGCACAAGGACCTGGTCGATGATCGTCGCGGCGCAGTCGCGGTCGATTTGACAGGACTCTATTTTATCAATTCGTCGTGCCTGAAAGCCTTCGTGTCCTGGATCCACAAAGTAAAAACAGCGGAACGGGGTTACCAGATCCGCCTTCAGATGAACCCGCGTCTGTCGTGGCAGCGGCGTAGCCTGGAACCGCTCAAGCGCCTCGCGCCCAAGGTGGTGGTGCTGGAAGAAGTGAGTACTCCAGAGGCGGAAGCGGTTCGCCCGATGGGTAGATGAATGGCGTCGTCCGATCGACAAACCAAGGCCGCTGAGAAGAAGGTTTGGTCGTACATCTCCAT
This sequence comes from Deltaproteobacteria bacterium, assembly GCA_031407405.1. GTDB lineage: Bacteria > Myxococcota_A > Polyangia > Polyangiales > Polyangiaceae > SZUA-265. The sequence goes on from JANOIG010000371.1 coordinate 6,685, forward strand.
AGAGTTTCGCCCGAGCGAACCTCTCGTTTCGTCCATATCCCAGTTGGTCAGTAATTTCTGCGAGGTCGGGCTGGCGGATCGCGACATCAGCTATCGCTTTCGCATGGCCGCGCATGAGCTCACCGAGAACATCACCAAGTATTCGACGACATCTCTCGTGAGCCTGGAGGTCGAGCTGTACGAATTGGCTGGCGTGCACACGCTGAGCATGAAGACAAAAAATGAAGCTTCTCCCGCTCGCCTCGCCGAGGTCGAGCGGCGCTTGAAAGCGCTGAAGACATTTCCGGATCCGATCGAGCTTTACGATCGCCTGATTGCGGAAACCGCGGAGGTGGAAGGCGTATCAGGGCTGGGGCTGGCACGGATCCGCGCCGAAGGTGGCCTGAGCTTCGATTACAGCATCGATGGCAATGAGCTCACCCTCGTCGTGCAGGGGCGCGTCTCCGAACCCCACGTCCGCGCGAGGGACCCGAGCTAAGGACCAGCGGCTACTTTCCGTGCACTAGCACGATGTCGACACGCCGGGCGGGGCCGCCGGAGGGCGGCGGCGACGCTCCCGCGGCGGCCAGCTGACGCGCGGGTATTTTTCCGATCAGCTCCAGAAAGCGGATGATGGACTGTTGATGAGCGCTGCTGCGGCCACCGACTCGATACATTTGATCGGCCGGAAGCCGCTGCATGCTTCGCGCAAGCTCTCTCAATAGCACGCGACCGCCTGGTGTTAGCGCCGTCCTCTCGGGGGCGAACAACGTGTCATGAGCCATTCCAACCACGAGCTCGCCGTTGTGCTCTTCGAGCTGAACCGCGCCACTCTTGAGCTGCCTGCCGAGGGCCTGGCTGAGGTCACGCCGGGCGACCTCCAGCGCGGCCCGCGCCCGCTCCATGGCCTTTTGCTGCTCCTCGGTGTCGGCTGCTTGCTGCAGCTTCTGCTCCAGGGCTGAGCGTTCATCCTGGGCGCTTTGTGTGGTGCGTGCGAGCTCGCCCTCGAGGCGTGCCAGCTTGGCAACCAGCTGTTCGTTGGCCGAGCGTGCCGGGAGCACGCCCTGAACCAGGACAAATACGGCGCAGCCCGCACCGAAGATGCTGAGCGACCAGGGCAACCAATCTTGACGCATGGTGCGGTTAGGCATCGTTCTGAACATCACGCACCCGTGCGAACTTGGACGTCTGCGCCTAGCGCGCACAATTTTTGGACCAGGTGATCGTACTTGCGCTGGAGCTCATGGATATTGGAGAGCCGAGTCGTGCCTTGGGCGACCAACCCAGCCACGACCAGGCACATGCCGGCGCGAATGTCGGTAGGCAATTCAAAATCTCCTGCGGTGAGGGCCGTTGGGCCTTGAATGATGGCGGAGTGAATGTGATTGCGCCCGCGAAAGCGGCAGGGGACCTCCCCCAGACACTTGGCGAACAGGGTGATGTTGGCACCCATCTGCGACAAGAAACGCGTGAAGCCGAGGCGGTCCTCGAAGATCGTCTCGTGCAACACGCTGGTTCCGGTGGCTTGCGTGAAGAGCACCGTGAACGGCTGCTGCCAGTCGGTCATGAAGCCCGGGTGCACTTCCACCTCGATGTGCGTAGCCTTGAGCGGCCGTGGCGCACTCACTCGCACGCCCTCGGGGGTGACCTGGAACTCGGCGCCCATGCGTTGGATGTAATTCAGGAAGCTGTAGATGGGGTCATGCACCACACCCTCGAGCAGGACGTCGCCGCCCGTGGCGAGCGCGGCGCACGCAAAGCTGACCGCCTGGTTGCGATCGACCATGCAGCGCAGCTCACAGCCTTTGAGCTTGGGGACACCCTGCACGACGATGGTGCGGTGAGCATCTACCATGATGTCGGCGCCCATCTTCTGCAGCATCTTGACCAGCTCGATAATCTCCGGCTCGGTCGCCGCGTTTTCGATCACCGTGCGGCCACGCGCCAGGGTCGCGGTCATGATCAGGTGCTCCGTGGTCATGACCGAAGGGAAGGGCAACACGAGGTGCGCGCCGTGCAACCCCTTCTCCCCGACGCTGAAGTGATAGTTGCTCTCGGTCATCTCGACTCGGGCGCCCATTTCCTCCAGCCCCTTGACGTGGAAGTCGACGGGCCGGCGGCCTATCTGGTCGCCGCCCAGCGTGTTGGCGATGGTGACTTCTCTAAACCGATGCAACAGCGGCCCGGCACTGAGCACACTGATGCGGTTCTTCCGGCACAGCTCCTGAGGAATATTGGATTGCGTCACGCCTCTGGCGTTGAGGCGGATGGTGGAGGCGTCGAGCTCGGCCACGCGCCCTCCCAGGTACTCGAACAGCTCCAGCACCACCTTGCGCTCACTGACCTCTGGCGCCCCCGAAACCGTGACGTCTTCGTCGGTCAAGAGCGACGCGATGATGCATTTTGTGACCTGGTTGGATGAGCCAGCGACCGCGACCCGGCCGCCTTTGAGGCGGCGGCCGCCCCGGATTTCCATGACGTTGTCCTTCACGCTCGTGGTGTTGTCACGGCTTTGTCCACGAAACCAGACCCATTTTCATGGCGCTTCCAAGTGTCCGGAACTTCGTGCCCGCGCTCGGGGTTGCTCGGGTGAGTTACCACGGAGTAGATTCGCGTTCATGACCTGGGAACAGCGCTGGCACCCTCTGCGCCGCGAGTGGGTGGTGGTGGCAGCGCATCGCCAAAATCGGCCGTGGAACACCGACGAAGTGCCGCGCGTGACGCGGCAGGTGCCCGAGTATGTGCACGATTGTCACCTGTGCCCGGGCAACACGCGCGTGAGCGGCGCGGTCAACGCCAAGTACAATGGGGTTTTCGTATTTGACAACGACCACCCGTGTGTGGGCCCCGACGCCCCTTCCGACCTGGCGGCGCCGGTGGGTATCTACCGCAACAGCCCGGCCCGGGGCATTGCCCGCGTCGTGTGTTACACACCGCGACATGACCTGAGCTTGGCCGAGCTCGACGTGCAAGGCATCGCCGAGCTGATGCGGGTCTGGCAAGCGCAATACCGCGAGCTCGGCGCCCGGCCGGAGGTGCGCCACGTGCTCGTGTTCGAGAACCGGGGTGAAGTGGTGGGGGTGAGTAACCCGCATCCTCACTGTCAAATCTACGCCACCAATTTCGTATTCAAGACCATCGAGATCGAGCTCGAGGCGGAGCGCGTCCACCTGGCTGAAACGGGGCGTATCTTATTTCACGACATCATCTTGGCCGAGCAGAGCGACGGGCGGCGCGTCCTGGCAGAGAATGCCACCGCGATCGCCTTCTTGCCGTATTTTGCTCGCTTCGCTTATGAGGCGTTCGTGGCGCCGAAAGCGTCACATCAAAGCCTTGCCGATTTGTCCGAGCTCGAGCTCGTCGATTTGGCGAGCGTGCTGAGGCAGCTCTTGGTGCGCTTCGACAACCTCTGGCAAATGCCCTTCCCGTACGTGATGGTGCTGCATCAGGCGCCAACGGACGGGGCCGACCATGCCGCTCACCACTTCCACATCCAATTGCACCCGCCGCTGCGCAAACCGAATCTGCTCAAGTATCTGGCGGGCCCTGAGCTGGGGGCGGGCGGTTTTATCAGCGACACCGCGCCGGAAGACAAAGCCCAGGAGCTTCGTGCCGTCTCGACCACCCACTACAAGGCCCAGTCATGAGCGACGTCGCCGCGGACGCGCTCTTGCCGCTCGTGCTCGGGATGCAGCGCGCCATTCGCGACATTGTGGTCGAGGCGTGTGCCCGTCAATCGGTGGCTGAGCTCAGCGCGGTCGCTGACGACGGGCCGGGCGACACCATCTACAGCATCGATCGCGTGAGCGAAGCAGTGCTCATCCAGCACCTGGAAGTGGCCGCGGGAGCGCTGGGCGGCATCTTGCTCGTAGCGGAAGGGCTGGAGGGTGGAGAGCTGAGCTTGCCGCGAGCCCGGGCCGGCACGCCGGCGTGGCGCTTCATCGTGGACCCCATCGACGGCACACGCGGCATCATGTATCAAAAGCGCAGCGCCTGGGTGCTGACCGGTGTGGCCCGCAACCGCGGCTCGCAAACCACGCTCAGCGACATCCTAGTCGCGGCGCAGACCGAGATTCCGACGCTCAAGCAGCACCTGTGTGATGAGCTGTGGGCCGTGCGGGGGCAGGGCTCCAGCATGCGGCGGGTGAATCGCCTATCGGGTGAGGCTCACGTGCTGCCCATCCGGCCCTCGAAAGCCTCGAGCCTGCGCCACGGCTACGCCATGTTGACCCGGTTTTTTCCCGGTGCTCGGGATGAATTGGCCGCCATCGACGAAGAGATCATGCTGGAATTGCTCGGCGCTTCACCGGAGGGCAAGGCGTTGTGCTTCGAGGACCAGTACGCCTCGACGGGGGGTCAGCTGTACGAGCTCCTGGTCGGCCATGACCGTTTCAATGCCGATCTCAGGCCGTTGATGCGCGGGCTGCTCGAGCGGCGGGGCCAACCGAGTGGGCTGTGTTGTCACCCCTACGACCTTTGCACCGCGTTGATCGCCGAAGAGGCAGGTGTTTTGCTGAGCAATGCGGATGGCGGCCCGCTGGCGGCACCTCTGAATGTGTCTGCAGACGTGGCCTGGGTCGGATACGCCAACGCGGCCATCCGAAGCCAGGTAGAACCGGTGTTACAAGCAGCTCTCCGGCGACGGGGGCTCATTTCCGAAAGTGTGGTGGAGCATCAATGACGCGAGATTTGGGGGCCTTGGAGCAAGTGCTCGAACAACTTCAGGCATCGGCCGACCCTGCAATTGCAAATCTGTTTGATCGCGGCGCACCGCTGCTCCTCACTCGCGCGCCCGGGCGCCTGGACGTGATGGGCGGGTTCGCCGACTACTCGGGCTCCCTCGCGCTCGAGATCCCGATTGTCGAAGCCGCCTTCGTCGCCGTGCAAGAGCACTCGGAGCCCTCGGTTCGGGTCGTGAGCCTGGGTTTCGGTGCCGAAGCGGGCAAAGTGCGCAGTGCGGTTTTTCCGCTGGTCGAGCTGCGAGAGCAGATGCGGAGTCATGCTGCGGCCAGGGAGTATTTCCAGCGCGATCCCACTCAGGCCTGGACGGCCTACGTAGCGGGGATCATCGCTGCGCTGCAGGTAGATCTCGGGCAGCAGCTTCGGTCCGGCCTCAGCATCCTGGTTGCATCCAACGTCCCCGAGGGCAAAGGCGTGAGCTCATCGGCGGCGCTCGAGGTCGCCACCATGGCCGCGCTCACGGCGTTATACGGGCTCGAGGTCGAGCCTGTTCGCGCGGCGCTGTTGTGCCAGCGAGTGGAGAACTTGGTCGTCGGCGCGCCGTGCGGCGCGATGGACCAGATGACGAGCATGTGTGGTGTCGAGGGCCAACTGTTGCCCGTCGTGTGTCAGCCCGCGGAGCTTCAAAGTTGTTTTCCCGTGCCACCGGGGTTGGCGGTGTGGGGTATCGACTCTGGCCTACGCCACCAAGTCAGTGGGGCCGATTACACGGAGGTGCGCGTGGCAGCGTTCATGGGCTACGCGATGATCGCTCGCTCGCTCGGGCTGCGCATCAATCCAGCAGCTGATCCAGCGGCTTCGCCGGGCGCCATCGTCATCATCGACGATGTGTACCGAGGCTACCTGGCCAACGTGACACCGGCCGTGTTCGAACGGGACTATCGAGATCTCTTGCCCGAGAGCCTGCGGGGGGCCGATTTCCTACGCGAATTTACCGGCACTACCGACACCATCACTCGCGTCCTGCCGGAGTCCAGCTACCGGGTTCGGGCGGCCACGGCGCACCCCATCTACGAGCATCGGCGGGCGGCCGAGTTTCGGCAGCTGATGCAGCGGCCCCGTGCGCATGAATCCGGGCAGCGGCTCGGCTCGCTCATGTTCGAGGCGCACGAGAGCTACCGCGCGTGTGGCTTGGGTTCCACGGGCACGGATAGAATCGTCGAGCTCGTGCAAGACGCTGGCCCGGGTCGAGGCCTGTACGGTGCCAAGATCACCGGAGGCGGCAGCGGTGGCACCGTGGCGGTGTTAGGGCGAGTCGCCGCTGAGCGGGCCATCGCCGAGATCATCACAGAATATGCTAGCGAAACCGGTCACACCCCGTACTTGTTTCGCGGCTCATCCCCCGGAGCAGCCGCGTTCGGCGTCGCGCGCGTGAGCTGGCGCGAGGCTAGCTGGCGGGTGGACAAGGCAGGCCCGCGCGCGTCAATCGCGGTGGGCAAGGCGATGTCTTGAGGAAGGTCATGTTTTGAAAAGGGTCATGGTCACCGGGGGGGCGGGTTACATCGGCTCGCACACCTCCATCGAGCTCTGCAAGGCGGGTTATTTGCCCGTGGTGGTCGACAACTTCTGCGCGTCTGATCGCCGCATGCTCGACCGCATGCAAAAGCTAGCGGGGCTAGACCTTCCGGTTTACGACGTGGACTGCCGAGATCGGGCGGGCATGGCCGCGGTGTTTGAGAAAGAGTCGAATATTTTCGGCGTCATCCATTTCGCGGCGCACAAGTCGGTGGGCGTTTCGGTCAAACAGCCCCGCGAGTACTACGACAACAACATCGGCTCACTATTGACGCTGCTCGCCGTCATGGAGGAAGCCAAGCTAGAACGGCTCGTCTTCTCTTCCTCGTGCACCGTGTACGGCCAACCCGATGAGTTGCCGGTCACGGAGCAAAGCCCGCTGAAACGCGCCGAGTCGCCGTACGGCAGGACCAAACAGATCTGCGAGTCGCTGCTCACCGACGTGGTTGCCTCGGGCGCGCCCCTCAGAGGCGTGACCTTACGTTATTTCAATCCAGTGGGCGCTCACCCCAGCGGCCTGATTGGTGAGCTGCCGCTCGGCAAGCCGGAAACACTGGTGCCGTATATCACGCAAACCGCGGCGGGCCTGCGGGGCGAGCTCAGCGTTTTTGGGCAGGACTATCCGACTCGCGATGGGACGTGCGTTCGAGACTACATTCACATCATGGACCTGGCCGCGGCCCACGTGGCCGCGTTCGAGTGGTTGGAGCGCCAACCCGCCGGAGCTTTCAACGAGGTGTTCAACATCGGCACCGGGCACGGCGTTTCGGTGCTGGAGGCCATCCACGCCTTCGAACAGGCGTCTGGTACGAAGCTCAATTACCGTATCGGGCCGCGCCGCCCGGGGGACGCCGCTGAGGTTTACGCCAGCGTGGCCAAGGCCGAGCGAGAGCTGGGTTGGCATACGCGGTTCGGCGTTCTCGACGCCATGCGCGATGCCTGGCGATGGCAGCAGAACATTGCTCAGGGGCTCTAGCTACCTGACCTTTCGTTTCAATCTGGCGAGTCTAGTGGGCCAACGCCTCAAAATTCGATGCCTTTTTGCGCTCGGATGTTGGCTTCGAAGGCGTGCTTGATCATGCGCATTTCCGTGACCGTGTCCGCCACCGCGATCAGCTCGGGTTTTGCGTCGCGGCCCGTGATGGCAATGTTCAGCTTTTCGGGCTTGGACCGCAGCGCTTGGACGACTTCTTCGATCGGCAAGTAGTCGTAACGGAGGGCGATATTTAGCTCGTCCAGGATGATGAGTTGGTATTTGGGCGGTTCTGCTCGGCTTTGCTCGATCATCGTGGTAGCAGCTTGCCAGCCTCGCCGGGCTGCGCTGATGTCACGCTCTCGGTCCTGAGTGTTCCAGGTAAAACCCTCCCCCGAGACGACGTGGTCGACCTCTGGAAAGCGTGCGAGCGCGGCCTTTTCGCCCGTCTTCCAGGTACCTTTGATGAACTGCACGATGCCGACTTTGTGCCCCACACCGGCGGCTCGCAAAGCCAACCCAAACGCGGCGGTGGACTTGCCCTTGCCGTCCCCAGTGTTCACGATGATGACACCGCGCTCGATGGTGCGTTCTCGGACTTTCGAGTCCTGCTCTTGCTTCATCGCCTGCATGCGTTCGCGGTGCTCGTCTTGGCGATGCTCTTCGGTCATGCTTTCCTATGTATTGATTGAGCACAGGCAATAACCGAGGAGCCCGCCGCCGGTCAAGCGCCTTGTCACGACGCATCACCATGAATGACAAAACCAGCACGCCAGTCATCGAAGTCGAAAATCTGACCAAGGTCTACAAGCAAGTGACCGCGGTAGATGGCATATCCTTCTCCATCACGCAGGGATCGATCACCGGCTTGCTCGGCGGAAACGGCGCCGGCAAGACCACGACACTGGGCATGCTCCTCGGCCTGATCTTGCCCAGTGCGGGGGTCATCAGGTTGTTCGGCCACGATGGCTCTCGTGACCGCCATCGGGTCCTGCATCGGATGAACTTTCAAAGCCCGTACGTGGCGCTTCCGCTTCGGCTCACCGTGCGTCAGAACCTCCGCGTCTTCGGCAATCTGTACGGCGTACCGGCGGTTGCGCGGCGGATCGATGAGCTCGCCGACGAGCTCGAGCTCGGCGATTTTCTGGATCGCGAGGCAGGTAAGATCTCCGCTGGGCAAAAAACGCGGGTCGCCCTGGCCAAGGCGCTCATCAATTGGCCCGAGCTGCTGCTGCTCGATGAGCCGACGGCCTCGCTGGATCCCGACACGGGCGATTGGATCAGGACCAAGCTCGAGGCCTATCGCCGCAGGCGCGGCGCCACGCTGCTGCTCGCCTCACACAACATGCCGGAGGTGGAGCGCCTTTGCGACGATGTGATCATGCTGAAACAGGGGCGCATCGTCGACCGCGCCTCGCCGACTGGGCTGGTCCAAAAGTATGGGCGCACGACGCTGGAGGACGTGTTTCTCGATGTCGCGCGCGGTCGCGGGCTGGCAGCATCCGCGGCGGCGCCTCTGGGGTCGGCATGAACCGATCGCACATCGACAGCGTCAGGCCGAGCGCGCCATTTTCCGACTCGCAGTTGCCGGTCTACCGCGCGGTTTCATTGCGCCGCATTGGCGCGATGATCTTGCGTTACGTCTACCTGCTGCGTTCGTCCTGGCCCCGGCTGCTCGAGCTGATGTACTGGCCGTTTCTGCAGCTGTTGACCTGGGGCTTTCTGCAGAGCTACCTCAACCAGCAGCCGGGCTTTCTCGGCGCCGCGGGTGGAGCGTTGCTGGGCAGCGTTCTCTTGTGGGAGGTGCTGGTGCGCGGCCAGCTCGGCTTCAGCATGTCGTTTTTGGAAGAGATGTGGTCGCGCAACATGGCAAACCTGCTGATCAGCCCGCTGACGCGCGCCGAGCTCTTGCTGTCGCTGCTCAGCTTGAGCTTCCTACGTGTCGTGATCAGCATCGTACCGATCACGGTCCTCGCCATATTCTTCTTCGACTACAACCTCTGGAGCCTCGGCTTCGGCCTTATCGCCTTTTTCGCCAACCTGCTCTTGACGGGCTGGGCATTGGCGATTTTCACGAGTGGGATGGTGCTCCGCAACGGCCTGGGTGCCGAGGGGCTGGTGTGGTCGACCATGTTCGCGCTCATGCCCTTCTGCTCGGTCTTCTACCCTGTGTCCACGCTGCCCAAAGCCCTGCAAAGCGTCGCCTGGCTCTTGCCCCCCACGTACGTGTTCGAGGGCATGCGCGCCCTCGTCCTCGAGCACACGTTCAGGTTGGACTTGATGCTGTGGGCGTTCGGCATCAACCTGCTGTTGATGCTCGGTGCCTGCATGGGATTTGCAAAGCTCATGGACAGCGCACGCCGCGCGGGCTCACTCATGGCGATTGGCGAGTGAGTGACCGTTTCAGGGCGATAGCGTGACCGAGCCCACGTCGAGGGAGACCTCGTAGTAGCCGTGATCATCCCAGGAGAGCTCGGCTCCCCCTTGGGTCAGAGTACCGCCGTCGACCGTCACCCGGAGGAACTGGGCCGGGGGGAAATGGTCTGGCAAGGTCCAGGTCCAGGTCGTGACGCCACCTGCCGTGGTTGGGGTAACGGCCGTCAGCAGCTTTTGCGCCGTCCAATACGCGGCGACATCGACGAGAGTGTCGATCCATACGTCCTCGAGGCCCTTGGCGTACTCGACGCCGGCCACGAACTCATCGAGCGCAACCGGCTGATACGCGCCGTCCGAGCCGCCGGTGAAGCCATGCACCAACATGACCTGCCAGTTGCCGGCGCTGCGTACCGCGTCCACCTTGGCGTTGAACGTGGCCTCGAGCGTATTCGTCGCAGGGATATAGCAGCTGAGGTTGTACGGGTCGGTCGTGCCATTGGGCGCGATCTGCTGGTCATTGACGCCGCGGTTGATCAGGAACCGTGTCCGCGCGATGTCTGCGTACGCGGCGGAGCCGTTCGGGGCGGCCATGGTATAGACAGTCACTCCAAAATTGTCTTCGATGAAGGCCGTTGCAGCATCCGTGTCATCGCCGATGGTGGCGCCTGTGCTCAGATGGCTCTGTGTGTGATTGCCGAGCTCGTGGCCATCCAACACCGCTTGGCCCCAGATCGGGTTGCTCGATTCGGTGACCTTGCCCGTCTGCAGGTAAAACGTGAGAGGCACACCCAGCGCCTGGAGCGCCGCGTAGTTTTGGATCTGCGAAGAGTTCGAGTCATCGAACGTATACGAGACCGCGGCTTGAAACCCCGCCCAGTCCAGCACTTCGAAGTTGCCGGCGGTACCGGACGGCCTGGGCACGCCGCCCTCGCCGACGGGAGGCAACCCAGAGATTATCGCAGCTGGGGTTCCGGCGTTTCCGGCGAAGCCCGACGCTCCACCTCCTCCGGCGCCGCCGCTGTTGGATGAGTTGCCGCCAGCCGCCCCCCCCGATGGATTCAGGGTGGAGCCGCCCGCCGTCCCTCCAGTGCCGCCAGAGGGATCGCCGCCAGAGGGATTGCCGCCAGAGGGATTGCCCGGACCACCCCCTGAACCACCCAGCTCCGCTCCCCCCGGCAGCAGCTCGCCTCGATCGGCCCCTACGGCCTCGGTAGATGGCGACGAACACGCGAGCTGACCGAGGGTGACCGCGGCCGCGGTGACTGCGAACCGAAGAATGTGAGCCATTGCGTCGTTGCTTGTCAGAGTTGATGGGAAACGTTTCCTACACAATAATACCATAAAATAATGGATGTTTGGCAGATATGCTAGGCATGGATTGGAAAACGTTTCCAGTGAGGATTTCCAGCGCCATCCGCCGAGGACCGCCAAGCCGGGGTTTCAGCGCGCACGGGCGGGACAGCCTTTCAGCGCTCCCATCGGCAGGCGACTTGGCTAGGATACTGACCATGCAACGGTTCAAGGGGCTCCTGGCCATGTTCGCGCTCGCGTTGGCCTCTCCCGCACGCGCGGGCGAGGTGCGGGTGGCGGTTGCGTCGAACTTCACGGCACCCATGGAAGCCATCGCCGCGGCCTTTGAGCGAGAAACGGGCCATAAGGCGCTGTTGTCTTTTGGAGCGACAGGTAAGTTCTACGCGCAGATCAAGAATGGCGCTCCATTTGAGCTGCTGCTCGCCGCCGACGCCACGACACCCGCGAAGCTCGAGCAGGAAGGGGCGGCCGTGGCCGGTACCCGTTTCACCTATGCGGTTGGCAAGCTGGTGCTGTGGTCTGCCCAACCCGGCTTCATCGACGCACAAGGGGAGGTGCTTCGAAAGGGCAACTTCAAGCACCTCGCTTTGGCCAATCCGAAGACAGCGCCGTATGGGGCTGCGGCCATCGAAGTGTTGAGTCAGCTGAAGCTGCTCGATGCCCTGGCGCCGAAATTCGTGCAGGGTGAGAACATCACGCAGACGTATCAGTTCGTTGCCTCGGGCAACGCCCAGCTCGGCTTTGTGGCGCTCTCTCAAGTCCTCGAGGGCGGTAAGGTAGCGGAAGGCTCGGCTTGGGTGGTCGCACAGCATCTATATCAGCCGCTACGTCAAGATGCGGTCGTGCTCACGGCCGGCAAAGGCAAGCTCGCCACTCTGGCCTTGATGGTCTTTTTAAAGAGCAAAAAGGCGCAGGAAGAGATCCTGTCCTACGGCTACACCCTGTAGCTCGTGGTAGAGGTCGAGCAGGCTCGCCGTGTGTGAATGAGCTCGTCAGACTTGTCCACCCTGTGGTTGACGCTGAAGCTCGCGAGCGTCGTGACCGTGCTCTTACTCTTGGTTGGCACGCCCATCGCTTGGTGGCTGGCCCGTACCTCATCGCGCTGGAAAGGCCCGGTGGGCGCCATCGTCGCCTTGCCTCTGGTCCTGCCGCCCACCGTCTTGGGTTTCTATCTGCTGCTGCTGCTGGGCCCGCATGGGCCGATCGGGCAGCTGACGAGCTGGCTCGGCCTGGGACTGTTGCCGTTTACGTTTTGGGGGCTGTGCGTTGGCTCGGTGGTCTACTCACTGCCGTTCGTGGTGCAACCGATTCAGAACGCGTTCGAAGCCACTGGCCAACGCCCGCTCGAAGTGGCTGCGACGCTGCGCGCGAGCCCATGGGACAGTTTTTTCACTGTGGCGGTGCCCCTCGCGGCGCCTGGTTTCGTGACCGCCAGCATCCTCGGCTTCGCGCATACGGTCGGCGAGTTCGGGGTGGTGCTGATGCTCGGAGGTAACATCCCAGGCGAGACGCGGGTGGTGTCAGTTCAGATCTACGACCATGTCGAGGCCATGGAGTATGGCCGGGCACACGGGCTGTCGTTGCTCATGGTCGTGTTCAGCTTCTCGATCTTGCTGGTTCTCTACGCCAGGCGTTCGAGGGCTCTCGATGCCTGAGCCGGTGATCCAAGCGCGCTTTCGCGTGGACTACGCCGGCTTTTCGCTGGCCGTCGATCTCGAGCTGTCCGGGCGCAGCGTCACCGCGCTGTTTGGCCCTTCGGGCTGTGGCAAGACCACCCTGCTACGCTGTGTTGCAGGCCTGATTCGCGCTCCGGGCGGCCGTATGCGGCTCAACGGCGAGGTCTGGCAGGATGACCACGCCGGGATATGGGTCCCCACCCATCGGCGTTCACTCGGCATGGTCTTTCAGGAGGCTAGCCTGTTTTCGCATCTGTCCGTCCAGAAGAACCTCGAGTTTGGCATGAAGCGCACCCCTTCGGCGTCGGGTCAGGAGCTCGACGCGGTGGTCAAGTTGCTGGACATTCGCCCGCTGCTCGCGCGCAAGCCAGCGCACCTGTCGGGAGGGGAACGCCAGCGCGTCGCGATCGGACGCGCGCTCCTGGTGCGGCCCTCGCTGCTCTTGATGGACGAGCCGCTGGCGTCGCTCGATGCCACGCGCAAGTTGGAAATATTGCCGTACATCGAGCGCCTGCGCGACGAAGTCAAAGTACCCATTCTGTACGTCAGCCACTCGTTGGATGAGGTGGCTCAGCTCGCAGACCACCTAGTGCTCTTGAATGCTGGCAAGGTCGTCGTCAGCGGCCCCCTCGGGCCCAGCCTCGCGCGGTTGGACCTGCCCACGGCCTACGGTGATGATGCTGGCGCGCTCATTCAAGCGGTGGTGGGCGAGCAGGACGAGCGCTACCAGCTGACCCGCATCGACTTTGCCGGGGGTAGCTTGTGGGTCGGGCGCGTCGAGCGCCCGTCGGGGGCGCCGGTGCGAGCGCGCGTCCACGCCCGCGACGTGAGCGTTGCGCTGACGCCTCCCGTGGGCACCAGCATTCTGAACGTGCTGCCGGCCGAGCTCACGCAGATCTCCGATGCTGGCCCGGATCGCGTCCATCTGCAGCTGCAGATTGGGAGTGGGGGTAGCCTCTTATTGGCTCGCATTACGCGCCGTTCGCGGGATGTCTTGGGCCTCGTGCCGGGCATGCGCGTCTACGCCCAGGTCAAAGGCATCGCTTTGATGTAGCCGCGGCGGGCTCCCTCAATGTTGGGCCCGCTCAATCCATGCGGTAAGAGACAGACTCCGCCGTTAACGACAGCGAGCGGGGGTCTTCACGGAAGTAGCCGTACACCACTTGGACCGACGCTTGTCCGAGGTAATCGATCACTACGTCCATCGACTCGGGCCGGCCCTCTGCCTCGTATCGGATGCGGATTTGGAGGTCGCGCACGGCCCGGGCGCTGCCATTGCGCACTTCGAACGGGACCACAAAGCGGCCTTCCTGGCGCGTAACCCGGTCGAGAAGCGGCGTGACGTGCGTCTGAATGGCCTCGGGCCAAGGTTCCAGGCTGCGCACGACCAGGTGAACGACGACCGCGAGCACCAGCATGAGGCTGACGCCGAAAGAGATCCACTCTGCGATGCGGCGCGGGCCGGCGCTGTGCGCCTTGTCGTCTTCGCCTGGTGCGTGGCTCACAGCATGAGCCTTCCTGCCGCGCCCCCCACGGCCGTTGGCAACCCGAGCACGACCGTGGAGGCCAGCAGGTTGCCGAAGCCGCCGACCGACTCGCGCTCACCCAAGAACCAAAGCAGCCCGAGGGCAACCGCTAACGAGGCGGAGTAGGTGAGGATGGTTTCCGCCGCGGGGCTTTGGACCACGCTCCTCACGTGGACCGGTTGATCACGGATGCCTGAGGCGAACAGAATTACGTAACAGAGAGCCAAGCTGGCCAGCACGATCAAGAGCAGTTGCTCCGGCCCGAGGCGAGCCGCGATGACCAGCACTTCTTCCGTGGGACCCAGATTGATAGAGAACAAGACAGCACCGGCGATGGTTGAGCTGAAGTCGCGAATGTCCTGCTGGGTCTGCCGGCGTTCGAGCTCGGCGCGGCCGGGGGGCTGTTGCTTGACCTGCTCCTGCTGTTCCCTGCGCCGGCTTTTGCCTCGAACGTTTGCGTTGGCGACTGAGACACCGAGGCTCACGGCAGCGCTTTCGAATAGCACCTTACCGAGCACGTCCCCAAACGCGTCGCCTGGCGCGATCTCCCCGATGAGCCACAGGATCACGCCAGAGAAGAGCATGCCTATGCCCACCGCGGTCACGCTCTCCAGTACCGCGCTCGCGAAACCGGATTCGTGGCGGAAGCCGGAGACCACGTTAAACAGCAGATTGACGAGCAGGATGGCCGCGAGCAGGCCGAGCTGGTGCTCCGGCCCAAGCGTCATGCCGTGGAACCACATCTCCATCGTGTACAGGAGCGGCATGCCCACGATGGCACCCCCCGTGATGGCCGCGAGCAGGTCTTTTCCCTCCTGGGCGAGCCCGAGCGGGTCGCCCTTCGCCGGTGGCCCTGTTGAGCTCGCACGAAGGCCGGCCATCGTCGCGAGCATGCCACGCTAACAGCGACCGGAGAAGAGGCGGTCGCGGGAACAGGAGCACGAGTCGAGCATGCTGATGTCCCGAGGTGACGGGCCGCGCCGGGCGGCGGGAGCCCGGCCCCCAAACATACCCAGACCTAGGCTGACTGCTCGTGCTTCCATTACATCTGGCCCAGGCTCACGGTAGCGGCGCGCGGAGCTCCAGGCCACCGCGGGTGCGGGAGTGATGATGCGACAGTAGTCGCCTTCGACGGAGTCGGTGTAGATGACTTCGAGCTTGCTCGGCAGGAGGGGACCTGGATCGGTTTCGACGTCGTTCCAGCCGCGTATGCCCAAGCAGTTGTTGTCCGCGATGTGGGTGGTGTCGTTCAGCTGTACCACCCAACACGCGGGACCTTCGCTCGTGGCGCCAGTCTCGGAGCTTTGCGCCCTGCCCCTGTCGTCGGGCGTATCGAGGGGAGCATCACTTTGGTTACTTACGGAACACAAGAAGCTGATTGTTGGCGGGCATTTGCACGCGTTCTTCCAACACCAGGCCAGCCTGCTCGGCGACCTCGGCCATGGCTTCGACGTCGCGCACGCCCCAGCGTGGGTCGCGGCTGCGCAAGTCCGCGTCGAAGGCGGCATTGCTCGGCGCCGTATGTTGACCGCCGATGCGATACGGACCGTAGAGGACCAGCACGCCTTCCGGAGCCAGGTGTCGGCCAGCTCCACCAAATAAACCCACGGCACACTCCCAGGGCGCAATGTGCACCATGTTCGCGTTGAAAATTGCCTCGACGCTCTCGACTCCCCAGTCCTCCGAGCACACGTCCAGCCGTCGCGGCGGATGCAGGTTGCTGAGCCCGGCCTGTTCCACCCAGGCCCGAATGCTGTCGAGGTTGGCCTCGTCGATGTCACTGGGCAGGAAGGTGAGCGCGGGCAACTGGGCGGCAAAGTGGGCCGAATGCTGGCCACTGCCGCTCGCCACCTCGAGCACGCGACCCGCCGCCGGTAGTACCCGAACGAGCTCGGCAAGGATGGGCTCCTTGTTACGCTCGGGGGCGGCCCAGCAGAGCTTTTTCATCCGAGCGGCGACGCTAGGAGGTCTGTCCGCGAGATTCAAGCCCAGCTGCTAGCCGCCCGGCTAAGGCAGCATGAGCGGCTCGAGGCCTTCCAAATGGTCGATCACGAGCTGCTCGGAAGGAGTAAAATTGTCCTGGCAGGCGCGTAACACCGGCAAATAGTCGCGAAACCCCCCGAGCGTTGCGCCCGGCATCTGGCGCATGAGCGCGTACAGGCGCTCGATGACGCCCGGGGGCAAAGCACGATGCAGGGCGGTCGAAAGCCGGAAGACATAGTCAATCCAGCGAGCGGCGCGGTTCACTTCAGCCAAACTCAGCGCCAGGGCTATCGCCATGTCGGAGTCCTCGGGAGACAGTCGTTGGCCCCGCTCGCACCGCCCGAGGATGTCGTCCAGCGGGGGCCGCAGGACGCGTTCCGCTTCGGAACCCTGACGCAGGGTCAGCAGTTTTTCGGCGACACCAACCAGGATCGCGAACGTGCTCGCGCCATCTTCACGACTGAGCTCGCCCTTTAGAATGGCAGCGTCCAATTCCGGCGGGGGCAGCGCCAGGCTACGCGTTGGCTCGATGGCATCGGCCGTGGCTGAGCGGGCCATGAAGGCGTGGTGCTGCACCGCCGCGGCGACGCTCTCGTGCAGCAGCTTCAAGGGGCAGGGCTTGGTCAAGATGGCGAAAACCTCATCCGGCTGCAGCTGCCGTTCCAGGCACGCGGTCAAGGCGAGCCGAGTGCTGGTGGGGGCGATGCGCTTGACCCGGGCCAGAAAATCCGCGCCATCCATTTGTGGCATCTTCAGGTCGCAGATCACCACTGAGAAGTTCCCCTCGCGTGACAAGAGGGCCAGGGCAGCCACCGGATTGTCGACGGTCGTGACCTCGAAGCTCGTTTCGAGAGCCCGGGTCAAGATCGCCAGCATGGCGGGCTCATCGTCGACGCACAAAATGCGGGGTAGGTCGCCCGTACGCTGGACAGAACCGTCATCGCTCCCCGCTTCTGCGTGACCGTCGCTCGGTCTGTCTTCGTCAGACGACCGCTCGCTGCTCGAGTCACTCTCGGCTCCCCCCGCCATTCGACCGCCCCGCGTCCGGTGTGTCCGCTGCGCTGCCACCGCGGATCAATGTCTGGACTATTACGAGACGGCCGGTCATTGCCCCAACTTGCCCACACCTGCGGCTCTCCCTCGCGAGGGCGCCAAAAAAGGGAGGCAATGTGCGCAACAGGTGGGACAACAGCGGACAGCTCGGTTTTGCTACCACGCGCGGCACGGTGCTCTGGCTCCCGAACGCGTGACGCGCCGGGCCTCGGAGCGACGCGGGGGGCGTCGGTCGGCGGCGACGACTTCAACTGCCTGTGCTTTCATAACGACGAATACCCTGCTCGAACAACCAGCGGGCAGCTAGCACCGAGTAGACGGCCACCAGCGGCGAAAGCAGCCCGATCCATCCGATGTGCTCTTTGCCGAACAGCCATGCCGCGGGGTAGTAGCTGACGAACGCAAACGGCACTCCGAAGGTCAACAGGGCCTGCAAGCCGCGCCCGTAGATCGATAGTGGGAATTGGGCAAAGTTAGCCATGTTGTGCACGACGTGCATGGCGGTGTTTGCCGGCGAGCCCGTCCAGAATCCGAGCGCCGCGGCGGCGAGCACCGTGGCACCTCGCACCGCGACCGCGGACGCGAACAGCACCAGCGCGATCAGCACCTTGGGCAGGGTCCAGTCGAGATCCGCATGCCAGAGTGCCTGTGCGACCATCACGCTGCCGAGGAGCACGTTACCGATCCCGTTCATACCGACGTCGTGCACGATGACCTGAAGCACTGGAGACACCGGGCGAACTAGAAACACGTCGAACTCGCCGCGGTTCAGCAGCCCATTGAAGCGCCACAACCCCTCGAAGAACAACGACACACAGCCCTCGGTGATGAAGACGAGCGCGTACACGACCACGAGCTCCCAGAGTGTCCAGCCCGCCACTGTCGGGATTTGCCGGAACACGATCCACAAGAATACGTACCCCATGGCCTGCATGAGGATCGCCGCGCCAGCCATGACCAGAAAGTCAGCCCGATAGTTGAGCTTGGCCTGCATGCCAGCCAGCACGAGCGAGCCGTACAGGCGAACAGGAGATGGGCGCGGCATGGGGGCTCCGAAAGCGAGGCTCAGCCGCCGTGGATGGTCACTTTGCGCATGGCTTGCGCAAAAGCCAGCCGACTGGTGACGAGCAATGCCACCGCCCAGGCTGCCTGGCTTCCGAGCGCACCAAACACGCCATCCCCCAGCCGGCCGAGGTAGATCGTGGACGGCAGATAGACCATGCCCTGAAACGGCAGCGCCTCGGCCAAGCCACGGAGCCACTCGGGCATGAAGGTCAAGGGGACGAGCGCCCCGGAGAAGAGCTGCGTGACTGCCATGCGCGCGTGCACGATACCCCAGCCATTGTTGGTCCAAAAAGCGAGCATGCAGGTCAGATACAAGACTCCGAACTTGATCAGCGCGCCCAACCC
>JANOIG010000384.1:0-21793 GCA_031407405.1 Deltaproteobacteria bacterium
CACAGGGCCCCCTCCCACGAGCGGAAAGCAGACCGCCCGCGCCAGGCCTCATCAATGGCGTTAGGCGCAGCCCGCCCTTGCCTGACGGGGCAACCTTCGCGGTTCGATGACGAGGCGCGCTTTGGTTGGGAAAAACCGCTGTAACGAAGGCGACGTTAGCGGGTGGGTGGGACGCTGATGCGCATCGAGTCGGGGAGCGAGTCTGTGAGGGCGTCGGAGAGGGCGCGCAGGGCGTCGGTGGTGGTGAAAACGCCGATCACCTTGCCGCGGTCGACGACCAGGGCTGAGCCGTATTTGCGCTTGGACATCTCACGTGCCGCGACGTCGAGTGCCTCGTCCGGGGCCACCGTGTAGTACTCGGTGACCATCATCGCCTTGACGTTGATCGGCTGGACCGCCTCGGGTGCCAGTGATTCGATCAGCTTGAGGTCACTCTTGAACAGCACGCCCACCAGGTGCTCACCCGCCAGCACCGGAAGATTGCGAATGTCGTGCTCTATCATGCGGCGGTACGCGCCCAACACGCTTTCAGTGGGGGAAGCAAAGTGCTTCGCTTCGGTCATGTAGTTGCGGATGGGGATGCGCCTCGCCTGAGTCATGCTGGTAACGGACTTTAACCCGTTCCGGACGGCTCGGAAACCAGGATTTGGCGCGAACAATGGTACAAAAGTGCCCCGCGTATACGGAAGCGCCTCAGTCAGCGGTCAACTACCCCGCTTTTTGCCCGCTCTGGCCCTTGACGCGCACCAAGCGCTGCTCGATTTGCTCGGCGCAGGTGCGAACATCCAGTCGCAGCGCGCGCAGCGCGGACTCCACCTTTTGTTGCATTTCCGCGCTTTCACGGACCCTGAGCAAAGCGCAAACCCGTCCCGAGAACTCTTCTCGCGGGCTTTCGGTGGCCAGGTAGCGGCTAATCTCCGAAACGGGCATGGCCTCGTCCCGAAGGGCGTGTACGCAAGCGCCCTGCACTACCTCGATGGACAACATCTGAGGCAGGCTCGTGCGCGTGAGGGACTCGTACAGCACATAACAGACGCATACGCAGGCTTCGCCGATGAGCCCTCGTCGCAGCTCCGCATCGGCACGCCCGTCGAAAATCCCGAGCGGATCCACCACTGATCCGTGCAGCGCGTCGAGCGTCGTCAACAGCACACCGGCGGCCGCGTCGCGGACCGGTTGAGCCATGGCACGGCCGACCTCTTGTCCCGTTTCAGCCGTGCACTGCTCCAGCGCCGCCAAGAAACCAGACTTGGTCCGGACGATGCGCGGCTCGGCGGCGGCGGTCACTCCGCTGACCATGCGGTTTGTGGCGGCCGCCGAAGCGAGACCTGGCCGCGGAGATTGGGTCGCGGTGCTGGTGGGCGCGGTTCGGTTCGGGCTTGGGGCTCTAACCGTCGTAGCGGGCGCTGCGGAGCGCTGCGCCGGGCTCGACGCCCCGCGAGCCGGTGTGACTGGAACGGTCGGGATGGGTGCTCGCGCTGAGCTCGGCATGGACTCGGGCGGTTTGACCGTCGTCGCGATGTGGGCATTGGGCGCTGACTCGGGCGCCTTCTCCCGTGTCTGGGAGACGGCCTGCATCGCCGGAACCGTCGGCTTGCCTTGCTGGCCTGGCTTCACGGCGAGCATGGAGCCGCTGCTGATGGCGCCCTTGTGCCACACATGAAGACCTATCAGCTTGACGTTCTTTTTCGGTAGCGCCTGTACCTGGTCGGTGATTTTCTGCAGCAGCTCGTGCTCTTCAAATGGCAAGTCACCGTTGCTGAGCTCGCATTCCACGGCTCCGGCAAAGGCCCGTGCGTACTGCATCATCACGTCCTCCGCCTCGGCGTTGGACATGGGGCGGGTGAAATTCAACGCCAACTTGGCGCGAACCTTGTACCCGTCCATGGTTCGAGCGCTGGCCACGCGGTTGAGGGTTTGAACATCCCGCTTCTCAAATAAACCCCAGGCTGCCACGCACCCTGAAGAACGGACCGCGCCGGGGCCGGTTGAGAGGCGCCTCCGTTAATCCTGAGGGGTTTTTGTTTCTCTTTTGAGTTGTCGTCGATTGCGTTTGCATCGCAAAAAGTCCGGGTTCGTGCCATTCGAGCACGCACCTCGAACACCTCGAGACCTCAGGTGGCGGGGGCTGCCGGCGCGCCTTTTGCCGCGAGAATCCCGCCGATCGAGGCGCTCAGGTAGTCCCTCAACGCCGCGTACACGCGGCCCTCGAGGGGACCCATTTCGAATACGACGTAACCGATGCGTTGCTTCCTCAGAACCAGGGGCTTGAGCAACCACGTTACCCGACGTTCGGGCAGCGCAAGGGCCTCGGGCATCAGGCGTTGTGCGGAAAATTCTCCGGCCAAATCATGCTCGACGTGAGCGCCCTGAATCAGGACAACCCCGCGGTACACCCCATTCGGCTCAGAAAGCGCGATGAAACATCTGGGTACGTGTAGGCGGCTCAGGGTGTCGGCGAGCACCGACCCGAGCTCGGGCCAGCTCGTCGCGTTGAGCAGGCGGGTGCCGGCCAGGCGCAAAGTGCGAAACAGCGCCGTTTCCTGTAGCCAGCGGCGTGCTTGGCTACGCTCCGCGAGCAAGCTGACCGAGGAGCGGGCCATGTGCCACATTTCGTCGGCGCTGCGTCGCCATTTCGGGTCCTGACGCAGGCACAGCGAGAAATGCCGGCGCATCACCGCGATGACTTCTTGCCAGGCACTGACGTCAGTGCTCGGGCTCTGTTCCATCTGACCTATCACTTCTTCCAAAAACGAAACGAAGCTCTGCCCTTGCAACAAGCCGCGTCGCCGCCCCTGAATGTCGGTGGCCGCTTGCACGAGTAGCGTATCCGGAAGGCCTGGCTCGCAGTTGAACCCCGCCTCTTCGATCACTCGCCGCACGTCGGAGAGGATGCGCGGTAGCGCCAGGCGATACGCCTCCTCGAAGCGCAGGGGTTCCAGCAGCTCTGGGTCGGCCAAGAGCGAGGTGAGACCCGACGTGAATGACGACAGCGAGCGGGCCCCGCAGGATTCGCGGGGGATGAAGCTGGCCTCGAGGAAGACGCGCCCCGGCAGATCCCTTTCGGAGATGCGGGCCACGACCTCGCGCAGGGCGCGACGGCCCTGTTCATAGAGGGGTTGCCGCACCGTGGCGAGGGATGGCGCCGCGAAACGGGCGGCCTGAATGTCATCGAAGCCGACCACGGCAACCTTCTGCGGTACCGCCACCTTGCGCTCTGAAAGTGCGCGCATCGCTCCGATCGCCATGAGGTCGCTGGCGCACATGAGAGCATCGAAACCCAGGCGGCGATCGTCCAGCAGCGTCTTGATTGCCTCTGCGCCCGAGGGCTCGAGGAAATCTCCTTCGACCACCAGATCTGCCTCGCTGGCGAGGCGTAGATCGCTCACAGCTTCGCGATAGACCTGAAACCTCTCTTGCGCCTCGTCGTTGCCTTGTGGCCCCTTGACGAAGGCGATGCGCCGGCGGCCGCAGGTTTGCGCCAGGTGGGTCAATGCCTGGCGTATTCCAGCCCGATTGTCGACGGCGACCTCGACTGCTCCCGGCAGGCTACCCCCGATGCTGCAGACGGGTAGGTGCATGAAATGCTTGCAGAAGGCGCCCAGCGATTCCATCCCCGAATAGTTGGACAGCGTTCCCGACAAGACCACGAGCGCGTCGATTCGGCTCGGCGAGCACAACGCATAGGCGGCATTCAACTCTGTGTGAAATGGATCGGGAGCTTCGAGCTGGCCCCCCACGAAGCAGGTCACGTCCAGGTCGAGCGCCCTGGCTTCGGCATCGATACCCAGCACGACCTGTTGTTGGTAGTCGTGATCCAGGGTGTCGACGAACACGCCGATGTTGGTGCGTTGAGTAAACAAAGGCGATGGGCCTACCGCAGAATCCCGCCGAACGATCGAAGTGGCAAGTTCACGTCGTGATTAGCCAAGAGCTTTCACCGTGGCCACCTCCAGGAGTCATAGGCCGAATGGCCTATCTGGACCCCCACGCAGGTCGTTGTGGGCAGGATCTGCGCCACCGGGATTAGGCCCAAAGGCCTGTATGGTTTGCCGTTTGGGGTCCATTACCAACCCGGACCCCGTGGCAGGTCACAATTTGCGGTCCACGAAGCCCGGCGCTGCATTCGGCCAATTTTCCAGCGTGCTCGCTCGAAGCTTCGAGTGCGGAGGTCCGGTTACAAAAACGTACATTTCAGGCCTCACATTTCGGCGCCATGTGCTGTAAACGAACAAGCTCCGGGTAGCACCATGAGATTCGCGTGTCAGAGCTGCGGCAAGGCGTACAACTTGCCCGAGGAACGGATCGCCGAGAAGAGCAACGTCAAGCTCAAGTGCCGCGTCTGTGGTGTCATCGTCGAAGTGAAGAAGCAGGGCGAGATCGTCGCTCAGATCTTGAACGAAGGTGAGGGCAGACGCGTTGGACGCGTGTCCGAAGCCCCCACGCCTCTCATGAGCATGAGCCCCGACGACGCCGATGATGATGCGACCTCTGCCATTGCGGTGGGTGAGCATGGCCCGAGCGATCAGCAATTGAGTGACTTCTCACTCGGCGACTCGAGTGGGCACCTGCAAGTCGGGCAGAACAATCTTGGTCTGCCGTTTGTCCCGCCTGCCTCTCCGACGGGCTTCGCTGGGATGCTGCCGCCATTGTCTCAGGAGGACTTTCAGCACGACCTTCAGGGCGGTGGTTTTGAGGGCGGTGGTTTTGAGGACGGGGCCTTTCAGGACGGGTTCAAGCCTAATCTGCTGGACAGGCCTGAGGCTGCGGCAGCCCCAGCCTTTGCGTCGGGTTCTGTTGCACCCGCGATTGCACCCGCGATTGCACCCCCCTTCGTGCCCTCATCACTGCCGCCGCCTCCGCTCAGGGCACCCGGTGCCACCGCAGCAGCTCAAAATGGCAGCAACGGTTCGGCGCGTCGGGTGGGGGAGGCCGCTTTAGGTTTCGCAGAGGGGGTCAGGGCGCCAGTGGCAAGCGCTGCTTCTGCCGCGCTGCCGGCTGTCGAAATGGCTTCGATAGCCCCCGCACCCATGCCGCGCGTCGGCACCGAGCGCGATGACACGAGAAGCAAGATGATGGCTGCGTTGGCGACCGGCATGCTCATCGGCTTCATCATCGCCAAGCTCTTTTTCTGATTTCCGCCCGGTAGGGAGCAGGGAGCTGGGCCGATCGTCTTGTCGTGTGCCATGATTGCGTGTGGGAAAGCGGCACGGAGCCAAGGCTGCGCGAGAACGCGCCCGGGCCCTTCTCCAGGGTGTTTCTGATCGATCGTTGAATCGTTCGGAGGTCGAAGCAGCCAGCCTGGCTCTTGCAGCCGACCTGTTCACCCTGTCTGAACGCTTCATCGATGCACAGGAGCGCCAGCGCCGTCAAAGATTGGCTCGCTTGTTGGACGACCCGAAAGGGCAACTGCTGAGCGTCTTTCTGACCGACCGCGTCGCGCGGGACAAGACCTTCGAGCATGCGGTGGGGCAGTTGAAATATCTGCTCGGGGAGCTGGGCACGCCGAGCTTCATGACGCCGTTAGAGCGGGTGCAGCTGGGGCTCGGCAGCGTGCTCGGAGACCTTGCGCCGCAGTTTTTTGGCAAGCTCATCGCCCGGCACATTCGCCAAGAAGTGAAGGGTCTGGTTTTCCCCGTCGAGGCAGCCAGGCTGCGCGCATTTTTACAACTTCGGCGCGTTCACGGGGTCAGCGTCAACGTAAACCAACTGGGTGAGGAGGTGCTCGGAGAGAGCGAGGCGGAGCGGCGCGTTGGACAATACATCGACCTTTTGAAACAGCCCGACGTGCAGACGATCTCTGTCAAATTGTCCTCGATTTTTAGCCAAATCGACCTGTTCGCCTGGAGCTCGAGCCGGGCTCGGCTGTCAGACCGTTTGCGCCAGATCTATCGCGCGGCAGCGTCGACGGGTTCGGGTCGGTCGAAGCTCGTGTACCTAGACATGGAAGCGTATCGGGACCTGCGCTTCACCATCGATGTAGTTCAAGGTTTGCTCGACGAACCCGAGTTTCTCGGTTTCAGCGCGGGACTGGTGTTGCAAGCCTATGTTCCCGATTCGGCGGCGCTGCAGCGGCGGCTCACCGAGTGGGCTCTGGGGCGGCGGCGGCGAGGCGGAGCCGCGTTGGTATTGCGCGTCGTAAAGGGCGCGAACCTCGCCGCAGAGCGCGTCCACAGCGCGCGGATGAATTGGCCGCTACCCATCTATCCCAGTAAGCACGAGGTCGACGCCAACTACAAACGAATGCTGTACGTGGGCACCGAGCCTGCTCATGCAGACGCAGTGCAGCTCGGCATCGCCAGCCACAACATCTTCGACCTCGCTTTCGGCCTGGTGTTGCGCGCCTCGCGCGGCGTCGCCGAGAATGTGGGCTTTGAAGTCCTGGAAGGCATGGCCAACTCGGTGCAAAAGGCGCTCAGTGCCTTGGGCGCGCCGGTTCTGACGTATGCGCCCGCCGTGAACCAGGACGAGCTGGACACGGCGGTGGCTTACCTGATCCGTCGGCTCGACGAAAATACCGCGAATGAGAACTACTTGCGCCATGCATTTTCGATGCGTCTCAATGATTCGGCGTACGCGGATCAGGCCCAGCGCTTTCAGCAAGCCCACCAGGCGTGTGACGCAGTCAGCGAGGCGCCACGGCGCTCCCAGGATCGGTTCGGCAACATCCAAGATTTGGACCGGCAGGCGCCATTCGCCAACGAACCGGACACCGATTTCTCCGTCGCCGCTCACCGCGCCGCCGTCACGCGGGCGCTGAACAGCTTGATGCAGCGCCCCTCATTTGAGCTCGCTCCGCTGATCGCGGGGGTTCGACGCGAAACGGGTGACATGGTGTCCGGCTTTGATCCTTCCCGGCCCGGGATGGTGCCGTACCGCTATCACCTCGCGCAGGCGTCCGACTTAGAGGCGGCGGTGGCGGCTGCAGATCGCGCGCGGGGCGCCTGGGACTCGCGGGGTCCACTCGAGCGCTTGGAATGCGTGCGGCGTGTCGCTCGCGGCCTGCGGCGTCGCCGTGCCGAGCTCATCGCGGCCCTGCTGCTCGACGCTGGGAAACGCGTTGTCGAGGCGGACTCGGAGGTGTCAGAAGCGGTTGATTTCGCCGAGTATTACTTGCGTTTGACCGAGGCTCAGGCGCGAGAGTCGGGCGTCTCCGTTCGGCCGAAAGGGGTGGTGCTGGTGACCTCACCTTGGAATTTCCCGCTCGCCATTCCGTTGTCGGGCGTCTTGGCGGCACTTCTCGCGGGCAACACGGTCATCTTCAAACCTGCTCCCGAGACGCCGTTCGTGGGGGAGCTCTTGGCGAGCATCGTCTGGGAAGCAGGAGTCCCCCAGAACGCCTTACAGTTTGTGCTCTGCAGGGACGAGGATGGCTCCATCTTGCTTCGCCATCCCGCGGTGTCTGCGGTGGTGCTCACGGGGGCGACCAGCACGGCGCGCTTTTTTCTCGGTCAACGGCCGAGCCTCGACCTGCACGCGGAGACTGGCGGAAAGAACGCCATGATAGTGTCGGCGCTGGCCGACCGGGAGCTTGCCATTCGGGATCTCGTGGCCTCGGCGTTTGGTTACGCAGGGCA
Organism: Deltaproteobacteria bacterium; assembly: GCA_031407405.1. Classification (GTDB taxonomy): domain Bacteria; phylum Myxococcota_A; class Polyangia; order Polyangiales; family Polyangiaceae; genus SZUA-265. The sequence continues at coordinate 7,578 of JANOIG010000384.1, forward strand.
AAAGTGCAGCGCGGCGAGCCTGGCCATCTTGGCTCCGGAGGTGTATGACGACCTACACTTTCGCGCTCAGCTCCGAGACGCGGCATCGAGCTTGCCCGTTGGGTCCGCCTGGGAGGCAGCCAGCCTCGTCACTCCGCTCATCAATCCGCCGGGGGCGGCGCTGCTGCGCGGTTTGACGGGGCTCGACGCTGGGGAATCCTGGTTGCTCGAACCGCGTTGCGATCCCAGTAACCCGAGGCTCTGGTCTCCCGGCATCAAGTGGGGCGTGAGCGCGGGCAGCTTTTCACACCAAACGGAGCTGTTTGGGCCGGTGCTCGGCGTTCTGCGCGCTGATGATTTCGAGCATTCGCTGCAGCTCGCCAATGCCACGCCGTACGGGCTCACGTCCGGGCTGCACAGCCTGGATGAGCGAGAACAGGCCCGTTTCATCGGCGAGGTGGCTTGCGGTAACCTGTACGTGAATCGTGGCATCACCGGCGCGATTGTCGCACGGCAGCCGTTTGGAGGGCACAAGGCGTCGAGTGCGGGGCCCGGCGCGAAAGCGGGCGGGCCAAACTACGTGCTCGAGCTGCAAGACTGGGCGGATGCCACGCCAGCGCCCCCGTTGGTATTGGCACCCGGGCAGCGGAGCAGTCTTTCGCCTCTGGCTCCGCTGCTCGAGTGGGCGCGCGAGCGGCTCGAGGCTCGCCATTTGGAGCGCTGGCTGGCGCGAGCACAGAACTACGCTGATTGGCTCGAGCAATACTTCCGTCGCGAGCACGTCACTCTTGACGTGCTCGGGCAGGACAACCGGCTCGTCTATCAGCTCTGCGGTCCTGTGTTGGTCATTGTCGACAGCAGTAGCCATGTGTTTGACCTCTTGTGTGTGTGCGCCGCCGCGCAGCTCGCCGGAAGTGACCTGCAGTTGAGCATGAGCCCGAAAGGAGCTGGCCCCTTGGCGGCGCCGGAGCTCGAGGGGTTGGCGGCGGTGTGCGGCTTCTCCGCCTGGCTAGAGTCGCCGGCAGAGCTTGCGGACCGTCTGGAGGCGGCGGCCCCGGAGCGCATGCGGTGGTTGGCACAGCCGCCGCGCGAGCCCGCCGAGGTCGTGCTCCGGGCTGCGGCGAAGCTCGGTTGCTACGTGTCTACACGACCGGTGCTTGGGCATGGTCGTTACGAGCTACTATTTTACCACCGCGAGCAGACCATCAGTTTGGACTACCACCGCTATGGCCACCTGGGATGGCAGAGTGTCGGGATGAGCGCCTCCGCCCTCATTCGTCCGCTTTCAAGATGAATTCGAGCGCCACGTTCTCGCCGAGGGGGCCTGCCGCCCGGGGGCCATAACCCACCACGAGGAAGCGGTCGGTCGGGGCGCCGCAGCCCTTGTCGAGGGCGTCCACGGCTCTGGCTGCTCGTGCCGCAGAAAGCTCCCACGTCGAGGCATGACGCTCGGCAAGCTCGGGCTCGTCGATACGCGGCTTACCGTAATAGCCGGTGACCCGGATCTGCCCGGAGAACTCGGCCATGATGATTTTGGACAGCTCGCAGAGCAGAAAGCGGCCGTCCTTTTTGACCTCTGGCCCGTTGGGCGAGAACAATACCGGTATGGCCATGGCCACAGACACGCGATCCCCCGCGCTGGACACGGTCAGCATTTTGGCTTGGCTGAGCTGGTCAAACTTTGTCGAGAGTCGCTGCTTCAGCTTTTCGATGCGTTGCTTGATCTGGTCGAGAAGGCTCGTTTGCACGTCCAGCTCGCGCATGAGTTGCTTTTTTTGCTCCTGGCTCAGCTGCAGCTCGCGTCGGCTTGCTTCGACGTCACGGCGTAGCGCTGCGTGCTCCTCTTGCATGTTTTGGCGTTCGTCGCGCAGCTGTTTGGCTTCGCGACGCAGTGGGATGTAGTAGCCGGCGATCACGGTAAACGTAACCATCACCAGAAAACCGGTGGCCACGCGCCAACGTCGTACCGACCCTACTGCCTTGCCCCGCGCCAAGGCACTCATCGAAACACGTCATACCCAGCTCGGCAGAAATGAAAAAAACGACTGAGGGGCTTACAGATCTGCGCCAGAGCGTCGGTCGACAAGGGGCGCCAGCTTAGCGAGTCGACCTGTTCATTCACAACTTTTGGTGCCGGCCGCTCCCGCTTTGACCGGCGAGACCGAGAGCGGGCAGCTCGCAAGGCGCAATCTGACGCACTCGCCTGGCAGCCGCGCGACCGAGCGGTGTGAGGGAAACGAGGCGTTGGCAGCCAGGGTCGGTGGGACACTCAGCGCGAGCACCACCCTGTTCAGTGATCTGAGAAATGTGCTTGTGCGATCTGCTGGATGATCCGCCAGCTGAGCGCCGGGAGGACCAGAAAACTAGTGCGCTCGGACGTCTCGTTCTGCTGTCCACTTACAGGTTTACGGCACATCAGGGGCCCTGATCCGTCACGTGCACCCCCTGGGGTGACGCGCATTGGAGCCTAGCTTCACTCGAAAACGCGCCCGCCCGGCTGGCGAGGCGCTGGTGTTTTCGCCGAAAATAGGCCCCTTTTACCGGTGTTCGTCTACATTTTGGTGCTGTCCCATGTGTATGGAGTGGCTCTAATGTTCTGAAAAGGGCCGACCCCAAAACGATCGTGAAAAAATCCTCTACTGTTGGGCCTCTACGTATTGAAAGGACTGGCAGAAAAGCGCGCTCGGGGTGTTCATCATGAGATGCACACTGACCTTTTGGCTGCTAGCCTCATCAGTCTCAGCCGTTGAGCCTCAGCTGCTGGGGAATCGAGACCCGCGCCACTTCAGGCCATTGCTACTTTGGGAACCGTGCCATGACTCAAGGAAACGCCTTCGCCAATTACGCAGCCTCCGTCGAGGACACGAGCAGCTCGTCCGACGTTTGGCACGTAGCGGTAGCCAGTGACGACATCAAACAGATGAGCGTCGATCAACTCGACGAGGCCTTCCGTCTTGGCGTCATCAGCTCAGAGACCCCGGTATGGACCGAGGGCATGGACGCGTGGGCTCCTCTGGGCGAGGTGGCCGATCTCGACGGTGACGGTGACGGTGACGGTGATGTCGAAATAGACGGTCCGACGCAGGCTGGCTCATTCGGTGCGATGCCACCTCATGGTGGTGTCATGCCGCACCCCAGCTTTGCTGGGGGACCATCGAGCGTGGCCCCGGTGACCTCGAGCTTTGCTCCCGCGGCGGGGCCGGCGGCTTTACTCGTGCAGAGCACGGGCCCAGTCGCGCTCAACGTGGACGAGGACATGCCGCCCATTCGTGTAGGGCGGCGGTTCAAGCCAGAGCGTTGGCTGTTGGCAGCGGCCGGTATCGCGGCAATTGGAGTGACCGCATACAATAATAGCGAGCTCTTTTCCGCGTCCGCGGCGTCGCCGGTTGCCGCTGTCGATTCACAAGCTGCAGGGTCGAAGGCCTTGGCAGCTCGCCCCTACGAGGCGGGTGGCGGGGTAGATCGAGGTTCCCCGATTGGCGCGGCGAACGCCGATGCGGAAGACGAGTCAGCTGCGGCAAAGTCCGGCGATAGCGCGGGTGACACGCCGCTCGGTGCTGCGCCGGCGGCCAAGGAAGTGGCCGCAAAGGCTGAGCCCGCTCCAGCTGCCACCAAGGCGGGGCTTTCGCCAGCCAAGGAAAGCCTGCAAGGGAGCTTCTCGAAAGCTTTCACGAAGAAGGCTCCTCCAGCCAAGCCGGCCAAAGCCGTCAAGGCTCGCAAAGCGGCCATCCGTGCAGCCGCCGCCCCGCGCAAAGCCAAAAAAGCCGCCAGCGCCCCGCGCGCCGGTTCCGCCTTCGACCCCTTAAACGACTCACTACCGTAATCGAGGCTGGTCTCCGGGTATTGATAGTTGCGGCTGAAAAGCAGGTTCCGCACCCAAAGGGCCGTTCCGATTCCCAGTGGCTGGGAGGGTTTGGCGCAAACCCTCCCCCCGTCCTAGGGACGGGGCCCCCCAACCCAACAACGCCCGCAATACTGCGGGCGCTGCGCGCGGGGGCCCCAACCCCGCTTGCCGATACCTCCGAGCGTCTGCCGGTACGATAGTGACACCAGCCAGCCGCGCCGAGGGCCCCACCCGCGTCCCGCGGGGCCCGAATGCCCACTCGAGTCTTTCACTCCCGCGGCTTTCACCAACGGCCCCGCGCAGACGCAGGGCCCACCAACCCCCAAACCGATGCCCACCCGCGCCCCGCGGGGCCCCCAAGCCGTTTCAACGCGTAGCCTGCCCCAGTAGGCGTCGCGAGCGCCCCGAGGCTAGGAAGGAGGCCGCAGCAATCCTCCAGGATTGCGAGGACCGACGACCGACGCATCGGGGTGCGCAGCAGCCTAATGCGCAGGCTACCGAGGACCGACGACCGACGCATCGGGGTGCGCAGCAGCCTAATGCGCAGGCTACCGGCCCATGGCGAACCAGGCGCCTGCTGCTGCCAGCACGAAGGCGATCGGGGCCAGCGCGAGCGCGACCACAGCGGCAATGGGCGTGGTGACGGAGAGGAATAGGACCGCGCCGAAGACGGCGAGCGCAGCGCCGAGCCCCGGTTCGAGCACACTGCGCGCGCCGCTGGCCCGAGCCACGAGGTAGCCCGCAATTGGGAAGGCGGTTCCCACTGCCGTGGCCAAAAATAATAGAGGGCCGTTGGAACGGACATCAGCTTCGTCTGCTGCCGCGAAATCTAGCCCCATCACGTGGCCAGCGTATAGACCCGCTCCGAGCGTCACTAGGCCGATGCCCGCTGTCACGAGCGTTCCGAGTGCTATCCAGTGCAGCATCAACGGTTCTTGCTTGGGCTCGAGCGCTTCCCAAACGTCGCGCACCGAGGGGGGCTCTGACCAGCCCGCAGCGCCATCGGCGCCGGCCCGTAGCGCGGGCCCGGACGCCAGCTCGTGAGACGCCGCCTTGCGAGCGATCGCATAGGCCAGGGCCAACATCGTCAAGAGCAGCGGTGCCGCGAGCACGATGACCCCGGGTCCCCGCCCAAATACGATGTGATCGAACAAGCCGTGCAGTAGCGTGGCGGCAGCCCACGCCAGCGCAAACCAGCCTGTTCGCGCGCGTGCGCCGAGCGTCGCGCCCCACATCACCGCGCACAGCACGTGCGGAGGAATCGCCAGTAGCGCTCTCATGACGGTGAGCCCCTGGCCGTCGCCGAAAACAATCAGGCTGCTGGTTTCCCCCGCAGCGAACCCCGCACCGGCCACCGCAGACAGCACTATGCCGTGCCTCGCATAGAGCAGACGGCGCGCCGAATACAGCGGCCAGATGCCGAGGACCTTGGCCCCCTCCTCCAGCGGCGCCGCGAACAAGAACATGGCCAAAAGAGCTTCGGATTCTCGCCCGGCCTCTGCGGTCAGTGACAGGCCAGTCCAGTTCCACAGGCCGAGCTCGGCGAACTGACATCCCCAGGCCAGAGCGTAAGCGCCGGCCGCAACGAGCACGGCTCGAACCGCCGGGATATCGCGTGTGGCGCGAGAGCGCCGCCACAAGACAGCCCCGACGACGAGAGGAAGCAGGCCGGTGATGAGACCGAGGGCGATGCGCATGTCGAGTGCTATTAGAAGTGCAGTCCGACCACGCCGGTGAGGGTGATACCGAGCCCGATGCCGTCACCGTCTCGGGCATAGACTTCGGCAGCTTCAGGCGCGCTCGCAACCGCATTCGGCTGAGCGCCGCCGTCGCGCCACAAGGCCAGGAGCTCACCCGTGCCTTGGACACCCAGCGACAGCAGTGGATTGACATACCAGTCCAATCCAGCGCCGAGACGAGCGTTGAACCCGGAGACATCGACGCTGTCCACATCGAAGCCGGTGGCGCCCTGCACGCTGAAGGCACCCAGCGACGCGTAGCCGGCGCTGAAGGTGAATGAGGGCTCAATGGTGCCGAATGGAATATGCAGGCCCAGCTCGCCATTGAGCGTCCACAAATCCCAGTCGCTGAACTGCGCCAACCGAAAGCGCGCCCCAAGCGTGAGAAAAATCACGCGCACGCCGGCTCCCACACCGAGAGCCAGGGCCGAGCCGCTGTCCTTCACGAGCTCGGCGTCTACGACTGAATTGGCCTCGAATGTTTGCAGCGAAATGTACTCATAACCGGACTCCACATTGAGCCAGACGAACTCCAGCCCACGGCCAGCATCTTCGCGCTCCGCTCGCTCGAGCTGCTGTAAGGTCTCGCCTTGCCCCGGCGGCGCTGCGGACGTAGGCGGCGGCGTGAGCCCGCCCGTCTCCAACGCTGGAGGCTCGGAGGGCGGCGGGTAAGGTGGTAGCGAGGGATAGCTCGGGGCAGGGGGGGTCTGCGCCCGTGCATCGCCGAGGCTCAGCATGCAGCAAGTGGCGGCCGCTATCCGGCTGCTCGAGATGAGGCGAGACAAAGGAAGCATTTGAGCAGACTAACGTTGGGTTGCGGGGCTGGCAAACGCCCATACCGCGGGATGTAGGGAAACCCCCCTGACTCGGCTCACCCCCGGGGTCATCGGCGAGCCATGAGTTTGACCTTTGAAGCCGTTTGGGCAAAAACGCCGAAGCCAGTGCGACGACGTCCCCCCATCCTCCGGGGTTTCTTGATCCTGATGACCCTGGGAATGCTGCTGTCGTGTAGCGGCCGGGTGCACGCCTACGCGTGGATGATCAAGCACGGTTTTTCAAAATGTGGCAGTTGCCATACCGACCCGTCGGGAGGGGAAACCCTCACCAAAATGGGCCGCGCTCAAAGCGAGCGCCTGTTGTCGTGGGGCGGCGAGGCCACAACGGCCCCGAGTCCGAGCGCACAATTTCTGTTCGGTTGGATGGATGAGCCCGAGAGCGTTCGTCTTGGGGGCAGCTACCGTCATCTGCTGCTCTACTCCGCAGCGGTCGAGGGGGTGGCCAGCACGTTTCGCCAGTTCCCCATGCAGCTCGACGTCTACGGCTCGGGCACCATAGGGAGCTTCGTGCTGGGCGCCAGCCTGGGTGTGGCTCGGGGTATAGAAGGCAGCGCCCACGTGCGTGGCGCGCAGCTCAACCGCGAGCCTGGCGAAGGTTTCATCGTCTTGAGCCGCAGCCATTACGTGGGGCTCTGGCTCCAACCCGACACGTTGCTGCGAGTGGGTCGGCTCAACCTGCCCTTCGGGATCCGCATACCGGAGCACACGATGTGGGCGCGGGAGGCCACACGAACCGATCGTGAATCCGATCAGCAGCACGGTGCATCGCTCACCTACTCTCGAGGCCGCTGGCGTACGGACGCGATGCTCGTCATCGGCAATTTTCAGCTCAATCCCGATCGTTTTCGCGAGCGCGGCTACGCGGTATCGCTCGAGTACTTGCTCAATCCCACCCTGGCGATCGGCGGCAGCACGCTCTTGACGCGGGCCGAAGAGGACGCCTTGACGCGTGTCGACGGCTCTATCCGGTACGTGCATGGCCTCAACGGTCGCTGGGGCGTGTCGCCCAAAGTTTCCGTTCTGGGCGAGCTCGACATTTTGAAGGAGCAGGGTCGAAAACTCGGGTTTACGGGTTTTACGCAGGCGGACTATGAACCGTTGCGCGGCCTACATTTGATGCTCACGGGTGAGGTCCTCGACCAAGGTCAGCTCGATCGTGATGACGTGCTGCCCGTGCGTGGCGCCGGCGCCGCGCGTTACGGGGCATGGATTTCAGTGAGCTGGTTTTTTGCGACCCATTTCGAGCTGCGCCTCGACGCCGTGATGCGGCAAGATGACGTTTTCCATGGTCAAGCTCAGCTGCATATATACCTCTAGCGGGGCCCAGCTGCGCCGGGTGGCCCTGGCGCTCGCGTTATTCGGTGTCTCCTTCGCCCCGAGCGCAACGGCCACTCCGGAGTACCCGCTCGTGATTGACTCCGCTCTGGACGTCAGCTGCCCTCGACCCAACTCCCGGTGTTTGATTTGCCACACCACGTCGCGCGGCGGGCAGGGCACCGCGGTGCAACCGTTCGCGCGAACGTTGTATGACTACGGCCTCGTGCGTGGCAAAGACACGCAAGGGCTTCAGACTGCGCTGCTCAGATTGGGTGACGCCACCGTCGACTCCGACGAGGATGGTGTGTTCGACGAAGACGAGCTGCGGCTCTGCGGCAACCCGAGCGGTGAGGAGCTCGGCATCGGCCCGGAGTATGGCTGCGATGGGGCCCACCTGGCCCGAGACGTGAACAGCGACCTGCCCTTCGTGCTCGCGGCGGTGACCGTCGCGGGGCTGCTGCTACGGACGCGCTCGGTGCGCCTTCCTGCGCGGCGCCGCGATCCGCCGCTTCGCTAAACTAGGAGGTCGAATCCATCGCAGTGATGGGAATTGATTCGGCTATCTCAATTTCATTTTTGCCATCAATCCGTGGCATCGAGCACGCGCGCCTAAACGGCAATGGCTCATATCTCTTGCTGGCTCGAGGGCGCAGCCAGTGAGCGGCAATGGCAGAAAGCTTCGTTCAGAATGGATTCGGGAACGGGCTCGGAGGAGTTTGGTTGAGCGCGGCGCGGTGTGTACAATCGCACACCCTGCCGGGTCGGTGTCGCTTGGGCTTGGTCACCTTTGACCCGTTTTCTTCGTGCGCCATGGGCCGAGCCACCGGAGGATGATCATTCAAACGTGAAACACGTCACCCTGACTCATTCAGTGCGATCCATCAGATCCCCGGCCCAAATGCGGATCCCGCCGGAGAGGGGTTGTCTGCGCTTGCGGGTTAGAGCACTTCGGCTCACAGTATGGGACCCCAGCAGGTATCATCCGTCGTCGATACGCGTCACTTCGGATGCCCCAATCTCCACGGGCGCCCAGTCCCGGTTTAGTGTCCCGGAATAGTCCCCGAGCCGCGTGCTCGCCAGTGCCCGGTTGACGCGCTCCGTCGTGTCGCCACTCCAGTGCAAGCTCCACCATCACCTACCTGTATAGACTCAACATGCAGCGTTTTTTCAGAAGCTGGCTCGGTCTCCTCGTTCTGGTTCCGGCAGCGTGTGGTGCGCCGGCGGAGCTCGACGAAAGTCGTTTCCCGTCTCTGAACGAGGTGGGCTACACCGATGGCAATTTTGGCTCCAACGGTGCGCGCGGTGGGGCCCCCAATGTCGGGGTACCCAGCGGTGGCGCGCCCAGCTTGCCTTCGGGAGGCAGTGGCGGCTCCGGAGTTGGTAACGTGGCTCGAGGGGGTATGGGATCCGTGTCCATGGCGGGGGCGACCGCGATCGGGTCGACGGGAGGTAGCCCGGCAACGGGGGGCGCTGGCGTGACAGGCGGCTCGGGCTCAGGGGGCGTTCAGCCACCCCCCGCCGGAAATTGCCCGGACGACATCACCGTCCTGTTCGCGCGTCCCGGCAGTGAGGGAGGCTGCACGCAGAGCGGCGGGTGCCATGAAGCCGGCAGTCCCATCAAGCCGGACCTGGTTTCGCCAAACATCGAGGTGCGGTTGGTGGATGTCGCCTCGAGCTGTAAGGGGCGCCCGTATATTGGTGCTGACGACAGCTTCCTCGCGGACAAGATCGTGGGCTCTCCGCCCGAGTGCAATGGGGCCATGCCGTTCCTCTCACCGCAGACCCTCAATGCAGCGGATGAGCAGTGTATCCTCGACTGGATTGATGAGGTGTCCGGCGGATGATGAGAGTGTGGGCCCGCCTGCCCGCCGTTGCCGCATTCATTTTAGTGGCGCTGCTGGCTGTGTCCGAAGCTCAGGCTGGTTCACGCATCGTGTTGCTCGAGTTCAGTGGGCGTAAAGGCGACATCCTGCGCGAGAAGGTCCAGCAATCACTGGAGCGCGCGGGTCACACGGTGGTGCTCAGCAAGAGCCCATCTCAGGGCACGTCCGCCGAGCAGATTCGCCGTCTGGCGAAACGCTCGGAGGCGGACGCTGTCGTGGGAGGCCGGGTGCGCCGCCACAGCATGCGGCTGTGGAGCGTGGCATTGAACGTGAGCGACCCAGAGGGCGGCGACGCGGAGGACGGCGGCATTCAGTTTCGCAGCTCTTGGTTGCCGGGGTTAGCCAAGCAGCTGTCCGATAACGCGTCCAAGCGCCTCGCCGCGGTGCTCGCTCGAGCTGATGCGCCGATGGCGGCCAACCTCGAAGCCGAGGTCTGGGATGCCGACAACGACACGGTCTCGGATGACGTGGTCACCCCCAGCGCCAGCGACATCACCAGCGAAGATGCCCCTGCCACGCCCGAAGACGACTCGCTCTTCGAAGTGGATCCGAGCGCCATCTCCGATCGCAACCCGGACGGGCCGCCCGAAGCCGACGAGGCCGGCATGGTGGTCCGGCTGAGCGCGCGCGGAGGGCTGGTGCACCGTTCGCTGGATTTCTCGGACGACATTTACAACCGTCTGCGGACACAACGCGCCAACATCTGGGTGTACCAAGTCCAGGGTGAGCTTTACCCCTTCGAGCGGCCCATTGGGGAACGCCTCGGTTTGATTGCCAGCTACGAGAGTGTGTTTTCAGGCAACGTGCGCGACGCGGACTTCGGAGCGAACTTCCCCGTCATTTTCGAGGAGATGTTTGCGGGTGTCCGCGCGCGTCACCCGCTCGGCGTGCACGATCTCGGCTTTGATTTGACGTTTGGGCAGATGCAAAGCGGCCTTCAGGATGAGCGGAATGAAGCCAACATCCCCGACATGAGTTACACGCTCCTCCGGTCGTCGTTAGATTTTCGGCTCGATCTGGGGCGCTTGCGGGCGGTGGGTTCTGCAGGCTTTCGGCTCCCGCTCGGCTATGGCCAGGTCAGCCAGGCCGAGTGGTTCCCGCGTGTTGGTGGTTACGGTTTCGACGCGTCGGGAGGGCTGGAATACCCGCTGTCGAAGGGCGTTTCCCTGGAGCTGATGGGTGATCTGCGCCGCTATCTGCTGGAGATGAACTCGGAGCCGGAGGACGCGCTCGGTGGCGTCGCCGAGGTGGCCGGAGGCGCTGTGGATCTGTACCTCGGTGGCTACTTTGGCATGAGCTTCCGGTTGTAGCGACACGGCCATGCAGCGCCTCGCCAGCGCGGGTCACACCTCGGTCAGCAGGCTGGTGATGATGTAGTTGGCAATCAGGATGGCCACGGCGCTGTGGACGACGGCTTGGGTCGTGGCTTGGCCCACGCCGCGGGCCCCGCCCTTGGCAAAAAAGCCCTTTTCTGCCGAGATGGCGGTGATCAAAAAGCCGAAACAGGCCGCCTTGATCTCACCCATCCAGAAGTCTTTGGGCGCAAGGTACTCTTCGATGTTGGCGATATAAATGCCGGGGTCGACTCCGAGCCCGATGATGGCAACGATCCAGGCGCCCACCATGCCGACGCACGTGTAGATGATGCAGAGCAAGGGCAGCATCACGACGCCAGCTAGCAGCCGCGGCGACAGAAGATATTGAGTGGGGCTTACGCCCATGGTCGTTATGGCGTCGATCTGCTCGGTGATGCGCATGTTGCCGAGCTCCGCGGCGATGGCGCTGCCCGCCCGCGCGGTGACCATCAGGGCGGTGAACACCGGGCTAATTTCGCGCGTGAGGGAGACGGCCACCACAGACCCGACGACCCCTTCGGCCCCGTATTGACGCAGGCCGCTGACGGTCTGCAGCGCGAACACCATGCCGCTGAAAGTTCCGGTCAACATGACGATGAAGATCGACTGCACGCCGATGAACTCCATGGCGTTCATCAGCTGGCCAAACCGAAAAGGCGGCCGCACCAGCCAGAGCACGGTCTGCCCGGTCAACATGACCAGCTGCCCGATCTTGTCCAGCACGGCGCTGGCGGGCTCGAGGGCGCGCTGAGTGATACTTCGGCTGTTGGCGGCGATCATCGGTCCGGGTTCTATCACCGTCCCGAGTCGGAATCCTCCGGGACCTGTGGAAACGCCACGGCGCGTGGCGCCCAGGCGGCCGCCACGGCGTCCCTCACCACCGCCGAACGAGGCCCGCTCGAGCCAAGTAACGCTCGGCGTGGGTTGAGTGCCATGGATAGGCTCAAGCGGTCGGGCCCCACGGCATCGGGAAATCGCTCACCCCACTCGACGATCAGAATGGCGCCGCGCTCGCGCAGCTCCATCAGCCCCAATTGCTGGGCATCTTCCGTGCTTTGCAACCGATACAGGTCCGCGTGTGCGACCGGCGGCACCGTGCCGATCTCGCGTATCAAGGTGAAGGTGGGGCTGACCACCCGCACGGCCTCGTCCAGGCCGAGGGCTCGGCAGAGCGCACGCACCAGGAAGGTCTTGCCCGCGCCCAGCGCGCCAGTGAGAATTACTGCATCCCCTGGGGCGAGCGCCCCTGCCAAAGCGCGAGCCAAGCGCTGGGTGGCTCGGCGCGTCGGTAGGCTCAGCCATTCGGGGTCCTCGGTCATCGCGGAGTCTGCACCAGGTTGGGAGGAGCCCTGAGCGCGCGAAACTGGCGCGGCAGGTGGCGGTCGCTTCCGAACTTCTCGGCACCACTGGTCCAGAGGCCTTCGAGCCGCGCCTGAGCGAGCCCCGCCGTGACCTGACGGTAAGCGTCAGACACGGCGCCAGGGTCCCGGATGACGCCGGGCCGCGCCGCCGGCAGGGCGGCATCGACGATGCGCGCCACGTCGTGCCCCAGGGCTTCGTACCAACTCGGGGCGCGCCCCTTGCGAGACAGCCAGCGCTCCAGCTCAGCGTCCCGCGCGCCTTCGAACTGAGGGAGGCGCCCGGCTCCAAGCGTCCAGACCTCGTGAGCGCGAAGGTCGTCACCGAGCACCACGAGCGCGTTCAAACCAAGCCCAATCGTCCAGCGCCGACCCGAGCCCGCGAGCCCCATCAGCACATTGCGAGCGCAACTCGCGCCACCCTCAATCAATAGACCGCGGCGCACGTTCGAAGCAGCGGCGCCCATGAGTGGCGCGAAGCTGGATTCATGATTCGGGCAAGGCGACTCGGGTGAGCCCACCGTGAGCAAGGCGTCGAGGCCTGGCGCGAGCGCGTCGCGGAGCACTTGATTTGCTGCCGCGTCGTCCGTCCCCACGACGTAGACCGATGCGGCCAGATCCGTAGGGCTGCCCTCCGGTTGGTGCAGCGCCAAGAGGGGGATGCCCCCGCGCGCCGAAAAGTCTGCCGCCTGGCGCGCTCCGCGTGGATCGAGCCCCGCCACTATCAGTGTCGCGCCGTCGCCTGCGAGGCGTGCGAGGGTCTGACCCAACGCGTCGCCTTCAACGTCACGGGTCTGGAGGGCGACATGCTCGGCGCCGCGCTCACCCGTGGCCAAGTCGAGCCCGAGGGCAATGCCGGACGCGACGTCGATGGAACGTTGCCTGAGGGTTGGATCGCCGAGCTGGAGCGCGAGCCCAACCGTCCTGCCTACCACCGCGGGCGCCAGGCCGCCTTGAGTCGCCAAGAGCAGGAGCTTGGACTTGTCGCCCTCATCGGCAGCGCCCGTGGCAGGCGACGCAACCAAACGCTGCGCCAGCTCCACGTCCTGCTCGGTGATGGCGGATCGCGACAACAGATCCAGTATTTGGCGGCGCATCCAGTCCACCGCGGCGGCCCGTTCTGCGGGGCGCACCGACGAGCTTTGGATGGCCGACGCGGACAACGTGGGCAGGCTGGCCTCGAGCACTGGGAGTGGAATGCTCGCCAGGCGTTCTGCCAAGCTCCGCCACATCCTGTCGCGGTGCCGCCGCGCGGCTTGTGCTGCCAATTCCAGCATGTGCAGGACGGCTTCTTGGTGCTGGCCGTTTGCCTGCGCGGCGACGACCAGTCGATCGAGACACAAGAGCCGGTCATCGGCATCGATCAGTCTGCCCTGGAGCTCGATCAGCTTTCGATACGCCCCCTCGGCACGTCCGGCGGCGAGGTCGAGGGATGCGCGAACGACTTCGAGGAGGTCGCTGGCGGCGCCGGCAGGCCCCGTCTCCGACAGCGCCAGCCAGCGTTCAGCCAGCTCCCGCTCCCCGCGTTGGAGGCTGATCCAGGCGAGATAAATGCGAGCCCAGCGGCCCTGGGGGTCATTCGGATAGCGCTGCACGAACCGGGTGAGGGGACGCTCCAAGCCGACGCGCGCATCCAGGGCGGAGCTCACCCATTGCTCTCGCAGCGCGCGAAACTGTGCCTGCGCCTCGGCGCTGGTCGCTAGTGAGACCTCGGGCTGGGGGCCGGTACGTGCTGAGGAGCCGCAGCCGGCCATGCCGACCCACAGCAGACCGAGGGCCAGGCGAGACGCGGAGAAGAGCTTCATCGAGGACGATCCATCCTAGCGCGGGGGCGGGCGCTTGGGCGCCGGTCCCCGCTGGGAGTGTGTTTTTCCGGTCGCGGGCCCCGCCCCGAACTCGTTCGCT
>JANOIG010000390.1:0-1938 GCA_031407405.1 Deltaproteobacteria bacterium
CCTGATTGGCCAGAAAGGCCTCGCCCTTGGCCTTGAGCTTGCCCTGCACGGTCACGCTGATGCCCATCCCGTCGCGAAACGTATCGGGCACGACGCACTGTGGGAACTCCACGGGCAGCTCTTTGCCCGCTTTTTCGATCACGAAGCGGTACTCGCAGGGATCCGGGCGAAACTTGAGCGAGCCCGGCTTGAGCTGCCCCTCGACGCGCAGCTCGCGCCCGGCGAACTCCTGAGGCCGCGTCATGACTTCGTCCACCAGTTTGCTGTAGACGAACGCGTCCGAGGCCGAGCTGCCGACCAAGAGCAGTGCCACCACGCTGCCCAGCAGCGCCAGAATTAGGCCAATTTTGATGCCAGCCGGCAGGCCGCTGCGCGGCTCGTTCGGCTCGCTCGATGGGCTGGGCGATGGCTGCTCATGCTGCATGCAATGTCCTTACGGCGTGCGCACGGAAGGCGCCAGACAGTCTACCGCGGAACCGCGCCGAAGGGTACGTGGCGTCTGGCAGTCCCTAAGGCGAGAGGCGCGAGATGAAGCGCTCGTACGCCTCCTCACCAGAAACGAACGAGACCAGCTTGCAGCCCACACCTGCCCCGCGCGGCGTCTTGCCGATCCACACAATTTCCACTTTTGCAACGACCTCCTCCGCGCCCGTCTCGAGCGCACCGAAGGAGACCTTGAGCCGTTGCCCCGTGCTCATCGGGGTGCCCGTCTGGATGAAGATCCCGCCGGAACTCACATTGGAGACGGGCAAGTACAAGGTCAGGCTCTTGTGCTCACACCAGGCCCGCCCCTGGAACTCGAGACGCGGGTGCCGACGTAGTTCGGCCCCTGTCATGGCCAAACCCTCACCGAGGCCTTGCAATGAATCCGCGCACAACCCGAGCGATACCAATACACCACCGGAACGCAAGATTACTTGCGGTCTTGGGTGATTTCAACATGTCTGTTCCTACAATCGTATTGCATTAAGCCTCACGTGCTGGGAACGGCGAGCCGGCACACGCTTGCGCTCGCTCAGCCCAACCGGCTGCAATTGCAAGCGCCCCGCCGGCGCGCAGGCCAAAGCGAGGCGTCCCAAACCCGTGAGTCCGACCGTGGCGCGGAATTCAAACCTTGCCCAGAATCATGAACGAGATGACCAACGAATAGATGACGAGCGACTCGATCAGCGCAAGACCCAAGATCATGGGCGTGAAGAGCTTGTCGGACGCGCTCGGGTTGCGCGCAATGCCCTCGAGCGCCGCCGCAGCCGCTTTGCCCTGGCCGAGCGCGCCGCCGAAGGCCGCGATGCCCATGCCGAAGCCGGCGCCCAGCAGGCCCAGAGCTTTCATGTCGTACTCGTTGGAGCCCACATCCTGAGCGAACGCGCTGCCCGCGATCAGCGTGGTGACGAGGAGCGACAACAAACCGAGCATCTTCTTCTTCATTTGAGAGCCTCCTTGGAACATTTTCCGGCCGGATTCGAGTCCGGGTTGATTTGCATGGAGGGGTCCGACGGCCGAAGCCATTCGGGCCCGTGCAGCTGCGGCGCGAGCACGCCGATGCGTCTAGTGGTGGGCTTCCTCGTGGTCGTGGTGAGCGATGGCCATCGAGATGTAAACCGTGGACAAGATACAAAACACCAACGTCTGCACGATGCAGACCATGAAGCCCAGCATCATGGGCGCCACCGGCACCAACCAGCGGACCAGCGCGCTCACCTGACTGAGCACCTGGTGGTCGGCGAACATGTTGGCCATCAAGCGGATGGACAGTGAGAGCGGGCGCGCCAGATTGCTGATGATCTCGATGACCAAGAACAGCGGTGCGAGCAGCAGCACCGGCCCGAGGAAGTGCTTCAGATACCCCAGGCCGTTCTCCTTGAGACCGAAGATGTGCGTCGCAAAGAAGATCACCAGCGACATGGCGACAGTGGTGTTCAGGCTGTCGGTGGGCGG
>JANOIG010000391.1:0-35318 GCA_031407405.1 Deltaproteobacteria bacterium
ATCAAGCCCATCCGCCGCCTCGCGATTGCCAACCGTGGAGAGGCCGCCATGCGCTGCATCCGGGCCGTGAAGTCGTTGGGCGCCCTCGAAAGCAGCGGTATCCAAGTGATCGCGCTGTACACCGACGTCGATCGCGCGGCGCCTTTCGTGCGGCACGCGGACGTGGCGCTGCGGCTGCCGACGAAAGGCAGCGCGGTCAGTGCCTATCTGGACCACGACCTCTTGATTTCGGTCTTGAAGCGGGCGGGAGCGGACGCGGTGTGGCCCGGTTGGGGGTTCGTGTCCGAGGACCCCAAGTTCGTGGCGCGGGTGATCCAGGCGGGCATGCGCTTCCTCGGGCCTGCACCCGACGTCATGCAGCAGCTCGGGGACAAGATCGCGTCCAAGCTGTTGGCGGAACAAGCGGACGTGCCCGTCACGCCCTGGAGCCGCGGCGTGGTGGCGGACGAAGACGACGCGCGCCGGCACGGCAAAGCCATCGGTTATCCGCTGATGATCAAGGCCTCTGCCGGGGGCGGCGGACGCGGCATCCGGGTCGTCCGTCAAGAGGCGGACCTCGGTGAGCTGTTCCGCTCGGCGGGAGCTGAAGCCAAGGGCGCGTTTGGGGACGACCGCCTGTTCATGGAAAAAATGGTCCAGGGGGGCCGGCACATCGAGGTGCAAATCGTGGCCGACCAGCACGGGGCGGTGGTGGCGCTCGGCTGCCGGGATTGCTCCGTTCAGCGGCGCCACCAGAAGGTGCTGGAAGAGGCTCCGCCGGTCGGGCTGCCCCCGCTCATGATCCGCGCCCTGAAAGAGTCGGCGGCAGGCTTGGCGCGCTTGGCGGGTTACGTCGGCGCAGGCACCGTGGAGTTCCTGGTGCAAGGGGCCGATTACTTCTTCCTGGAGATGAACCCGAGGCTACAGGTCGAGCACGGGATCACCGAAGAAATCACGGGTACCGATCTCGTGCAATTGCAGATCCGCATCGCGCGGGGCGAGCACCTGCCGAACCTGGACATGCCCGAGCGCGGCTTCGCCATCGAGGCGCGGGTCTGCGCCGAAGACCCGGATGCTGGCTTTTTGCCCGCGCCGGGCCGCATTGGGCGCTTCGACCCTGCCTTCGGGCCACGGCTACGCATCGACACCGGCGTGGCACCGGGCAGCAGCGTGCCGGCGGATTTCGACTCACTCATCGCCAAGGTCATTGCCAGCGGCGATACGCGTGAGGAGGCCCGGGCGCGCCTCGTGTGTGCGTTGCGCGACTTCGATCTGGTGATTGAAGGCGGCTCGACCAACAAGAGCTTCCTGCTCGAGCTGCTCGAGACCGAGGCGTACCGAAACGCCGAGACCGACACCGGCTGGCTCGACCGCTGGAACGAAAAACGCGTACCGGTGCGGCAATACGCGGCCGAAGCGCTCGTGCTCGCCGCCATCCTTTCCTACCAAAAGATTCGCGAAGCGCTGCGGGCGAACTTCTTCTCCGACCCCGGCAACATCACGCACGACAAGATCCCAGCCTCGATCGGCATGGATATCGACCTGAGTTATCAGGGCACCCAGTCGCGGGTGCACGTGTATGCCTCGGGCTCATCCCAATACCGGGTGCACCTCGAAGATCGCGCCGTGCCCGTCCAGCTCTCGGTCTCCGGCAGCCATGCGGCCCGCCTGAAGATCGCCGGTCAAGACCTGCGCGTCTTGTATGACATCAGCGACGCGAGCATCCGCGTCGAGGTCGAAGGTCGGGTCCACAAGTTTGGTCGCCAGACCGCGGGCCGCGTGTGCGCCGCGACGCCCTCGATGGTGGTCGCGATTCACGTGCGCGAAGGGCAGCGCGTCGAGGCCGGCCAACCCCTGGGCTTGCTCGAGGCGATGAAGATGGAAATCAGCTTCGACGCCCCGATCAGCGGCACGGTGGTCGAGGTCAGCGCGCGGCGCGGCCAGCAAGTGCGCGCCGGCGCGGTGCTCATCGTCATCGACCCCCAAAGTGACAGCAAAAACGGCAAGAATGCGGCGCCGGGCACCTTGCGCCTGCCCGAAGAGCGCGACCCGCTGGCGGTGCTGTTCGTCGATGACGACCGAAACCCGCTCACGGTGCCGGACCTGGTGCGCGCCAGTCGAGCGGACAGCGACGTCTCCGGCGCGGCCATTTTCGCGGTCCGAGACGAAGTTCGGCGCATCGTGCTCGGCTACGACGCGTTTGGGCAACGTGTGGCGAGCCTGGTCGCGCTGCTCGAGGCACCGCTGCCTCGGGACCTGAGCCCCGAGTTCTTGAATCAGCTCGCCGAGGTGCGGCACGAGCTCGTGGTTTTCGCGGATCTAGAACGCTTGTTTGCCCGGCGTCAGCTCTCCCGCGATCAGGGTGAGCTGCACCCCTCGAACAACGCGCAGCTGCGGACCTTCGTGCGCCGGATGCGGGCCGCCGGGGCGGGCCTGGACGAAGCATTTCTCGGCAAGTTGAAGGCGGCGCTCGCTCACTACGGTGTGGGCGACCTCGAATACAACGATACGCTCGAAATCGTCGTCTTGCGCATGTTCGCGTCCCAAGCCACTCCGGATATCCGGTTCGGGCTGGTGAGCGCGCTCTTGCAGCGCGTGCTGCAGCTGGTGGATGCGGGCCTCGATTTCAGGGGCGATGCGGCGCTCGAAAATGCCTTGACCTTGATCGCCTCGCTGCGAGGTCAGATCCCCGACAGCGTGTCGGACGCAGCCATCTCCGCGACGTACCGCATCTTCCAACGGCCTGAGTTGGAGCGCGCTGCGGAGCGCACCACCCAGCGCCTCGAAACCTGGCTGAGCAGCTCCGAAAACCCGCCCGCCCCACCCGATGAGGTGCTGCAAGAGCTGGCTCAAGCCCCGCGTCGTCGCTTCCTCGAGATCGAAGCCTGGTTGCACGCTCCGAGCTCCGCGCGCAGGGCCATCGCGCTCAGCGCGTTCGTGCGCCGCCTATATGTGCCGCGCTTGCCGTTGGTCGACACCCGAACCGCCGACGCCACCGGCACGCTCCGGCTCGCGTTTGCCGATGGTGATGTGGTGCTCGCCCGGCTCGGCGCAGCGAAGGACGTGGCCGTCGACATCAAGCGCTTGCTCGAGCAGAGCCAAGCCGAGAGGCGCTGCCGCCTGGAGCTCATCATTCCGATCGCATCCGCGGCGGAGCGCGCTGACACCAAGAGCAACATCAACGAGGTCGTGCAAGCCACGTTGATCGGGCCAACCAGTCCGGGGTTGCGGCTCACGGTGTCGCTGCTCGCGCCGGGCGAGCCGGCGCTGCACGAGACCTGGCAAAGCGCGCCGCGCGAGGCCGGGCTCAGGCCGGTCGAGCTCTGGGGCATGCACCCCGAGGCGGCGCAACGCGTGGACCTTTCGCGCTACCAGAGCTTCCATCTCGAGCGGCTGAGTGTCACGGATGGCATTTACTGCTTCTACGGCAAGAGCCGTGACCTGCCCGAGGATGAGCGCATCTTCGTGCTCGCCGACGTGCTGGATCGGCCCGCCGACGACGGCGCGGATTCGGCGGTTTTTGTCCCCATTTTCGAGCGCGCGTTCCACGAGGCCGCCAGAACACTGCGCCTGATCCTGTCGACGCGTGATCCGGGTCGGCGACTGCAGTGGAACCGCGTCGTGATCTTCTTGGTTCACCCCATGCTGCTGGACCGCGGAACCGCTCAGGGTCTCGCGCAGCGTTTGCATCCCGCCACACGTCACCTGGGGCTCGAGCGAGTCACGGTCCGGCTGCGCGTCATCGATCCCGCACGGCCCAAACAGGGCCCTTCGGAGGTGGAGCTCATCGTCAGCGATCTATCGGGCGCCGGCATCGACGTGACGTGGCGCGAGCCCCATCGGGCGCCACTCTTGCCCGTGACCGAATACGTGCGCCGAGTCGTGACCGCCAAACGGCGCGGCCTGGTCTACCCGTATG
The DNA here is from genome assembly GCA_031407405.1 of Deltaproteobacteria bacterium. Lineage (GTDB taxonomy): Bacteria > Myxococcota_A > Polyangia > Polyangiales > Polyangiaceae > SZUA-265. The sequence continues at coordinate 3,899 of JANOIG010000391.1, forward strand.
AGATCATCCGCATGCTGGTCGTGACGGAAGACGCCGAAAGCCAGCGCCTGCGGCGCAACGGCGGCCCTTCGGCGACCCTGCCCCGCGGCAGCTTTGCCGAGTACGACCTGAGCCCGGACACCGAAAAGCCGCGCGCCGTCAGCGTGGCCGGGCGTCAGCCGGGTAAGAACTCATCGTCGGTGGTGTTCGGCATCATCAGCACGCCCACCGAGAAGGTCCCCGAGGGCATGCGCCGGGTCTTGATCCTGTCGGACCCCACACGTGACATGGGCGCGCTGGCCGCCCCCGAGTGCGATCGGATCGTCGCAGCCATCGACCTGGCTGAGCAACTGGCTCTGCCGGTAGAGTGGGTGCCCGTATCCAGCGGCGCGCGTATCGCGATGGACAGTGGCACGGAGAACCTCGACGCGACCGCGCGCGTCGTGCGCCGTATCGTGACGTTCACGCAGAGCGGCGGTGTCATCCACATGATCATCAGCGGCGTTAACGTGGGCGCCCAGAGCTACTGGGACTCGCTCGCGACGATGCTGCTGCACACGCGCGGCGTGCTGATCATGACACCACGGGCCAGCATGGTCCTGACCGGGCGCGCGGCCCTGCTCGCCTCGGGCTCGGTGGCGGCCGAGGATGAAACCTCCATCGGCGGCTATGAGCGTGTGATGGGCCCGAATGGTCAGGCCCAATATTTCGCAGGCGACCTCGCCGAGGCGTATGGCATCTTGTACGAGTACTACACGTACACCTACGTGCCGCCGGGTGAAATGCAGCCGCGGCGCCTCGCTTCGGACGACCCAAAGACGCGCAGCGTGCTGGATTACCCGTACAAAGGCGATGGCTTCGAAACCATCGGTGAGCTGTTTTCAGACACCACCAACCCGGGCAGAAAGAAGCCGTTTGCCATGCGCACCCTGATGGGTGCGGTCATCGACCAGGATGGGGGTAGCCTGGAGCGCTGGCAAAGCCACACCTCGGCGGAGACGGCCATTGTGTGGGACGCCCACCTCGGTGGCCATCCCATTTGCATGATCGGTATCGAGAGCCAGAACGTCCAGCGCTGGGGTTATCGCCCGCTCGACGGCCCAGCGGATTGGAACGGCGGCACGCTGTTCCCCCAATCCAGCAAGAAAATAGCGAGGGCCCTCAACTCGGCGAGCCACAACCGAGCCACGGTCATCCTGGCGAACCTATCGGGGTTTGACGGCTCACCCGAGTCGATGCGCAAGCTACAGCTCGAGTACGGCGCCGAAATCGCGCGCGCAGTGGTCAATTTTGGCGGGCCGCTCATCTTCCTCGTGGTCTCGCGTTATCACGGCGGAGCCTACGTGGTGTTCTCGCGTGAGCTGAATCCGAACTTGCGAGCCTTTGCTCTCGAAGGTTCTTATGCGTCCGTCATCGGCGGCGGTCCAGCCGCCGCGGTGGTCTTCGCTCGCGAGGTGCGGGCCCGGGTCGCCAGCGATCCGCGCATCAAGGGCCGGCCTGCCGCGCGCACCCCGGCTGAGCGCATTGCACGGGAGAAAGCCCTCGACGTGGTGAAGCTCGAAAAACAGGCCGAGCTGGCGGCAGAGTTCGACTCCATTCACACCGTCGAGCGGGCACGCGAGGTGGGCTCGCTCGAGGCCATTTTCCCCGCGCGAAGCCTGCGCCAGCGATTGATCGAAGCGCTCGGCCCCTCGGGCCAATGATGCGCCTCTTGATTGAGGCGCACCACCCCGCGCACATTCACTTCTTCAAGCACGCCATTCGCATCTGGCGGAACCGCGGCGACGAGGTCCTGTTACTCGGCCGAGACCGCGATGTCATGAAGCAACTGCTGCATGCCTACGGCTGGATCCCGAGTGAGGTCGTGAGCGTAGCGCGGGGCGGAAACCGCTTCCCACTACGGGAGATGTTGGCCCGCCAAGCCGGAGTGGCACGTGCCATCATGACCTTTCGCCCCTCGCTCGTGCTCAGCCTCATGGGCAGTTATACGCAATCCGCGCGCCTGCTCGGGGTGCCCAACATCATCTTCACCGATAGCGAGTTTCAGAGCTTCAACCACCGCATCGCGCACCCATTTGCGACCCGAATCTACACACCCCAGTGCTTCTACAAATCGCTCGGGCCCAAACAGCAGCGTTATCAGGGCTACCACGAGCTCGCCTTTTTGCACCCGAGCCGCTTCGTGGCGCGCCGAGAGGTGCTCGAGCGACTCGTAGTCAATCGAGCGGAGCCGCTGGGAGCAGCACCCGTGGCTCGCAGCGCCCACCCGGCGCCGGGTGAATACGTGGTGATCCGCACCTCTGCCTGGAACACCTTACATGACGTCGGACAGTCCGGCCTGGGTGCCTCCTTCGATGCACTGATGGAGGCGCTGCTCGCTCGGCATTCCGTGTACATCGTGCCCGAAGGCGGGCAGCTCACCGGAAAGTGGTCGCAATTTCGGCTCGCGGTGCCGCCCGACGAGTACCACGACGTGCTCGCGTTCGCGCGGCTGGTCATCACCGAAGGGGCGTCGACGGCCAGTGAAGCCGCCTGCCTCGGTGTGCCGGCGGTCTACGTCAACACGACCCGCCGTGGCTACCTGGAGGACCAAGAGCGGCGTTATCAGCTCGTGTACAACTTCACCGACCCAGCGGCGGCGGCCCGCAAAGTGTCTGACCTACTCGCAGATCCGCCGTCCCCCGAAGTGCTGGCTACCGCTCGTGGGCGGCTGGTCGCCGACCACCTGGACGTCACAGAGTTCGTCGTGAACGAGCTGGACCGCTTCGTCGACTCCAAGCTCTGATCTCGAGCGCCGTCCACCCGCGCGGGCTCTGTTTTCCCGCTCGTGGGAGGGGTCCCTGTGTCTGAGCAAGCAAGCGAAGCGCCGCGCGCGAGTTCGGGGCGGGACCCGCGAGCGGGAAAACAGAGCACGCGCGGGCGGCCTCCGTCACGAGACGCGAATTTTACTCTGCCGCGGGCGGGAGGATGCCTTGGGCGTTGCGGGTTAGGTCGTTGAAGCTGCGGCGCGGCGTGCTGCCCACGAATTTGCGGTAGATCCGATGGAACTGTGCGTAGCTGCCAAAACCGGCTTCCAACGCCGCATCCAGCAAATTGCCGCTGCGCCCCGACCGGTTGATGGTCTCGAAGAAACGATCGATGCGGAGCCGGTTCCGGTAATCCACCAATGAAACGCCCATTTCGCGCTTGAACGCGCGAGCCAGGTGCCCCGGGCTCACCCCGAGGTCTCGGGCCAGACGCTCACCTCTGACCGGCAGATCTTGTTTCACGGCGCAAACGATGCGCTCTACGAGGGGGCTATGACCGGATTCGACCGGCAGCGGCTGCCAGGGAATGGTGCCACGGCGCGACAAGTAAAGTATGCCGAGCAGCGTGCAAAACACGGCCGCGATGTCCTGTTTACCCCGGTCTACCGGGGCTTCGGTCAAGGCCGCGTCGTTGTACATGACGCCCAGCAGATCTCGAGCGGAGACCAGGGGCGTGGCCATGACCCAGCCTAGCCCCAAGTCCACGGTGCGGCCGGATTCGAACGCAAACCTCGGCGCGCGGTGCCGGTAAACGCCCAGCGCTCCGGTCGCCCGAAGATTTAGCAGCGCCTGCTGGGTTTCCGATGTGAGCTCGTGGAACAGCGAGTGCTCATCCGTCAGCTCTCCGCGGGCCCCGGTGCCCCAGGTGCCGCGCACGATGATGCGCCCGGCACGTTGATCGCGCATGTAGAACCCGACCCGCTCGAGCCCAATGGACTCCCGAGCAAGCTGGGTGGCCAGCCTGAGCATGGCGTCGGCGTCCCGACAGGCAGATAGCTCCTCCGCGGCACCTACCAGTGACAGGGCCTGTTCAGACCCCGGCCGCCGCTCCGTCGAGCTTGGCCCGGGCAGCACGGCGCCTGAGTGACCGCCGGGTACGGCGGGGCCTCGTGGGCATTCCACAGCGAGAGTGAACATACGATGGGTATTCAGATCGAGTGCGCTGCCCGTTTTATGCAGGTCGGGAGCCAATCGATCGCGATATTGACGGAAAGCCGGCTAGAGCCCTCAAACCCGGAAACTCGCGGGCGCCAGTTAATTCGGAAAATTGCCCGGGGCTGCTGCGGGCGCCCCGACTTTTTTACGCCAGCCGCAGCTTTTGCGTACCCGAATGACGGCGCCGCTCGCGGGACCTCATGGCAGGCCGTGACCGGCAGCGGGCCAACACCTGAGGCCATGCCTTCAGTGAGCCGACCCCGTCAAGCCCAGGCGCCGACCAGATGTACGATGCAACACCGCGCAGCGGAGCGCGGTCCGCACGACTTCTAGCGCGGCATGCGACGTGCAGTTACTTCAATGCGAACCTCGGCAAACCCGACCTTGACCGCCAAGACTACGTTAAGAATGACTGCTACCGCACCGACCCGACACTTCGAGAACGCTACGGCCCAGACCCACACCAGAACCAGTGTGGGCTCTCTGCTTCATCCAGCGCGAGCTGCGCGCACGAGCCAGGTCCTCAGGCTGCTGGGATGGCTGCTGTGCGGCGTGATCCCGAGCGCGCTCTCGAGTTGCGCTGACGACGCTGCCCTGGCGCCGGTATTACACGACCCGCTCACCAACGGGTCTGAAGGCGCCGCCAGGTTGGAGCGTTCCTGCGTGGAGGGTGCCGTCGAGACCTGCAGCATCACGTTGGGCGAGCACGCCGGAGTGATCAGTTGCTACGAAGGAACTCGGAGCTGCGAGGGGGGTGCGTTCGGCGCTTGCGGAAACGGCCATACCTTTGAGCTGAACCAGAGCGACGGAGACGTGCTGCCGGCCAGTGCGGGGCTGCGCCCGCTGGCGTCCGCGGCCGTCGATTGCGCCAATAACCCCTGCAACCGCTATTGCCGGGAATTCAACGAGGCGCCGGAGGAGGGCATTGCGGCAGATCTCAGCGCGGCTCCGCCCCTATCGACGTGGACCACGGGCAGCTTGTCCGACTACGACCCCGCATGGGTCGTCGTTGGCCTTCAGGAGCCCTGTCAAGTCGCGAGCGATTGTCAGTTCAACACGGCGTGCCATGATCCCGCACCGGGCAGCTGCTCCCACAGCGTCTGCGACAGCGGCGACGTGCTAGACACTAACTGCAACCGTTGCGCGACGGCGGTGTGTGCGGAGGAACCGAACTGCTGCGCCCAAGCTCCAACGTGCGCTCACGACCCTTGCGTCGTGGGTTCCGGGGCGCCCCTAGATCCGGCCTGTGATACGTGCGTAGCCGCTGTCTGCGCAGAGCATCCCGAGTGCTGCGACCAGATGACAGGGTCCTGGAATGACGTTTGCGTGAGCTACGTCGCCACCGAGTGCGAGCCACTCGGCCAGAGCTGCGGCTGCCCCGCTGGCGGCGTGCTCGAGGCAGGCGCGTGCTACCTGGCGGGAAAAGTCCCGCTCGACTGGGGCGGGGCCCGCAGTTTTTGCGACGCGGTGGGACCCGGTTGGAAGCTGCTCGAAGTCGGTGACCAGCGAGAGAACGACACGGGAACCAACCTGATCGCCTCGGCTGGCCTGAGCGGCGCCTGGTTGGGCGGTCTCGAACAGACTTTTGATGAATGGAGCTGGGTGTCCGAGGGTGTCTTTTTCATCAGCAACGCCAGCGGAGGCTCGCTACAGCCCGGCTATACCTATGAGAATTGGGCGGATTCGGAGCCCGAGCTGGGTGCACAGGGCCTGACCATCGCCATGGGGGCCAACGGTGAATGGCGCAGTGAGCTGCAGACTGCGGAGCTCGAGTACGTGTGTGAGGGTCCGATCGATCGGCTCCTGCCGCAGCGCTCACCTTTCAGTTGGGGGCCGGAATGCACGGCCCTGGCCGAGCTCGAGTGCGGAGTACAGTGTCCGGACAGCGCCCCGCTCGGACTGGGCTCTTGCACCGCTCGCGTAGCGACCGAGCTCGACGCAACGTGCACGGACTTTGACTTGGCGGTCGGCGCAACCTGCGAAGCGATGGGGCTGCCGCAAGTACCGGTGTGCAACCACGGGCAAGACGCAGCGCCCGCGGGCTTGCGACTGAGCTACGTGCCGATTGACCAGCTCAGGAGGCCCGCGCCGGACCTGAGCGCCGCAGGCGAATGCGTGCTGAGCGAGCCCATCCCGCCCGGACGTTGCGTCACCGTGACCGACTGCCCCGGATTGACTTCCGACCAGGCGCTGGTCGTCAACCCTGTCGATGCGGGCAACGAGGACACGACTGAATGCCGCCTGGATGACAACTGGTCCATTTACCAGGCCGTGCCCTGCCGGCCTCGAGTGTGTGAAGCGAATGTTTATGATGCCGCACAGGTCGCCCGCAACAACTGCGGCGTCGACGTGGAGAATCCGCTGGGCATCGACCCCGCGCTGGCGACGGTCACATTGGGTGGGAGCGTCGTCGAGCCGCGCTGCGGCAGCGACGAAACTCGCTGGGGATCCAGCTGTTACTTGTTTTCGAGCGAGGTCAGAACTTGGGATTTGGCCAGCACGAGCTGCAGAGAGCGCGGCGCGGGCTGGAACCTGGTCGCTTTGAACTCGCCAGCCGAAAATGCGTGGGTACGCTCAAAGACAGATCCCCTGCTGGACGTCCAGATTGGCTATACCGACAACCCCATCGAGGGCGCCCACGTGTGGTCCGACGGCAGTTGTGGCAGCTGGACCAACTGGGATCTTCCCAGCTTGCAGCCGAACGACGACCCGCCCGGGGGTGAACAGTGCGTCCGCATGACGGCGAGCGCTGGCGAGCGCTGGGAGGACAAACCCTGCAACGACGGCGACCACCCCTACGTCTGCGAAGGCCCGGTCCTGAATGCTCGGGGCAGTTGCGCGACCGGCCAAATTGCAGGCCCGGATGGCAGCTGTTACGCCTTCGGGCCCAGCACCAACTGGCTGACCGCGAGAGATACCTGCGAAGCCATGGGACCCGGCTGGCGCCAGGTGGTGGTCGAGGACGAGGACACCAATGACTTCGTCACGGGGCTAGCCGGTTGCACGCCCATATGGCTCGGGAACCCGCCCGGAGGCTACGCGAACTGGGCCTCTGGAGTGTTGGGCGACCTTTCCAATGACCCTTACATGGACGAGCTCGGATTCTGGCGCATCGCCCTCGACGGGGCGCCTCGGACCACTTTGTGCCAGGGCCCGTCAGTGGCGAGCGCAACCCCCGCGCTCACTCGCGTCAACAGCCTGGCAGAATGCACGGGCGACGACGACCAATATTACTTCGAGGGCAATGCCGTGGCGCCGGAGAGGTTGGTGCTATGCCCAAACACCTGCGCGGTCGCGGAGACGCTCAACGGGCGGCGCCTGGAGGTGGAGATCCCGTGTGCACCCCCTCTGCCACCTGCGCTCGAAACCATCCGTGGCGAAATGTACTACACGGCCGATTGCGAAGGCGGCAGCCCGATCTGGGACTTCTTCTACTACGACTCGGTGACTCCCGCGGACTCCAGCATCGAGTTCGAGATCCGCACCGGGCCGAGCATCGCTGAGCTCGCCGCAGGCTCGATACCGTTCCTGCCGATTGCCACCGCGCGCAGCGTCCCCGACGACACACAGCGCTGCGAAATCGACCCTCCCAACTGCCCTATCGATATTTTTACGTTGTTAGGTCACCCAGCGCAGCAACAGCAAGTGCTGGAGCTGCAGGTGCGTTTGGTGCCAGGCTCGAGTGGAGAAGGCCCGTTGCTACGCGACTGGACGGTCCGCTTCTCCTGTCCGCCGTCACAATGAATTAGAAGCACTAGTCCGAGGCGTCCGGGCCGGGCAGCACGCTGTTGTCGACGCAGCTCTCGAGAGACTGCCATTGGACGGCGCAGCCCGACGCCGACAGCCGACCCGCGCCGTCACACTCGAACTCTGGCGTGTCGTTCGAGCAGCTCATGAAAGCTCCGAAGTCGCTCGCGCAACGGGTGGCCAAGCTGGCCTCACACCCGCACAGGCAACTGCTCACGCTCTCTGGCCCCTGGGAGCAAAAGCTCAACGTGGCCGCCCGGCAGTATTGCAGGCAGAGCGGGAATCCCTGAGCACAAAGCTGTTCCCGGGTTCTGAAATCACACAGGTCGAGCGCTATGGACTGGTCTTCGCACCCCGGAAAGATGCGCCCTCTGACCGCGCAGTCGATCTCGGATCCGGCACCGGTACACGCCGCCAGGGCCTCGAGCTCACTCGGGCACGGCCCGTTGAAACGTCGTTCACAGATGCAGGCGCACTCTTCGGCGTTGCCCACACCGCAGCCCGCTGGGTCATCGCCCAGCGAAGAGCACAAATCCAGGCAGGCTTGCCGCGGGATGCAGGGCGGCACGAAGCCCTCGACGCCGCCCACTCCACCCATGCCACCAGCGCCAGCCATGGCGCTACCCCCCGAACCCGACTGCGCCGCGCCCGCGAGCCCGTCACCACCCGCCCCTCCGCTCGTCGCACCACCAGACCCACCCGGCAGAGCCCCTTCGACGGGCGAGGGTCGCCCATCGGAGCCGCACGCACCCAGCATCCGAAAGCCAACGAGCATGAGCACGAGGGCTAACGACGAGCTCTGTCGCGTCCGACCGCCGTAGCCCGACATGCTAGGCCGTCCCTCCGAGCCGCCCCTGAAGGGTACAATTAATCAGTATTCGAGCACTTGCAGCGCGCACGCTGCGATCCCGCTGCTCGCGCGCGAATGTCGCCGATCGCACCGGCGACCTCGTGCCACACAAACGCCCGGAATGCGGGCCGAAATGAAGCTTGCAAGCGTGGGACAAGCCACCATACTGAGCGAGCGGTATAGGAGAGATTATGCAACACCACTGGTCGCAACACGAGCTGCCGAGGCGTCGCCCCACCGGGCACGCGCTGGCACTCGCGGCGTTCGCCTGCGCCTGCGCCACCGGTGTGGATGTCACGGATGCGGAGCTCGAAGAGATCTGCTCGGAGCCGAACGTCAACTGTGGACCGGGTGGGCCACCGGTGGGTGCTGGTGGCTCCGCAAGTGGCACCGGGGGCAACCCGTTCAGCGCTCTAGGCGGCAGGAGCGGTAGCACAGCCACTGCCGGCAGCTTCAATACCGGCGGCCGGAGCGGTAGTGGCACCGTCACCGGAGGCAGCTCTGGAAGCACGTCGAGCGGGGGCGGCTCAGCCGGCACGGGGCCGATCAGCGGAGGGAATTGCGCCGCCATCGCTTCGCCCGTCGCGAGCGGGGGTTGTGCAGAGGCGGCCACCAAAACCATCACTTATACCGACCGGAGCGACGCTGCCGCCTCGCAGCAGCTGTCGATGACGCTCAGGCTCAACAACACGGGCGGCGACTTCAATCTGACAGACCTGGTCATCCGGTATTGGTTTACGGCGGACGGCCAAGCCAATTTTACTGGGGAGATCGATTACGCCACCCTCGGGGGCGGAGCCGACCTGAAGCCGTCGATGTGTGTGGCCTTCGGCGATCAGCTCGGTTCCCAGTTTGCCGACATTGGCTTCACCGCTGGCGGAACCGTTGGGCCGACAGGCATCCCCGATATCCAGGTCCGAATTCACACGCAGAATTACGCGAACCTCAACCAAGCGGACGACTTTTCCTACGTGGCGGGCGCGGCGGCCGCGCCCAACCCCAATCTGGCGATCTACCTCGCTGGTGCGCTGGTAGGCGGTTGCGAGCCCTGACAGCGAGCGTTCTCGAGCGGCGAGCTCCAAGCACAAATACAGAAGCCTAATCCGGAACAGCGGGCATGCCGAAATGGAGCTGGGCGTGATAAGTTGCGCCCAAGATGTCCACCTTACGACTGACGGGGCCCACGCTCACCCTGCTTTTGGCTTTCGATGCCGTGGCTCAGGCGCAGGCGCCTGCCGAGCAACCCGCGCTCGAGCCCGCTCCGGCAGCGCCTCCGGCGCAGGTGTCGTGGTCCGCAGGAGCCGCGGGTCAGGCGGACACGGTCGCCCCGCCAGCTGCCGATGCGAGCCTGGACACGGGGGCCTCGAGTGCGGAAGAGCCCAGCGCTCGGCGCGGGTTCGAAACCGGCCTGCGCGTGGGTATTGGTGTGCCCCTGGGCAAAGCGGGCCAAAACACGGCGCGCGCGGAACGGGAGCTGAGTGATCTCACGCCCTGGCGTGCCCCGCTCTGGATTGACCTGGGCTATCGCCTCTCAAACATCACCACGCTCGGGGCGTACGCTCAAATTGGCATCGGCGGCAGCGGCGACGACTGCGCGGGCGCGTGCAACTGGTCCGACATTCGCGTCGGTGCGCAAGGGCAATGGCGCCTGGCACCTGGGGCGAGCGTCAACCCATGGCTCGGGGTCGGCGTGGGCTATGCGTGGCTCACCTTTCGCACGCTCGAGATCATCGTGCCGGATCCCGAGGATCCCGCGGAGCCGATCGAAGTGGCGGTTCGCACGGCTGAGCGGCTCGGCGGGCCTGAGCTGCTCCTACAAGGCGGAGTCGACTTCCAGGTGGAGGATTCACTCAGCATTGGTCCGTACGCGTCCGCGACGGTCGGCCAATACCTGAGCGATGACTTCAAGTGCCAACCCGCTGGTTTTCCCTGCCCCACCGGGTCTTCCATCGAAGGCTCTGGCTTCCACTCCTGGCTAGGTGTGGGGCTACGCGGTAGTTACGCCCCGTAACCAGAGGCGCACGTTCCGCCTCGCTAAAACCCCAGGGCGAGGCCGAGCGAGGGTTGGAAATTCACCACGATGGCCTTGGCCTGCTCTTCGGTCATGAGCATGACTCCCAAATTAGCGACTCCAGACAGCTCCGTGGAGAAGGCCACCATCAACCCGGGCGAGACCGAGCCAAACACCTGGCCCAGCGTCTTGTAGGCGTCGAGGGTGCGCAACCGAGCCGCGCCGTCCTCAGGGTCAATCAACTGTTGGTTCACCGAAGGGCTTCCCACACACTCGTCCACCGACTCTGGCCGACAATCGACCATCTCCACTTCCGAGCGGCTGTCCACCTGAGCCAGGCCGAAGCCTACGGCAAAATAAGGCGCCCACATCGAAGCGCCCTTGGCGACATCGGTGAAATAATAGGTGCCCCGCCCCTCGAAATGCAGCGGGAAGAAGCCGTCGGGAGCGCCCGAGAAAGCAAAACCGAAACGCACCCCGAGGCTCAAGTTGTCGAGCAGGAAGCGGTCGTAAGATATCATCGCGCGCATCGTGCCGAGGTGCAGCCCGCTGGCCACCGCCCCGCCATTGTCCGGGTACGGCGTTCCCTCATACGCCTCGCTGCCGTCGAAGCAGGCGTACTCTTCGGTTTCGCCGCGGCACACATCATTGGCGCCGGAGAGTGACGAAAAGTCCGCCCCAAAGTGGAAACCGAACCAGTCCATCTTGCCGGGCCGCTCGCGCTCACCGCACAGGCCTGCCTGGCAGATGCCGTCTCCGCAGTCGGCGTCCTTCGTGCACACACCGGGCGCTTTGCAACGCCCCTCGACGCAGCTCATGCCGAAGTCGCAGTCGCTGCTGGCCTCGCAGGTCGTGGTCTTTTGGACCGGAGCGGGACCGCCCTGCAACTGGTCACAGGCCGGCGTGCCCACCATTTCCTCCGGGCAGTAGGTGGTCGCCACGCAGCGGTCGGGAGCCTTCTCACCCGGTATCGAGGGCGGAGGCAGGCTGGATTTCTCGACCACCTTGAACACCAGCGGCCGGTCGCGTGAGCCGATGCGCTCGAGCGGATTGTCGCGCACGTCCTTGGCTTCGATGTACATGCCCCAGGTGCCGGGCCGCGCCAGCACCGTGCAGGGAATCTCCCCGCGCCAGTCGCCGTCCGTTTCCTTCAGGTCGACGCTGGTCCAACTGTCGTCGCCGTACTGGCGATAACGCAGGATGACCCCGTCCACGCCCTGCACGCGCGTGGAGCACGAGATGGGGACAGGCCGGAACGTTTCGACCTCTTGCACCAGCGGCCAACACCCCATTTGCGTGCCCGCCTCGAAGCGGGGCACGACCTTCGCTGGATCGCTCGTGGCCGACTGTTGCTTGATGCCGTCGAACAAAGCCTGTGCGGTCGGCGAAAAGAAGCGTGGGTCGAGCTCGACCTTCTTGTCGAAGCCGAGCGCCACCGAAAAGGCCTCGCGCGCGGTGTCCCAGTCCTTCGCGCCGCCCCCCTTGACTAGGCCGATGTACATCCAGGCTTGGGCCAACAAGCTGGGTTTGCAGGCATTCTCGCACAACGCGATGGCCTCGAGCAATTGCGCGTCCGCCTTGTTCGCGTCCTTGTTCTTGGCGTAGTCGTCCATGGCGGTCGTGATCGCGCGCTTGACTGCCGCGTCGTTCGCCGCTGCCCAAAGGCGTGCCGGCCAGAACAGCAGCGCCAATGCGAGCGCGAGACACACGCCGAGACAGGGGTTAGACCGTCGGGGCACCGGGACCGCTTGCTGATGTGGTGTGTGCAACCCGCTTAGATACTCGCGCCCCGAGCCGCGTTTCAAGGCTTTAGGCCACGTTATCCTGAGCCAGTTCCTCGCTACACTGTAGCGACAATTTTCTTCGCCTGACACGAAGTCCCGGCGCGAGGGACTAGCCGGCGTCAGGCGCGGCGGAGCCTTCGCTCACTTCGCCGGGCGCGGGCGTGGAGACGAAGCTCACGCCGCGCCGCTGGACCGCCTGGAAATTGCTGCCGGGGACGAGCACCGGGTCGACTGTACCTTCGTTGCTGCGGTCGAGGGTGAGCTGCACTGCGCAGTCTCGACCCGCGCGTGTGCCTCGAACCTCGAAGCTCTCAGGGGCGAGCGTCAATTGGCCATCGTCAGGGGTAATACCCGACTCGGACCAAATGCAATCCCCGTCCACGGACCAGGCGATCTGCCCGCCCACCCCCGGCGTCCAGGCGACGACCACCGGCGTCGCGCGACTGATGCCCGCTCCGTCGTCCGTTTCCAGCGTCATCACGAACGGCTCGGGCAGCAACGCGGAGGCGCTGGCCGGCGCATCATCCGCGCCGCGCAGCAGGCGCACGGTGACCTCGCTAGCGGAGTCACCGGGGATCCGCTGCTCGTAGCGCCCGCGCCCGCTGCGCCCCAACGCCTGGGACAACTCGCCGATGCTCGCCTCGAGACTGTCGCTACCCACCAACGTGACATTGGTGCCACCGTCTCCGCCCACCGTCAGCTTGACGCGCACCAGCGTCGACCCGTCTCCCGGCGCCAACGCCAAGATGTCGGCGTACATGCCCTGCGTGCGGATGGCGTCCGAATCCACGTCCTCGAGCGAGCAGCCGCTCACCAAGCCGGCAAGGCCCAAGCACAGCCCCAATGAGCCCTTCCCCAAAAAGCAATCGTGGTACTCCAAAAGTCCCTCTTCCGTGAGCGCCCAGCGCACGCGCCGCCGGGGATATAGCCAAGGATATAACAGCCGATACGCCGATCGAACAACAAACCTGCCCGCAGCCCCCGCTGCCGGCGCCCCCAAACGCAGCCCGGCCAGAGCCCGCCCCTTGTGACAAAAACGTAGGCGGGCAAAGAAAGCCGTCGGGCGGGGTCGGGGGCCGCACCGCTGCAGCCCCCTTGCGCCAGTCCCGTACGTCGCCGGGCCGGGCCCCGGCTGGGGCGCCTCATCGCGTCCGCAGCGCAGGTAGTCGATCAGTAACGATACCAGGGACCCGTGCAATACTGCAGGGCGTGCACCCGGGCTTCGCCGACCGAGTTGGCGCGAGCGCAGCCGGCGCTCGCGATTACACAAGCCTCAGATCGTGATCACCATGGCCCGCAGGTCATTTCGTTGGCCCCGCACCACGGCAAGGGGCGTTGCCCAATTCGGACCGGGTACACCCGCTTGACCGATGGCTGCTGGCGCGCCCTTGGACGGGCCGATCATGGACGGCGATAGGACTCGGCGCATTCTCGTTCGGGGCGAGTGACCTGGAAGTGCTTGCCGGGGCTTCAGAAAGCTCGGCAGAAGTAGCGCCTGCGCGCCCTTCGGGCGCGACGTACCTCGCTTGCACAGCTCATCAGTGCCGCGGCAAGATGTCGCGGGCGCGCAGCAGGTCGACGCTCACAGGGTCGTAACCTTTGAGATCTACCCAGAAGTGGCGAAAGCTCTGAAAGTCGAGCAGACACGACGCCCCGACCACGGCGGCCAGCACCAGGCGCTGCACGGGGACCCTGAGGCGCATGGCGAGCTCGAACAGCCATGCCAGCGCCAACAGGCGCATGGGCATGTCCAGCGCCACCAGGTAACGCACGTTCTTGATCAGGAACGCGTGCTCGAGGAGCAGCAGGGCGCCAAACAGCGCGAAGAAGCGGCGTGGGGCTGGCCACGCACCGCGTTCGGGCGACTGGAGCAACGCCCCCACGCCGAAGAGCGCGCACAGCGTGCTGAACGGCGACAGGCAGAAATAATCGATCAGGTAGCGGTACCAAGGCCCCGAGCAGTTCTCGATCGCATAAGGCATGCCCCTGGGCGCGGTGAGCACGATGCGCACCGTCTCGAGCAGAGGCGCGAGCCCGCCCGCCCCGAGGACGAATGGCGGCATCGTGGCCAGGCCAGGGCAGGCGAGCGCCAGCGCGAAGGGCACGAGCGGGACGTCGCGGCCACGCGCGAAGCGCTCGACGAGCACGCAGGCGGCGAACGGCAGCACGCACAGCACACTGAGCTCCTTCGTCAGGATCGCGAGCGCGAAGGCGACCCCGAACCAGACTTTTCGGAGCACGGAGCGCGGCGCCTTTAGCGCCTCGAAGAAGAGCCAGGTGGCGAGCGTCACGCCGAGGCACGCGAAGCTGTCCATCAGAGCCAGCGTGCCCAGGCCTAGGAGCAGCGGCGAGAACCCGCACACGGCGGCGAGCGCCAGCGCGAACCCCTCGCCCATGTGTCGCCGAGCAAAGAACCAGTTGATCCAGGTGGTCGCGACGTGCGACGCGGCGGAGACGATCGACAAGCTGGTCAGGCTGGCCCCGAACGCTTTGACGAACAACGCGCTCACCAGGATGAAGGCGATCCGATAGGGCGGCGGATGCCAATGGCTCGGTCGATTCAGCGGGAATGCAGCCTGAACGCTATCGGAGTTCCAGGCTGCGAAGAGACCCGGGAATGCCGTGAGACCGTCGCGCTCGATGACCGAGGCGAAATGCAGGTAGTATCCGTCGTCGGAGGTCGGCGAGTATACGGCGCCGGGCAGCGTGGCGGCGAGGATCCAGGTGAGCAAGCCCAACAGGCCGAAGATTGCCGCCAGGTAGGGCAGCTGCGGCACGATCCGGCGCGCTGCGATCAAGGCTCGTCAGCGCCCCGAGGCAGCTCGGGCGGCACTTCCATCTCGGCGCGCAAGATGGCAAGCTCTCGCACAAGCTGCGTGATCTGCCGCTGCATGTCGACGAACTTCGTGTAGTAGTGCAGCGAGATGAACAGCAGACTGACCTGCACGAGATAGCCGATCAGGTCGACGCCGCGACCGACGCCGACCCACGCGGCGACGATGTCCGTCTTCGCGGGGAAAACCACTGCCACTGCCGCTACGGCCAGGATGGCGAACACCAGAAAGATATGGAACGGCAGGCGGTTGCGGCGGACGAAGCCGAGATAACCAATCGCGATCAGAGCCGCGAGCATCACGACGCGGATGATCATGTGCGAAACAGCTGATCGAAGAGGATACGAATCGCCTGCAGCCCGCTCTGCCCCTTCTGCTTCGAGTAGGCCGTGTAACGCACTTCGACCGGCACCTCCACCACCCGCGCGCGGCTCTTCTGGATCAGAGAGAGCAGCTCGGAGGCGTGCGCCATACGCTCCTGCTGCATGCGGAGCTTTGGCATCATCGACGCCCGGAACGCGCGCAGACCGCAGTGCGCGTCGGTCAGCGACATGCCCGACATGAGGTTGGAGACGAGCGCGGCAAGACGCAAGAACACGCGGCGCGCGGCGCTCGCTCCCACGACCCGTCCGAGGCCGCGTGACCCTAGTACGACGTCGGCGCGCTCGAGGGCCCCGATCAACGTTGGAATGTCGGAGACGAGGTGCTGGCCGTCGGCGTCGAAGGTCACGATGGCCTCAGCGCCGCGACGCATAGCGAACTCGATACCGGTCTGCAGCGCGGCGCCCTGTCCCAGGTTGATGGAATGCTTCAGCACGACCCCGCCTGGCACACGCGCATTGGCCGCGGTCTCGTCCGTCGAGCCGTCGTCGACCACGACGACGCTCCAACCCTCGGCGACGACGTCCGAGACCACGCCGCGAACCACCGCCGCTTCGTTGTACGCAGCTATCACCACCCACGTCTTCTGGCGCGTCCGATCCACCAACACCGGAGAACGCTAGTCAGGGCCGCGAGCCATCGCAAGGCATTGCACGCTAGGCCGTTTGGCCGCAAGGCGCTCGCGGTAACGGCGAACAACAGAAATCCTGCCGATTGCGGTATGTTAGCGTGGCAGCCATGCTCAGTACAGCTTGGGCATGGCGTTGATGACTTGCAGCGCCTCTTCCGCGGAGAACCCGACGAGCTGAGCGTACTCCCGGATCGAACGCCAGCGCGGCCTCGAATACTCGCCCGAACGCCGGAACGCCTCGTCGCGATCGATGTAGCCCTCGCGCACCATGTTCGAGAGCATCACGTCGTCCTCGGTGAACCCGGCAACGGTCTGATAGATGTAGTTGTAGAAAGCTGCGCTGCCGTCGCCGATGCGCCAGGTGGTGGTGGTGTCCGTCTCCACCTCCCAGTCGTACTGCTGGCGGATGGTGTCGACGATGACGTGTTCTTGCCAGGGCAGGTAGTGGAAGAGGTAGAGGAAATCGTCCTTGATCACGAACGTTTGGTAGAAGGCATTCAAGGTGTCGACGAAGGACTCGTTGAGATAGGCGGGGTTCTGCACGTACTGGCGGGCAAAGTAACCCAGCATGCCGACCTTATTGCGCAGCGACATGGCGGTCAGCTTATTCCCGTGGTCGTCCTGCGGTACGCCCATGAAGCCCGTCTTGTACGGCGCGTCTTCGATCAGGTTGCCGGTGCAAAAGATGACGAGCTTGATGCCGGTCTCGTTCCTCAGCTCGCGGGCGTGCGAGTAGAACTCCTTGTCGCCCGCCATGAACAGCGTGACCATGCCGAGCTCCGGCCGCTTGAGCCATGCCTCGACGTTCTTGCGGATGTAGCGGCGCTTGGCCGTGATATCGGCTGAGCGAATGATGTGCTCAACGCCGAGCTTGCCACAGACCCGCGCCTGATTCCTGCGCGCGAGGTCGGTGACCATACCCCAGTCGTAGGTGAAGGCGACCGGGTTCATGCCGAGCACCTTCTTCACGTAATGCAAGCCGTACGAAGAGTCCCGCCCGCCGCTGAACGCGAGGATGACGTCCGGGCTGCCGTCCTTCGAGCGGTAGGGCTCGACGGCGCGGAACAACGCCTCTTCCCCCTTGACCTCGATGCGCTTCCACGTCCGGCAATACTGACACACGCCGTCTCGATCGAGATCGATGAAGGGGTAGGTCTCCGGCAGGATGCATGCCGTGCAGCGCTTCAGGCGATCGGCGCGTGAGGCGTGGTCGACGATCTCCACGCGGGGATGACGGGCGGCGAAGCCGTCGAGCAAAGGCTCGTCGGGTTTTGGCGCGAGCGTGAAGGTGTGAGGCGCGAGGTCGGCGAAGCGCAGGACCATGGCCTCGCCCGCCTTGATCTGCTCGACCCGGCATGGACCGAAGGCCGCCACGAGCGACGACTGCTCCAGCACGCGCTGCAAGATGAAGCGCTCGGAGGCGAACACGAACACCGTCGAGCGCTCGTTCCTGAGCTGGAACAAGGAGCCGGTGTTGGTCGCGAGCAGCATGCAATCGGTATCGTCGAACAGCATCGAGATCGACGCGGAGCCCTCCACCTCCAGGAAGGTCGAGCGCGTCGCCGATACCAGGTCCTCGGTGCGCAAGCGCGAGTTGAGCAACGCCGCCAGCACCTCCGTGTCGACCTCGCTCCTGATCGTGAGCTCGGGGTGGCGCAGAGCGATGGCGCGGTCATTGACGATGATGCCGTTGTGCAAGGCCACGGCGCCGCCGGTGATGACCGGCTGGTTGTTGTCGTCGTTGGACTGGAAGCCATTGGTGACAAGCCGAGTATGGCCGGTGATCGCCAGCCATGAACCGCCGTTCGCGGACGCCGCTTGGTACTGGTCGAAGGCGCGGTCGAGCACGTCATGCAGGCGCTTGCTCGCCAGAAACTCGGTGACCGATCCGCTTTGCTTGAGCACGTCGATGTGCTTACCGTCGTGGACGGCGAGCCCGGCCGCCTCCCGCCCCCGAGTCTCGGAGAGCTCGAGCAACGAAACGACCAGGGCGCGGGACGTCTGGCGCTCGATCCGCTCGTCTTTGCTGAAAACTACGCCAAAAATGCCACACATTGAGCAATACCCTCACGCCGTCGCATCGGTCTGATCGTTTTGGGGAAACTGGGAAGAGGGTCCGGGCCACCATGCCGAAGCCGGCGGAGCTTGGCACATCTTTTTCATCCGACAATGGAGGATCGCCCCGATAGGCTTCACAACTTGATCTTCACGAGCGCCGCCACCATGCGCCGGAGCAATAGCGACGAGATGAGTAGCGCCGCAGCCCCCGACACCGCCGCCCCGACCAACCCGTAGCGAGGGATCAGCAGAAAGCAGCCCAGCACGTTGATCGCGACCCCAACCATGACATAGACGGTGTGCCAGCCCGGCTGCGACCCCATGAGCAGAATTTGGTTGAACGGCAGCCACGGGGCGCTCAAGGTGAGGCCGAGCATCAGCAGCGCGAAGGGCATTGCCCCCTGTTCGAACTCGCCATGGCCGGTGAGCCAGGGAATGATGACCGGATAGGCCAGCACTGCCAGCACGCTCAGCGCGGCCATCAAGGGCACGAACCAGCGCCGGGTGCGACCCACGAGCAGCTGGACCTCGGCGTGCCGACCGGCCGCGAGGTGTGCCGCCAGCTGCGGGTTCACGTTGACCTGCAACACCACGGCGAGCTGGCTAGCGCCCTCGGCCATGCTGGCGGCCATGCTGTAGACGCCCACCATGGTGTCCGAAAAGCCAGGACCGAGCATCCAAATATCCAGCCTGGAGTTGATCTCGAACAGCAACACCGCCGCAAACCCGCGAAAACCGTAGGAGAGGTGCCGCCGAGCCCAGCTCGCCCAACCCACGGGGCGCCGCACCGGCACCGTTGTCACCACCTCGACCAGCAAAACCAGAAACAGCAGCCCCTCACTGAAGCTCCAGATGCCGGGCAGCGCTTCGGCGGGCAGGCCCAGCCCCCACGCGATGGCAAGCCCCAACGCGATCAACAAGTAGCGCATCGAGGTGTACAGCGCGTAAGCGCGCATGCGCGATAGACCGTTTACGACGCCGAGCAGCAGCTTGTTGACGACGAAACAGAACAGTCCTGGCGCCGCCCACGCCATGCCGGTCGCCACCGCCTCGCTGCCGAGCCAACGTGCCACCCCACCCCTGACGCTCAAGAACAGTACGGTGACCAGCGCCCCGAGCACGAAGCTCGGCACGAGCCCGCCGACCACGATGGCGCCGACACGGGCCCGGTCTTCTGGCGCCTCGGCAATGGCACGCAGCACCGAGAAGTTGAGGCTCACCGCGCCAAACGCCCCGAGCACGAAATAGGCCGTGGTGACCTGATTGAAGGAGCCCAGGGCCGCCGGGCCCCAGAACCTCCCGATCACGAAGTTGAGCCCGAGGCCGACCAAAGCCAGCAGAAACACCGGCACAAGGTTCCACGCGACTCCCACGCGCAGGTGGCGAGCTCGAGCCTGCGCGTCCATCCTCGACTCAGTACAACGCGGGCGTCGCGTTGATGACCTGCAGGGCCACTACCGCGGAGAAACCAATGGCCTGGCTAAAAATTACGCCGAAAATGCCACACATAGAAGGAAAAATCAGGGAAGAGCCCGAACCATACACCATCCTTCGCCAAGTAGGCCGAATCCATCAGGCGCTGGGGAATCTCGATGCCCCGGGTGGGCGAGGGCATCGAGATTCAGTAGTATCGAGGCGCTTGAACGGCACCCGGCCGGGCCTCGTACTTATCCGGTGGCACGCTCGACGGAACCGATGTCCGACCCACCGCGCCCCGGCTTGAACCTGGACGACTGCCTGTTCGGCAGCTGTACGCTCACCCTCACCGATTTCGTTCACGGCGTCCGGTACGAGCCGCGCACGCGCCGGCTGATTCGCATGGCCACGGGCATCGGCGCCGTCGCCTGCGTGAGCGGCTTCTTGCTGATGAGCTCGCCTCAATACCCCAGCGGGCTCCTGCTCTTGGGTTTAGGCGTCGTGTGTTTTGCCGCGCACAATGCCCCCGAACAGGTGGCGCAGCGTTGGTTCGCGAAAACACCGGGCCTGGCGCGCAGCCTCCGGTACACGCTCAACCCCCAGGGGCTCATCGTCAGCAGTGAGCTCTCGCAGCGGCTGTATGCCTGGCCCGAGCTATATGGCTTTCACCAAGTGCCAGAAGCGCTGCTGGTCTGGGTGTCGGGCGAGCTATTTCTGATTGTCCCGAAGCGCGCCTTCAGCGAGCGTGACTTGCCGAAGGTCATTGGCCAATTCGAAACGCGAGTGGGCGCGCCGCCAGCGCTGCCCCGCTTCTGGTCGTGGCTACTATTGGCCGTGGCCCTGGCTGTCGTGGCGCTTTCATTGTGGAATCGGCTGGATCCTCGCTGACGGGCCGCCCAATCATCGGTGCCAGTATTATTGATATCGATTTTCATTTGCATTTTCGGACGGGCCTGCGATTCTGGTGGGGCGAAGACGCGAATGCGACTTTGGTAGACGAAAATCAACCGCCGGAGGCCCGAGACCGGAAGCGTCCAACGCCCCAACCAGCTGCCTGCGGCAGGCAACGGAGCGATAGGACGCATGGACGACATCCACCACTCACCACATCCCCCTGTACGGGAGGAGTGTCATAAGACGCGGCTAGCGCAGGGAGACCTCGCCGCCGTCGACGTGTGCGACTGCGGCATGTTGCAGTTGCACATCGGAGCCCTCACGTTGCGCCTGGCGCCGTGCGCCCTCTCCGAGTTGCTTTCCACTCTGGGTCAGGCGGTGGCAGCGCATTCCGCGCGACGCTTCGCTGAGGACGTACCTGTGTCCGCATTCCTCTTGTTGGCCACTCAGCGCGGCAAGGCATGACCTTGGCCGCGACGTGCTGCGCGTGCCCTGGTTGAGCAGGTATCAGCCGTGCGCGCTCGTGGCCTGCTTTGGTTCGCACTCTCTGCCGCACTCCACCTGGTGTGGGTCGCGACGGCGAAGCTGAGAGAACGTGCCGCCACCACGACTCACATTGCCATCGAGCTCGAGCACTCGAGAGTACCTGTGTTGAGCGACTTGGGCGCGTCGCCCATGGGCGACGCCGTCGCGCGAGCCGAAACACCGAGGCCAAGGCCCGCCGCGCTAGAGGCAGAGCGGCAGCGGCCGAAAGTGCGACCCCAGCCTCGAGCGCGTGCGGTAGCAGCGCCGCGTTTCGGGATTGGTACCCCATCTGCGGCACCTACTGCCCCGGTATCGCGAGCTGGTGAAGGTGCCCAGCGGGGACCCACATCGGAATCTGCGCCGACGGGTTCGTCCGAAATGGACACGCTGCTCCGTCGTTACATCGAGTCAGTGCGCCAGCGGATCTCGAAACACCGCCGGTATCCACATGCGGCCCGGCGCGCGCATCTCCAGGGTACGGTCTGCTTGCACATCGTCATCACGAGATCGGGACGGGTGCGTCGAGCTCAGGCTACGTGCGGCGGATCACGACGGCCACTCCTGCGCGCCGCGCTCGATTCGGTCAGTGAAGCCAGCCCCTTTGAGCCATTGCCCCCGGCTCTCGGAGGCCAACTGGCCATCGACCTGCCCATGGTTTTCGAGTTGGAGCCTTGATCAGCGCGCTGTCGGTCAGCCTGAATCCACGGCTTCGGCCGTTTCGAATGGAATCAGTACCGTGCGCTTGCAACGCCGACACTTGAGCTCCACTGCATCACCCAAGCGACGCGCGAGCAGGCTGCCGCAAGCGCAGCGCAGGTCATCGTGCTGGCAAGCGCTTCGAGCCGGTGTCGGCTCGCCCGTGGGGGAATTGGCACCAAAGCTGTTGCTGACGGACATGCATCCTTCTCGGTGGGCAAAGCCACTTTGGCATTGTTGATAATGATTGTCAAAAACAATTGCACCGGTGGCGCAGCCTTGGTATCTGCGTGCTGGAGGCCGGAGGCAGACAGCCCGGAGCCCGCTCAGACTGGAGCGTGCACCGTGTCTCGCCTGCCCCGATCGTTCACTTCATGTGCTCTGGCCGCGGCTGTAGCCCTCACGCCGAGGCTTCGGCCCGCAGCCGCGGTCGAGCCCATGGAGCCGCAAGCGATCAGCGATGGCGCGCACGCGGTGGAGGCGATCGTCGTCACAGGCTCGCGCACCGAGCGCCCGTTGGGGGAGGCGCCCGTCGCGACCGAGATCATCAGCGAGCAGGATATCGCCGAATCTGGCGCCCAGGACCTGGCGGAGCTGCTCGAAGGGCAGCCTGGGTTGTACCTCGATCGCTCCTTCGCCGGCACTTCGCCAATGCTTCAGGGCTTGCCGGCAGACTATACGCTGATCCTGGTGGACGGCGTGCGCGTCCCGGGTCGCGTCGGCGGGGTGTTGGACCTCCAGCGCTTCCCCATCGAGGACATCGAGCGGGTGGAAATCGTGCGCGGCGCGAGCTCGGCCCTGTACGGATCGGACGCCATCGCCGGGGTGATCAACGTCATCACGCGTACGGCCCAACGCCCACTCGAGCTCAGCGGGTCGGGCAGCGTCGGCGCGTACCGTAACATCGACCTGTCCGGGGCTGCGGGATTGCACCGGCGGCGCTGGTCGACGCGGATTGCAGCGGGTCGCCACTCCGGTGACGGATTCGATCTCGACCCGAGCGACGTGGCCACGAGCCAGAGCGCGTTCGAGCAATACAACGTCAGAAACCAGACGCGCCTCCTCCCCAACGACAGCTTCGCGCTCACGGTCTCCACCGAGTACCTGCGCCGCGACCGCGAGGGTGTCGACCTGAGCGGTGGTGGAGCGGTGTTTGATCGGCACAACTCGACCGAAACCGGTTCGATCTTGCTTCGCCCAGAGTGGGATCTCCGCGAGGGATCGCGGTTGAAGCTCTGGAGCAGCCTGGGCACATTTCGTGATCAGTTCCTGCTCGATCAGCGCGACTCGGACGCTCTCGATGAGCGTCAAGAGACACGCGAGCGCATCGGGCAGCTTGGCGCCCAGCTCGACCTGCTGCTCGGCAGCGCGCACCTCGTGAGCATTGGCTCGGAGGCCTGGCACGAATCACTCGATACCGAACGTTTGGTGGGCGGGACCGGCGATCGCACGCGCGGAGCGCTGTACGTGCAAGACGAGTGGACGCTGAGCGAAGCACGCCTGTTGGTGCTGCTCCCCGGCGCGCGCCTGGACCTCGATTCTCAATTCGGGCTGCATGTCACGCCGCGCGCCGCGCTGCGCTTCGACCCCATTTCCGAGCTGACGTTCCGGGTCAGCTACGCCTGGGGCTTCAAGGCACCGGACTTTCGCGAGCTGTATTTGCTGTTTGAAAATCCCAGCGCCGGGTACCTCGTCGAGGGCTCGAGTGAGCTCGAGCCAGAGACCTCTACCCACCTGAGCATCGGCCTCGAATACCGCCCGCGGCCTCGAGTCTGGCTGTCGTTGCAGGGCTTTTGGAATGAGCTCACTGACCGCATCAGCACTGATCTCGTGCCTGGCGACGAGGTGGGGCCAAGACGATTCCGTTACCGGAACATCGACTCTGCACGCACGCTTGGGGCAGAGGCGAGCGCGAGGATCACTCCGCTGCCCGGCCTGCGCTTGGACCTGAGCTACGCCCTGGCTCACACCCGAGACGCAGCGAGTGACCAACCCATTTCGGGGCAGCCGCTGCACCGGGCGACGCTGAGCGTGCGTTACCGGGCACCCGGAGTTGGCTTCGAAACCTCGTCGCGAGCCGCCATCGTCGGCAATCGGCCTTTCTTTCAGGACACCGACGGCGACGGAGCGTCGGAACGGCGCGACTCCCATGCCTACGCCAGCGTCGATGTACGCGTGTCCCAAGCCCTCGGCTACGGGTTCCGCAGCTTCGTACTGGCGGAAAATATGCTGGATGCCGGTGACGCGGAATTCCTGCCGCTACAACCTCGCACCTTCTCGGGAGGCGCCAGCTTTGACTACTAAGCGCCAGCGCGGCGCTCACAACCAACAAGGAGAGGCATCCAGCATGCGAAACCATTCAAAAACTCGGGCCGGCACGGTCCCGCTCCGCCCAGACATTTCACTCGTTCTGCTCGCCAGCCTGGCCGCGTGCGCCGACGATCTCGTGCCCGAAGCCAGCACCGGCGGTGAGAACGGCCGTGTAGTGACCGAGGCCAGTGGCAACGGTGAGCTCACGACGCGAGTCGACGCCTCCGATCGCGAGCGCTGGGTCTATTTTAGCTTTGTGTCCCGGGCTGAGGTCACGCCTGACGATCCAGAAAACGACGGCGATTGGCACCTAGGGCTGCAACGCTTCAGCATCATCACCAACGGTGGCGTGAGCGGCAGCGGCGGCGCCGCCGTCGCCATTCTGAGCGGCGCAACGCTGGCGGACGTCACCGTGGCCCCAGTAGACGGGTACGTCGAGGATCGACCCGACGCGGACGATGACGACACGGTGGTCGACTCGGCCTTTGCCGAGGGGGGCGGTTGGTACGACTACGACCCCTCGGACAACACCCTCAGCCCGAAGCAGATCGTGTATGTGTTTCGAAGCGGCGACGGCAGGCACTATAAGCTCGAAATCCTCGACTACTACGACACCGCCGGGACGGGCGCCCATCCAAGCTTCGTGTGGGCGGAGCTCTAGTCCACGCTGAGCTGCAACTTCGAGAGATCGACTGGGCGCTGGCTGGCCCGGGCGACGCGAGCCAAGTAGTCGTTACGCGAGATCTCTTTGACCCCGAGCGAGCGCAAATGGGGCGTGGCAAATTGCACGTCGAAGACCTGAATGCCGGCCTTATGCAGGCTTCGAGACGCAGCCACGACCGCGATCTTCGAGGCGTCCGTGACGCGGTGGAACATGCTTTCCGCCGCAAATAGCGCCCCGCGCTGCACGCCGTAGAGCCCCCCCACCAGCCGGTTCTCTTGCCATACCTCGACGCTGTGGGCGTGGCCTGCCCGGTGGAGCTGCTGGTAAGCGACGCGCATCTCCGGCACGATCCACGTGCCACCCTTGCGCTGCGTCCCACACGCGGCGATGACCTCGGCAAACGCCAGGTTCCAGGTCAAGGCGTAGTCGCGCCGCCGCAGGCGCCGATCCAAGCTGCGCGAAACGTGCAGGTCTTCCGCAGCGAGCAGCGCGCGCGGATTGGGAGACCACCACAACACAGGAAAGCCATCATTGTACCAGGGGAAAATGCCCCCGGCATAGGCGGCCTGCAAACGCTCGATCGAGAGGTCGCCTCCAATGGCCACCAGACCCTCGTCATCGCCCCGGCGGGGATCGGGGAAAATGGCCGGCGCGTCCGGGGTCAAGAGGGCAGGCCGTTGTGGGGAGCGGGATCGGTACACGGTCACCGTCAGTCGTAGCGCTCGTCAACGACGCCCGCGAAAGCCCATCATGTTCTGGACGGCGGCTTCACTGTCCTCGAGAATGGCTTGCTCTTCGCCCGCCAGGTCGGCACAGCTCTCGCACACGCGTTGTTTCTTACCATTGACCTTGGCGGTCACTAGTTCGTCGGCGTCTTCGCCACAGGATTTGCATTGGGGCACTCGAGACTCTCCGTACACGTGCCGCGCAGCGGCCAACTGTCGTGCGTTCGTAGCACGCTCCGGGGCCGGTGCCTACAGCAACTCGGACGTGCCAAACGAGAACACGAGCCGCCTCGACAGCTGGGGAATTGCCCGCAGGGTTTCGCACTTACGCCTACCCTTTGCATACCGCAGCTTGAATATCCAAGCTGCGGTGCAACCGCTGCACATCACGTCGCCAACTCGCCAGAGAATGTGCGGACAAAACCCGGAGTGATGCTTGATCGAAGATGGCCACGTGGTACATGATTAGCGTCGCAGGTTGCATGCGGTGCCCGTCAAACGGCACGAAAGCGCGCCGCGGCTTCCTCCCCCAGAGCGTAGCTTAGAGCCCCCCCTTCTTCATCCAGGGTGAAGTCATGAAGCCAGCCATTGCCGAGGTCGGCGCCCGCCGACGCGCAGCCCAAAGCAGCGCCGCCCATGAAGGTGCCCCCCGTGAGGAGCCCCGCACCGGTGTCGTTAGAAAGGTGGATGTTCAGCCCGCAGCCGCCCGGCCCAGTACCAGACCCTTGCCCAGCCGGGTCGTGTCGCGAGCCGTCGGCGAGAGGCCGTCGTTGCCTGCAGAATCGAGCACGGATAGCGGCACGTGGCGCTGCCTCGAGTGGGGTGAAAAAAGCAGGCCACGGCCGGCCAAACGGAGCTCGGACGTCAGCGTCGTTCAGCTGTCCACGAGCGGAAAGCTGCTGCGGCAAAGGGGCCCGGACGAGTGGCTACCGGAAGCCGGCGAGTTCGTGCATCGCATGGCGATCCTCGTGGCTCAGGGGTTGGGCTTCGACGATTGCACCGCCGTGCACCTACGCGGCGCCGCCAACGCCATCTCCGTGTCGCAGGCGGGGCCAGCCAAGGTTGTCGGGGTTACGGGGCCACTGCGCCAGTTGTCAAAGGTGCTGCGCAGAGTAGGCCTCGAATGATCGCGCAGCGGCTACTTCAAATTCTAGACGACATCGAGGGTGTCACTGGCAGCTTCGTCGTCACCCACGGCGGTGAGCTCTTGGTCCACTCGATGCCCGCGCGCTTTGGCATCGATGGGCTAAGGTTGACGGGCCGCCGAGTGGCTCGAATCATCCAGTGTGGAAGCGCCAATGGCGTGCACACTGAAGACGCCCTGTTCGAGTTTGGGGACGGCAAGCTGCTCGTGCGGGAGTTTGTCCAGGGCTACCTGTGCGTGCTCTGCCAGTCATCCATCAACATGCGCTCGCTGCGCCTGACAACCCGGCTGGTCGCGCGCAGCATGCCTACCGAGCTTGCCCGTGCAGGTGCGCAGCCAGTCGCTAGCAGCGCCCCCTAGCCCAGGGCAGACAAGCGGCGTGCCAGCAACCGGGTGGTGACGCGCAACAAGTGCCGATCGGGAGCAGCAGTGGTGAGTACGCACAAGGCGCCGAAACGGTAGCGGCGCACGGACAGTTGGTGCTCGCCGAAACCCAGAGTCAAGCTCCGGCACTTCGGTAGCACTTCATCCGCGCTCTGAAACAGATTGGCGAGGCGGGCGGCAGTGCTCTCGAGCTGAACCAGGGAGTACTGCTCCGGCATGTCCGTGAGCAGCAGTTGGCCGAGGCTTCCGCAGGTGAAGCTGCCGAGCACGCCGCTCACCTGCCTGAGCCGTTCGAGCGGTTCCGCGCTCACGTGAGCCCGACTTTCTTGCGTATGAACTCCAGATCCGCGGTCTTGCCTCGGGTGCCCACGATCGAGCGGCCCCGAAACACGACGATGCTCTCCCGGGGGCCTTCCAGCGACACCGCTCGGCACTCCCCCAGGCCCAGAGTCTCGCCAAGCATGCTCGCCATGCGTTGACAAAAGAATGCCGTGTCTGCCAGCTCGGTCGAAGCGCCCGCCTTGAGCTGCTGGATGGTCCCATCTAGCGTGACTCGAGCGACCTGCAGGTGCGAGATGCGCTCACCTGCTAGCGCGGACGCCAGTGAAGGGCGTTCAGCACCCTCGAAGGCGAGCGGCTCTTCGTTTTCGGCAACCACGGGCGTGGGCAAGAGCTCCGCAGGCCAGAGCGCTCGGCGCACGACCTTGGTGGTCGCCTCGGGCCCAGTGTCTGCACGGGCGGCCTCGTCGAGCCTCTGTGCCGCATGCAGCAGCAGCACGTCTGCCCCCATGTCTATGGTGCTCTCCTTCGGCCACGGCCGGACGCAAGGCTCTATCGAACCGCCGCGCCAGCCGAGCATTTGCACGACCGCGTCGAGCCCCATGACGACCCCAAAATCTGCATGAATCAACTGACCCTGCTCGAAAAACAGGTGGCCTCGATGCGCCCCTGAGCTCACGCAAAAGGCGCCGCGAATGCGGTTCAAGCAGTTGATCTGGATCAGATCACCGAGCTGAGCGCGCGGCAAACGAATGGCAAACCCTTCCGCTTGTGACACGGCCGCGGACGTCACGTCACTCGGCACGCGTGGAAAATTGGGCGATATTACCATACGTCGTTTGACTTCAATCAGGCTAGCATGCGGCGCATCAACTTCAACGCCGGGTCCACAAAGCAGGCCACTTGGCGTGAGGACCGATTCGGAACACGGTATGCTCGCGGCATGCCACCTCTGAACGAGTGGGGTCAACCGGTGGGCCCCGCACTACCGCCCGATTGGCGTTGCCCCCCCGCGCCGCCGCGCAACCATATGTCGGGTCGCTTCTGTCATGTCGAGCCCCTCGACCCAGCTCGTCACGGCCCGGCTTTGTTCAAGGCCAACGCCCAGGCCAAAGATTCGAGGCATTGGACGTACTTGCCCTACGGGCCGTTCGAGAGCTTCGAAAGTTACGCCAGCTGGCTCCAGGTTTTTTGCATGAGCGACGACCCGTTGTTCTTCGCCATCGTGGACAGCAAGACGCATGCCGCGCTGGGCCTCGCCAGTTACCTGCGCATTGCGCCAGCGAGCGCCGCGATCGAGGTAGGACACTTGAATTTCTCGCCTCGGCTTCAACAGCAACCGGCCGCCACGGAGGCGATGTATTTGATGATGAAGAATGCTTTCGACCTTGGCTACCGGCGCTACGAGTGGAAATGCGATGCACTGAACCTGCCCTCGCGTGCCGCAGCAGAGCGCCTCGGGTTGTCATTCGAAGGCATCTTTCGTCAGGCCACCGTGTACAAGGGCCGCAGCCGGGACACCGCCTGGTACGCCGCCATCGACGGCGAATGGCCCGTGCGGCGCGACGCTTTCACGGCCTGGCTCGATCCAAGCAACTTCGATGAGTCAGGTGCGCAGCGGAAGCGTTTGTCGGAGCTCACCCTGCCCATCCGGACACGCCGCTGACCCTTCTCGCAAGTGTGAAACGAAACATGGCGCGGCTGCTGTTAGCCACAGCACAGGACGGCGTCCCAGCTCGGCCCGCTCGTACAGCACGCGGCGATGCCGGGAGCCGCGCGGCCATCGCAAGAACACAGGGTAAATCTCTGGTAAAGCTCATCCGGGACAAAGCAAGAGCCGTCGCAACGACGTAGCTGCCGCACGCGGGTATTGCTCGGGCAAAACTCGGAGATGGCACCGAAGCTCTGGCAACCTTGAAGCTCCCGCCACGAGCAACCCGCAGAGTCAGCCTCCGAACAGACCTCGTTGTGGCCTCCTGGCGCAACTCCGCCGCACGCATACGTAGTCCCATACGCTGTAGGTGTCGGCAGGCACTCGCCCGCGCCCTCACAGCAGGCCAACCCCCAGCATTGGCCCGCGTATTCGGCGCAGCCGGTCTGCGCTGATGAGGAGGAAACCACAGCTGCAGGCTCCGGTACGCTGTCGGCGGCTTCGGGGAAATCGTCGCTGGTGTCCACTTGCTCGGAGGGACGGATCACGATGGTGTTGGTTTCGCCACCGCACGCCCACCAAACGCTGGTCAGAAGTACGATAGTGCAAGCGTGCACACGGCAAGACATGGCCGACGTCAAGGCAAGCTGCGTGCCAACAGATTCTGTGTCAAAGGGTGCCAAACAGGCGAAGTAGATCCAAGCATCTCGGCACGGCACGACTCGAGGAGCACATGAGTGTTTCTCGTTGAAACGGAGGAGAGTGATGACGACCTTGATTCATGAGCGTGTGGCCTTGGCACAGAGCGGCCAGAATCCAACTGTGATTGGCCGCATGGCGTCCGGCTGGGCCGTGCTCGGCGATTCACAGTTCCCGCCCGGGTACAGCTTGTTACTGCCGGACCCGGTGGTGGGCAGCATCAACGATCTGGGGCAAGCGGAGCGGGGGCAATTCCTCATGGACATGGTCGCCATTGGTGACGCTCTGCTGGCATTGACCGGCGCCTATCGCATCAATTACGAAATTCAGGGCAATACCGACCAGGCGCTGCATGCTCACATCTTCGCTCGCTATCGAACTGAAGATGCCGAGCGCTTGAAAGGCCCGGTCTGGATGTATGCTGCCGCGCTCCGCAACTCGCAACGCTTCGACGCTGCTCTGCATGCCGGCTTGCGCGGGGGGTTATCAGCCTGGCTCAAGGAGCGTGGGTTGGTGACGTGAAGCGCCCGGCCCATCGCGCGCGTGTATCGCATCGGTGCAAATCATCCGCTTCGTCTGTGAGAGGAATGTGTTTCGGCTAACAGCCGTGTGTATTCTGTGTCGCTGACTGCAACCACACGGCGCATTCTATTTTACGGGAGCCTGAGCCTTTCCGTGCTTGCGGGCGGCCTGTATTCAACGGCAATGCCGGGAGCCTCGTACCGTGGGCCGTTGCCGAAGCCGTCTGCATTGGCTCGCGCTGCAGAAGACGAGTTGAGGTCACACCTATCGGCGCTTGCCGGCGTGATTGGTGAACGCCGAGTGGGGCACGGTGAATCGCTCGCCGAAGCTCGTAACTACATCGCGTCCGAGTTGCGGACGATTGCCGCTTCAGGCCAGGGGGAGCTGAGTTTCGAGGACCTTGGCGCGGAGGGTTCGGAGGCTCAGAACGTACTCTTGGAGCTTCCAGGCCAGAGCTCGGAGATTGTGCTGGTCGGTGCTCACTACGACAGCGCACCAGACACGAGGGGAGCGAACGACAATGCGTCCGGCGTGGCCGTCGGGCTTCTTCTGGCGAAGCATTTGGCGGGCCAGCGTTTTCTTCATACGATCAGGGTCGTCTTCTTCGCGAATGAGGAGCCGCCCTACTTCCAGAATCCTGGAATGGGGTCGCTCGCGCACGCTCGCGGGTGCAAACAACGTGGGGACAGTATCGTCGCGATGTTGGCACTCGAGTCACTCGGCTACTACTCGGATACGCCGGGAACCCAGCGCTACCCGTGGCCTGTCGGTCTGCTTTATCCAGATCGAGGGGACTTCGTCGGCTTCGTTGGCAATCTCAGCTCTCGCTCGCTCGTGCGTCAGGCTGTCGGCTCATTCCGAGCCACTACCGAATTTCCCTCGGAAGGGTGCAGCGCTACCCGGTTGGGTTCCGGGAGTGGGCTGGTCAGATCATTGGGCGTTCTGGCAGCTCGGCTATCGGGCGCTCATGGTTACGGATACCGCTGTTTATAGAGACCCTCACTATCACCAGCCGACCGACATCCCTGCAAACTTGAGCTATGAGAGGATGGCGGCAGTAGCGCTCGGCCTATACGAAGTGGTCATGGGCCTCGCGGTGCGGGGGTGATTGTTCTCGTTGGAGATGCGCCGGACAACGCAGTGGGATCTGAGGACTCTAACACTACTGCGAGAGGTTCAGCCGGTGATGGAGGTATCAGGTGCTCACGTCCCGGTACCGGTTTCACCTGGAGGGCCTGACCGGCGCAGCGCCGCCGAAAGGTTAGCGTGTACAG
>JANOIG010000393.1:0-13627 GCA_031407405.1 Deltaproteobacteria bacterium
GTGAGGCATCGCGCACGAGGTGTGTGCGGCGCCGAGTTCCAAAAGCTCAGTGAGCCCGCCATGGCAGCCTTGCACCGCGCGGTCGCGGAGCTGCTCGAACGCGGGAACCTCGCATAAATCCTCTCTCGCGGTCGCCGCACCAGGCCCGCAGGTGTGGGGGCCAGGCGCGTCACCCGCGAGCGCATAGGTTTATGCAATCGGCTGTTCTATTTTGGGCGGCGCTTCGCGCCGAGCGCTGTATCACGCCCACACGACCTCAGGGCACGAAGTGCCCACGTCCCGAATCGAAGATTCGGGACCAGGAACAGAAATGTACCGAGTCAATAGTGGCCCAAACCGCCGAGAATTTCAGCGGCCTCGCCCCGCCGGGCCGATGAAATTCGTCAGCGATGTATGGACTCGGACCGTCGGCGGCCTCGCCCCGCCGGGCCGACGAAATTCGTTAGCGAGCGAGGACTGGGGACTACCGCCGCCGCCCTGCGGCGGCTAATCGGCTTTCGAGGGCTTGGCGCCAATTATCCATCGAGCCGTCGGACCACCATGATTGCACGCGATCGGCGATGACCCGGAGCCTTTGTTCCTCGGAAACGCCCAGATAGGGTTGAGTCAAGCCTGCGTGGTCCAAGAGCTCATCTACGGCGGCCAGGATGACCCGGGTCGTTTGAGGCCGCTGCTCGTTCCCGCTGGCGGTCTCGAGCAGCACCTCTGCCAGGTCGAGCACGGAAGCGTGGTCCACGGTGGCTGTTGCGTCCTCGAACTGCTCCTGAGATGCCGTTCGGGACATGCGTTGTGTCGAGATGTGCCGCCGCGGCTCGGGCTCGTTACCCTTGGCCGCCTCGAGCACCTCCAAGTGATCACTACCGATCCGAATTTCGTCACCCTTCGCCAGCTGTCGCCGGCGGGTGACACGTTCCCCGTTCACCCAGGTGCCGTTCTTGCTACCTAGCTCGATCAGAGTGAGAGCCGCACCGGAGCGTTCCAGCACGCAGTGCTCTCGCGAAGCCAGGCGGCTGCTCAGGATGATGGCGCAACGGCGTGAGCGCCCGACGAGCGTTTGGCGCTGCGCCAATTGGAAGATCTGGCCTTCGTGTCTAATCCTGAGGTCGCCCAAAATGGTACTTGCAGTCTAGAGCGCGATTAAACCAGCCTTAGCCGCCGAGCGGTGCTGTGCTGCCTTCGCTGGGAAAACTTCGCTTGAAGTGGGACGCCGCGTTGCAAGATGCCGCCCTGCAATAGAACACTACGGCCAGCTTCCACTGCCACATGCAATGACCCACGTGCAAATGCCACCCATGCAGACTCTTGGCGATCCCACCCCGGACGCACACGGTCATACGTCGACTCGGCCTTCTCGTCTTTTGGCTGACTGGGTCGGCTGGGTGGCCAATGCGTTCGACATCAAAGCTTGGTTCAGGGCTCACGGTGTGAGTCGGGAGCCGTGTGGGCTTCTCGAATTTTCACCAAAGCCGGGCGGACCTCAAGCAATTTCTTCGGAGGCCGACTCGCGCTGTCTCACCTCAGCCGCCATCCCCCTCGAGAGCCGCCAGACGGTGGTAGCGCGAAGCGTGAAAAAGCAGTGGTTCTCCCGGGTGGGACACGACCAGTCGGATCTGTCCGATGCAGAGCACATGATCACCGGCCGCGTGCGTTGCCTGTAGCTCACAGTCCAAGCTCACCACTGATCCGGCAAGTAGGGGGCTGCGCGCGCCTTCGGCTTCGTGCAGCGGGATGCCGCCGAAACGGACCGGCTCGTCTTCCTTGGCAAACCTCTCGCTGAGGTTGTGCTGGCTGGTCGACAGCACGTTGACCGCAAACTGACGACTCGCGAGGATGACCTTCAGCGTGGCAGCTTGCCCATCCAGGCAGACCGCGATGAGAGGAGGGGCCAACGACACGCTAAAAAACGCGGACACCGTCATACCGGCGGGGACGGCACCGACGCGAGATGTCACGACGGTGACGCCGCTTGGCCACTGGCCGAGCGCAGACCTAAATTGGTGTCGTGAAATGCTCACGCCGCTTCAATTAAAGACCTTCTGACGAGCAAGCAAGCGTCCTCTTCGGCACCAGGCCCTCGCGCGAAACTCGGCACGACTTCTGGCGCCAGGTCCTAGCGACCGTCAGTCAGGCGGGCGCCGGCCTCTGCCAGGGGTTCGCTCGCGGCGCCACGGAATTTCACCGTCCATGAAACCTGCGTGGGCGCAGGCGAGGCGGGGAAGGTGACCTGCTTGGCGACGGACAGCACGCAGTCGTTGACCCGATGGCTTTCGAAGCTGGACTGGCCCACGCTCACGCGAGCTACGCGTCCATCTGCCTGCACCAACCAAGCGAGCGTGACAGCCCCGGTCTTTGAGCGTGCCCCCGCGTCGGCCAGTGTTTGACACGCGCTGAAGGCGCCCTGATGCGCGCGGACGGCGGCGCCGACGTGGCGCGGGCTGAGCCAAACAAGGCTCGCGTGAGACCCCTTCTGGGCTACCTCGGCGCGGGGCGTTGGAGCGGTAGGCGCGGGATCGAGCCGGGCCATTTCAATCGACGGGTGAGGCGCGCGAGCATCGAGCGGTGCCCTGGGCTCGTCAACGGACTTGTGTTGCGCGGAGCAGCCCAACGCGAGGGCAACGAGCCATTGGAGGCAACGGTGACTTGGCCTCATCGGGCCTGTTTTTCGGGTCTGACGTGCTGACGCCAGACCTACATGTGCGTACTTGGATAGAGTTCGATGCATCAACGATATCGATTCGCGCCCTTGTCATTTCCATGTACGGGTCGACGTTTCGATTCATGAGGTATCGCCAGACACCCTGACGCGTTCGTTACTCGAGCGTGTCGCGCTGACACAAACCAGTGACTCGCGGGTACGCAAAGACAGGGCGACATGTGGCGGAATAGCGCGCACCGCTTGCGTGTCGGTCAGGTGCGGGGCGATCATGCTCTCTTTGCCCGACGTGGCGCTCGTCAGGTCGACATGCGCAAAACGGCTCCGGCCCTTTCCATGAGCGGCCCTGTGTTCAGGGTTTTCGCGCAGGACCGGAATTGGCACTGGAAAGGCGGGTGATTTGGCTTGACCCGGGCCGTTTACGAAATTTGGTCGGGCTGACGCGGCGGCGTCTGCTACTAACCTGCGCCCGCTTTTTGAGCGCTCACAGACCTGGGTAAGGAATTGCGATGATTTCAGTCAACGATGTCACGATGAACTTCGGCGCTCGAATGCTGTTTGACGCCGTCACGGTGACGTTCAACGCGGGGGAACGCTACGGGCTAACGGGGCCTAACGGCAGCGGCAAGACCACGTTCATGAAGATCATGGCCAAGGAGCTCGAGCCCATGGGGGGCAGCGTCCGCCTGCCCAAGCGCTTTGGCATCTTGAGGCAGGATCACACCACCTTCGACCAGTACCGTGTCATCGACGTGGTCATGATGGGCAACCAGAGCTTGTGGCGGGCGATGAGTGAGAAAGAGCAGCTGCTCGCGAAGGGCGACAACCTGAGCGACGAGGACGGGGTGAGGTTGGGGGAGCTCGAGGGGGTGATCGCGGAGGAAGACGGCTACACCGCCGAAACCGAGGCTACCGGTCTGCTCGAAGGGCTAGGGATCGCGGCCGAATACCACCCACAGCCCTTGTCGGTGTTGCAGGGCGGCGACAAGGTCCGCGTGCTGTTGGCGCAGGCGCTCTTTGGTAAGCCCGAGGCTTTGCTGCTGGATGAGCCGACCAACGCCCTGGACATTGCCAGCATCCGCTGGCTCGAGGGCTTCCTCGAAGAGTTCACCGGCGCGCTCGTGGTCATCAGCCATGATCGCCATTTCCTCAATGAGGTTTGCACGAAAATTGCCGACATCGATTACGAGACCATCATCGTCTACAACGGCAACTACGACGACATGGTCAGCGCTAAAGCCGAAGCGCGCTCCTCGCTCGAGCTCTCCAACTCGGCCAAGCAGAAGAAAATCAGCCAGCTACAAGAGTTCGTGCAGCGCTTCCGAGCCGGGTCCCGGGCTAGCCAGGTCAAGAGTCGCGAGAAGCAGGTCGGTCGAGAGCAGAAAGCGCTTCACGATCTGAAGCGCTCCAATATCGCTCGCCCGTTCATTCGCTTCGAGGTCAAGCGCCCGAGCGGCAAGCAGGTGCTCAACGTCGAGGGGCTCACCAAGCATTTTGGCGACATCAGCATCGTGAGTGGTTTCAACCTGTCGCTATTTCGCGGGGACCGCGTCGCGCTGGTGGGCCGGAACGGCATTGGCAAGACGTCGATGATGCGGCTGCTGCTCGGGGAATTGGCGCCTGACGCGGGCAAGGTCGAATGGGGCTATGAGGCGGCGATCGGCTACCTGCCGCAAGACCACTCCGAGCTCGTCAAGAGGTCCAGCCAGACCGCCCATGAGTGGCTATGGAGCTGGAACGAGGGCACAGACGAGGAGAATCTGAGGGCGCTGTTCGGGCGGTTGCTGTTCACGAAGGACGAACCCCTGAAACCTACCGAGGTGCTGTCTGGAGGCGAAACCGTGCGGCTCTTGTTGGCGCGCCTGATGTTGCTGAAGTCGAACGTGTTATTGCTCGACGAGCCCACCAATCACCTCGACCTCGAAGCCATCCGATCGCTGACGGAAGCCTTGGCGCGCTACGAGGGGACGTGTGTGTTCATCACCCACGACCGTCAAATGGTGTCGCAGGTCGCGACCCGCGTCCTCGAGCTATCCGACCAAGGAGTGACCGAGCTCAGCCCAGAGCAGTTCCACGAAGGACAATTCTTGTTGGGACACGCTCGTTACCAGAAACAAGCCAGCTCCTGGTAGTGCTGGTCCGCTCCCCTCCCGGCAGGTTGGAGCCCGGCAGGTTGGGCCTGCCCTCGGGAGTTTGGCGCTCGGCACTGGCGGGGCTGGGTTTTGCTCTGCACTCGGCCTTTGCCATACACAGAATGCGGTTTCCTTGCTTGAGCCGCAGCTCGTATTGGCCAGCGCCGTAGTTGTCGTGCAACCAGCCGAGCGTGGGGCAGAGGGGGGTGCGCCCTGCCTCCGACCACACGCTACCTTGGGTTTTTTTTAGAATGAGTACTACGGGTGCCAGCTCACTGGTCCCGCCTGCGTCCTCGTTCCATCGGCGTACTGTCATCGTGGAATCACTTTATAGGAGCGCTAGAGCGGCTCCCGGTTATCGGCCATTTGCGAGCGAATGAGCGCACGAGTCAAGAAGAACTCACTCGCGATCTTCACTGGTGGATCTTTACTGGTCGAAGTTACGCTGGGGCCTGTTCCTTGATCTTCAGGAAACGCAACTGCGGATAGTCCTTTTCGGCGCGTTCTAGGTGCCAAGCGTTCCGAGCGAGGAAGACCGAAGCACCGGTGTGATCATCCGCCAGACTGGGGCGGTTCTCTTCTCGGAACCGCTTGAGCTCGCGGGGGTCGTCGGCTTCCACCCAGCGCGCCGTGTAGAGCTGCGTGCCTTCAAAGCGCACCGGTAGATCATACTCCGTACGGACTCGGTCCGCTAGCACATCAAATTGCAAAGAGCCCACCACACCTACGACCCAGGTCGAGCCCAGATGGGTCTTGAACACCGACGCGGCACCTTCCTCTGCCAACTGCGTCAGCGCCTTCCCGAGGTGTTTGGCCCGTACTGGGTCTTCTGGGCGTACCGTTTGCAGCAACTCGGGTGCGAAGCTGGGCAGCCCCGCGAAGTGCAACTCCTCGCCCTCGGTGAGAGTGTCGCCCACACGCAGCTTTCCGTGATTGGGGATCCCGATGATGTCACCTGACCATGCCTCTTCCGCCAATTCGCGGTCTTGTGCCAGAAATAGCAGCGGATTGTGAACTCGGAGCTGCGCGCCCGTTCGGACGTGGTGCAGCTTCATGCCCCGCTCGAAATGGCCTGAGCATAACCGGACGAACGCCACCCGGTCTCGGTGCTTCGGGTCCATGTTTGCCTGGATTTTGAACACGAAGCCCGTGACGGCGTCTTCATCGGCCGAGACGCTGCGTTCCACCGCTTGGTGGGGCCTAGGCGGCGGCGAGATGTCCCCGAGGCCGTGCAACAGCTCCCGAACCCCAAAGCTGTGCAGAGCGCTTCCGAAGTAGATGGGAGTCATATGGCCCTGCAAGTAGGACTCGAGGTTGAAAGGCGGGCACAAGCCACGCGCCATCTCCACCTCTTCGCGCAGCTCCTTCAGGAGGTCGCTCGGGACGTGTTGTTCCAGCGCCGGATCGCCCAGGCCTTTCACGGTGATCCCGCGTTGCAGTGAGCCGTCCTTCGACCGACCCATCAGGATCAATTGGTCGCGGATCAAGTCATAGCAGCCGACGAAACGGGAGCCGCGGCCAATGGGCCACGTCGCTGGCGTGACGTCGAGAGCCAGGGTTTGTTCAATTTCATCAATGAGATCGAAGGTGTCTCGGCCTTCGCGATCCAGCTTGTTCACGAAGGTGATGATGGGCACATCGCGCAGCCTGCAGACCTCGAACAGCTTGCGAGTTTGGGCTTCAATGCCACGAGCGACGTCGACGACCATGACCGCCGAGTCGACGGCGGTCAACGTGCGGTAGGTGTCTTCGCTGAAATCCTCGTGGCCGGGCGTGTCGAGCAGATTGAACGTATGTGGGCCGTAGTCGAACGTCATCGCGGAGGCGGTGACAGAGATGCCGCGCTCACGCTCCACCTTCATCCAATCCGAGCGGGCGCGGCGCTGGTCGCCGCGTGCCTTGACCGCACCCGCCAACTGAATGGCCCCGCCAAATAAGAGGAGCTTCTCCGTCAGGGTAGTCTTGCCGGCGTCGGGGTGCGCAATGATGGCGAACGTGCGCCGCTTCTCGATTTCAGGTCTCACTCTGTTCGCTAGTTCTGTCGGGTTTGATTACAGCGCTGCGGGCGGCGTGAGCTTTCCCGGGCATTCCAAGGCGCCCAAGAAAGCCATGAGCTTTTTGACCTCATCATCGCTGAGCTGCTTGTCGACCATTTTGGGGTCGAGCGCTGGGTTCTTGTAGCCGCCTCCGGCCATGAAGCGCACGACATCCTCTAACTTGCTCTTCGACCCGTCGTGCAGATACGGGGCCGTTCGGGTCACGTTGCGCAGTGAAGGCGTCTTGAACGCGGCCCACTCCGTCGGGTTCTCCGATACTTTCTGGCGCCCCACGTCGACCGTTTTCGGGTCCTTGCCTTCGATGCCAACCCCCACGTTGTGGTAGGAGCCGTCCTCGATCGAGTACGCGTCGGAAAGGAAGGGCGGGGTGTGACAGCCGTGGCAAGCCGCTTTGCCAATGAAGAGCTCCATGCCGGCCTTCTGCTCTTCAGTCATCGCGTTAGCGTCCCCGGCCACATGGCGATCGAGCGCGGTGTCACCGCAGAATAGCGTGCGTTCGTAGGCGGAGATCGCCTGGACGACAGTATCCGGGGTGGCTCCGAGCCCAGGGAACGCCGCATCAAACGCGGCCCTGTACTCCGGTTTCTCGCCGATCTCCGTGGCCTTGGCGGCGAGGTTGTCCTGGCCGACCCCCATGTTGCCGCCGGCCCACGCGGCTTTGGCTTGGGCCTCGAGCGAGTCGGAGCGCCCATCCCAGTAGAAGCGCGGCAAATAGGCGACGTTCCACATGACCGGGGCGTGGCGGGGCAGGGGAACATTCTTGGCGCCGATGGCCGTGGGTTCATGACCTCCGGTGCCGTCTTCGTTCTGATGGCACGAGTAGCAAGAGCGAGTGCCGTCTACCGACAAGGCAGGGTCAAAAAACAGCTGATTACCGAGTTTCACCTTGGCCAGGGTGGTGGGGTTGTCCTTGGGCGTCTTGATGGGGCCCAAAGACTTGGGCGGTTGGGTGACCTCTCCCGTGGGCACGGCCACCGCCACGGCCTGGCTTTTGTCCTGCGGCTGGCCAGCGCCCTGACGGGGGGCCTCGGTTTTTGAGCAGGCGATCAGGGCGCTGACGGCTAAAGCCAGCGCTAAACAGCTAGCTCGAGTCCTGTATTTGGGGGAGCAGTCAATCATGCCACGCTTCTCCTAGTGCTTCGCTTCTATTGAAATAGTGGACAATGGCACCTAGCGCTCGGCGCGAAGCGCCGCCCAAGAAAAAATAGCTGGTGCGAGTAGAAGTGTGGTTTGGGGGCTGTCGCGCCCGGCCCCCACACTTGCGGGCCGGGTGTGGCGGCCCATCAATGAAACGAGCCACTAGTAGCGCATTCGCCGCGGCGTTGGGTTTGCTTTCTGGCCCCTCGGAAATCTTACTGGCGATCGCCCTTGAACGAATACGTGAGGGTGCCGTCGAGCTCCTGATCGGCGAGTGTCGCTGACAGCGTGCCCTCTGCCTGCATGCTGAGCCGATCCCCGGAAACCACCGCTCGCCCGCTGGTGAGCTCCGCCTGGAGAGCGCCCTCATCGTCCGAGCTGAAGCAGGGTTGTGGAGACTCGAGCAGCGCGGCGTTGCCTTCCACCCGCGCGGTCAGCTCGCACAAGTCGCTGCCGTCTTCGCTATTGATGAGGGTGATGCGCACGACGCTCCGCGAGTCCGCTTCGATGCGGATTTTTGCCTTGTCGTCTTTCTGCTCGCGCTCCGGGAAGCCCGTCAGGCGGAATATCGCGGTGTCGTCGCCCGCATACAGGCCCTCTAAAGTGGGGACGGTTCCCGGAGCCAGCCCCGTTTCGGCCTCCTCATCCGGTTCATCCGCGGCCTGGGTGGATGCCTCGGAGGCCGCCGCTTTTTTCTCATCGTCAGGCGCGGGAGCCTTGGTGACACTTTCACCTTTGACGTCGGTCACAGCGGCCGGCCGCGGCGCCGACAGGCGTCGGCTTTCGGCGCTCGATTCCGCGCTTTGCTCGGCAACCGCGAGCGGACCGAGCCCCAAGGGCGCAGAGCTCGGGCGCGGCGCGCAGGCGGTGGACAGCGTCATGCCGCCCAAAAACGCGCAAATTAAGGCCCTGTTCATCGAACCAGCTGCAGGAGCCGATTGCTCTTCATAGCGTCGTATTGACCCTGAACTCGTCCCGACACGCCGTCAAGGCGGTTCAGCCGCCGGGCGCGCCGCGTGGGCCCCCTGGCCCATTGGGAGCCGGTAGTGCTGGCCTAGAGCAAGCGCCCGGGCTCGTAG
Source organism: Deltaproteobacteria bacterium (assembly GCA_031407405.1). Lineage (GTDB taxonomy): Bacteria > Myxococcota_A > Polyangia > Polyangiales > Polyangiaceae > SZUA-265. The sequence goes on from JANOIG010000393.1 coordinate 9,059, forward strand.
TGGTCCGCTTCCGGATAACGCTCGAGGACGGCCTCGACCTGTTTTACGAAGGCTTGGACTTGCGCTTGTGCCGCGCCGACCAGCTGGAGAGGGCTGCCCAGCAGCAACTCGAGCTCCGCTGCCGAGAACGGCAAGTCAGGCTCGGCTCCGAGCCGCGCCACCAGGTCATTTTCCCGTGCTCGGCCGTGGCGCAAATCGTCCGCCACTGCCACGGCATGTTGTTGAATCAAGGCGTGAGCTTTTTCGCGCCCCAGCCCCGCTTGCACCGCGGCCATGAGCACCTTGGTGACACCCAGAAAGGGTAGGTACCTGGCCAGCTCTTGGGCGATGCTGGCTGGGAAGGCCACGAAATCCGTGAGAATGTGCAGCAGTGTTTCGAACAAACCGTCGCTCGTGAAAAATGCATCGGGCAGCGCCACGCGGCGCACGACCGAGCAGCTGACGTCACCCTCATTCCACTGGTCCCCGCTCAGCGCCATCAGCATGCTCAGGTGGCCGCCGAGGATGGCCGTGAACCCGCTGATGCGCTCACACGACCGCGCGTTCATTTTGTGCGGCATGGCAGAAGAGCCCACCTGGCCCGCCTGAAACCCCTCGCTCACGAGCTCGTGACCTGCCATCAGGCGCAGCGATTTGGCCAGGTTGGCTGGGCCTGAGGCCAACAACCGCAAGGTGCTGACCACCTGCAAATCCAGCGACCGCGGATAGACCTGGCCCGTGTTGCCGAGGACATGGCTGAAGCCCAGGTGCTTCGCCACCCGTTGCTCGAGCTCTTCGAGCTTCGTGACATCCCCCGAAAGCACATCGAGCTGGTCCTGCTGGGTCCCGACAGGGCCTTTGAGGCCGCGCAGCGGGTAGTTTTCGATCAGATGCTCGAGCGCATAGACTGCTTGCAGCAGCTCTTCCCCCGCGTTGGCAAACCGCTTACCGAGTGTGGTGACCTGCGCCGCGACGTTGTGGCTACGACCGGCAATGGCCGTGTCAGAAAACCTGGCGGCGAGCTCGGCCAAGCGGGCCAGGCTAGCGACGGCTTTGGTGCGCACCAAAACCAATGCTGCCTTAATCTGCAATTGCTCGACGTTTTCGGTCAAGTCACGCGAGGTCATGCCGCGATGGATGGCTTCAAAACCCGCCAGCTCGCAGAATTCCTCGATGCGGGCTTTGACATCGTGCCGTGTGCGTACTTCACGGCGCTCAATCGAGTCGAGGTCGACCTGCTCGATGACGCCTCGGTAGGCGGCCACGGCTGCCTCGGGTACCGCGACTCCGAGCTCTCGCTGGGCTTCGAGCACAGCCACCCAAAGTCGCCGTTCGAGCACGACCTTGTTTTCGGGCGACCACAGCTTTTGCATGTCCACACTGGCGTAGCGAGCCGCCAGTACGTTCGGAATAGAGCTTGTTTTAGCCATGAAACGCAGCAATGGCAGTGGACCGCGGGGATCCGGAGCGCGTCGCGAGCCTCTACCTGAAGTCCGACCAACAATCCAGCGGGCTGTTCGAATCCCGGTACCACGGCCCCGGAGGCTTCAGCGTTGACAGCTTGCGGGATCTCGCAGATGACGTGCCCGATGTCGCGTTTTAGGGCTGTTCCGGCACTCATGCTGGCCATCGCGCAGGTCGCGTTCGGCCTTGGGTGCGACGATTTTCTGGCTCGCCGCTCCTCGAGCGACGCACCGCCGACCGGGGGCTCGTCGGTTCCCGACACGCCGCCGGCACCCGCGCCCGCCCTGCCTCCGGGCCCGGCACCGGCTGTCCCTGAGCCGGGGACCCCTCCGCCACCCCGAGCCGATGCTCCCGGGGCCGCCACGACACCGATCGTGCCGTTGGGGCCCAAGGCCAAGACCGAGGACGAGTCGAATTCCATCAGCGTGTTCGAGGCCGTCGCACCCGCTACGGTGTTCGTGACCAACACGAACATCGTGCTCGACCGCTTTGCCCGCCAGGTGGAGGTGCCAGCGGGCACTGGCTCGGGCTTCATCTGGGACACCTTGGGCCATGTGGTCACGAACCATCACGTGGTGCAGCACGCACGCGCTTTTTCCGTCACCTTGCACGACCACCGCAGCTTCGACGCCGATCTGGTCGGTAGCGATCCACGCAAGGACATCGCGGTGCTCAAGCTGCGTGAGGTGCCGGACAACCTCCGGCCGATCCGGGTGGAGCACGGCCTCGAGCTAATGGTCGGACAAAAGACGCTGGCCATTGGCAATCCGTTTGGCCTCGATCAGACGCTGACGATTGGCATCGTCAGCGCCCTCGGCCGAAGTGTGCCCGGCGTCGGGGGGGTGACGATTCGCGACATGGTTCAAACCGACGCCGCCATCAACCCCGGCAATTCCGGAGGGCCCTTGCTCGACTCGAGCGGGCGCCTGATCGGCATGAACACCATGATCTTCAGCGGCAGTGGCTCGTCCGCGGGCATTGGCTTCGCCGTGCCGGTCAGCAGCATCATTCGCATTGTCCCGCAGATCATCAAGGGGGGTAAGGCGGACCGGATCGGCATCGGCGTCGGCATCGATCCATTGCAGCGTTTCGAGCGCCACTACGGCATACGCGGCGTGCTCGTGCTGAGCGTTCCGGAGGATAGCCCCGCGGCCAAAGCGGGCCTGCGAGGCACCACTCGGACTCGCCGCGGGGTGTCGCTGGGCGACGTGATCGTTGCCATCGACGGCGAACCCGTCAACAATTACGATGACTTCTACAATATCGTTGACCGCCACCAGCCGGGGGAGAAAGTGGTACTGATGGTGCTACGTGGGACGCAGCGCGTCCCGCTCGAGGTCACGCTGCTCTTGCTCCCATGAAGGTCGCCTGAAATTGTCATGAAGCTGGTCCTGGAAGGTGGTGGCGCCCGCGCGGCCTATTCGGCGGGAGTCGTGCATGCGCTGGCTCAGGCCGGGGTGCGTCCCAAAGCGGTCATCGGCTGCTCCTCCGGCTCCATCAACGCGGCGTTTTTTGCCTCCGGTCAGACCGCCACCGCCTGCGATCTGTGGGCGAACTACGTGCCGGGCAAACACTTCATCAGCTGGCGGCGCCAGTTGACTCCCTTTGGGGGGCCGGGCTTGGCCGTCGACGACATGCTGGACCGCGTGATGATTGGCCAATCGCTGTTTGATCCGGTCGCGGCGACGCGCGGAGACCCAGCGTTATACATCGCGGCCACCGACGTAAAGACCGGGCTCGGCGTGCTCGCCAGGCCGCGCCACGATGACGTGGTGGATTGGTTGCGTGCGTCGTTGGCTCTCCCCGTCGGATATAACCGCATCGTCACCATTGGCGACCGAGGCTTCATCGATGGCGGGGTCGCCATGCCGGTGCCTTTCGACGAGCCCATCGCGACCGAGTGCAGCGGGCCCACGGTGGTGGTGCTCACGCGCAAGATGAATACCTTGAAGGCCGCCCCCAAGCTTTGGGAGAAGGCGTTCATCCACGCCATCGTGCCGCGCGCCGCGCGTTTGGCCACCCTGCGCCAGCATGAGCTGCATAACGCGGTGATGAACCGGCTACGCCTGGCGGTGGAGCGCGAAGAGGTGGTGCTCGTGAACCCGCCCGATGAGCTACCGCTCAGCCGCTTCACCCGCGACGCGGGCCGGATCCGCGCTGGCATCGCGCTGGGCCAAGAGGTGGGCGGGCGGCTGGCTGCCGAGCTGGGCGCGAGGACGGATACGGGTACGCCTTGGCGCGCGTCAATCCGTGAGCTGGCCGAGGCGCATCACGATTGAGTTGCTCAGGTCTTCGAGCACCGCCACGTCACTCTGTCGAAACGAGTGATCGTAACGCCCGAGCTCGATCAGTCCGCGCGCGCTGCCGAAGTTGACCGAGACCAGGGCTACGCCGGATACGCGCTGGTTGACGCTGTTGCTCAGGCGCCGCGCGCTCGCGCGTGCCCAGGCGTCGTGCTCGGGGTGGCCGAGGACGGCGCGATCGCTGCCGGCGACGACGCGCGCGTCGTCGTGCCAGGGCACCACCTCACCCAGGTTGAGGCCCATGCCCGGGCCGTGTACCCACGAGGTGACCAGGCCGATGTGCGGGGGCTTGGGCTGATGCACCACGCCCACGCTGGCCCGCGTGCTCTGAATCGCCAACGACAGGGCTTTGGTCAGGAGCGCGTCTCCGCCGTTCACCCCTTCGAGCAAGCTGCCGTCGAAGCGCGGGGCTCGCATCGCCTGTTTGACGGCCTCGATCTCCGGCCGCTGCTTTTGTGAATACTGCCAGCGGCGCAGGGAACGAATTTCACGGATGTGCTTCTGCTCCCGCCAGTTTGACCAGCTGTGCTGGGCGACATAGCACCCGCGGTCCACTCGCCCGTGCGCGATGCCCCGGAGCAGTAGGCTGGTATTGACGGGACCCACCACGGCGTTCCCGTTGGTGACGTACCAATTGGGTAGTTCTTTCCAGGGAGCCACGCTGGCGTTGGCGATGCGATCCGATAGGTTGGACATGGAAGGCCTTTCTCCGGCCTCGTGGGCGCGGGCACGAGAGCCCGGGCGGACGAGTTTGGCGATTGTTCCCGAGAAGCCGTGCTTCGGGCAAATTGCGTACTTATAAAAGACCCGCCTGGAGCGCGGT
>JANOIG010000404.1:0-5040 GCA_031407405.1 Deltaproteobacteria bacterium
CTCGGCGAGTACGCAGGCACCGTGATGTGTGACGGCTACAGCTCGTACATCTCACTCGCCAAGAGCGGGCGATTTCGCCTCGCACATTGCTGGAGCCACGTGAGAAGGAAATTCCTGGAGCTCGAGGTGGCGTTCGAGGAAGAAACGAAGCCGGTGCTCGATCTCATCGATGAGCTATTTCACATCGAGTCGATGTGTGTCACGGGAACGCCGGGAGATGCGATGCGCGCTCAGCTGCGTGCCGAGCGTTCGCGCCCTCTCGTCAAGCAGATAGAGCAATGGGCTCTGAGCATCCGCGCATCGCCACAGAGTCCGCTGCGCAAAGCGGTCGAGTACATGGGCAACATGTGGCGCGGTCTCGTCTTGTTCCTCGAAGACCCCGCCATTCCCCTTCACAACAACGCGAGCGAGCGCGCTCTGCGTGGTCCCGTGATGGGGGGATCATTGTGCGTTACTCCTTCAAGTGCCTGGAAGTCTTAGGTTCATATCATTATCCGAGCCGCGACACGGGCGGCGAAGTACGCGTCGGCGACGTAGCGCTTCCTGTACTTCAGGTCGCTGCAAGTCTGCCGCGAGAATCTGCCAAGGAGCGTCCTTCATGACTTGGCGCGCGGGAAGAATTGACTGCTCTATCAAGCGGCGGATCGCACTGCTCGACGCGCCTACAACGCGAGCAGCTTCGTACATGGTGACGTACACGCCGTCTTTTGCGGCAGAAGCGTAGGCGTGGATGTTCTTTTTTCTTCGGTAGGATCCAACTCGTCTGGCAGTCCACGTCTGACCCTGCCCCGTATGGAGGCCCATACGGTTTAGCGTCGCTGCGATGTGTTCATCGCTCCACTTCTGCGCCATATCGCGAATCACCCCGTCTGCGTTGGCAGATGCTCGTTTGGTGTGTTCGCCAGACCTCGCTTTTCGTACGCGCAATTCGGAGTGCTGCCCGCCACGCCAGTGAATCACGAGCAGTACTTCACGAGCGGCCTCGTCAACATCGACAACTACCTCTTCGATCAGGGCGCGCACCAGGCGCTGTCTGGCTCGCATGTCAGCACCGATCCAGGCTGCCTCTAGATCGCTTGCGAGGTCGATCAGCAAATTGCGATTCAGCTCGGGACGGGGAATCGTTACTTCATCGTTGAGCTTTGATTCGCAATCGCGAAGCCGAGCCAGAGAGGCGTTCCATCGCGCCTCTAATTCGGCTGCGACAAGCCGGTTGTCTGGATCGACCGCTTGATACCGCCGTGCAGCGAGGTTTACTTCGTATTCCGCCTGCTGCCGCTCGAGTTCGAGTGCGCGGCGACGCTCGCCGTTCCGTTCCTTAACCTGGCTGTCGGCAGTCACTGCGGCCTCGATGGCCACGGGTTGTACCGCAGCGACGATCTCGTGAGCCACGGCACCATCGGGACGGAGCGCTCCAAACGTGATACATGGCTCGAGACCATGCATGGCATGGCCAACCCTGCAAGCGTACCTGGCCACCGTGTAGCGGCCACTATAGACGACCTGCAGCATGCGGCCGCAACGCGCGCACCGCAACAAGCCTGACAGCAGCGCCTTCCCGCCACGCCCGGATTTTGCCGCTCCAGCAGGCTTCCGGTAAGCGTTCCTGCGCAAGCGTTGTTGATTGCGCTCGTAATCTTCCCATGAAATATAGCCAGCGTGGTGCTCGCGGAGCAGCACGGCCCAATCCTGCATAGGCCGGTCATGCCCGTAGGTTCGGCAAAGCCGCCCATCGACAACGGTCGTCCGAGGTTCGGATTTTCCATAGGCGTACGCACCAGCATAGAACGGATTCTGCAGCACGCTGATGATATTTCGATAGCCCGGCGTCGTCCATCGAGATGCGCAAGCTTCCGGTCGTTTTGGATCGAGAGGCCGTGGAAACAGAAGGCCTTCACGCTTCATGTGCAGCAAAACTTGGCGGCCGCTACCCAGTCGATCGAAGAGCCTGAGGACTGTTCGGATCGCCTCTTGGACGCGTCTGTCTGGATCGATCTCAGGTTCCTCGTCCTTTTGCCACACGTAGCCAATCGGTGTGCAGATGCGCAGTTCGCCGCGACGGGCCTTTGCACGCGCAGCATCAATGAGACGGCGGCGAAGGACCGTCAGCTCAAATTCGCTCATGGTGCCCTTCAGCCCAAGCAACAGACGGTCATTGGGGTGGCTAGGGTCGTAAACACCCTCTGCATCCACCACACGGGCTCCCACCATTCCGCAGAGCTCGAGCAGATGATGCCAGTCACGACCATTGCGTGCGAGCCGGGACGCCTCCGAGCAGAACACCGCGCCGATAACGCCCTCGCAAATCTGCCCCACCATAGTTTGGAATCCGCGGCGCGGAACCGTGCCGCTCGCCGAGCAGCCAAGGTCGTCGTCTATGACGTTGACCTCGGCGAAACCATATTCACGCGCAAGATCGGCGAGCGCGTACTGCTGCCGCTGACTCTCGAGGTTCTCTTGGACTTGTACGCCCGTAGACTGCCTCACGTAGACGATTGCGCGCCGCGCCAGCACTGTGGGTGGAAATTCAATGCTCCTCATGCTCGCCTCCGAGGGCAAGGAGATTTGGATGCTTGTCCATCGCACTGATCAGGAGCTCGGCGAGGGCGCTGACGACCTCCCCGCGTTCGCTCTCCCCTATTCTTGCGGGGTCGCCTGTCAGGTGCAGCGTAAGCTGGCTCTTCCTTCGAATGTCCTTTCCCTTGACTACTTGGGCGGACACGATCAACCGTTTTTGTTCCACTGGAATACTCCTGCTCTCGTGTGTCGGGAGCTCCATGGAAACCCAGATCGTCGAGCAGACGCCTGAAATCGAGCAGGGCTTGCGTGGACGACCGGGGCAAGCCCAAAGTTAGCTGCGAACAGGCGGCCGCATCGAGCATCCAAGCCGGAACGACGGAACACGTTCCATCTGGCAGCTCACAGACCGCGACGGGCTCACCGTCACGCTGCTCGCGATACACGACGCGCAAACGAGTCCCATGCGCGGGGTGCCAGCGATAGTGGACCTCGGCGAACTCACTGATATGGGTAGAATGAAACGGGCTTCGTGATCGGAAGGGTCAACTACTTCGGCTCTCGCTCCCGCCGTGGCACCGAGGCCGCCGCCATCCTCTACTCATTCGTCGAGAGCGCCAAGCGAGCGGGTGTCGATCCCAGCGCGTACCTGGAGCGGGCAGCCCATGTCGCCGTCCGGGGCGAGCTCATCCCGCTCCCGCACGAGACCGCGTCTTCGCCCTAGCGGCCGCTCCGCAGGCAGAAATCCTGCCTCGCCGGGTACCGGGGCAGCGCGAGGTGTTACCGCTGAACAACTTCACGCGAGCGAACAAGCATGATCTTTGCCTCGATCGATGCATAGGATTGTCCTTCGTTCGCGACGGAGAGCACCGGCTGATCAATTGGATAGCCTTCGATGAACCGTGGTCTCCTGATCCAGAAATGGCAGCGAGGCTGGCGGACTACAATCCTCTGCCCCCGGTGAAGGAGGGATCGTTCGCACGCTATCACCTAAAGACGTAGGCGCCTCCAACCGCTGTCCGGGAGCCTTACAGTACGACTCCGGCCGCACGGATTGCCCGGACTGTAATGAGAGCGACAGACAAGCGGCCTCGGACGTTCCGCGCGGATAGCCTGTGTTCCCCCCGGATCGAGCGCACTACGCTGACCCATCTCATGCCCTCGCGCCGCCCTGCGTGCACAACGCGACGAGCTGCGCGCCGTAGGTCTGCAGCAGTTTAGGCCCGACGCCAGTGACGGCGTGGAGCGAGGCGGCGGTGCTCGGGCGGGCCTCTGCGATGGCGACCAGGGCGCGGTTGGTGAGGACGCGAAAGGCCGGCACGCGCTTTTTCTTGGACTCCTGGAGGCGCCAGGCGCGCAGCGTGGCGACCAGAGGAGCGCTTGGTCCCGTAGAAGGGAGGGCGACGGTAGGGCTGCGGGAGGACGAGCGACGCGAAGATTTGCCGCGTGAGGTGGCGCTGCGGCGCCGCTTGGCGGGCTTGCGGGGCCGGTTGGCGTCGGATTTCAAGCGGGCGGAGAGAGTGGCGCTTTGTGGCGGCGGACGCTGCGCCTTGATGCTGGCGCGGGGCGCGCACACGTCACAGAGGCCGCAGGGCGAGTTCGAGTCGTGCTGGTCGCCGAAGTGCTGGACGAGCGAGAGCATGCGACAGCCTCGGCCTTCGGCGAATTGTGCCATGAGCGCCAGTTGCTCGACGCGCAGCGCGCGTTGGGCGGCGTAAGGGGTGCGCCAGTCAGCGTGGCCTCGGACCAGCCGTTCTTCGCTGACGCCGGACACGCCGCCGTGGGTCCACAACTTTTCGAGTGCCTTTTCGAAAGCCGCCTTGGAGGTGCGCGCTTTTTTGCGCAGGGTCTGCGCGTTCATTGGCCTCTGCCCGAGCGCCGAGAAGAGCTTTTCGAGCACGCTCGCGTCGGGGTAGTCGCGTGCCAGGAAGAACTCGTGGGTCTTACGGTCGGCAAAGTGAAACATCAACACGGCGCGCGAGGGTTTTCCGTCGCGACCGGCGCGACCGATCTCCTGGTAGTAGGACTCGACGCTGCCGGGGAGCGCGAGGTGGAGCACGGTGCGAATGTTGGCCTTGTCGACCCCCATGCCGAACGCCACCGTGGCCACCACCACGTCGAGGCGACCCTCGAGGAAGTCGCTTTGCACGCGCTCGCGCAGCTCGGGCCGGAGCCCCGCGTGATACGCCGCCGCGCGGTGCTCGGTGCCGAGGAGCTCTGCGGCGGCCTCGGCCGTCTTGCGCGTGGGCGCATAGACGATGGCCGGTAACCGGTCGGCACCCGAGAGCCAAGCGAGCGCGTGGGCGGCGCGCTCTTTCGGCGCGACCTCGAGCGTCTCGAGGGCGAGGTTATCGCGTCGAAAGCCGTGGATGAACAGGCGCGCGCTCCCGGTCAAGCCGAGCTGCGCCACGATGTCTCGTTGCACGAGCGGTGTGGCGGTCGCCGTGAGCGCGACCACCGGCGCGGGTCGCAACAGGGGGAGACGTTGCCCGAGCAGGCGGTAGTCGGGGCGGAAGTCATGAC
>JANOIG010000021.1:0-77756 GCA_031407405.1 Deltaproteobacteria bacterium
TCCGCGCCATAACCTCGCTGTTGGAGATAGTCGATCATGAAGGCAATGCAAGCGTGAGCTGTTGGACAGTGCCCGCTATAGCTCCCCGACACACGACTACCATAGATGGGAGAGCCATTGCATGCGCCAAGGTATTTACAATTACCACAATGTTGGTCAAACTCGACGCGGTCCCTAGTCAAGCTCGCCGCGTATTCCTCCGAACGCATGATCTCGCCGATGCTTTGCCGTCCAAGGTCACCAAGCGCCAAGCTCTGCTCATAGGCATCCACCACTCGGTAGACCCTTCCGTCCACGTTCACGAGAAGCACCGCGTCGCCGTAATGAGCACGGGACCATACGGGCCTCCTGACGCCGTTGAGGTGCCGCAGCGCCGCCTCGAAATGCTCGACCAGGGGATATACGGGGATGCGGCAATCGTTTTCGATCCAATGCTCGAAGAGCGTGCGAAGGCCACCCACGAGGGCGTCGTGATCGACCCAGAAGGAATTTAGGCTCCGTTCGGGTGGGCCGTCAAACAAGGGCAGAATGCGCATGGGCCACGGGAGGCAGCGAATGGGACCCTGAGCGCTAGGGTGGCGTCTCGACAAAGGCGCGCGCCATCCGGCCTGAAAGAGAGCTTCGACCGGGTGCGGGAAATGACGCCGCGCGAGCCTTTCTGCTGCGGAAATTGGGCTAGCCCCTGGCGCCACGCGGGCTAAGCTGCGGTGCAACATGGCGGGTCGTGGTCCGATTGTGGCGCTCGGCGTGAGCCTGAGTCTCGCACTGGCGTGTGGGGGGCGATCCAGCGTGGGCGACACGGATTCGTCGTTCGCTCCCCCCTCCCCCTCCATGCCCGAGGGGCCCAGTGGGGGCGTCATTCCTCCGCACGAGTCGCAGCCTCCACAGGTCAGCCCACCTTCGGGAGTCATGACGCCTCCGGTTGGCATCGGAGAGCCGCCGATGGCGGGGAGCTCCTGCACTGACGGGATACGCGGGGGGAACGAAACGGACACCGATTGCGGCGGCCCTGACTGCAGGCCTTGCGACCCCGCGAGCAGCTGCCAAGCGGACCGGGACTGCCGAGCCGGCGGCTGCGATTTTCTCGGAATTTGCCGAGACGTGTCGTGTTTTGATGGAGTGAAGAACGGCATCGAAGTGGAAGTCGATTGTGGGGGCAACTGTATCGCGTGTCCCAGGTTCACTGATTGCCCTTGCGCGAGCTCAGCCCGCCTTGCCCCACTCGCTTGCGGAGGGGCACAGGGCGGGCGAGCGCACGCGACGTCGGACACCATCCTCTTCTCGTCGTGCCACAGCAACCCCGTATTCGGCAGCGCTCGTGCGTGTGATCTGGCTCGATGGACGCTGGGAGCGGGCAGCGAGGTGCTCATCGAAGGCGCGGAACCGCGAGGCTTGAGCGCCGACGGCCAGACCTTCCTCGCTCAGAGCGAAATTCCGGCGCTCTTCTCGCCTGGGGTCGCCCTTGGGCTTCCACTGCGCACTGCCGCCGCCATGAGCCCTGATGGGCTGGTAGTGCTGGGCGCGATTTCGAGTACGCCCCTGCCCCAGGTAGCTCGCTGGACCGCCGCCACAGGGGCCCAACCCATCGAGCTCGGCACACTGCCGGCAAATGCGGTAGGAGCAGAGGCCATGGCGATGAACGCGGATGGTTCGGTGATCGCGGGTGTCACCGTCGACAGCGAAGCGCGACCGCTGGACGTGTTCCGCTGGACCGAAGCAAGTGGCCTCGTCACCATCGTCCCGGCGTATTTCGAGGATGATTCATCCCGCAGCGGGTTGTCGCTGAGTGACGATGGTTCGGTGCTCGTCGGCACCATGGATTTCGATCCAAGCCCGACGGTGAAGTATGCCGTTGCATTTCTTTGGTCTGAGACCAGCGGGGCCTTCCCCATTTACGTGCCCGCGCCGGAGCCCAGCCAGCTCGGCTTGGTACGCGGGCTGAGCAGCGACGGCTGGTTGGTTCTGGGGGCCTCGCTTGCTCTTGGGCCCTTTCTCTTCGTGCAGGTTAACCAAGTCACACGCTTGGAGCAGGTATTACAGGCGGCGGGGGTCCCCCTCGACGGTTGGACCCTGAACGGCGCCCTGGCCTTATCCCCTGACCGCCGAGTCGTCGTGGGCGACGGCTATTGTGGAGACTTGCGCGCGATCTATCGCGCTGTGATTGGCGAGTAGGCGTGAGACCCTCCGTCGCCGAACAGAGCCCCGAGCAGCTGCCGTGCGTCGACGTGTGGGACAGGCCCGGCCCCCCAATCACGGCCGCTCTTTCATCGCACGCACGTAGTCTTCGAGCGTGCACGGTGGGGTGAGCTCGAAGGTGTGCTCGCTAAGGCGGAGCTCGTGGATGCGGTCGGTGCGGAAGTTGCGGAAGTCGTTGCGGAGGTCGCACCAGGCCGCGAGCGTCCACGCGCGCCCCCAGAAGTAGAGGCCGAGCGGGCGCACGCTGCGCGTGGTGCGCTCGGCGCGCTCGCTCTCGTACACGAGCTCGGTCACACGGCGCTGGTTGACCGCCTGGCGCAGCTCGCCGAGGTGCTCGGTCGCGTCGCGCGCTGCACCGAAGGCCAGGCTGAACAGCGCCGTCTGGTTGAGCTGCGCGCGGTCTTCCTCCTGCACGACCGCGTCCACTTTGGCGAGCACGGAGCGCGCGGCGCGCCGGAGGTCCTGATCGCCCCACGATTCGACCATGCGCATGCCGATCGCGAGCGCCTCCAGCTCGTCACCGCCGAAGGTCAAAGGCGGCAGGCGATAGCTCGGGTCGAGCTGGTAGCCGACGCCGGCCTCGCCGGTGATGGGCACGCCCGACGCGCTGAGATCGAGCACGTCGCGGTACACGGTGCGCGTCGAGACCTCGAGCGATTCGGCGAGCTGAGCCGCCGTCATGAAGCGACGGCGGCTCAGCAGGCCCACGATCTGGAACAGACGATCGGCGCGACGCACGGGTTTCCTCTCGGAGGGTTTCTTCTCAGAGGTCTCTTGTCAAAGGCGCAGAGCGCTGTCCAGCCCGTGCACGGCGCATTCACGCGTCACATGACGTCTGGCTGAACTTCCTTGTAAACGTGGAAGAAATCCAAGCCGAGGCCGTTCGGGTCCACGGCGAGGAAGCTGCGCCAGCCCCACGGCATGTCGGTGGGCTTGGAGAGCAAGGTGACCTTGGCGGCGGCCAGGTCCTTGTACTTCTCGTCGGCGTTGGGCGTCGGGATGCTCACGATCACGCCCTTGCCCTCGAAGGCCGGGCGCACCTGACCATCCGGGAAGGCGTCCGGTTTCATGAAGCAGAGCTCGGGCCCGCCCGCGTCGCCGTGCGCGACCTGCAGGTACATGGGTCGATCGAAGACGAGGCGAAAGCCCGCACGTTCGACATAGAAGCGCTTGGTCTGCTCGAGCTCGTGGGTCAAGATCAGCGGGAACAGCTTGTTCGGGTTCTTGGGTTGCATGGGGAGAGTCCTTTCGTCCCGGTGGGCCGCGGCGCCGTGCCGTTGCAAGGGACACCCTCGACCTAGCGCACGGCTACTGACAGCCTGGTGTCAGCAGGCAGCGCAGCATGCGCAGTTCGGGTGGCCGAAGCGGCGGCGGGCGATCAAGGCGCTGGCCGAGGGCGCTCTCCGGGCTAAGCTGCGGTGCAATATGGCTCGTGGTGGTTCGCTCGTGGCGCTCGGCATGAGCGTGGGTCTCGCGCTCGCGTGTGGGGGGCGAGCCCGCGATCGCGACATGGATTCGTCGCTCGTGCCCCCCGCCATGCCCGAGCAGCCCATTGACGTCGGCAATCCTCCGGTCGGGTCGCAGCCGCCTCAGGTCAGCCCACCTCCGGGAGGTACGCCACCCATGGGTGGCATGGGTGGTACCAGCTTTGAAGAGCCGCCGGGAGACCCGTGCTCTGACGGGATACGCGATGGGAATGAAACGGACACCGATTGCGGTGGCCCTGACTGCTATGCCTGCTACCCGAAGAGTAGCTGCCAAGCAGACCGGGATTGCCGAGCAGGCACGTGCGACGCCGGATACTGTCGAGACCTGTCGTGTTACGATGGGGTGAAGAACGGCATCGAGGCGGAGGTCGATTGTGGGGGCGAATGCACCGCATGTCCGCCACGGCTCAGCGATTGCCCTTGTGCGAGCTCAGCCGGCTTGGCGCCACTCGCCTGCGGCGGGCAGAGGGGCGGGCGAGCGCAAGCGACGTCGGACACCCTCCTGTTCTCGTTGTGTCAGGCCAACCCCGTACCCGATGGGGAGGGTCCCGGGCGCTGTGATCTGGCTCGCTGGACGCTCGGGGCGGGCAGCGAGGTGCTGATCGGGGGCGCGGAACCCAGGGGCTTGAGCGCCGACGGCCAGACCTTTCTCGCTCAGGGCGTCGTTCCGGCACTGCTCTCGCCCGGGGTCGCGCTCGGGCTTCCCTTGCTCAGCGCAGCCGCCATGAGCCCCGACGGGCTGATGGTGTTGGGCTCAATTGCGGGTACGCCCCTGCCCCAGGTAGCTCGCTGGAATGCCGTCACGGGGGTGGTCGAAGCCATCGCGCTTGGCCCGCTGCCGGCGAATGCAGTGGGCGCAGAGGCCATGGCGATGAGCAGCGATGGTTCGGTGATCGCGGGGGTCACCGTCGACAGCCAAGCGCGCCCGCTCGACGTGTTCCGCTGGACGGAAGCGGGTGGCCTCGTCACCATCGCCGAGGCCTTCCATTTCGGGAACGATATTCGTCGCAGCGGGTTGTCGCTGAGTGACGATGGCTCGGTGCTCGTCGGCACCATGGATTTCGATCCGAGCTCGATGGTCGAGTATGCGGTTGCATTTCGTTGGACTGAAGCAACAGGGACCTTGCCAATCTACGGGACGGCGCCGGAACCCACGCAGCTCGGGCTCATACACGGGCTGAGCGGCGACGGTCGCTTGGTTCTGGGGACCTCGTTCGATCTCGGGCCGTTTCTCTGGTACGAGGTCAGCGACGTCAGGCGGCTGGAACAGGTATTACAGGCGGCGGGGGTGTCGCTCGACGGTTGGATCCTGGAAGGCACGATGGCGTTGTCGGGTGACGGCCGCGTCGTCGTTGGGCATGGCTATTGTGGAGACTTGCCCGCGCTGTATCGCGCCGTGATTGCCGAGTAACCTGGCAGGCCAACGCTTCACGCTTCACGCTGCGAACGCCGTGAGGGAGACCGCCGGCGTCTTTCCACCCGCGTCGGCCGGCAGCAGTCGAATCCGATGCATGAGCGATCGAACCAGTTAGCGCGGCGCTCGCACCGGCCGCGGACCGAGCCCTGCGGCACGCAGCACGCGCTCACTCGCCGGCGGCGCCGCGGGTGGCGCGGACAACCCAGGCCGCGTCGGGGTGCGCTGCTCGACTGCGTGAGCCGGAGTGGACAACTGCGGTAGCGTTGACCGGCGACGTCGCCCGGACATGGGCGGAACGGTGTCGCTCTCGCTCTCGATCGCCTTGTGCTTGGACATATCGACTGTACGCTTGGCCCACATCGCCCTTAAGCCCGCTTCCGTCAGTAACGCTCTTTACGCCGCATGTCGGCTCCGTGCTTACCCTGGAGCATTCCGGAATGGGCGTTCCGGAATGATGCAAGCGCGCGGGGGGCCGGGCCTCCAGCACGAGTCACTGTCCGAAGCCTCGGGGCATGGCTCGTGTCAGCCCACGCGGGCGTGGCGCATCACGACGTGGGCGCGGGGCTGCGTGTAGCGCTGGCGCTCGAGCTCTTCGACCAAGTACACGGTCACCACGCCGTAGAGGGCGTGGGCCGAGACGTTGACGAGCTCCGCTCGCGGCTCCGAGCGCCACACGGGCCGCGCGATCTTCAGCGCCGGAAAAAGCAGCATCGAGCCGAGAGCCCAGAGCGACGTGCCGAGCCCGAGCGCGCGCACGGGGGCGGCGGTGTTGCGCTGGCCCAACGCCGCGGCGTAAACGCCGCCCCAGAATGCCCCATAACCGAGGTGCAAGAGCTGATCCGCCACGTGGTGCGTGCCGAGCGTGCGGGGCCGCCCGAGAGCGCTGGCGTCTTTGGCCCAGACCTCGACCGCTTGCGGCACCATGGCCTGAATCCAGCCCGCGCGATGGGCAAACATGCGCAGCACCGTCATACAGCCCGCCCCGAGCGCGCCGGCCAATACACCATGAACCAATAGGGTCTTGCGTGATTGCATGTTCCTCCGGGTCGTGACACCGCAAATTGCAAACATTGCTTGCTATTTGCAGTGCAAATCCCGGGCCAGTGCGCGTGCTGCCTCCCCGCGCTCGCTTCAACCCCGCCGAGCAATTCTTGGTGCGCAGGATCGAGGGGCTGTAATCATGCACCGATCGGGTGCGGCGGCGGCGTGACAATCCGTTGAGGTTTTCGACGAGCGACCGATCAGAGCTTCTGGATGGAATGGTCATCCGCCGTGGAACGCGGAGCGAAATCGCAGCCACGGCCACTGCTCCAGCTCATTCGTTCCCCTTCGTTTCCATTTGGCCTTGATCCCACCAAATCGAGGCACTAGCAACTCAGGTCGGCTCGTGCCAGTTCCCATCGACTGCCCGTCCTGTAAAGGGAGCTTGCTGATTCCAGACGCGCTCTGGCAGCAGCATTTCGCCGCGCGCGTTCAGCGCATGACCTGCAAGAAGTGCGGGAACGTCGTGGGCATCGACGGTCGTAATGCGTCGCCCGTGGCTTCGACCATCAACCCGGACTCGGTGCCCGAGTCGCAGGCACGTCGGGTGGTTCTGCATCCGCCCGAATCGGAGCTAGGCGCCGAGCAGGAGCCGAGCGCAGCCCAACCTGCGCCTGCCGCAAAGCTTTGGCCCATGGCGGACCTGGACGATCCGAACCTGTGGCTGCGCATGGCGCGCGACCCGGCGCCGCTGCAGCCGCCGGCGCCGAGTAGCGCGACCGGGGTCGGAAAGCTTTCCCGCGCCGAACGCAGGCGCTGGATCGTCGTCTCGAATCTCGCCGCCGTGGCGGTGCTGGCCGCTGCGGGCTGGCGCTGGTGGGGCGCCGGCTCCGCCGCACCGCCCGTCGAGACAGCAGGTCCCACGCCGAGCGCAGAGCGAGCCACTGCCGCAGCACCGCTGGTCGAAACCGCGCCCGCCCCGCCAAGCCTTGACGAAGCCGGTGTCGACGGCGCGCCAGCTGCCGCGGCGCCCAACGCCGACCCCGCGAGCGAAGCCTCTGCCCTCCAAAACTCGAGCGCGTCCAGCACCTCGCCTCATGACGCGGTCAAGTTGAAGGAAGTTCTGCGCTGGGCCGTGCGCAACGGCAAAGAGTGCCACAAGTGGGGCCGTGCCGCCGGCACGGCCGAGCTCTTCATCACGTTCTCGCCCTCGGGCAAGGTCAGCGAGGCCCACCTGGTGGGAGAGCCCATCGCCAGCGCACCGGTGGCGCGCTGCAT
The DNA here is from genome assembly GCA_031407405.1 of Deltaproteobacteria bacterium. Lineage (GTDB taxonomy): Bacteria > Myxococcota_A > Polyangia > Polyangiales > Polyangiaceae > SZUA-265. The sequence continues at coordinate 7,360 of JANOIG010000021.1, forward strand.
CTTGGATTACGCGCGCGCCATCTTCCTGCCGCCCTTTGACGGCCCGCCCTTCACCGTGGCGCGCACGATCACGCTGCGTTGATTCGCGCTAACGCCACTAATTGGCCTGGGCCAGGCGACGGGCCCGGCTGATCTTTTCGTCGGGCACACGGCGTAGGTTGCTGGCGGCTCCCAGCCGCGACAGGCTCCAGATCAGCCATTTCGTCGGATCGAAGTCGCGGTGCCGGACGCCGTTTCGGTAATCGTTCTGAAACCGATGATGAAAGTTGTGGTAACCCTCCCCGAGCGTCAAGACCGCGGTCAAAAAATGGTCTCGCGCTGAGGTCGTTCGATCGTACGGGCGCGCCCCGAGCGTGTGCGCGAAAGAGTTGGTGGCGAAGGTCACGTGGTATTGCACCACCAGGCGCAAGAAGCCGGCAATCAACAGCGCTCCCAGCGGATCCCCCCACAACGCGCCAAGCGCGGTGGGCAACAGGGCGCCCACGGCGATCGCCAGCAGGCGGTAGTGCCGGTGTTGCCACATGACGAGGGGGTCGGCGCTGAGATCGCGCACGCGTTTGAATTCGTGCTCGCGCTCTCGGTACAAGAGCCAACCGATATGGGCCCAGAGAAAGCCGCGCTTGATGTTGTACGGGTCCTCATCGCGGTCGACCTTGGAGTGATGGACCCGGTGGTAGTTCGCCCAGTGCAATGCGGAGTTCTGCGCGGACGCGGCACCGAACAGCAGCACCACCCAGCGCAGTCCCTGAACGGCGTCGTAGGTTCGATGCGCGAACAGTCGGTGATAGCCCGCGGTGATGCTCAACCCGCACAGCGCGAACCAGCCGGCGCCGAGCAGCAGGGTCCAGCCGTTGAAATGGGCAAAGGCCCACCACACGCCCACTGTGGCCAGGGCGTGAGCGGCGATCAGAAAGCAGATGTTGGTCCAGCACAGCGTGGATGGCGCGGCGCCTGGCGCGCCCGGTCCGTCGATAATCATCGAGGAGGAGCTTTCCTCAGGACGGGCGAGTGGCGCATCACAGGCATGTCATGTTTTCAGTCAAATCAGGTACTTTGGCCCGCCCTGCGCCCCCGAAGCGCAATTCCCGCGACGATTCAGCGATACGGGCTTGCGGCCGATTAGCCAACGTTCGCCTCGAACTGTTCGCCGATGCCGCTCTGCAGCCACGGCAACCCCGACGCAATCGAACGGGCTTACCGGGAAAACCGAACGGCAGGCCGCCAAAGCTCGCGGCGCGCACGGTGACGGCCGAATCCCGGGGTAATAAGATGAGCGCGCCCCCTTTGTACAACTCATCCCTCGTGATTCGGCTGCGCACGGCCAGCGTCGTCTGCGGCGCTGCAGGCACGCTGATCGGGCTGACAGTGTTACTGGGCTGGATCAGCGGCAACGACCTGCTCAAAGGCGCCTTTTTTGCCGGCATCACCATGAAGACCAACGCCGCCCTGTGCCTGGTGTTGGTGGGCGGCGCCGTCGTGCTGGTCGCGGTGCAGCAGCGGAGCGCGCTTCACGGGTGGCTCCGGCACGGGAGCGCCGTTTTGGTATTGGGTGTCGCAGCAGCGACCCTCAGCGAGCACGTGCTCGGCTTCAACTTCGGCATCGACGAGCTGCTATTCCGCGAGTCGGCCGGCGCGCTCGGCACGCAGAGCCCCAACCGCATGGGACCCGTCGCGTCTTCGTGCCTGTCGTTGCTGGCCCTCGCGTTGCTCGTGCTCGACAAGCGCACCCGCAGCGGCGGCGCGCCGTTCCAGCCCTTGGCACTGTCGGTCATGCTCGTCGCAACGGTTTCGTTGCTGGGGTACATCTTCGACGCGCGTCAGTTGTTCGCCATCGCACGCTACACCGGCATATCCTTGCCCACGGCCGCCGCGCTGTGGCTGCTCGCCCTCGGGCTGCTGCTGGCATGCCCCGAAGCCGGGCTGATGCGCCGGCTCGTTGGCAACGACAGCGGTGCGCTCATGATCCGGAGGCTGCTGCCCGCGGCGCTGATCCTGCCCATCCTGTTGATGGTGCTCCGCATCCTGGGCCAGGAGCTGGGGCTCTACGATACGCCAGTGGCTCGCGCCCTACTGGTGGTGAGCTTCATCCTCACCTTCACCGCTCTCATTTGGAGGACCGGGAAGGTGGTGTCCCAACAGGCAAGCGAGGCCGCGCGGGCGGAGCGCGCGCTGAGCGAGCATCTCGTCCACTCGCTCGAGGTGCTCGAGGATGCGGATCGGCGGAAAACCGAGTTTTTGGCCACCCTGGCCCACGAGCTCCGCAATCCACTAGCGCCCGTACGCAGCGCGGTGCACTTGCTCAAGGCGAGCAGCAGCGGCGCTGCGAATGGGATGAAGGCCCAGGCCGACGCAGCTCGAGCATATGCCGTCATCGATCGTCAAATGGATCACCTCACACGGCTCATCGACGATCTGATGGACGTAAGCCGCATCGCTCGAGACAAGCTCGAGCTTCAGAAATCACCCGCCCCGCTCTCAGACATCATCGGGGGCGCGGTCGACGCGAGCCGACATGCGCTCGACGCGCACGGCCACCAGCTGTCGATCGCGTTGCCGCCGGAAGAGCTTCACCTCGACGCTGACACCGTGCGCCTCGTGCAGGTCTTCACGAACTTGCTGACCAATGCCGGCCGCTACACTCCCGCGGGCGGCAAAATCAGTGTGACAGCCGAGCGCGACGGCGCTGAGCTCGTCGTGCGAGTCAGCGACACCGGCATTGGCATCGCGCCCGATCAATTGCCGCATGTCTTTGACATTTTCTACCAGGCCGAGCGTGAGAATCGGCGCGGACGACACGGCTTGGGGATCGGACTCACGCTAGTCCGAAGGATTGTGGTGCTGCACGGCGGCAGCGTGAGCGCACGCAGCGACGGACCGGGGCTAGGCAGCACCTTCACCGTCCGGCTGCCACTGTCACACTCCGAAGCCGCAGGGGTGGCGCCCACCCGTCGAGCCTCGAACGCCGAATTCCACCTGCGCGGGCGGAGCGTGCTGGTGGTCGAGGACAACCAAGATTCCGCCGAGATGTTGAGCGCGCTGCTCGAGCACAGCGGCGCCCGCGTGCACGTCGCGCCCGACGGCGAAACGGCCGTCTCATTGGCGGAGCAGCTTCAGCCTGAGGTCATTCTGCTCGACATCGGCCTACCGCACATGAGCGGTTATGACGTGGCCCGCGAAATCCGCCGTACACCCTGGGGAGCTCACACCTTCATCGTGGCCTTGACGGGCTGGGGCCACGAGGAAGATCGCGCCCGATCCAAGGACGCTGGCTTCGACCACCACCTCGTCAAACCGGTAAAGCCCGATGTGCTCTTCGAGCTGATTGGCGAGCTGCCACGCGCGCCCGCCAAACGCACCGAAGCCGCCATTCAGGCCTAAACTCGCGACCGAGAACGGAGGGGCTTCCCGTAACCCGGCCGATGTCATAGACCCGTGGGCATGCACGACGTGCGCGACGTGGGCGGGACCAAAGGCGGGCTGGGGCTGTTCATCTTGGGCTTCGCCTTGCTGGTTGTGGGCGGTTACCTGCTCTTGGATCGCGTGACGGTCCACGGTGGCTACTGGAGCTGGTTCGGCTCTGCCCAAAGCTCCTTCGGGGTCACCCTCATCCCGCTCTTGCTCGGGATAGGCGTGCTCTTCTACGACGGCAAGTCGCCGATCGGCTGGGTCCTCGCGGGCAGCGGGGCGCTGGTGCTTTTCGCCGGCATCATCGCCAATTTGCAGATCCATTTCCGCGCCACCAGCCTGTTCAACACGCTCACCATGCTGGCCTTGATCATGGCCGGCCTGGGGCTGATGTCGCGCGCGTTGAAAGCGGCAAGCTAGTCCGACCCGGGCTGGGTATTGTGGCTGCCATCGAGCTGGCCGTTGTGAGGAGCGGGCCCACGCCTCGTGTGGCGGGGCTCGCTCCGGATGAACGCTCATGGATTACAACTACCTACGTCGCGGGCTGTGGCTCGGGATGGCCGCTCTCACAGTGTTTTTCGCCTGCAAAGATGACGAACGCGCTCCTACGCTGACCGGTGACCGCATCATCGGGACCGGCGGAATACGCAGCTTTGGCATGGCCGGCACGGGTGGCGGCAGCGCTGGTGTGGGTGGAATGGGTCCTGATGCGGGCCTCCCGACGGTCGCCAGCAATTGCGGCGAGCTCGTTTGTCGCGGGGCTGGCAAGTGCGTGGTCACCGATGATGTCGCCGAGTGTGTGTGTGATGATGGCTATGTCCTCGAGGCGCAGGAGTGCATCGTGGACGAGACCTGCATTCGGCTCAGGACGCTGGAAAACGGTTGCCGCCAGCGCACCGGCACGGAGCCGGCGCTGGGCGTGTTCTTCGGCGTGGAGACCTGCGCCGGCACGAGCGTGCTGCCGGAGGTGCTCGGCGACGTAAACCAGGCGTTTGCGACCGTAGAGAACGGCGAAAACCTCGACGGTGAGAGTTACACGGCCGTCCTGAAGCGCGATGTCGAGCAGTATGTGGCCATCGCGCTCGACCTGTCAGGCACCCGTGCCAGTGATCAAGCGCTATTGGTCCCGCTGATGACCGACCTCAAGCGCATGGTCCAGTCGCTGGAGCCGGCCGCGGGCGGCCCCCCCGTCAGCATCGCGCTGATCGTGTTCGGTCGGAGCGACCACACTTTTCTGGCGTTCACTTCTGACTTTTCTGCCGTGGCAGCGGCGCTAGACGCAATCCAAGCAGACCCCGCGGGCGCCATCACCGAGTCCGGGGGCACCAACCTCAACGGTGCCGTCAATCGCGGCGTCCGGGAGATCGAGACCGCGCTGGCCACGCGCTACGCCGAGACCCTGGGTGCAGTGATGGCCATGGGAACGCTGGTGACCATCACGGACGGCAGGGACAACGCGGGTGTTACCCTGGAGAGAGTCGCCGGACACATCAACCTGATTTCGGTGGGCATCAGCAGCAACATCGACGACGAAGAGCTGACGCGAGTCGGCCCTCAAGGGTCGTTTCTGGCGCCGGAGCAGACGGACTGGGCGCAGGCCTTCGACCGGGTGGCGGCGCGCGTGAACGAGTACCCCAGCCGCACCTACTTGCTCGGTTATTGCTCGCCCGCGGTGGACAACCGGCATGAGATCGCCGTAACGCTGGCAAACCGCGAGACGCGCTCGAACGCCAGTTGTGCGTTCGACGCCGGAAATTTTGGCGTCGGGGTTGGCGTCTGCGATGCCGACTTCATCAATGGTTACTGTGAGGACCGAGAGTGTGGCAGCTTCCTCGCTTGCGGCTTGTGCGCCGGGTCACCCACCGAGCAGGCGATGGACGACGTCTGGAGATTTTCGAGGTAAAGCGCGGTGGCTAGAGCGACCCTGAGGGAAGGATACACTCTAGCCTCCAGCGAGCGCCAGGCCGGCGACCGCCGCGACGGCAAGGGCCATGCACAGCCAGCGCCGCAGGCCCAGCGTTTCATGGTGCCACAAGGCGCCGAGCGCGGCGGTGAACAGAATTTGCGTGCCGCCGAGCGCGCCCCACAGGCCGAGCTCCCCGAAGCCGAGCGCGAGCACCGAGGCTCCAGACGCCAGAGCGGTGGGCAACGCAGCGGCAGAGATGCTCCAAAAGCGCGCGCCCACCTGCGTTGGCGAGCCAGCGCCTCGCAGCAAGACCGGGCCGAGCAGGATCAGCCCCGACCCAAGCTCCCAGGCCCAGGCGACCAGCAAGGGGTGCGTCTCATGCGCGAGGCGCTTCACGCCGAATACGGCGCAGGCCATCAGCGTGGCTGCTAGCAGGGTGAGCAGCGCGCCGCGGGGCACATCGAGCTCGATCTCCTGTACCCCATGGCTGCCCAGAGCCGCCGCCACTCCACTGCCGATGATGACGACGCACAGCCCCACTTCTAGTGGCGTCAACCGCTCACCCAGCACCCCCCAGCCGATCAAGACGCTGCAGGTGGCCATGGTGGAGATCATCAGGGCCGCGCGCAGGCCAAAAGGCAGATAGCGAGCGGCGTGAAGCTGCAGGATGTTCGCGACGGCGGTCACCGATACCGTCAATAATAGCTGCCCGCCGTGTGCCGCGAGCGCGCCCCAGGCAGCAGCGGGCACCAGGAATAACCAGGGCGCCATGCTCACACCCAAGGAGACACCACGGAACGCAGCCACTTCCATGCGCCCGTGCTTACGCGCCAGCCGCCCGATGAATATGTCGTTCAGCGAGTAGCCGAAGCGTGCGACCAGGCAAAGGACGACAAACGTCAGCATCGGCCCAGGCATTTCGACATCGGTCCTTTGGGCCATCCGTGCCGCAAATACAAGCTCGCTGAGCTTGGGCTCGCGGTCATGGCGTTTGCACCGCGTGCCTCGAGCCACCGCGCTGGTTCGCCTTGAAGAGCTCGAGCTGCAGCACCAGGTACTCGGCGTATTGGCCCGCCAGCGCTGGATACGCCGGGTTTCTTCGTTCAGGGCCCGGGCCATGGCAATCACTGCAGGAAGGGACGCGCTGGGCGGGGATGCCTTGCTCGGCGATCGTTCGCCCGCGCTCGATAGCGGCGCCGGACACTGACGAATCGCTTTCCCCCTCCACCCTCGGAGAGAGTCGAGCGTAATATTCGGCCAACTCGCGCCGTTGCTCCGGGCGCAGCCCCGCGGCGATGGGCTGCATGATAGAGCCCGATCACGAGGCTGCCCGCCGCCATCCACCAGAACAACTCGACGATGTGCTGCGCGCCCTGCTGGAGCTAGGGCGGCTGCGAGCCATCACAGCCCGCCAAAACTCCGCCCTCTGTGTCACACCGTGGTGGATTGACCCACCACGTCGGCCATCGCTTTGGCGACGGGTGCCGCGAACTGGCGAGCGACCCAGTGGTCGTCGGTGTCGAAGTGAATCAAGGTGGCGTTGGGCAGATGCTCTCGAAGTTGCTCGGCCACGCTCAGCGGGCTGATTGGATCGCGGCTCGCCCACACCAGGAGCACGGGTACTTTAATACGCCCCAGCTGGGGTGTGAGATCCGGCAGCGGAGCGTACACCCAAGCCGGCCCACCCGGGTGCGCCTTGCGATGATTGATGCGCCAGTCGAGCGCGCCGTGCCGCGCCATGTCGATGCCGCCCGCCGCGACCACCAGAACGAGGTGTGTCACGAGCGTGGGATGGCGAAGCGCTAGCTCCAGAGAGAGGTAGGCCCCCATGGACTGCCCTGCCACCACTCCCGGACCTGGCATGGCACGTGCCACGTAGTCCACGAGGTCAATGTGGCTTTGGACCTCCAGACGCGCAGGGCAATGGCCGAAGCCGGGCAAGTCCAGCACCCGCACTGCCCAGCCCCGAGGCAATGCCGCGGCGATGGGCTCCCAGAAAGAGCCGAGCCCGGCAGCCCCAGGCACCAGGGTGGCGTTTACGTTGCTGGCGATTGCGGAACCGGTGATCATCAGCGTCTAACCGCTCGTGAAACTTGGAGCCCTAATTTCACCTGGGCGCATCATCGCAAGTGTTGGGCGTGGTCGGCAACAGCGGCAATTCCACCGAACCGCACCTGCTTCCACGTGATGGACCGCCCTTCACCCCTGGCTGCCAATGGCCTGCCGTACGTCCTCGATCGCTTCAACCTGCAGGGCACGGTCGACCTCACCAGCAGCCAGCAGGTGATCGTACCCACTGTGCCACCGCTAGTGCGCCGGAGCCGTTTGCACTGGATCTGGACGTCGTCGCATTTCCGTGAGCCGGGGCTAGAATTACTGCCCTACGAGAGCCGATGGAGCCGCTCAGGCTTGCGCGGCCGGCACTTTTGTGGCTTGGTCCGGGCATCGGAGCTGCGGACTGGCCGGATGGAAGGAAATGGCTGCTCGTCGCTTGCGGCGTCGCGGCCTCGGCTCTTTTCTCTTGTAGCGTCGACGATCGCTCTTTCAAACGCGTCGACGGAGGGCCGACTTCACAGCCCATGCCCAATCGCGGCTCGGGGGGCAACCCGGACGCCGCCGGCGCTGCCGGGAGCCCTGCGCTCGCCGTAGACTCGGGCAGCAACCCGAGCGGCCCCAACATGGAAGCGTGTGCGGAGCCCAGCGACTGTGCGCGACCGAGCTGCGCCGGCGCGAGCTGTGGCGAGGCTGGGCGCGTCTGCCAGGGCGGCGCCTGTGTTTGCCCCGGAGGCAGCCCTTTTGAGTTGATTTGCGGTGACGGGCGAGATGACGATTGTGATGGGGCTAGCGATTGCGCAGACCCGGACTGCGAGGGGGGTCAGTGCGCAGCGTCCGCCACCCGGCGCTGCTGCAGCGGGGCATGCGTGGACACCGCGACCAATGCCAGCCACTGCCAAGGTTGTGGGCTCGCTTGCGCCCCAACCGAGGAGTGCGTGCTCATCTCCGACGAGTCGGGAGTGCGAGGCCACTGCACCTGTTTTGCATCGACCGAGTGCCCCGGCTATCCCAACACCATCTGCCGTAAAGACAACCTGGACGGTCAGGACGACCTGTGCGCTTGCGACTTTCAGAATACCGTCAACGACGGTTGCGCCGCGGGTCAGGTGTGCGCGGATGTCCCGCGAGCCAACTTCTGCCGCTACCCGTGACGGCAGCACGGCGATCGCCGGCGGCGCCGCACTCGGGACCCGTGTCCTCGACACCTGGCGATTACGCGAGTTGGCACGCCGGTGGCAGTAACCCACCCGCCTCGCCCAGCGCCGTCGTGCCGGCGACCGGCAACGCGAGGTTCGACGTGAGCCTGGTCCTCAGATAGTCGAGAACCGCTGGCGCTGGCCGCGCCGGCAGGCTTGATCCAGCCATTATTGATATTGAATATCAAATAATAGACCAGCACCCGCCGATCCAGTGCGCCGCACGGCTGGGCATCTGAATCCATTTACCGCTATTTGTTGAATATTTATGCCACTATCACCCCCTGCCAGGAATCCGGCAACAGCGTAGTTTGGACCACAACACGATATTGATATTGAAAATCATTAACGTGTCAGGGTAGGACTTCAGGACCGGATGTGAGGAACCTCCGGCTTAAACAGGAGACCTATTCGATGCTGCAACTCTCGATCAAGAACCCGTCCCGCCGTTGGCGCTCGCTGCTCATTCCGCTGCTGGCCATGGCCACTCAGGCTTGCACGGGGGCCGATGGCAAAGATGGTGCGGCGGGTCTGGACGGTGCCGACGGTGTCGATGGTGCCGACGGCAGCGACGGTGAGGATGGCGAAGACGGCGTCGCTGGCCCTGGTGGCCTCGATGGTCGAGACGGCCAGGATGGGCTGAGCGGGCTCAACGGCGCCGCCGGACCAAACGGCGCCAACGGCCTGGATGGTCGCAACGGCCTGGATGGTCTGGTGAGGCCCGTCGTCTCGAGTCCCAGCAGCAGCGGCGGTGGAGTACCTCAGCTGGGAGTGCCCCAGGCGCTGACGCTTTCTGCCACCGGTAACGATGCGTTCTACGGCGCCGCCTATGATGATGAGGGTAACATCTACGCGACAGGCCACGTAGCGACCGACATTGGCAACGGCGCCGATCACTCGTTCGTCCTGGCGAAGTTTTTGGCCAGTGGTGAGCTGGACGAAAGCTTTGGCAATGAAGGGGTGGTGACCGTCAATGTGGCGCCGGGCGGCACAAACCGAGAGCTAGCACGCGGCATCCTCGTGCAATCGGATGGCAAGATCGTGATCGCTGGTGGCGCCGAGCACGATCCCAGCGCGGCCGGGCTGTTCGCGACCGACATGGACATCTTTCTGGTGCGCTTCAATACGAACGGCACCCTGGATACGACCTTCGGAGCCGATGGCATCGCGCGCCTCGACCTCAGCACCGCGGTCGAAGGCACGAACAACTCCGGCGCGCCCGCGCTGCTCGCTTCGGACAGCGTGTGGACCATCGCGGCGGCGGCGGACGACACGATCGTGGTTCACGGCACACAACGCGCGGAGGGCCTGCAAGTCGATGGAGTCACGCCACGAGTCGACGCAGACTGGGCGCTCTTGCGCCTGACGGCTGAGGGTGACTTCGACACCCGCTTTGGAGCAGACGGCAAGGTCACTCTGGACATCGCAGGTGCCGGAGCGTCCGCCCGCGCGGTCACCGTGCTGACCAACAACAGCATCGTGGCGGCGGGGTACCTGAGCTCGAGCGCACTCGGCGTATCCACACAACAACCCGTAATCTACAAGGTCGACGCGAGCGGAGAGTTCGACAGCAGCTTCGCGACGACTGACGCATGGACGGCCCCCGGCGTGTGGCACGACCTGGCAGTAGCTCCGCCGCTGCGCGCCGAGGCGTACGGAGCTGCCCTGCAAGGGGACAAGCTGGTCACGATGGGCTATGGCCCAACCCCCAGCTTGACCGGCACGGGTAGCGACTGGGTCTCGTTTCGGTACACGGCAAACGGCGACCTCGACACCACGTACGGCGAGGACTTGGACGCCAACGGAACCCCTGACGGGCGTACTTACATCGATGCCGGGGGGTTCGGTGACAACGGCCGCTTCGTGATGACGCTGCCAGATCAGCGCATCCTGGCTGTGGGCGGCGGACGCCTGAGCGCGGATGACACCGACGCCATGGTCGCGATTCTGAACGAGGACGGGACTCCCGACACCGACTTCGCTCCCGGCGGCTTCGAGCTCTACGACGTGGCCGGAACGAACGACTTCTTCTGGGGCGGCGCGGTTTCGCCAAACCGGAAGCGCGCCGCGGTGGTCGGCATCGCCGGCGCCACCACCAGCGTCAACGACACCGACTCGGCGTTGTTGATTCTGTCGCTCGAGTAAGCCCCAACACCGCCCAGATCTGCGGAGCCTATCGTGTCGGTCTTTCACCGGTCCATTCAAGTCGCGCTCGCCCTGGTAATGGCGAGCGCGTGTCGCCAAGATGCTCTCAAGGAGCACGTGCGCCCGCTCGGGCCTCTGGGTGGGCTCAGTGCAGGCGGTGCGGTGTCCTCTCCTTGGGGAGATCCCAGCGGAGGCTCCGCGGGCACTGAAGCTGGGCTGGGGAGCGGAGGGACCCGCGGCCTCAGTGTCGGCGCTGGTGGCCTTGGGGTGGGCGGAGCCGGTGCGCCACTGAGCGCCGCGGGCAGCACGTCAGGGCCGCCCCCAGACCCAAGCGGGGAAGTCGGTTGGAGCTTCGACTTACCCGAAAAGCCCTTCAGCAAGCCCAATCTGCTCGAAGCGGTGGGCCACTGCGCACTGGCGAGCTACGCAGAGTTCGAGGGGCACGCGCGCCATCTCGCGGCTTCCTCCACAGCCCTAGCGCAGTCTTCCGACGAGGCGACGGCGCTGGGCGCTCGCGCCGCGTGGCGCGCCAGCATGGCGAGCTGGCAGCGAGCCGAGCCGTTGGGCTTCGGTCCAGCCGCACGGGCTGGCGCGCCCGGAGCGCGAGACCTGCGCGACGGCATCTACATCTTTCCCCTGGCCAACTACTGCCAGGTCGACCAGCGGATTGTCGAGCAATCCTACTCGAACGCCGACTTCGCGACGTCCCTCGCCAGCACGCGCGGGCTGAGCGCGCTCGAGTACCTGCTCTTCAACGCCAGCAGCGGCAACGCCTGCCTCGAGGCGCTGAGCATCAACGCGAGCGGAGCTTGGGCGGCGCTCGGCGACCAGATCTGGCAGCGGCGGGCCGACTACGCCGAGCGTGCAGCACACGCCGTGCTCGAGCGCGCACAGTTGCTGAGCGAGGCGTGGCAGCCAGCGCGTGAGAATTTCCTCGCGCAGCTGACCTCCGCAGGCCAAGGCAGCGCGACCTTCTCGAGCACCCAGCAAGCGTTCAACGCGATCAGTGAGGGGCTATTTTATATCGAAAAGGAAGTCAAAGACTGGAAGCTAGGCTGGCCTCTCGGGCTCGTACCCGATTGTGTCAACGCTCCCGCGCCGTGCCCCACGGAGGTGGAGTCCCGCTACGCAGCGGCATCCACGGACCACTTGAGGCAGAACCTGGTGGGATTCCGGCGAGTATTTCAAGGCTGTGGTCCGGACTACACGGGGTTGGGTTTCGACGATTGGCTCGTCGAGGTCGGAGCCGCCGACTTGGCGCTGGCAATGGTCCAGGCGACAGGGGCCGCCCAAGCCGCGGTGGAGGCGCTCGATCCGCCGCTCGAGCAGGCGATGCTGCTCGACCCGAGCCGCGTGCGTGCGTTGCACACGGCCATCAAAGCCATCACCGATCCACTCAAGACAGAGTTCGTGACGGTGCTGAACCTGGACCTGCCCAAGGTTGCGGAAGGCGACAATGATTAAGCCGTTGTTTTTTTTCCCATCCCATCGTCATGGGATGGCTTTCAATAGAGCCCGTCTTTGGCGCCGCTGCTCGGCGCGCTTGTTAGCGCCGGTTGACGGCGCTTGGCTGGCCGCCTTTCGTGTTCTGTTTGGCCTCACGATGCTGGTCAGCCTGCTGCGCTTCATCGCCTACGGCTGGATCGACACGTTGTTCGTACAGCCGCGCTTTCACTTCAAGTATTGGGGTTTCCAATGGGTGGGTGACCCCTCGGCGTGGCAGGCGCACGCGTTATTCTACACGCTCGCCACTCTGGCAGCGTGCGTCGCGGCGGGGCTAATGTTTCGAGTGGCTAGCCTCGGCTTTGCCTGCGGCTTTGCCCTACTGCAGCTGATCGACGCCACCACGTACTTGAACCATTACTACTTGGCGACGTTGCTTGCGTTCTTGCTCGCCCTGTCCCCCGCAGGCCGAGGCTGGTCGCTCGATGCGTGGGCTCGACGACACGTGCGGCGCGGAAACGCCAGGCCCGCGCCGGCGCCAGGCGGTGCCGTGGCAAAACTTCCGGTCGCCCGAGGTTGGTTGTACTTGTTCCGGTTTCAGGTCGCCGTCGTCTACACCTTTGCGGGCTTGGCCAAGGCTCAATCGGATTGGCTCATCCACGCGCAACCGCTCGGGATCTGGCTCGGATCCTCCACCGATCTGGCGCTGATAGGCGGGCTATTCAAGTTACCATTCGCTGCGCCACTCCTGTCCTGGGTGGGCTTTTTTTTCGATCTCACCATCGCCTTCTGGATGTTGAATCGGCGTGCTCGGCCGTTCGCGTACGCCGCCATCGTCGCGTTTCACCTGCTCACTCGGGCGCTGTTCCCGATCGGCATGTTCCCCGTCATCATGGTCTTGGCGGCGCTGGTTTTCTTTGAGCCGTCTTGGCCACGGGAGCTTTGGTCTCGGGTCGCCGCGCGGGCGCTGCAACCGGCCCCCACGGTCGCGCCCCCGAAGCCTGCCCAACGCTCAGGCATGGCTCAGCTCGCGCTCGCTTTGGGCGTGCTGTATTGTGGCCTGAGCTTGGCCCTGCCGCTGCGCTGGTTGGCGTACGGCGGAGATGTATTGTGGCACGAGCAAGGCATGCGCTGGTCTTGGCGCGTGATGGTGCGCGAGAAGAATGGCGCGGTGACCTTCCACGTACGAGAGCCGAGCACGAACCGGCAGTGGTCGGTCCCGCCGCGGACCTACCTGAACCCGCTTCAAGAACGCGAGATGTCGGGGCAACCCGATCTCATCCTGCAGCTCGCTCACCGCATTCGCGACGACGCCGAACGCCAGCTGAAAGCTCGAGTGGAGGTTCGGGTCGAGGCGTTGGCCTCCCTAAATGGGCGGCGCTCGCGCGCGCTCATCGACCCCTCGGTCGACCTCGCCAGAGTCGAAGATGGCGTGGCCCTGGCGACGTGGATCACGCGGCCCACGAGCGAAGCCCCACCTCATGTCCGGCCGATCTGATCCGGCTCGAACAGGCACTTCATCTTGTTACGTCAAATCTCGTTGGCGCTGAGCGTCAGCGCCCTGATTGGGCTGTCATTCCAGGGCACCGCGCGTGCTCAGCCCCAGCCGCCGAGCGCACAGCCCGCGCCGCCGGCTAGCGCTCCCGCCGCCGCCAAACCCATCGAAGTGACGGTCGCTGGCTCGTCGTTGCGCCGTGCTGCCGGCTCGGCGCACGCGGTGAGCACTCGCGAGCTCGAGCGCTTTGAATCGGACGACGTGCACTCGGTGCTGTCTCGAGTGCCGGGCGTGTATACCCGAGGCGAGGACGGCGCGGGCCTGCGCCCCAACATCAGCATCCGCGGCGTCAACCCCGACCGCAGCAAGAAGGTAACGCTGATGGAAGACGGGGTGTTGATCGCCCCGGCGCCGTACACGGCGCCGGCTGCGTACTACTTCCCGATCATCACCCGCATCTATCAGCTCCGGGTGATCAAGGGCCCGGGGTCCGTCGGTTACGGGCCCCAAACCGTGGGAGGAGCCGTCGACTTGATCACGCGCCCCATCCCTGCCTCCCCCGAGGGTCGAGTGGACATCGCCCTCGGGCAGCATGGCTACAACAAAGTTCATGGCCATTTTGGCGCCAGCGACAGCGCTGCTCAAACCGGGTTCTCGATTGAAGGCGCGCGCTTGGGCAGCAGCGGCTTCAAACAGCTCCCCAACGGCGCAGACACTGGTTTTGTTCGCGACGAGGTGATGCTCAAGGCGTTTTACCTTCCCGACCCCCTAGGGCCCTCGCGAAATGAGCTCCGGCTCAAGTTGACTTACTCCGACGAAACGTCAAATGAGACCTACCTGGGGTTGTCCGACCAGGACTTTCGCGCCAACCCGCTCCAGCGCTACGCCGCGAGCTCGCTCGACCGCATGCAGAACCACCGCGCTTCGGCGGTGTTGTCTCACAGCATCGAGCCGAGCCCCCAGCTCCGCATCACGACCGACGCCTACCATCACCGGTTCCATCGGCGCTGGCGGAAAGCCAATCAGTTCCGGGGTGCCAGTCTGTTTGACGTGCTGAGCGGTCCAGACTCGGACCAGAACGCCATCTATCGCGCGTTGTTGAGAGGCGACTCCAGCTCCGCGAGCCCCGGCGAATCGCTGCTCATCGGCCCGAATGAGCGCGACTTCACGTCTCAGGGCATCGAGACGCGCGCGCGCTGGTCCCTCGACACCGGCCCTATCACGCAGCGCATCGAGCTCGGCGCTCGCTTGCACCACGACGACGTCGCTCGGCGCTACAGCGAAGACGCCTTCCTGCTCGTCGAAAACGAGCTGTTCCCGGAGGGTTCGGCCACTGCCGTCACCGCCCACAACTCCGCCTGGTCGTACGCCGGGGCCGCGCACCTCAGCGACGCCGTTTCGTGGCAGAACCTCACGGTCACACCGGGCATGCGCTTCGAAGCCATCCGCTCCGGCTTCGAGGATCTGCTCGCGGTCGGCTCGAGCGAACGCTGGGCCTTCGCGCTCGTACCGGGCATCGGCGCATACTATGCGCTGAGCGACGAGCTCGGGGTGCTCGCTGGCGCCTACCGCGGCTTCAGCCCACCTGCGCCGGACAGCCCCAGCGCGCAGAAACCGGAATTCAGCGTGAACTATGAGTCAGGGTTGCGTTACACCGGCCGCCACTGGCGCGCGGAAGCCATCGGCTTTTACAACGACTACTCGAACCTGACCGACGTCTGCACGTTCTCTAGCGGCTGCACGGATGACACGGTGGATCAGCAATTCGACGCCGGCCGTGCCCGAATCTACGGTCTAGAGGCCTACCTCAACACCCACCTTCCGCTCGACGGCGGCTTCACCGTTCCCATCGTGGTCGCCTACACGCTCACCCGCGCCGAGTTTCTAACCAGCTTCAGCTCGGATGATCCGATTTTTGGCGACGTCGAGAGCCAGGATCAGATGCCCTACGTGCCCCGGCACCAGCTGGCGGTAGCACCGGGCCTCGAGCATGAGCTCGCCGGGGCCAGCGCCAGCGTGCGTTACGTATCGGCCATGCGGGAGGTCGCCGGCGCTGAGCCGCTAGCCCAAACGCTCGCCACAGACACCCAGCTGACGCTCGACGCGACCGCCTATGGCCAGCCGCTGAATTTCTTGCGCGTGTACGTCACCGCTCAGAACCTGCTCGGCAGCGCCGACATCGTTGCACGCCGGCCCTTCGGAGCCCGGCCCAACGCGCCTCGCTCGATTCAGGTCGGCGTCAAGTTGCAGCTCTGATGGCGTTCCCGCCCAGTTTTCACGGGCTGAGATCCAGCTCCACCGTGAGCACGGTGACCGACCCCGCCGCGACGCGAAGGTTGGCGCGAAACTGCTGCATGGGCACTGATGCTAGCTCGGCGACCACGTTGGTGACGACGCCTGGGTAACGAGCCGCCGGAAGGTTGAGCAACACGACGGTACCCCGGGTCGAGGTCTCGAGCTGCGCATCGGCATAGATATCTCCCGCGTCGTACGCGACACCGGCATCCTCTGGGGCCGGAAAAACCAGGCGCAAGCCTGAGATCGGCACGCCGAGCTCGTCGACAAAGCTGACGATGGCGTGCCCCCGACGGGGATCCAGCTCGAGGGGATTGGTGAGAAAGGAGACCTGCGCAATCTCTTCCATCACGGTCCGCCGCATGACCACGAGCGACAGCGGTTCCGCGTTAGAAAGGTCGGCGACCTGCAGCGTGTCCATGAACGGGTCCGACGGCGGATCGTCAAATGCCCCGACGGCCACCCAGACCGCCTCTTGCACGAGCACGTCATTCAAGCTGAAGCTGCCGTCCGCGCCGGGGATACCCACGACCTCCGTGCCGCTCTGGCCGGGGGCGCGAATCTCTACGGCTGCGTCCGGAATGTCCGAGCCCAACAAGTCTGGCTCGACGAGCATTCGCACGCTGCCCACCAACGTCCCCACCGCAGGGGGGGGCATGCCCGCCGAACCCCCTACGCCACCACTCCCTGCCCCACCACCTCCTGCGCTACCTCCCCCAGCGCTGCCGTCGGGCCGCAGCTCCCGGAAGATCGCCGGGGAAACGCCGCGCCTCGCGTCGGCACAGCCCGCTTCGTTGCAGTCGCCCATGGCCGCTGGGCGCGTCGGGCTTTCCTCGGAGCAGGCGAAGAAAACGCCAAGAGCCCACGCGATGCCTAGCCGGCGGCAGTGTCGAGACATAGCCAACTGTAGCCGATGAGCCGCCCCTCCGTCGCTCGAAATACCGCCTGCCGCGCGGGCTTCCCGGGAGCTACCGTTCCCCCAAAGCATGCAGCGAAGATGAAACAGCGCTCTCGCGCCTTTTGGCGCGGAGCGAGTGACCGTTAGCGCATGACGTGAGTCACACACGGCCATTCGGAGGCTACGGCTCGCGACTTCATCTTGCGAGGGAGCATCTCATGCACGGCCGCGACAAAATCGTCACGCTGGTTTCGGTGATTGGACTTTTGGCTTGTGAGCCCGGCGACACCGAGGGCGTCGCTGGCGCGGGCAGCGGGGGAAGGCCGGGGACTGGGGGAACGGCGGGAATGACCGGCAGCGGTGGCGCGCTCGGCGCAGCCTGCCCCGCAGCGGGCTCCGGAAGCGTCGTCATTCAGACTAGCGGGTTGCCGGCAAGCATTGCGCCGAGCTTGATCGTCACAGGGCCCGAGGGTGACACCGCCGTTACAGGGGCCACGCTCCGCGATCTCGCGGCAGGACCGTACACGGTCGCGGCCGCTCGCGTCGCGGACATAGACCCGTTGGTGCGGACCGTGTACGACGTCACGCTCGAAGAATCGGAATTTTGTCTGATCGATGCGGAGACGTACACCATCGAGCTGACCTACGCACCCGTCCCTACGAGCCACAAACTGTGGACGGACAACGCCAACGGGACAGGCAATCTGCTGGGCTTTGCCGCTGAAAGCCTGAGCGCCACGGCCAACGCCGAGCCCGCGCTTCCGGTCGGCGCCGGTGCCGGCAAGGACGTGACCTTCGATGCAGAGGGCAACCTGTGGTCGATGGGTGGCACGTTGGCCGAGCCGCATCTGATGCGATTCTCGAGCGGCTCGCTCGGGGCAGCGGGCGACAAGATGCCGGATCGTGGCATCAACCTGGAAGGCGTGGTGTGCCTACCTGCGATGCGCGCTTTCGCGTTTGATCCCAGCGGGTCACTCTGGGTGAGCACGTGCGGCGGACAGCTGTTTGCGTTGAGCCCGGTGCAGCTCGAGGAGTCCGGTGATGTCAGCAGACCTGCCGCGATCACTGGCCTGATTGACAACGGTGACCTGGCCTTCGACGCGCTGGGAAACCTGTGGGTCATCGACGAGGGCAAGGTGCTGCGCTTTGACGTTGAACGCCTGGATGAGCCCACCGCCATGCCGTCCGATCTCGCGATCACCATTCGCGATCAGAACGATACTGCAGATCTCACGGCGTCCAACCTTGCCTTCGACGCCGCGGGCAACCTGTGGATCATCGACTTCGGCGGCAACCTCGTGGCTCAGCTGGCGGCCGCAGAGCTGACCGGCACGGGGACCAGCGCTGTCATCTCCAGCGTAGTCGTCGCGATCGGCGTCTCCGCCCTGCTCGAACGACCGGCATTCGACGAAAGCCTCGGACTATGGCTGGCGCTGGACCAAGGCCGTTTCGGGCGCCTGGCCCCCGCGCAGCTCCTCGTCGGCAGCACCCCAGGCGCACCTACAATCCCCGACATCCTCATCACCAGCACCGCCATCGGTAACGCCAACCGCATGGCTTTTTACCCCGCGGCCGCCAGCCTGCCGCTCTACCACCGATTCCGTTAGAGACGAACGTTCGGGCCTGTTATCGATGTGTTGCACCGGAGTGACGCACCCAGACGCGCCAAAATCGAACGGCGGCATGCCGACCGGCAAAAATCGACAGCGAAGGGTCACGAAGGGTGATATTTTCTCACTCTCGCGGTCACTATCTCGATGAGTGTTCCGGGCTCCAACCAAAACTGACAGGAGGGCCGAGCAGCGTCTGCCTCGGCTGTCCCAATTGGGCTCGAACCGCTCGGACACGGCCACAGGGAGCCCCAATGATTTTAAGCGAAGTCTCTACCCAGAGCGGTAGAGAGAATGAAGGGCCCGCGGCGGGCGAAGAACAGTGGTTCGTGGCGACAGCGGCGGGTATTCGGCCCATGACGACAGGCGCCATCGAGCAAGCGTTCGAGCGTGGCACGCTCGACGCGAGCGCCCAGGTCTGGACCTCGGGCATGCTCACTTGGGAGTCGCTCGGGTTGATTGCCGAGTTGAACGATAGCCCCACGCACCAAGGTGCGGGCGCTGAAGCGCGCGCGCGTGCCGCTAATACCGAGCGGCCCCTCGGCGACAGGCCATTGGTTGACAGGCCGCTGTCAGACAGGCCGCTGTTAGACAGGCCGCTAGGCAAGCCACCCAAGAGCCGGCGCGCCGAGCCCTTCTCGTACCCGCCGCCGGTGCCGGGTCTGGGCAACCTGAACGAGGGCCTGCTGGCAAGCGTGATCCCGCCGGCGCCCGCCTCGATGACGACTCGGCTCCGCAAACAGGTGGTGGCCGTCTCGTCGGGTGCCAGTGCTCGGCAATTGGGCACATGGATTGCGAGCCGCCTGACCTGGCAAGCTTGGCTGTTCAGCGCGGTCGCAGGCACAGCCCTCGGGCTCTTCTTGTATCAGAACGTGGTGCGGGGCTTTTGGACCGGGTCCGCGTCAGCAAGCGCGGCAGAGTCGCAGATCGAGTCCGCGCCGCAGACGGCCCAGAGTAGCCTGCTCGCGTCGGACCCAAACAGCGCCAAGCGTGCCGTTGCACCTGAGCGTGACCCGGCCGGCCTTGACCCGGCTGCGCTCGACCCGCCACCGATTGCGACCGCGAACGCGCCAGTCGAGGCCGCGAGCGCGCCGCTCGAAGCGGTTAGCGTCGATGCATTACCGGAGAGCACCAAGGGTTTGGCAGACGCTGTCGAGTCTCCATCGTCCACGAAACGCTCGGCCAAGGCCAAAGCCAGAGCCAGAGCCAAGTACAGGGCGATGGCGAAGGCCAAGGCCGCCAAGCGCGCGCAAACGAAGCGGAGCAAGCCGGCGGCAACCAAGCCGGCGGCAACCAAGCGCAGCGCCAAAGCGAAGCCCGCGCCGTACTCCGCGCCCGCTCCATATTCCCGGCATTGAGTTGACGCGGCACGCCGCTCAGTGACTTGACGCGGCACGCCGCTCAGTGAGCTAACGCGGCACGCCGCTCAGTGCGTAACCGCTGACCGTTTCCCACGCCAGCCGTTGCAGCACGAGCGCCTGTTCGTCAGTGAGCTCGCTCGCGGGGTCGTTGGCAGTGCCTTCCGGGCTCTGCCCGAACATGCAGGCGTAGAATACGAGCGTCACGAAGTAGGCGCCCGCGCTGGTCAGGTGGATATCCGTCCCGCCTGCCTGGAACAACTGCGCAAAAAAGCTCGTCATGCCGGGCACTCTGCCTGCCTCGATGCTTCGCTTCAGATCCAGCAAAGCCAAGCCCGCTGGAACGACATACGGTGGGCGCGCGTCGGGGTTGAGCCGGATCAGCTCCGCGCGTATTGCCTCGTGATATCGGCCCTCGTTCAGGACCGCCTCCTCCCAGCTTTGGGGTGCTGGCGGGCTCCAGTCACCCCGGGTCCAGGCGCCGCCGGTCACGCAATTTACGATGTCCACGGGAGAGGGCCATTGATGGTAAATCCACAGCTGCACATTGGGGTTTTGAGCGCGCGCGTCGGACCACGCCTGGTCGATGTAGCCCGAGTCGCTGTCGGGCCCGTCACTGCTCGCAGCAACCTGACACGGCATGTTGGGGAATGGCTGCACGGTCACGTGATCAAAAGGCCGCGTGCGCAACGCCTCTTGCACGTTGGCGACGCCAAAACCTCCGCTCGGCATGTCGGCGTACAGCCAAGTTCCAGCACCGGGCACGGTGTAACGATTGAGCTCGAGGGCAACCCCGCCGCTCGACGCCATGCCTTCCAGGTACTCGATGATGGTGTCCGTCAGGCTGTTGCCGATGTGCATTGAAGACTGGACGCTGCCGCGCGCGGAAGATACAGCATCCCCCTCCCCCTGCACGCGGTAGGAGGCCTGGCTAGTGTCGCTCCACAACGTGCATTCCCGCGTGGCGGCGGCTCTCACGACTGCTGTCTCTGCCACGGAAAACGGCTCGCTGTAGCGCAGCCCGTTGCTACGCGGGTCGCTGCCATCGGTCGTATAGTATACCGTCGCGCCGGGCTCAGTGGCCAGGCTGACGGTGGGGGCGCTCGTGTAGTTGCCAGCTGCAGGCTGTATGGCGGGCGCGGCCGGGATGTGCTCCGCCGCGAGATCGAGCCCCACGTAGTTGTCGTTGGGCAGCGGGCCCTCAAATGCTGTGCTCACGTCGCCATCGAACGCACGATCGAACGTGTTGCCGCTACCATCGCGCGAGCCCGTGGTGCCAAAACCCTGGCCCGTCAGGCGCACCTCACCCGCGTACAACTCGACCTCCGTGACCGCGCCGTAGCTCTGCGCAGGCCCATAATACTTCACGTATCGGTACGGTGTCGTGTTCGCAAAGCGCAGCTCCGTCCAATCACCTTCGAGCGCTGCGGGCACAGTCGCCAGATCGACGAAGTCATTCATCGCGCTCGTGTTAGACCCGGCAATCTTGCCTGCCACCAATGCACCGGCCTTGCCCGGGACGGCATAGAGCCGCGCTCGGTCGACGACGGGCAGCTGCCAGCACGCGCCAGCGGGCGTGTTGGCGAGCACGTCACCCGCGCTCGGAACGGCAGCGACGCTGCCGTTCCCCTGCGCGCCCCCACTGGCGGCACCCTCATCTGAAGGAGTCGGGGCGGCGCCTTCAGCCTGCATCGGTACGCCGGTGCCACCATTCCGCGCCGGACACGCTGCGAGCGCTACGCCACACGCTTCACTAACGGTGTTGCGTTCAGCCGCTGGGCTTGAAGCCCCGATGTCGATGCTGGCCCGATCGTCCATACAGGCCAGCGACACAAATGCACCTGACGCGGCGAAAACGGCCGTGGTGACCTTGCACCGCAAAGCTGCTTTTCTCGCGAGCCAGGGCGCTGACGCCGCGTTCTCGAGTGGCAAGTTGGCGGATAACGTCGAATGCAAGCCGTGTGGCCCGGGGTTCATGGAAAGCTTGGGGCTGCAAGTCGCGCGCCATTCCTATACCTCCACGTTAACGAACGACACTCATGGGCTTCCGCAGCGCTCGAACGCGAGCTTGGGATCGCTCGAGTCGAGCAACCCAGGTGCTGGCAACCCGGCCGTCCGCAGCTCGGCCCCAGCGCACAAACTTGGATACGGTGAGCCCTCTTTGATGACGAGAACGTCACAGGCCTCGACCTGCCCGCCATCACCGAACAGCACCAGCTCCTCATAGGAACCGCCCATGTCGTCATTGCGAAGGAAAAAAATCAGCCGGCGCCGCCCCGTTTCATCGAAGTAGGACCGTACCTCGTTCCCGCTGTGCTCGGTCGCGACACGCTCGAGCAAGGCCCGGCTGCGCCCCTGCTCATCCACGACCAGCACCGAGGCGCCGCCCGTCGCGCCGCAGCAGGGCTTCTTGAGCTCGCGCCAATTCCCACTCGCTTGGCCGCGGGCTACCGCGTCGAGCATCGCCGCTGCGCTCGCCCAGCGCATCTCGGCCACCAGATCCAATTGGCGAGGCGGTCGCTCGGGCGCAAACGAGACCTGCGATTGGTATGGGTCACACTCCGGGTCCGGAGCGGGCGTTTCAACGGCCGCGGTGGGTGCGGATTTCTGGGACACCACCTGCGACGACACCGCCTGGGGCGAGGCAGCGGGCGAGGACTTACAGCTCAACGCGAAAAGCAGGGGCCATGTTCGTCGAAGCATGCCCGATCCTACCATCACGGCGGCAGGTCGTACACACGCACGGTCGCGCCCTGGGTCACCAGTGCACGCTTTCCATCCGGCGTAATGGCGACGCTGCGGCCGCCGCCGGAGAACGTCTTGATGACAGTGCCCGACGACAGTGAAAGCACCCCGACATCGAAGCTCCCGACCGCCACCGCATTCGTGGCCAGCGAGCGATACACGCTTGACGTGGCGGGAATGCCCAATGCCAATCTGGCATCAACTGAAGCCCGCAGGCTTTAGAGCAGGGCGAGGATGTCCGGCTCTAGCTTTTCTGGCGTGGTGCTCGGGGCATGGCGGCGCACGACGTGGCCAGTGCGATCCACCAGGAACTTGGTGAAGTTCCATTTGATGGCTCGAGTGCCGAGTAGCCCCTTCGCCGATTGCTTGAGCCATTCGTAGAGCGGCTCAGCACGCGCACCGTTGACTTCAACTTTGTCAAACAGGGGAAAAGTGACGTCGAATCGCGTGCTACAGAAGCTGCTAATTTCGTCTGCGCCTCCCGGCTCTTGATGGCCGAACTGGTCGCAGGGGAAACCGAGCACCTCGAGCCCACGCGGCCCGAGCCGGCGATACAGCGCCTCCAGCCCCGCATATTGAGGCGTGAAGCCGCATTCGGAGGCCACGTTCACGATCAGCAAGACCTTGCCCCGATATTGGTCGAGCTGGCGTTCAGTCCCGTCGATGGCCTTGACCTTGAAGTCGTATGCGACTGGCATGACGTTTTCATAGTACCTCTGCCCGGCCGACGCACCCCCCCAGGCCCACAGAAAACGCCAACGCTTGCGCTCGTGGCCAGCTGCCCTAGCAGCTCATTGCGGTCCAGCGCCCTGTATGACCAGCTGGCGTACGCTGAGCACCGCGTCGAGCGTGTAGGCGTACGGCGGCACGAAGGCTGAACCGGCGCTCTGCATCAGCCCGGCAGCACCGTCGTACACGTTGTCTAGCGCGAGCATCTGCGCGTCTTCCGCATCTATTTCGTGCGGATTGGTCACGCCCTGAAAGTAGTTCCTCTCGAGCAGGACGCGCGAGGCCGTGGAAGCCCGAATGGAGTATTCCTGGGGCAGCTCGCCAATCGAGTAGTAGCTGTTGAAGACGTGCACGTCGCCGTAGCGCACGCGCGGAGCGCGCTGCCGGACGTCATCTGCAAACCAGTCGTGGTGAAGCGTCACCTTGAGGTGCCCGGTGTCCTGGGCCTGCGCCTCGGCTGGGTCCTGGTCGTGATCACCGATACGGCAGCCAAAACGCCGCTCGAGGTCGGGCATGTCCGGCGTGAAATGAAACTTGGTCCACGACACGGTGACAAAGTCCGACCCTCTAACGACCTCCAGCGCCGCCCCATTCCCGCTCGAGTCGAACAGCTCACAGTGGTCGACCCACACGTGGTGGGCCTGGTCCACCTTCACCGCATCGCCCTCGACGCCGGAAAACTTGGCGTTCACTCGGAGATTCTTGATCACCACGTTACGCACGCTCTGGCCATCGCCGCCGATCCGGAGCCCGCCCTCGATGCTGGCGGCGTTACCCACGCCGAGCAGCGTCTTGTGCGAGCTGACGCGCACTTCCGGCGCTCGCAGCGTACCGCAAACCCGGATCACGAGCGGCTCCGGGCGGCTCGCCCAGTCGACGAGCTCCTCCGAGGTGCGCGCCGTGACCACTTGACCGGCAGCGCCACCGATGGTGGTGGCCGTCCCCTGGCCAGGCTCACTCGCCCAGCCCACCAACCCGGGGAGCAGCACGCCGTCAAACTCGAGCCCCGCATCGCTCGCGCCGCCGTCGGCGACGTCAGCGGCAGGCAGACCCAATGACGGCTCGTATCCCAGGCCCGCCAGCGTGAGCGCTGCAGCGGTTCCGTCATCCTCCGGACAATAGACGGCCGCTCCACCGCCACTGCTTCCGCCCATTCCACCCGCGTCGACGCTCACGCTAGCGCCACCGGAGCCGCCCTGCTCTACCGCACCAGCGTCCAGAGCCGGTACACCGCCAGAGCCACCCTCCGGCAGCGCCGAGGGCTGCCCTCCAACGCCCGCAGCTCCTCCCGGGTCACCTGAAGCACGACCGAGTAGCCCATCGTTGCTGCAAGCGCCGAGCACCGCGCAGAGCCCAACTGTGCTGAGTGCCCTACATCGCCGAGTCCACATCACTTGACCTGAACGGTCTGCCCACGGCGAGCCGGAGCACTCGAACACGGGCGTGTGCCGAAACGAGCCCAACTTGCCCGGAGCGGGCCTAGAGGCCTAGCGAGGGCTCGACTCGTTCGAGCAGAGGGAGGTAGGTGGGCTCATGACACGGCGCGCAACGCTCACAAAGGTAGCCCACCGTCTGCCGGACAGCCGCAGCAGTAGTTCGTCGCTTCTGGCTCGATCCACCTCGGGCAGCCGTGGTCATCAACACCCAGTTGCCAGGGCGCGCTGGGCAGTGGCATTCATTGGATTTGCAAGGCTGGAGTCGACGACGCCCGAATCGAGCCAGCTAGCATCGAGAGCATCCCTACCCTGCCCCCGATCACGCCCGTCGCGAACGACGACATTGACCGTGTCCGAATCCGTACAGGCGGTGGAGATGGTGCCCACCCAGGTAATAGCGCAGCCTAGGCTCAGCGCTCCGCACCCCAGCCCACCCGAATGCAGTGTCCACACGGCTTCCAGGATAGCACACCCCTGCAACGTGGCATTCAAATGAGGGGGCCGGGCTGCAGGCGTGCGGCGCATCACGCCACTTCGGGGCCCTTGTGCTCATTGCCCGTGTTCGGGGGCGTTCAAGAGCTTCTCCTCGATGGGTGCGCTCGGCCGATACACGGACAGCAGCTGTTCAGGGGTGCGCCCTTCGTGATCGAGCGCGTAGGCGGTGAACAGGTGGTAGCGCAGGTACAGGCCAGAGCGGACCGGGTCGAGCTCCTTGGCACCCGTGCGTAGGCCTTCGAGAGCAGTTGTGAAATCGAAGTGGGGTTTGCCCACGTAGTCGGCGTAACCCTCCTGTTGCCAAACGGCGAGCTGGCTATACGCGATGCGCCCGATGCGCCGAGCAACCATGGTGTGCGCGACCTCGTGCGCGATGAAGTACGAGAGAGGGCGGTCGCCGGGCACTTCACCTCCCGCGGGCCCGAGCAGTCGATCGCGCTCGATGCGGCTCGGACGCAAGAACACGTTGCCGGTGAGATAGATCTGCGACACACCACCGACGCTCGGGTGCAGAATGGAAAAGAACCGAAACAGCTCGGACGTGTCACACAGGTAGACGTGGTAGTCGTCAGTTGGGGAGTAGAAGGGCGAACGGGCCACCCGATCGAGCGCCAACTGCGCCACGCGGGCCGACTCTGGGGGTAACGGCGAACGCGCGTGTAGCACGATGTTGCCGACCCGCGCTTCGTGAGCAAACAACGGCTCGGGGTGCAGCAGCAGAGTGATGTATACCACGAAGGCCGCGAGAGGTGCCAAATTCAATCGCAGCCGACCCGCTGTGTGTCGACCGCGACGTCGTCAATCCAGACGCTGATCGCCGAGGCACCTTCGAGGCCCCAGTAACCCAATCGCACCTGCGTCGGGGTGGGGATTTGCGGCCAGGCGGTGCCGCCGTTGTGCCAACCCGTGTTGTTGACCACGCTGCCCGCCTCCTGCCCATTGATCCAGACCGTCGCCGATTCGGTCGCGTCTTCCACGAACATTTCGGTGCAAAACCAGTCGCTGGGCAAGCCGAGACAGCCAGCGCACGAGCCGGAGGTGGTGTTGGGAGCGAGGCCGTCGCCCCTGGGGGTGTTGAGCGCCACGAGCCCTGAGCGAAAGCGCATGCGGATGTCGTCGTTCTGATCCGCCCCGATACCCACGAACACGGGGCCACCACTCGGCACCTGCGATACGCGCATCCACGCCCGTAAAAACACGCGCTCGGCGCTGACCAACCCGACAATTTGGCGAAGGCTAGACGTACCGTCCACTCGCAGAGAGCGAGCGCCCGAGTGAAACTGGCTATTGTCGATGGTGATCGCGTCGGTGCGTGGGGGGTTGGGGGAGAAGTCTATCGTCCGCGACCAACGCTCCGGATCCGGGACACCACCGACGGCCACGCTTTCGAAGTCGTCACACAGCAAGAAGCCCTCGCAGCCTGGAGTTGGGCCCGGAGGACCCGGATCATTCGGCTCCCCGCCAGCGCCGCCACTCGGTACCTGTGTACCCGTGCCGCCGGTTGCGGTCACGCCACCTGTTGCGGTGGCCCCGCCCGCCGAGACCGCGCTCGTGCCCGCTTGCCCGTACGTCGGAGCGCTGCCACCGGTTCCGTTCGGCGCTGCGCCACCGTTCGCGTTGGTCCCATTCATGCCAATCACGTTCGGTGCGCCTTCCATCGCAGCGTTTGCACCGCCGCTGCCCGTGGCCACGCCCTGCAGTGGATTTTGCGTTACACTGCCCTGCGCTCCGCCACTCCCCATCGTCAGGCCGCCAGGGCCACCAAAGGCAGGAGGCCCGTCTACGCCGTCACCTTCAGCGCCGGCACATGCCGACGCCAGGAAAGCACCCACTAATGCCCATTCGATCCGCCGAGGCCGGATCCGCCGAGGCAGCTGCGAAAAAGAGTGAGCTAAGCTCTGGCGAATGGGTTGAGCTTCAAACATCGGAATCACGCAATGTCGTTTGGCACGGCCCCGATACGGTCGCAATGGAACGCTGATGTGGACTGAAAGGATCGCACCGCGATCCAGCAGATCCAGAAACGGGGCCGCGCGATCTCTACAAAATCACGCTAATTCGTGCGTGCTTACAGCCATGCTCAGACTTGCCTGAGCCAAGTCACCAGAGCAGAGAGATCGTCGCGATGAGGAGCAGGATGGGCAGGCACAATGCCAACAGAAAGACGAGCGCGGCGCCGCACACCACGAGCCAATCCGATGAGCGCGCCGCGCGCCCTTCGCGCGCCTTGAGCAAGTTCAAATTGCGGACATGCGCGCGATAAAAGAAGTCGATGACCGCTCCGAGGAACGGAATTGAGCCGAGCACCGAGTCGAACGCGAGGTTGATGAACATGCGCGCGATCACGATCGGATGTGCGCGCATGCGAAATGCCGAGGCGATCGTCAGCAGGCCGAGCACGGCGCCGAGCGCGTCTCCGGCGCCCGGCAACACGAAGCCGAGAATCGGGTCGAGGTAGCGCCGATCCATCCAGTCTGCGACCTGTTCGATGATTTCGAGCTGCCGGCGGGCGGCTGCAGAACGTTCGGACGCTCCGAGGTCCGACGCCTCCGAAACGGAGCCCACTTCGCGAGCCGAAAGCTCTCGTGACCATCGAACACTAGACATGCGGCCGACACTGCAATTTCCGCGCCTCTAAGCTGGGAAGGGTTAGCGCACGAACAGCGTATTCCCCATGTGCTGCGCGTCGCGGCTCGGACCCTGCTTGTCATGCAACCCTCTCAGCTACCCCTTTCAACCTTTCGCGTCGGTGCGCTGGCACTGTCTCTAGCCTCTGGGTCTCTAGCCTGTGGAGGCGCCGAGCCCAGCCCGGTACCTCCCGCCCCAACCGCCGAATCAGCGACGCGGGTCGAAGCTCCGCCGCAGGCCGAGGCGCCGAGCGGCGCCAGCTCCGAGGAAGGTTTCGCAAACCCGCCGCCTGCCGGGGCGATGCCGACGTTGAACAACTTGGTGACCGCCCAAGCCCTGCTCGTGTCTCTGCTGCTCGCCCCCTTTTCGACTCCGACCACCTCCGATCCGGTAGGTGTACCGGCGCGGCCGCCGCAAACGACGGTGCGTCGCATACGCAGAACATCAACGTGAGAACATCGATCTGCGGGCACTCGCGGGCGCGCAAGCTCACTGAGTCGGGCGACTAGAAACGCCGGTAGGAACGCCCTCGATTCCGTGGCAGCCAGGCACTATGCTCGCGGGTCTATGCCAAACGGTTCGGAAGGCCAGAAGATCGTCGTTTACACCGATGGGGCTTGCAGCGGCAACCCCGGACCGGGGGGCTGGGCGTGGGCGGTGCACCGTGACCGGTTCGAAACTGGTGCAGTCCCCCACACCACCAATCAACGCATGGAGATCACGGCGGCGCTGCAGGCGGTGCAGGCGCTGCCGGGTCGGGTCGAGGTGGTGAGCGACTCCACGTACGTGGTCAACTGCTTCAACAAGCGCTGGTACGAGGCTTGGCTCGTGAACGGGTGGCGCAACAGTCAGAAGAAGCCGGTCGCCAACCGCGATTTGTGGGAACCCTTCATCCAGCTCGTGCTCGGTCGGGACGTGTCGTTCCGCTGGGTGAAAGGTCATGGTACCGACGCCATGAACCAGCTCGTCGATGAGCTCGCGGTGCTGGCCGCGCAAGCCGGAAAAGGCCAAAGCTCGGCGTCGTTACCGCTCGACCGCGCGCGGCAGCTCGGCGCGACGCGCTGACCCGGGTCGCTTGTGGGTGCCGGGCCCACGTCGGGCGGCAACGCCGTCGCCTCGGGACACTGCACCGCCCGAGCTGACGCGTACTTGGCGCCGCTGAAAGTGTGCGTGCCTCATCGCTGCGGCGTCACCTGTTCGTGGCAAACTGCCCCGCGCGAGGCGTGAGTGCGCGCCCAAGCTGCACGAGCTGAATGCGGCCTCATATTGCTTGACATTCCGATGCTTAGCGAAGCCCGCCGTATCCATGCTCCGCGGCATTTCAAAGCATGAGTAGACCGCGTCCCGGATGCGCTCACCCTGTCTGGAATCGTCGTGGCATTCTGGTTGCAAAGGGAAGCGCACCTCGTCGTCCTAGGAGCACGTGTCAAATGAGCGCATCCCCCCCCCGTCACCTCTGGACCATCGTGCTGGCTGGAGGTGACGGAGTCCGCCTGCGCCCATTGACTCGCGCCTTGCACGGCGAAGAATGCCCCAAGCAATTTGCGCTGATTCACGCGGGCCGGTCTCTGCTCCAGGCGACGGTGGCGCGCGCGGCTCGTTGGACCATGGCCGAGCGCACGGTGGTGGTGGTAGCGGCTGAGCGAGAGCAGCTGGCCCGTGCGCAGCTCCGAGAGCACGGGCCGGTAGACGTGGTGGCTCAGCCCAGCAATCGCGGCACGGGGCCCGGCATCATGCTCCCGCTCACGCGCATCTTCGCGCAGGACCCATCGGCGAAGGTCGTCATTTTGCCCTCGGACCACTACGTGCGCGACGAAGAGCCGTTTGAGTGCTCCATTCGACGCGCCATTGCCGCTTCGGAGGGCCAAATCGCGCTGGTGGGCGCCGTTCCAAATCGACCCGAGACACAATACGGCTGGATCGTGCCGGGCGGCGGGAGCCAACCCAGCGTGGTCGCTCGTTTTTGCGAGAAACCACCCGCGGTGCTGGCCGAACGTCTCTGGCGCCGCGGCGCGCTCTGGAACACCTTCGTCATGGTGGGCTCGGCCCGGCGTTTCTGGGCCCTGGGAGACGAGCATCTGCCCGTCCAGACCGCGCTCTTCGATGCGTACCGCCGGGCCGTGGCCACAGCGGGCGACGAAGCGAGGGTGGTCCACGAGATCTACAACAAGATGCCGGCGGCGGACTACTCGAGCGCAGTGCTCCAGAACGCCCAGGGCCTGCGCGTCGTGCCCTTACACGATTGTGGCTGGTCCGACTGGGGCACTCCGGAGCGAGTGCTCGAGAGCTTGCGGCACCACAGCGACTATGAGGTGCTGTCGAGCCGACTGACGATGGCCCAAGCCAGCTAGTCGTCGGAAGAACTGCGTGCCGCTTGCCACGCAAGGCACGCTGGAGGAACACTCAAGCGAACCTCCGCCGTCAAATATGCTTGACAAGCATATGCTCCGGGAGCATATTATGCGAATGGCGGAGGTTATCGGCTCCGACGACTTCGACGAGTGGTTTCAGTCCCTCGACGAGGCCGCGACGGACGCCGTGGCGAGGGTCGTCGATATGCTGGAGATGCAGGGTCCGGTACTCCCGTTTCCATACAGCAGCGCGATCAAAGGATCCAGGTTGGCCCTGCGTGAGCTTCGCGTGCAGTCGCACGGTCGACCGATCCGAGTATTCTACGCATTCGATCCAGTCCGTCAGGCCGTCTTGCTGCTCGGCGGAGACAAATCCGGAAATGATCGATTTTACGAGACCATGGTCCCGCAGGCGGAACGTATTTTTGCCCGTTATCTACAGGAGCTTGAATCATGAAGAAGTGGGCAGACATCAAAGCTCGGAAGATGAGCCCAGAACACATCGCACGCGTCCGCAAGGAGGCAGCGGATGAGCTCCGTGCTCTCACTTTACGCCAGCTGCGCGAGGAAGCCGGCAAAACCCAAGTGGAGATGGCCGACCTCGCCGAGATGACGCAATCGGCACTGTCGCGCATGGAGCGACGCGAGGACAACCCGATCGATGTGTTGCGTCGGTACGTCGAGGCGTTGGGCGGCGAACTAGAAGTCGTGGCAGTCCTGGGAAACAAACGCGTCAAACTCCTCGGCGTGTGAGGCCAGGGCGACGGGCGCCGCGCTGGCTGCGCCGACTGATCACGGCCGCAGGCGGGGGAATATCAGGGACCTTGGCTGGCTCCGCTGCTGGACTCGGCGAAGCCGCGAACCCAGCCCCGAGATGAGTTGACCGCGACGCACGTCTCTCCGAGGAGCCGTCATGCTCAAGCGAATGTGAAAACCGTCATCGGCAAAACCTCCTCATCCCAAACGATTCGTGGTCGACGACGCGCGATTTTTTTCTGCAAATCGGTAGCTAGTGATAATTGCACATTATCGATAGTGTGACACCGAAAAGTGGATACCAGAGTATCTTGCGTATTCCGGAGTCACTTGAGCGCTGATTCGACGGCACCCGAGCAAATCCGGGATGTGTAACACTCCATCCGGCCGGGCTGCGGTGTTACCCATGTACCCTCTTGGTAATCACGATGGGCGAAATTCGCACACGCCTCGAGTGGAGCCTCTACGGATACCATCTCGCCGTGTCGAGAATGGCGCGTGCCAGTTCGCTCAGGGCGTCGCCACCCTGCGCCTGGATGGCGCCCGCGAAAGGCGTCAAAGAGACTAACAATTTGGATCGGGTCATGCGTTCGGAGATCTCGAGAAGTGCCACGAGCGCGTCCGCCAGCAACTCGGACGGCAGATGCGGCGCCAAGTCGCTCAGCGCGTAGGCCCGAGAGGACTCGTCGCCGATGGCCTGGGCAGTCTGCAGCGCCTCACTCAGGACCCGTCGGCGCTGCCCCGGCGGCAGACGCGGCGCCAAAGCGCTCAGCGCTCGGGCCCGAGAAGACTCGTCGCCGATGGCCTGAGCCGTCTCTAGCGCCCGGGAGAGTTGATCGGGCGGCAGGTGCGGCGCCAAGTCGCTCAGCGCATAGGCCCGAGAGGACTCGGCGCCGATGGCCTGGGCCGCCTCCAGCGCCTCGCTCAGGACCCGTCGACGCGGCGCCAAGTCGCTCAGCGCTCGGGCCCGAGAGGATTCGTCGCCGATGGCCTGGGCCGCCTCCAGCGCCTCGCTCAGGACTCGTCGACGCTGCTCGGGCGGCAGACGCGGCGCCATGGCGTTCAGCGCAAGTACCCGCACGTATTCGTCACCGACGGCCTGCGCCGCGGCCAGCGCTTGGGAGATCAATTCGGGTGGCAGATGCGGCGCCAAGGCGCTCAGTACTCTCGCCTGAGAGGACTTGCTATCGAATGCGTGGACTGCGGCCGGAAGTAGCTCGGGCGACAGACGCGGTCCTAAGGCGCTGAGCGCACGCAGGCGATGGTATTCGCCCCCGACGGTCCGTCCCGGGACCAGTGCCACATTTAGAACTGGCTGGAGTAGCTCGGCTGGCAGATGCGGCGCCAAGGCGCTCAACGCTTGTGCGCGATGCTGCTCCTCGCCCATGCCCTGGGCTGCGGCCAGCGCTTTTGGGAGCAATTCGGGTGGCAGATGCGGCGCCAAGGCGCTCAGCGCCTCTGCGCGAGAGGACTCGTCACCAATGGCCTGGGCAGCGGACAACGCTTCGGTCAGAACCCGCTGGCGTAGTTCCGGTGCAAGATGTGACGCGAATCCGCTCAGCGCCTTTGCCCGCCAAGACTCGTTTCCGATGGCCTGGGCACGGGCCAGCGCCTCGGAGAGGAGTTCGGGCGGCAGATGCGGCGCCAAAGCCCCCAGCGCTTCTGCCCGATAGTACTCGTGGCCGACGGCCTGGGCCGCCTCCAGCGCCTCGCTCAGGACTCGTTGGCGCTGCTCGGCCGGCAGATGCGGCGCCAAAGCCGCCAGGGCTTCTGCCCGATAGTACTCGTCGCCTATGGCCTGGGCTGCGGCTACTGCTTTCGAGAGCAGATCGGGCGGCAGATGCAGCGCCAAGGCGCTCAGCGCGGAGGCCCGATGGGACTCGTTTCGGATGGCCTGTGCGTCGGCCAAGGCCTCCTCCAATAGCCTGAATCTGAGATCCGCACCCCGCTCGAACTCGGCAGCGATCCGGCCCAGAGTCACTGCGCGCCCTTGCTCGTTGCCCATGAAGCGCACGAGATGTTCTGCTTGGCCGACGGTGAGCACTCCGGCTTTGACGGCGTGGAACAACAGTTCGCCGGGCACGTTCTGGCCAACACTTCGGATCGAGCTCAGTGTCATCACGCAACGTAGCTGCGCGCCCAGCTCGGACAATGGCCCGCTTGGACGCGCACGCGACCATGCTGCGCTGACGTCTCCCGCGAAACCTCGCTGGCTTCCTTCGTAGTGCTCCCAGGATCTGCGCCAGCCGTCTTCCACCAAGGCCATGAAGTCGTTCAACGGTGCGTCCGCGTCTTCGAGATGGCGTCGGTAGAATTGGACCAAGTACGTTGGGACACGCTCGCACTGGCTGAGGTCGTCGTTGACTCGGGCCACCGTCTCTCGGCCCCACTCGACAAAACCACGGTTGACCCACGGCGCCTCTGAGGCGAACCGTTCTCGCTGCAAGTGTTCGCCGATCTTCGGATGGGCCAACACGTAGCCGTACTTGGGCTGACCATTGCCGATAACGAAACGGCGAAGAGGTTCCAGCACCCGCTGCATGTGGAAGACCTCGCGGGTCTTCGGCACATGCTGGAGCACCGCGACGACATCGGTGGCCTCCAGCGGACCGTAAGCAAAGCTCAATGTCATCAGCACCGCGTCGACGGATTCTCGATCCAGCTGGTTCCCGCCCTCCTTCCACGCCTTCTCCTGATGCTTGAGCCAGCGGGAGAAGTACTCACCGAACCCGGGTTTGAGAGTCTCCAGATCCTCCTTGGTCACGCGAGTGCCTACGTTGCTCGCCAGACCCCAGAGGTCCTCCGCGTAGTATCCGACCAAGAGGGGATCACCTTGGGTCAGTTCCAAGAGTCGTTGGACAGTCCACTGACTGCCTGCGAGTTCGTTGACGGGTGCGCCCATCTTCTCCAGCACGTCGCGGATCCCCGAGGTATCCAAGGGCGCGAGCTCTAGGAACCCGCAAGGCTGACTCGAGCGCCACTGCAGCCTGTCTCGCCACCCCGTCCCATCCACGTCTCCCAGCTGCACACGAGCAGACACCAAGATCCGAACGTTGCCCGACAGCCGCCTCGGAAACAGATCTGGGTTGAACTCACGAAGGGCCTCGTCCAACCCGTCGACGACCACGAGCAAGGGGGTTCCGTCGTCATCCAGCTTTTGCAGCAGGTTCTGCACCTGATCGGTGTAGAACCCGACCGGGTCCACCGCGGGAGGCTGCAGCGCCTTGCCGGCGATCAGCGCTAGCCGTTCTGCAAGAGCCCGAAGGTAATTCTCCGGCAGATTGGTCCCGAACCGGATGCTGATGGGCACGAACACCGTTTGCCGTCGAGTACATCTCGATAGAGCAGACTCAGGCTCCCGCTCCTGCAAGCGTTCGAGCCATCGCACCAGCAGCGCGCTCTTGCCGCGCCCGGCGGGTGCCGTGATCAGAAACCGGCGCGGAGCTTCCTCTTTGTCGAGCCAAGTGTCCAGCTCCCCGAGTTCCCGATCGCGCCCTCCAAACGGCACCGGTGGCGCGCCAGGATCTGCAACCAGATATTCCTCGCGGAACTTTCGGATCGATGTCAGCGACGACAAAAGAGGCGGAGCCCCGACCGCGTTCTCAGCAGCTGCTGAACGGCTGCGGAGCCAACGGTTGCCAGTGACTCCCCACGCGACTCTGTCGAGTCCACTCGACGTCAGGCCCCCCCGAAGGTCCACCCATGTGAAGGCCTTCAGAAAGAGCGGCAACTTGGGCTCGGTTGGCGCACCGGGCAACAACACGGGAATGACAGGCGCCTTCCGGTCGACGAACTCGCTCAGGAACGCACGCATCTCGCGGTCCGCCCACGGCCCTGTTCCGCTGGGTCCGTACAGAATCGCGGCTGCGCGAACCGTTTGAATGGCGTTTTCTAGCTCTTCCTGCCATGGAACGCCCGGGCGCAGCTCCCACTCGTCCAACCAAACGCGGAGTCCCAGATCGCGTAGCTTCTCGCCGAGCTCCCGCACGACGGGTTTGTCCCGGCTGGAGTGGCACAGGAAGACGTCGAAGGAAAACTCCCGGTCAGACATTCCTTTTAGGTGATCCCCCGAGCCATTCATCCCTCAATCACTTCAGCTTGTCGTGACGAGTAGGACAACGGAGTCGCGTCGAAAACTCATTCCGTGGTGGATATTGAGACGCGGCTTCACAACCTGTCCACTTCGCATACGATTGATTATGTTTGCTACTGGTAATTATTAGTTATTACAGCATATCCATACACCTTCGCAGCGACAATTTTACCGATTTCTCGGTCGCGAGCGCCGGCTTCGGCAGAGGCAGCGGATTCAAAATCCGGCGCGCAACACCTTCACGACGGGCGCCAACGTCAGCGGACAAGGCTGCTGTTGCCCTCCCAGCCCCAAAACTCCACGCTGGAGCTTGGTCTTCACAGTGCGCCAGGCCACTTCGGCATCCAAGGTGAAACACGAGACCCAGGAGTGGCCCCTCGACCTCAGCGCGCACGCGACCAAGCTCTACTCGCACGGGGCGTGATGCGGAGTAACGCTGCCCCGTGCCAAGGAATAACCGGGGTGAAATCCCGCTCGAAGTTGCCGAGCTCCCGACCTTGCCAGAGGTCGCGCACGGCGATGGGCCCTTCCCAGCCGAGATCTTGCGCGGTGACGGTGATGGGCAGGCCTATCCGCGGCGGCCCCGTCACGGGCATTTGATTGAACACGAGGCAGCGTGCCCGGCTCGCCGGGACGCGCAGGGCGTCGTACCCCTCAAATCCACACTCGGCAACGAACCGCGTGTACCCCGTGGGTACCTCGAACACGATCACCGATTTGATGTGGACGCCGAGCCCGCGGTCGAGCGGGCGACCGCCGAGCACCAGCTTGCCACCGGACCCCGTGTGATTCTTCAGCACGCTGCCCCAGCGCGAGGTGGCGTGCAGCCAGTCGAGCTCGGTCAGGCTCAGCTCCCCCGCGGGCCCACGGAGCACCGGCTCTCCCCACGCCACCGCGTGGTGGTCACCGTTCTTGCCGTGACCGTCGTCTGCCACGAGAATGAGCCGTGAGCCCGCCACGACCGGCACGTCGACAAGCAGGGTTTCCAGGGCGTCAGCGCCACCGCGCAGCTCGCCCGTGAAAACCGCTTCATGCTCGAGCAGCGGCTGCAAGTCCCTGGCGTTGAACAGCGCGAGATATTTGTCCTCGCCATTGGGCGCCGTGGCGACCCAGGCGATGAGCCCGTCGCGCTCGAAGAGCGGGCGGTTGTCCCGGCTGTCCTGATTGACCTCCAGCACCTCGCGGTTGGATAGTAGGGAGAGCGTGAAATCGTCCATTTTCGTCATGTCGCCGCCGTGCATCAGCGGCGAGCGGGCGATGGCCCAGAGCGACATGACGGTGAGGTGCTCGGCCCGTGTGAAACGCGAGCTGCGGCGCCCGAGGTCGAGCACGCCAAAAGGGAGCATGTCCGCGTCCGGCCAGTGCCCAGGCCCACGCGCGGGGTTCCAGTCACGCAACCGCTCGAATTGCTCCTTCAGCACGTCCCAGTTGTCCCAGAAGTCGTCGCTGATGCGCCACAGGTTCGCGTGGCGCTTGACATGCTCGGCCGCGGTGAGCGCCGTGGCGCCTGGCGAGAGGCTCAGCACCATGGGCCGTGCCGTGCGGTCGATGGCGAGCCGGATGGCCTCAATTTCCGCCTCATTGTCGTGATAGGGACGGCTGATGTCGTCGACCTTGACGTAGTCGACGCCCCAATCCGCAAACTGCGCGAACACGGAGTCGTAGTAGGCTTGGGCGCCGGGTTTTGACATGTCGATGCCGTACATGTCCGGGTTCCAAGCGCACGTGTTGTCGGTCCGCGCGATGTCGCGAGCGCGTTCACTACGCCCGAGGATGGGCAGATTGGCGCTGACGGCACCGCGCGGAATGCCGCGCAGTAGATGCACGCCAAATTTCAAGCCTCGCTCGTGCACGTAGTCGCTGAGCGGCTTGAAGCCCAGAGCGCAGGAGGGAAAGCGGTTTTGCGCGGGCAAGAGACGACCCCAAGCGTCCACTACGAGCTCGGCCCCGGCGCGGTACGCAAAGCTCGTGGCGTTAGGCTCGTACCACTGGATGTCGACGACGATGTACTGCCAACCGAAGGCCGCAAGGTGGGCGGCCATGTAGTCGGCTTGCGCCTTGACCTGCTGCTCGGTGACCGTGGTAGCAAAACAATCCCAGCTGTTCCAACCCATGGGCGGCTTGGGGGCCCACGTATGAAAAACGCTCATGGCCCGGGTCGTACCACAGTCAGGGATGGCGCGGCTGACGCACGTCCCAGATCACCTTGAGCTTCTGCAGCACGATGAGCGTGTAGTAGGTGACGTCGATTTCCCACCAATAAAGTCCCTGGCGGGCGCTGTTCATGTCGTGGTGGTGGTTATTGTGCCACCCCTCGCCCATGGTCAGGATCGCGAGCCAGGCATTGTTGCGAGAAGCATCGTTCGTCTCAAAGCGCCGTGAGCCCCACACGTGCGCGAGGGAGTTGATGCACGCCGTGGCGTGCAAGCAGGCAACGCTGCTCACCACGAAACCCCACACCACCCCTGCAACGCCCGCGATCATGTAGGTTGCCCCTGCGTAGGCCACGAGCGGCAACCATTTATGTCGGTCCAAAAAGCGAAGCTCGGGGTAACGCGCCAGATCGCGCACGTTAGCCAGGCTGGGATTGTCATGGCTTCCATCCAGAAACCAACCCATGTGGGCGTGCCAGAAGCCGCGCTGCACGGGCGAGTGCGCGTCATCGGGCGTGTCGGAGTGACGGTGATGCCGCCGGTGCCAGCTCGCCCACCAGAGCGGCCCATTCTGCATGGCCATCGTGCCGAGAACACCGAGCACGAACTGAAAGGCTCGCGACGTCTTGAAGCTCTTGTGAGCAAAATAGCGGTGGTAGCCGGCCGTGATGGCCCACATGCGCAGAACATAACCTGCCACGGCGAGCGCCACGAGCTGCCAGCTGAACGCCACCCAGAAGACCAAGAGCACCGCTGCGTGCATGGCCACGGTCAGCACGGTCGACAACGCGCTCACGGCGCGCTCGGATTTGGACAGTAGCGGGATCCACAAAGTATGACAGAGATCAGCGCACACGCACGCCCAGGCCGTGCACCGCTGCCGTGGGGAGCTACAAACTTCGGCTCCGGTGTGCGCAGCACTAGCCGCCACAAGTATGCATAAGATATACATATTTGCATTGGAGACGCGTCTATGAACCCGTGGCAGGTCGGGCTGGCCCTATTCGCCTTCGGATTGGCAGCCTGTTCCACGGGCAATACGGGCATCGCACCGGTGCTGGAAGTGCCCACCATGAGCACCCAGCCCGCAGACGAAAAGGTCGAAGAGATGATGGGAACCGCAGAAACTCGCTGGGTTGGAACATGGGCTTCGGGGCCGCAGCTGACCGAGCCCGGCAATCTTCCTCCGCCACCCGGGCTCGCCGGCAACACTTTGCGCCAGTATGTGTTCACGACACTAGCGGGCGGCCGCCTGCGCGTGCTGTTCTCGAACGAATTTGGTAACGCGCCGGTCCAGTTCAAAGCGGTGCGGCTGGCGAACGCCGCGGGGCAGAGCTCGATCGATACAAGCAGCGATCGGCCACTCTCTTTTGGCGGCAGCGCGGGCGTCACGCTCGAGGTCGGGCAGACCCGGTTTTCCGACCCGCTCGACTACAGGGTGACGGCGCTGAGCTCGCTCGCCATCAGCATCCACTTCGGAGCCACGCCCAGCCACGTGACGGGCCACCCGGGCTCGAGGACCACCTCTTACCTCGCGCACGGTGACGCCGTTGCCGCGCAGAGCCTACCGGGTGCAGCGACCACCGACCATTGGTACTTCATCAGCGGCATCGACGTCGAGGCCCAGGCCCCGAGCGCTGCAATCGTCACGCTGGGGGATTCGATCACCGACGGGCGCGGGTCGACCACCAACCACAATGACCGCTGGCCAGACAATCTCGCCCGGCGGCTAAAGGCCAATCCAGCCACGGCCCAGCTCGCGGTGCTGAATCAGGGCATCGGTGGCAATGCCGTCGTGAGCGGCGGTTTGGGGCCAACAGCGGTCGACCGTTTCCAGCGCGATGTGCTGAGCCAACGCGGGGCGCGCTGGGTGATCGTGCTCGAGGGCGTCAACGACATCGGCGGCAGCAGCGACGCTGGGGTGGCCGCTCGCCTGATCGCGGCGTATCAGGGCTTCATCGATCGGGCGCACGCGGCGGGCCTGCTCGTGTATGGCGTACCCATCCTGCCCTTTGGGGGCTCGAATTATGACAGCCCAGCGCACGAGGTAGCTCGGCAGGCGGTCAACGACTGGATACGCCGCAGCGGCCGCTTCGACGCCGTGCTTGCGCTCGATGCGGCCGTGGCCAACCCAGAGAATCCGCGCCAACTGCTGCCGGCTTACGACACCGGCGACTTTCTACACCTCA
This sequence comes from Deltaproteobacteria bacterium, assembly GCA_031407405.1. GTDB lineage: Bacteria > Myxococcota_A > Polyangia > Polyangiales > Polyangiaceae > SZUA-265. The sequence continues at coordinate 46,741 of JANOIG010000021.1, forward strand.
GCCCCGCAGGTTATCGGGCCATGGCCGCGGCGATCGACCTGGCGCTGTTTGCTCCCTGAACGACCCATCGCCACAGGTCTCTCTCTCGTGTAAGACCAGAATGGTAGACGTCCATTTGCCAGGAGAACGATGATGCTGACCGGAGGGTGCCACTGCCGCGGAGTGCGCTACGAGGCGAGGGGCGAGGCTCGAAGCCATGCATTGTGCCACTGTACCGATTGTCGACGACACGCCGGCGCACCGATGGTGGCTTGGACGATGTATCCAGAGGCTGCGGTCAAGGTGACCCAGGGCACGCCCAAGATCTACGCGTCGTCTGAGCACGGCCGACGCCATTTCTGCCCTGATTGCGGGACAGGGCTGTTTTACACCAACGCGCTCATGCTGCCCGGGATCATCGATGTTCAGAGCGGCACCTATGATGATCCCAACGCCGTTCCGGCACGGGCGCACATCCAGGTTGCAGAGCGCCTCACCTGGATGAAGGACGCGCACGAGCTGCCCACCTTCGACCGATATCCGCGGCCCCAATGACGCTGCCCTGATAGGTGTCGGAGGCCTCGGGACATGTCCCTACCGAGGCGCCAGCGTGCACCGATCATCGCCCATCCTGCGCTGCTGCAAACCCGTGCACCACTTCGAGTGGGAGGTCAGCGATGGCCCGCGAGCAGACAACGTGGCACATTTGAAAGCTCGTGAGCTTGCATCCCGAGCGAAGTGCACCGATTCTATTGATTCTGCACTGGGTCGTGCCGTTTGGACCGTGAGAAGGAATCATGAGCTTGAACATCGGTGACTTGATTGATGGCAAGTACGAAATCAAGCGCTTGCTGGGCGAAGGCGGCATGGGCGCCGTCTACGAGGGAGAAAACACGCTCATCCACCGCACCGTGGCGATCAAGGTGCTGCATTCGGGAGTGGCCGCCTTGGAAGAGGCAGTCAAGCGCTTCGAGCGCGAGGCCCAGGCGGCGGGTCGCATTGGCTCCGATCACATCGTAGAGGTCCTCGACCTGGGCCGGCTCGCCAATGGTGACCGCTACATGGTCATGGAGTTTCTCAAGGGAGAAGCGCTGAGCGCCCGCATCGCGGCCCGCGGCAAGCTATCGGCAGCCGAGATCTGCTCGGTCGGCATCCAAATGCTGGACGGCCTGAGCGCGGCGCATGAAGCCGGTATCATTCACCGCGACTTGAAGCCGGACAACGTCTTCCTGTTGCCCAAATCCAAGGGCCGCACCGACTTCGTCAAGATCCTGGATTTTGGCATTTCCAAATTCAGCGGGCTCGCGGCCGACTTCAGCATGACTCGCACGGGCTCGGTCATGGGTACCCCCTACTACATGTCTCCAGAACAAGCCCGGGGCGCCAAGAACCTGGACGCGCGGTTGGACGTGTATGCCGCGGGCGTGATCCTGTACGAAGCAGCGACAGGCCGCGTGCCTTTCGACGGCGATACCTTCAACGAGCTGCTGTTCAAAATCGTGACTGAAGAGCCGCCCCCGGTTCGGGTGCTCGCACCCGAGCTCGATGCGGGGCTGGCGGCCATCATCGACATGGCGCGCCAGAAAGATCCGGCGCAGCGCTACCAAAGTGCGAAGCAGTTCCGTGAGGCCCTGCAAAGCTGGCTCGACGGATCGCAAAGCACACGCGCCAACCCAGGTGCTGCGACCGTCAACGCGGCCACCCCTGCTGCGCTCAGCGGCGAGGCCCCCGCCGCCGCTGGCCCTGATGCGTTTGCCGTCGGGAGCACCGCGTTCGCTGCTACCGCCGGCGTTGTCCCCGCCACCAATGCTGGCGCTTTTGCGGGTACCGAGGGAGTCGCTGCCGCTCCCGTCACCCACACCCTGCCACTGGGCGCGCCGAACGAAGCTCGTGGCGCTGTGGGTGCCAACACCCACCAGGCCTGGGCCAACAATACGGGGCATGCCGCTCCGCCGCCAGCGCCGTCGCCGCGCAGCCGCAATGTCATTGCCGCGGTCGCGGGGGTGCTGTTGCTCTGCGGCGCGGCCATGGTGTTGAAGCTTCAAGGTGACACGGCCAATAGCGCGGCCCGGGCCGCAGCCACCTCGCTCGCCGTCGAGCGCCAATTGCAAGAAGCGCGAGAAGAGGCAGGCAAGAAGCTCTTGGAGGAACAGGCTCGCTCACGAGCAATCGAGGCCAGGGCGGAGCAAACCCGGGCCGAGATGGAAGCGGCACGCACGAGCGCGCTCGAGGAAAAAGCCGAAGCGCAGCAAGAACGTCAGCGCGCCGCCGACGCGGCCAAGGCAGAGGCAGAAGCCCAACAGCGGCTCAAGGCCACCGCCGCCACCCGCGCCCGCACCACCAATCGAAACAAACCCGCGCCGCCCGCCACGACTGGACGCCGCATCCGGACGAGCTTGTAGGATCGTATTTCCGAGCGCGAACTGGGGGTTCTCTGGCTAGCTCGCCAGGCGTACAGGCACTATCCCCTGGAACCTCGAGAAATCGCGGTCCTCGGTCAGGACTTGGTCGACTCCGTGCTCTCGCACACCGCGACGACTTGCGCGCCGAAGGCCAGGGGCGGGGGTGCAAGCCATAACCCCCCCACCTCCCCAGGGGAATGTTCAATCGAAAGGACGCGGCGAGGCCCGCTTCAGCGACCACGAGCCCGAGCTGGCATTCGCGAGACGCCGGGACCAGCCGACGCTAGATGTCGACTATAATCAAGCGCCGAGCAGGCCCGTCCAGCACCAGCAGCTGGTCGCCGTCGAGGGCCATGCCCGTTACGACAACGCCTGCGTCCAGGGCCAGAATACGCACCGCCTCCGCGCTGCCGAAGCTCAGCTCGTACAGGCCATCCTGAAATCCGACCAGCAATCGATCGTTGACGGCGACCATGCCGCCCGCTGAGAAGGCCGGATCCCTCAGCTCCGTGACCTGCAGCGGCTGGCCGCCGCCAGGCGCAAATACGAACAGCTCCGACCCGGCAACCCCGCGATCCGGGGACGGCAGATCGAGACGCAAAGTCTGCGGCTGCACAAAGATCTGCCCGCTGCTGACGTTGACGGCCACCGATTCCGTGCGTTGCTTGACCGGGATGCCACTCGAGGCGAGGATCTGACTGATACTGAGCAGCGGGGCGCTGTCTACCACCACGTCACCGCTGTCACCTCGCACGGGCGGGAAATAACAGAAGTGCGACCTCATCGAACCTGCCCACAGGTCCAACAGAAAGCCGTCGTTTTCGGCCGTGATTAAGAAGCGATCTTCACCATACGCGACCACGTCGGTGAACTCCAAATCGGGGCTCAAGCCATAACGTGCTTCGACATTCCGACTGTCGAGGACCGGCTCCGTCCCCTCCGGGCGCAGCAGGTGCAGACCCGAGCTCTTGTCGAGCACGTAACGGTCACCATTGGGCGCAACCGCCACACCGGCGAGGTCACTGCCACTCGCATCGGAGAACCAGGGGCTGAGGTCCAATGTTTCAGTCGCGGTGGGGGTCAAGTTGGGCAACGGCTCGCTCTGTGTCGGTGGCTCGCCACCGGGCCAGTTGGAGCGCTCAGCCTCGCCCTGCCCGCAGCCGAGCAGGCTAGATCCCAACAGTGAACAGGCGAAAATCGTGTGGATTGACGGACGCAGCCTCATCGGGACCTCCAAGGGAGCCAGCGCGGCTCATGGGCGATTGTATCATCGACTGCGACGTTCGCCAGTCGATCGCAAAGGTGCGAAATTGCAGGTTACCCGTAAGGATCGATGGGGCGGATACTGCCGTCGCGCTCGTAGCAGAGCTCGGTCAACTTGACGCAGCGCTTGTGCGTCACGCCATTGGAGAGCGAGGTGTCGTGATAGAAGAGGTACCACGTGCCACGAAACTCGACGATCGAGTGGTGTGTGGTCCAGCCGAGCACGGGGTTCATGATGCGGCCTCCGAAGACGAACGGCCCGAGCGGGCTCTTGCTCGTGGCGTACACCAGCAAATGCGTGTCGCCCGTCGAGTAGGAGAGATAATAAGTATCCCGGTACTTGTGCAGCCACGAGGCCTCGAAAAAACGCCGCTCGGTGTCTCGCGCCAGGAGCGGGACACCGCTCCCGTCGTGGATCGCGACCTCTTGCACCCCCCCGACGAAGCTCGACAGGTCGGAGCTGAGCCGAGCGACTCGGGGGGCCAGCGCGGGCGCATCGGGCGCGGGGCTCGGGCCGACTGGGTCGTACTGCCCCGTCGACCAGCGTTCGAGCTGCCCGCCCCAGAGGCCCCCAAAGTACAGGTAGGCGGCGCCGTCGTCGTCGTCGATGAAGACGCACGGGTCGATGCTGTAGCTGCCCGGGATAGGCTCCGGCCTGGCCGTGAACGGGCCCGCCGGGCTCTTGCTGGTGGCGACCCCGATGCGAAAGATGCCGTCGTGATCCTTGGCGGGAAAAACTAGGTAGTACGTGCCGTTGCAATACGCGGCGTCCGGCGCCCACATTTGCTTTTGTGCCCACGGCACGTCTCGGACGTGCAGCACCGGGCCGTGATCGAGGACGGGCCCATCGAAATCTCGGAACGACAGGACGTGGTAGTCGACCATGTCGAAGTGGGCGCCGTCGTCCGACTCGGGCACGCCGCTCTCGATGTCGTGCGAGGGGTAGATGTAGATCTGCCCGTCGAATACGTGGGCCGACGGATCCGCGGTGAAGATGTGCCGCACGAGCGGCTCGCGCAGCTGCACCGCGGGCGACGCCGTGCCCTCCGCTGGCTGGGACGGTAGGTCTCGAGGGTCTTGGGTTGTTACTCCGGCCCTCGTCGGGCTCCGCTCACCTGAACGCATGGCGACTTCATAGCCGCTCGGCACGCAGACGTCATGCTTTTTGGGAGGCGCCAGAAGGTATGCGCGTCGGGGGTGTTCTCCAAGTGGAGCCGCTGGCATAGTGTCCGCCTCTAGAATCTCGACGAGGGCACATGCAAGAAGGCAATCAGGGTCGTCAAACAGTGTTGCGGCCAGTGTTGGCTGGCCTTTCCATGCTGGGGCTCGTTGCCTGCTCGGACTTCGAATACGAGGCTTCCCTCCTCGGCACGCCGGCGATCGCGCAGGCGGGCCGCGCCGTTGCGGTGGGCGGAGCGCTGGCGGCGGTGAGCGTTGGCAGTGGCACTGATGCCGAGCCTTTCGCGGTGGATCTCTTCAAGCGAAAGCCCAAGGGCGCGTGGGTATTCATCCAGCGCCTGACTGCGGCGCCCGGCAGTGTCGGGGCCTTCGGCAACGCGTTGGCGCTCGCTGGCAATAGCCTGGCGGTGGGGGCGCCCGCGCACGACGACGATGTCACCCCGGAGCTCGAATCGGGTTATGTGGACATCTTCGAACCTGTCGGCGCTGCATGGAGTCGCGTGCAGACAGTGGTTCCCACGAGCTTTACTCCGCCCCTCGGTTCGGGCACGCCGGGTGAGTTCTTTTTCGGCGCCAGCGTCGACCTCGACCAGGGTCACCTCGCTGTCGGCGCGCAACGCTTTCACGGCGGCCGCGGCAGGGCTTTTGTGTTCGACCGCCGCGCGGGCTATGCACAAGTCGCGGAGCTCAAAGAGGACGTCGAGCGCTTCGATGCCAACTTTGGGGATACGGTTCGCCTGTCCCAAGGCAGCTTGCTCGTGACTCGACCGGATACCGGCGCGACCACGCCGCCACCCAAGAACGGGAAGGTGTACATGTACTCGAGCGCCGACGGTTTCGCGTCACCCGAGGTGCTGGTGTCGCATGCCGGGGGCACGACGTTCGACGGCTTCGGCACGGCGGCGGCCCTCTTCGCCGATAGACTGGTCGTGCGGGATGGCAGCGGCGTTCAACTGTTCGAGCAAGCTGCGGGATCCTGGGTGTTTCGCTGGCAGCTGGCGACCGAACCCGGGCCCCGCAACAGCGTTGCGCTCGATGATGAGCGCGTAATCATTGGCGAGCCCAACGCGAGCGTCGATGGCCTGAGCCAGGCCGGGCGGGTGATGCTGGTTTCGGACGCGGGCGGCTCGCCGGATCCGGATGGCGCTCTGAGCGAGCCGGTTCCCATCGCGGAGCAACGCTTTGGCTCAGCGCTTGCCTTGTCGGGCAAGACGTTGCTGATCAAGTCCGGCAATCCATTCAGTGGCGTCGGTGCCGCGCATATTTTTCGTCGTCCCTGAGCTCCTCGAGCGGCGGCCAGCGTGATGAGGGGGTGGTGCCCCTTCGCCTTCCATCGAGGCGCGGATACGTGAGCTGGTTCTAGGCGGCTTGCCTGCTTTGGTGCAGCCTTGTCGGTGTCGCTGAGTCGTGCCCGATTATTCTGTATTCATTTACAAATGAGTGAATGACATATTGCTTCCGCATTCAATCCAAGGGGCCTAGGCTCTAGATTGTCGGGTCCATTTTTCTCCGAAACCCGATCAGGAGCCGGACTGATGCAAATGACTAAACTCGCTTTCTTCGCGCTCGCAGGCCTCGCGAGCTGTGGCACAGGCAACGCTGAGCCGACCTCGGACCCTGCTCATGCCCTCGATCCCATGCCCGCCGACCCGGTGCAGCCGCCGTCCGAGCCCGCGGCGCGCGCGGCCGTCGAAAGCATCGACGAAAACCTGGAGCGGCTGCGGGCCCTGGGCGTGTTCGAGGTGCGCGACCTGATCGTGGCGCGACCCGCCGAGGCCCCCAACTGCTACGGCCTGCCCTGCGCTGATTCGGCGCCCGCGCCCGCCGACCTCACCGCGAGGGCAGCGTTGCGCTTGGCCAGCTTGGCCGAAGTGGCCGAAGGCGCGTTCGGCGCGGCGTACGCACCGGCTCGGTGCATCGAACGTGTCGATCAGAATCTCCAGGCGCTACGTGCGCTCGAGATCATCGAGGTCGGTGCCTTCATCAGCGTCGAGCCGGCGAACAATCCGAACTGCTACAGCCTCCCCTGCTCATCGGACATCGAGGCCGCGAACCTGAAGAACGAAGCGCGCGCCGCGGATCTGGAGAGCATCGCGCTGGCCGCGCAATCACTGTGACGAAGATGCGCCAACCTGCCGGTGCCGGCCGGCGCGGGCTTGGAGTTGGGCTAGATCTGCCCTGGGGTGCACCGGTCGGTTTCCGGTGCGACCCCGAGCGCGGCGATGTCGTCGAGGACCGAGTGGTGCGCTTCCTTTCGTCCCACGCCGAGGCCTTCGCGTACGTGTTCGTTTCGTGGCAACCGAAGTCCCGCAATGGGCTCGATGCGAACGATTACGTCGCGGCCTTCGACGACCTGTTTGAGAGAATTCCCAGTGCTGCGGTACGCACGCTGCATCAGACCACGCTCAACCTCGGCGCGCTCGAAGCGTACGACCGTGCGCCGATTGTCGATCTGACCAACGCGCTGATCGAGCGTTACGGCTTCGCCTGGGTGAATGAGGATCTCGGGCTCTGGTCGATTCACGGGCGACCGCTTCCCTACCCGCTGCCCCCCTACCTGACCCGCTCCGGGCTGCGCGCAGCGGTGCGCAACACCGAAGCCGTGCAGGCGCGCTTGCAAGCGCCGCTCGTGCTGGAGTTTCCCGGCTTCTCGCCGGATGAGAGCCCCACGCTCGGCGACTTGCATGCCTACGATTTTTTTCGCGAAGTCGTCGAGGAGAGCGGATCCCCGGCCACGCTCGATCTCGCCCATCTGCTCTCGTATCAGTGGCTTCGGGGCAAACGCGGCGAGGCCCTTTACGAGGAGATCGAACGGCTACCCACGGATCACTGCTTGGAAATTCACTTGTCTGGCTGTGCCATCATCGGTGGCCGCTTCATGGATGTTCATCACGGCATCCTGCTGGACGAGCAGTTCGAGCTATTGTCACGGCTGCTGCCAAATTGCCCGAACCTGCGCGCGGTCACCTACGAGGATCCCAAATTCGATGAGCGTGGTGAGCTGCTGGCAACCACTCGCGCCAGCTTCGAGCGCCTTCGAGCCCAAGTGGCGCCTTGGGCAGCATGATCCCTCTCGATCAAGCGCTCGACCGCCTCATCCACAAGCGCGGCTATCGGGACGCGTACCTCCAGGGTCGCTTTGATGCCCTCGAGCTCGCGGCCAGCGATCTCGCCCTGGTCCGGTCCATGAACGGTCAAGCGCTCGGTCGCCTCGCGGAACGCGTGGCGGGCGAAGCCCTCGCGCGCAAGCATTCCGGAAGCGGCAGCCTGTTCGAGCTATATCCACGCAGCATTCAGGCCTGGCGCGAGGCCCACCCCGAAGACGCATCGGGGCTATGCCTTGCGTTTGCGTTCTTGGACTCACCGGCCTTCGATGGTTACCGTGAGCTGCCCTTTTCCGGCATCGGGACGTCGCTCGAGGAGGCCTTTTTTCGCTTCTGCGAGCTAGAAGGTTTAGCCGACCGAGTGATTCGCGAACACGAATTTCTGGCCGCGATGATGCAGCTCCTGGTCGTGAGCCCGAGCGCGTGCGTCGCGCTGCCCGACTGCATCCAGCGCACCGCGGGCGGCTTTTTTTCGATCAGTGCTCGCGCGGCACCCACGCTCTACGCGGCGGTCCGAGGCCGCCTCGTGCGCGGACCCCTCACGCCCTTTCTCGCCAGCCTACTGGCCCCAGGGGCCCAACCCCGCCAAGTCGCAGAGCAACACGGGGTATCCAAGTCGGTGCTCGATCAGTCCCTGGCACAGCTTTCGGCTTTGGGCCTGGTGCCTCGATGCTCTTGAATCGAGGGCACAAATGCGGCGTACTACGCCTGGGGTCGCGTAAAAAGCCAGCATGAACCCACAGCCCGACCTGCTTCCGCCTACAGACTCGTTGCGCTGCTTCGTGGAAGCAGCTCATCGCCTCAATTTTCGAGCGACGGGGCGCGCGGTGGGTCTCACTCCGGCTGCAGTGGGGCAACGCATTCGGCAGCTCGAGGAGCTGTTCGGAGTCAAGCTCTTTCACCGCACGACGCGCACGGTCATGCTCACACAAGCCGGACTCGCGATGTTGCCCCACGCCGAACGCGCGCTGGTTGCGGGGGCGGCGTGTGCCAGAGCAGCGCGGGGTGACCTCGGCCCACCAGCGATGGAGCTGGTGCTCGGAACGCGGCATGAGCTTGGCCTCTCGTGGCTTGTGCCGATGCTCCCGAAGCTGCGTAGCGCGCACCCCGGCCTCACGATACATTTGTACTTTGGCTCGGGGCCAGACCTCTTGTTGCGCGTGAGAACTCTAGAGATTGATTGCGCCATCACCTCGTCCCGGTTGACTGACGCCAAGCTCGATGCCCTGCGGCTGCACGAAGAAACTTACGTGTTCGTCGGCGCAAGGGCGCTGCTCGCCAAAAAACCACTGCGCCGGCCCGAAGAGGCGCGGCAGCACGTGCTCATCGACACCAGCGAAGGCCTGCCGCTGTTTCGTTACTGGCGTGATGCGCCGGGCGGCATCGAGAGCCTCGCTTTTGGTTCCATCTTGCGCATCGGGACGGTCGCGGCGATCCGGCAGCTCGTGCTCGCCGGAGAGGGCGTGGCAGTATTGCCCGAATACTTCGTGAGAGACGACTTGAAGAGCAAGCGCATGCTCCGGCTGTTTCCTAAGGTGCCCGCGCTCTCGGACCGCTTTCGCCTGGTCCACCGCATCGACGATCCCCGCGCGTCGGTCTATGCCGCCCTCGCAGCGACCATGAGTGCGCAGCCGCTGCAATGAGGGGCACGCCTTTTACCGTTTGCCTCGCATTGGGGCCTCGGCTATCAAGAGGCAGTGTCAATGCGACGGACCAAGCACGGCCCTCGCTAGAGGGTTGGTATCGTGAGTCGGCGCGGAGTGATGGGGGGCGGCGTGATGGCGGAAGTTTGCCGGGTGCTCAAAGCCTCGAGCTTGTGCTCGTGTCTCGCCTGTGAGCCGATCATAGTCGAGGCTTTCGAGAAGTCCGAGCTCGTCACGTGTCCGAGCGACTCCCTGAAAACAGAGCCCGGTGTCTGCGGCTGCGGCGTTCCCGACGACGACTTCGATGGGGATGGTGCCATGGATTGCGTCGAGGGCTGTCCGGATAACGTGGAACGGACCTCGCCCATGGGCGCCTGCGGGTGCTCGACTCTCGCCGATACGGCCACGTGCACTGAGCTACGCGAGGCACTCCGAAACCTGTACACGTTCGACGGTACCGGCATCACGGTCATCGACTCCGTGAGCGCCACGAATGGCGAGCTGAGCCATACCGTCAGCGAAACCCCAGTCGCAGATCTGGAGAGGCTTCAGCTCAACGGCAGGCTGAGCTTCGACGGCCTGGGCAGTCATGTCGATCTACCGGACGGCATGATCTCGAACCTCACCAGCGCCACTTTCGAGGTCTGGTTGACGTGGTACGGGGGCGGCTATTGGACGCGCATCTTCGATTTTGGCAATAACGTGGGTGGCACCGGGCAGACATACCTCTTTCTCACTCCCACGAACAGCCTCACCGACGTCCTGCGCGTGACCTACTCCCTCGCAGGGAACGGCCTGGCAGAGGAGATAGTGGCGGATGCTCCCGCCCTGTTGCCCATAGGCGCTGAAGGGGCTGCGCCGGAGCACGTGGCGGTGGTCATCGATGACGCAGCCGACTCGATGCGGCTGTATTGGGGCGGCGTGGAAGTGAGCAGCGTGGCGCTAGCCAATGGCCTCGCGGCCATCAACGACGTCAATAATTGGCTCGGCCGATCCAACTTCGAGCTCGACCCCGCCCTCTTCGGCGCCTTGATCGAATTTCGCATCTATGATCAAGCGCTGAGCGCCGCGCAAATCAGCACCAGCTATCAAGCCGGCCCAGGCGCGCTCAACTAGCTTCGGGGTTGTTTCAGCGACGCCAGCCGCTTCACGGCTTGCACCATACCCAGAGTAACCTCGGCGAACCGAGTAAAGTCCAGCGTATCCGCCGTGTCGGTGGGCCCGTGATAATGCGGGTTGCGCATGAACGCGGTGTCCGTCACCATGAGCGCGGGGTAGCCCTCCCTCCAGAAGGATTGGTGATCGCTCAGGCCGACCACCACCGTCCATTCGGGAGCGGCCAAGCTCTCGCAAGGGAAGCGCGTGCTGGCCACGAATGCGCGTTTGACCTCGGCGAGGCGCTGGCGTGAGCTCAGGTTGCTCACGAAGCCGATGAAGTTGCCTCGGCTCGGGTAGAGCAGGGAGAGGCCCGGGGGATACTTCTGGCTTTTCGCTCGATCAGAATAGTAGCCCAACATCTCGAGCGAAATCATCAGGTGCACGTCCACATGCTGGCGCCGCAGCTCGGCTGCATACGCCGCGCTGCCCATACCCGCATCGGGAAAAAACGGCGGCTCTTCATTCGGAAAGAAAACGAAGCGCAGCGTGCGCTCCAAACGCTCTGATGCCAACTCTTGCACGAGCTCGAGCAAGGCGGCGACCCCGCTCGCGTTGTCGTCCGCGCCGGGTGTGCCCGGCACCGTGTCGTAGTGGGCGCCCACCACGATGCAGCCCGGCTCGGGGTTTGGTGCGTCTGCCCTTGGCGCCACCACTTCCAGATTGACGAAGCGTTGCCCGGCCACGCTGAACTCGTGCTCGACCACGCCTGCACCCATGTGCGCCAGTTGCTCTGCGAGATAACGCGACGCCCTCGCCAGCGCTTCAGGGCGACGATAGTGGCGTTCTCCGATAGTTTCAGACAAATGCCGGACCCGCTCTTCGAGGCGGGCGGCGACGGATGCGCACATTGCGCCTACGTAGCATGGCCCGTCCGATCGCCGCGGCATGCTTTGCCAGAAGACTTGCAATGCTTGCCATAGGCAGCCAAGCTCCGCGCAGGATGCAATTGGGCGCCGTGGTCATGCGGCTCGCGGCGTTCGGGCTGGCTGTGGGCCTGGGCGCGCTGGGGTGCGCCCAGCGCCACGCGGCTCTGGGAACCTCACCCCGCATGACTGACGGAGACGGCGTCGTCAAGCTCTACCCCGACGCTCCCGGTCTGGCATTCCGGTTGGGCGAGCAGAACCCCAATCATGCGGAGCGCCTCTCGATCGAACAGGGCATACGCGCCGTGCCCGGCCGGGACGGTAACGTGGACTATTGGAGCCTGACAGCGTACCCGCTCAACTACTCGAGCGGAGGCCAGGGCAAGACCGCCCGCCTGCACATCAACGCGAGTGGCCGCCCTCAGTTGCATACCTGGCGCACGCAGCGCGGCTATTTGTCAGACCCGCGCGACCTCCGTGACCAGGAGTTTACGGCAATTGTGCGGATACGCGGCATCCATGACGCGCGCCGGGCCGCCATTTCGCTCAAGATTCGTGGGGGTAGGCACACCCAGAGCAACCCGGCGCTCGCGTCGTGCAGCATGATGACGTTTGCGTCGCGGTACACACCGGGCGTGAGCCGGTTCGGCAAAGAGCTGAATCATCCAGACTACGACTACGTCAAGCTCCCGCTCCGGATGCATGACACCGCACTTTTGGACGGGCACTGGGTCGGACTCAAGCTGGTGAGCTTTCAAGATCCCGACGATGCCGCTCGAGTCATCAATCGGCTCTACGTGGACGACGCGCCGTTCGCGGCGGACGGTACGCTGCACAACGACTTCCAGCTCTTGAGCGAATACGTCGACAGTCCCAGCCACAGCACCGGTCAGTACGACCTTGTGGTGAGCTGGGGCGGGCAGCTGAATACGCTGCGCGTCGACGGCGTGGACGTGATCGACGTCGCGATCCTGAGCGTGCGCGCCATCCGAGCGGAAGCGCCCTCAGATTGACCAGCGACCCACGCGCTCGAACGGCAGCGCCGGGGGGAGGGGCAGCGCCGTAGCCTTAGACGCTGCCGCAACCCTTCCGGCGCCCTCTGAGAAGCTAACTCGGACGCCGTGCTCTCGCGTTCCCGAGCGCGCCAAATCTCCAATCACTTCGCGCCGCGCCAGGGCATCGACATTGGAATAATGCAACAGAGCGCTAGCGCGTGGCGGGGCCTGCCGCAGCCCGCGCGTTTTCGCCACGCTGCGCGTGCACGGACCCCTCTGCCGTGGACGGATCCAGCGGCAGGACCACGCCGCTCGTGGTACGGCTGTTCCCGACCATGTTCGCGAGCTCATTTAGGTTCGTGTTTCAGGAGAGGACACTCGTTCGCAGGCGTCGTGGCCTGACCGGGAGCGGTTAATGAAGCTCGAGCAGCAGGTCGACGCTTTTGTTGCCGATCCAGTCGGGCGCTACGTGGTGGGCCGAGGCTGGCTTCACTTTTGCGCGGCGCCCAGCCTATGGGGAGCGATGCTGTGGGGGCGAGCCGAGCCGCAAAACCTGACCAGCCTGTTCGAGCTCGTGGACCGCACGCTCGGGCAAGCGGGCGAGCACGTGTCCCTGCTCGACATCCGTGGCCTCGAGCACGTGGACCTGGCCAGCTTCGGCTTGATTGGGAGCTACATGAGCAAACACCGCTCCACGCTCGCCCAACGCGTCATTCGCCATGCCGTCATCCGAGCACATGGCCTCTTAGGAGCGGTGGTCAGCGGTTCCTACGAGATTTTTGCCGCGCCCTACCCGGTGTCCCTGTTCACCGACTTTGGCGCGGCGTTGGCCTGGCTCGATCCACCCATGGACCCCGCCGCACGCGAGAGCGTGGCCCTCTTGTGCGAAAACCCGGTCGAGGCTCCGACGCTGTTGGCTCAGCTGCACGCCGTGCTCGCCACGGACCTCGACAACGCGGAGCTGCCGCGGGCGGCGGCGCAGCTGGGCATATCCGCACGCACTCTGCAGCGCCGGCTGCAGGAGCTCGGCACGAGCTTCCGAGCAGAGCTCGACGTCACCCGCATCCGCCAGGGCCAGCAACGCATGCTGCACTCGGATAGCCCGCTCACCCAAATCGCCATCGACCTCGGCTTCTCCAGCCTGCAGAACTTCAGTCGACAGTTCCGCAGAGTCGTGGGTGAGGCCCCGAGCGCCTGGCGTCAGCGCGTGCAATCGCGCGCTTGAGGTCACGCTGGCAGCTGGAACCGCCGCTCGGCGCGTTTGGCTCTGGGCCGCCTGCGCGGCGGTGCTCGCGTCGCTGCCAAGCTTGCTGGTGGGCTTTTCTAGCGACGACCTCAGCCAGCGTTTGATGCTCGAGGGGCGCGCCCCGGGTTACACGGGAGGCTGGCTCGGGCTGTACGACTTTACGCCGCCCAACTTGCCGCCGTCGGTGCGGATGGAGGAAGGGCTGTTGCCCTGGTTTACCGATCCCGAGCTCGAGCTGCGCTTTTTCCGGCCGCTGTCGAGCGCGACCTTGGCCCTTGACCACGCGCTGTTCGGGCGCAATGCGCTGCTCGCGCATGTGCAGTCCGTGCTCTGGATGGCGGTCCTCGCGGGCGTGGCGGGCCGGCTCTACCAGCGCTGGTTCAGCGCGCCTGTGGCGCTCTTGGCGTCCATCGTGTTCGCGCTTTCCGGCGTGCACGCGATGCCCGTGAGCTGGCTTGCCGCGCGGCACACGCTGGTGGCCGCTACGTTCGGTGTGCTGTCGCTGTGGGCCTGGCTACGCCTGCGCGAAGATCAGTATCGTCCAGGGCTCGCGCTCGCCGTGTTGGCGCTGGTCGCAAGCTTGTCATCGAGCGAGTCAGGGCTGGTGGCGGTGGCGCTGATGGTCAGCTACGAGCTGGGTACCCGGGGCGTGCGGCGCGGGTTAGTCGGCGCAGCAATACCGATAGGGCTCGGCCTCGGTTATCTCGCCCTGTACGCGGCGCTCGGCTACGGCACGCTTAATAGCAGCTTCTATGTGTCGCCCTTTGACGCGCCGCTCGAGTATCTGATCGCGGCCTTCTGGGGTGTGCCGGCGCTCTGTGCGGAGCTGCTGCTCGGTGTGCCCTCGCTCATAGCGGGCCTCGGCGGGCGCTCGGCGCAGGTGTTCTTGGCGTGCGCCGGGGTGGGTGCCCTCGTCGGAGCCGTTTTTCTCCTACGCACGCTTCGGGGTATGCTGCCTGCTGGCACCGGGCGAGTGCTCGCGTGGCTGTCACTCGGATCGCTCGTGAGCCTGCTCGCGCTGGTGGGAGCGCCAGTGACGGGCCGGGTCTTGCCGTTACCGCTCCTGGGAGCCGCGGCGGTCGCGGGTAACGTCTTGTGGGGCTCTTGGGCGGCGGCTCGTGGCACGCTCGGTCTGCCCACGGTGGAGCATTCGTCGCTCAGTCGAGCAGGCGGCGCCAACGGTCGCAAGCGCTGGTGGCCGGTGCTCGGTCTGGTCGTGCTGTTCCAGCTCGGGTTGTCACCGCTGGTGCGGCTGGGCATGCCCTTTCACTTCATGCAGTCGAGCGAGGTGCAAGAGCAGATTGCGCGGACGGCGGACATGGGTACTTGTTCTAACGGCGGCTCGCTCTACCTCGTCAATGGCTCCGATCCGACGCTTGCGCTGTACGCCGCCGTGGCCATCGTGTTTCACACGCCGGAAAAGGCAGGCGGCGAGCGCCTGAGGGTCCTCTCCATGGCGCCGCAACCCCATCGCCTCTCCCGCACTGCGCCGGGCGTGCTCGAGCTGGAAGTGTTGGGCCCGCGGCGGCAGGAAAATCCCTTCGAGCTGCTGTTCCGAGCGGTGCGCCACCCGCTCGAAGCGGGCCAAAGCGTCCAACTGAGTGAGGTCACGGTGCGTGTGGATGAAATCAGCTCAGGGCTGTTCACGCGGGCTCGCTTCGAGTTCCGACGCGACCTCGAACAGAGCCGCTCATGCTTGATGGTCTGGAGAGATGGGCGGCTCGAAAACCTGCCGCTGCCTCCCATCGGCGAAAGCGTGCGCATCGAGCACGAGCCGGGCCCGCTGGGCCTGTGAGGCCCGACCAACCCAGGCCTCCAATACGTCGAGCAGCCACCGACCTCGAACACCCAAAGCCCACCCGCGCCAGCGCGGGTGGTCTCATAAAGTAAGGATGTCGTGGCACGCAGTGTTCCGTTAAGAATGCTGAACGACCCTACTCGCCCATTGACCGATTTCTGGGCGCAACGGCGCGGCGCGCCCGCAGTGCCTAGGGTTGAGCCGCGCAGAGCCGCTTCAAGCGGCAGCAGGTGAGACGTTCACGACGAAAACGTCGTTGATTCGCCCGACATCGAGCATCGGTCCACAGCGTGGCAAATCAGGGCACCAAAACACACGTGCTATGCAAAGGGTATGAAAGATGTCGACACATTCTGGAGGCTCGAAGCGCTGCCTGATCGGCAACTTCTCGACAGGCTGAGCACTGTGCTCGGGTCAGGGCGCCGGCTCTTGGCCGAGCTGATTGCGCACCTCGGCGAAGTCGAAGAGCGGCGGCTACATCTGGATGCGGCCTGTAGCTCGATGTTCGGCTACTGCCTAACGAGGCTCGGCATGAGTGAAGACGAGGCCTGCCGGCGCATAGACGCGGCACGTTTGGCGCGCCGCTATCCAGCAATGTTCCCGCTGCTCGCGACGGGGCAGCTTTCGCTGACGGTGGCCGCGCTCCTGAAGCCGCACTTGTCCGAGGAAAACCATGAAGCCCTTCTTGCCGCGGTGTCGGGCAAGTCGGTGCGGCAGGCTCGCGAGGTCATCGCCGCACGTTTTCCGCTCCCCGACGTTCGGTCCAGCCTGCGAAAGCTGCCTGAAAGAGGTAGGGCGATGCTGGCAGCCGCTGGCCCCCAAGACGGGCATGCTGCTCAGTCCATGAACACTCCGCTCGTGGAATGCACTGACCGCTCAGCTGGGAGTCAGACGGACCAGCCCACATCAACCGCTTCGGCGCTCGACGTCACGTTCGGTCTCGGCATGGAGACGATGTCAATCTCAGGGTCGGCTTCTGAACGGTCAGGCCCTCGGGCGCACGCGCATCCGCCGCCACCGTCGCGCATCGAACCGTTGTCAGCGGAGCGTTACAAGGTGCAGTTCACCGCTGACGCCGAGCTGAAGGGCAAGATCGAGCTGGCTCGGGATCTAACTCGCCACTCCCACCCGAGCGGCGACTTTGGACCGATCATTGAACGGGCTCTGGACCTCCTCATCGAGGACCTGATGAAACGGCGTTTCGGCGTGCTCGCAAAGCGGAAGGCACCTCCCGCAACGAACAGCGACGCGCCATCCCATTCTCCCACAGCCAGCTCACCTCCCGCAACGTCACGCTACATCGGTCCGGCCGTGCGCCGCAGCGTGCTCGAGCGCGATGGTCTGCGATGCAGCTGGGTCGATGCGCTCGGTGTGCGCTGTGATGCTCGGGCTTGGTTAGAATACGATCACCACACCCCTCACGGTAAAGGCGGGGGCTCGGCCGCGGACAATGTGCGCTTGCTATGCCGCAGCCACAATGGCCTCGCAGCCGAGCGCGAGTATGGACGTCAGCACATCGAACGCTCCGTTGCCAAGGGACGCTCGGAACGGGCTCATGGCAACCCTCCGTGACCGCGCGCCGAGGGGTTGCCCGACATGATGAGTCAAGTGGGGCCGCGCGCGCCGGGGAGAGGACGAAGGATGAACTGCCGGCACAAGCTGCGGAGGCGGCGTCGGGCGAAGCCCGAGCAATGAGGCGACAAGGCTGCCAACTCAGAGTCTTTGAGGCACTGGACGCTAGGATTTTGTCTTGGTAAAGCATCAAACCGACAACCGGGCCCAGGGTTCGTCGCCATGCGAAAAGTAGCGATCATTGCCAGCGCCAGCGGTAATGGCAAGACCACGCTGGGTCGTTCGCTTGCACAGCGCCTGGGTGTTCCGTTCGTCGAGCTCGATGGGCTGGTTCATGGACCGGGCTGGGTGGAGACTAGCGATGCCGAGCTGCGCCGGCTTCTCGAGCCAACCTTGGCGGGGGGCGGCTGGGTCGTTGATGGCACCTACCAGAAGAAACTAGGCGATCTGATCATCGCCAGCGCTGACACCGTCGTCTGGCTCGATCTGCCCCTCTGCGTCTGGTTGCCTCGCCTGATCCGTCGGACCATTCGCCGCTACCGCCATCGAGAAGTGCTCTGGAACGGAAACCGCGAATCGCTGAAGAACGCCGTGTGGGGGCGCGATTCGCTGTTCGGATGGGCGCTCCAAAGTCACTTCAGGCGGCGTCGCCAATGGCCGCGCGAGCTTTCGGAGTATCCCGTAGTGCGGCTTCGCACGCCCTTGGAGGTGGACCGATTCCTGGAGGAGGCGGGCCTTTCTATGTCGCGCGGCGCGGACGCGTCGACGCCACAATCGCCCGCGTCGTCGCGCTGAGCGCTTTTTTTCGTCCTCGTCCTTAGCGTTCACAGCTATAAGGAAGCCTTTCGGCACGTGCCTTGGGCGCATGCGCTCGTTGGGAGCCTCGCACCACGCATCGACCGGTCAGGAGAGAATATGGTTTCGCGCAAAATGATGTTGATCGGTGGATTGTTGTGTGTGCTGCCGGCGTGCAAAGGTGATCGCCCCGCTCCAGAGGCGACGGTACTTCCGTCGGCGTCCGTCGAAGCCCCGGTCGCCGCGCAAGCTCCAGCCAATGCCGGTGTGGCTGCGCCAGCCAATGCTCCTGCCGCCGCGCAGGTGCCCGCCGGCACTGTCACCGATAACGCCACCGGTGCTGCTGCTACCACGGCTCAGGACGTCACAGGGGCTATCATCGAAGCGGGTTGCACCTACGACGGTCGGCAAATCGAAGGCAAAGAGGGCCAGGCGTTTCGCATCTCGTGCCCGCCGGGCTGCGAAAAGGGGCAGCGCGTGTACGGCAGCGGCGTGTACACGGCCGATTCCGATATCTGCAGAGCCGCCATTCACGCGGGTGCCATCCCGGCCGAGGGCGGAACCGTCACCGTTCGGCTCGAGCCCGGGCGCCCCGCCTACCGCGGTAGCAATCAAAATGGCATCCAGTCGTCCGACTACGGCAAATACAGCAAGAGCTACGCCGTGCTCCCGAGCGCCGCGGCCGCGGCGTCGCCCGCCTCCAGCGGCGGAATGAACCCGCCGGCATCCGGGGCGCCAGCGGCCTCAGGCTCCGTCATCGAAGCAGGTTGCAAGTACAATGCGCGCCAGCTGGATGGGAAAGACGGTGACACCTACCAAGTTGCGTGTCCGTCGGGTTGCGAAACGGTGGGCCGCATCTACGGCACCGGTGTGTATACGTCAGACACCAGCATCTGCAGCGCCGGCATCCACGCTGGCGCCCTCCGTCCCGAGGGTGGCACGGTCACCATTCGGCTCGAGCCCGGGCGCCCTGCCTACCGCGGCACCACTCAAAATGGCATCAGGTCGCGTGACTACGGCAAGTATAGTCGAAGCTTCGCGGTCGTCGTGCCCTAGTTGGAAGAACCCGAAGTCCGCCACGCGCCGTATGGAACTGGCGCAAGCGAGCTGCGCTGAGGCGGCCACCTAGAGCGCATCTCGTAACCTGCACGCTCGAAAACGCGCCCGCCCGCCGTGTCGTTCGGGCGCCTCTGGCGCCGTTGGGCGAGACGGTCGCGTTTTCCGCGGCGAATCGGCCCTGTTCGATGGCTCTTTCCTCTATATTTGTCGCCATCCCATGGTTATGGGATGGCTTCTAGCTCGCCCGGCGCGGCCGCGTGAAAACCACAATTATGAGCGTTGCTGCGCTGAGCGCCGCGCAAACGAGGAACAAGCCGGTGTTGCCGACGCGGCTTGCCCAGAGTCCGAAGGTCGTAAAACCGACCAGCCCTCCCACCTTCAACGCATTGGAGTACAGGCTGGTGGCGACGCCGGCTTGGCGAGGCAGCAGATCTTGGAAGAACGGGATCACGACGCTGGTGGTGACCGCCACGGCTGCCGCGTTCAGTAGCTGCATTGGATACACGTGCCAGGGCGCCGTGACGAAGCGGAGCGCCAAGAAGTAGCAGACGGCGGCACACACGCCGCCAATGATCACGCGCTTTTGGTGCCCGAGCGTCGCGATGTGGCCGAACCAGACCATGAACAATATCTCGAACATGGGCGAGATCGCGAAAGCCATGCCGACCCCTTGCTCCGTGGCGCCGAGCTTTTCAGTCAGGAACAGCGGCAGGTTCAGCGTGTTGAGCGTGAACGCGGCGAACATCAGCGCGAAGGCGACCGAGTACGCGAGCACCACCGGTTGCCCGAGCCCCCACGTCAACGGCTCGCTCGGGCGAGCGGTCGCCAAGGGCGGCTGCTCAGCGACGAATACGAGCACGAACGACGCGAACACCACAAACAGCGCCGCCGCGGCCAGGAAAATCCACCTATAACCGAAGCCGCCTACGATCCGAGCACCGAGCACTGGGCCCACCGTCCACGCGAGCGCATAACACGCACGCAGCACGCCCATCAGAAACGGCACATCGGCCCCCCCAGGATCGCTCCGGCCCAGGTCCTCGCGCACGTGAGCAAAAAGCTGCGCGAAGTTGATCGACGCCACCGCCAGCACGGACGACCCAATCATGGTCAAGACGATCGGGTCACGCACGTATGCGAAGCCGAGGTTTCCAAGCACTCCGGCAGCGGCGCCGATCACGAGCAGCTTACGCCGTGAAATGCCCGAATCCGACCAGCGCGCGATCAGCGTGCTCAGCACGATCGCGCTCAGAGAATTGATGGTCATGAACAGGCCCAGCACGCGCGAGCTCATGCCAATTTCCTTGGTCGCCCAGAGCGATGCGAAGGGAATGACCAAGGCGCTGGTCAGACCGAGCACGAAATTCGTCGCCAGAAGCCCCAGAAACGCCGGCCTCTTGAGCGCGCCGCGGCCGACGCGCAGCACGCCGCTGCCGATGGCCACGTTCATGACAGCCCTTTCAGCGTCTGTTCCAGACGCCGCGCGGAGTCATCCAGCCCGCCCGGGCGGTTGCGCCTTGCCCACAGCCAGCGGTGACGTTCGATGAGCTCGCGAAGCTCAGCGGCAAGCGCGGCACGCAGCGCCGGTGAGAGCTCGGCGAGCGCGTCTGGTTTTGACAGCGTAGAACGAGCGATGCCGAGCCGGCAGGCGAAGCAGAGGAGGTCGCGAGCCTGGCCGAGCTCCTCGACCACCCGCGCGCCCTCCGCCGTGAGCGGGCGCGCCCGAGGCAGCGGCTCAGTGACACGCTCGATGTAAGCGAGCGTGCTCTGTAACGTCTCAGGGGTGACCCCGGCGGGTACAAACAGCCGCTCTGGTTTGATCAGGCTCCAGAACAGCACGGAGGCATTCGGGCGCAGACTGCCCGCTTCGCGATACGCGTTACCGAGGTCGTAGGCGACACGCCCGAGCAGGGACGCGGAGTCGAAAAAGGCATGCGTGTCGAGCAGCCGAGGCACGTCGAGCCGAGACGGGTGCTCCGCGTCGGACACGTTCCAGCTCAGCCCTGCGCCGAGCAGCAGCCCAAGGTAGCTGACCGCCAAGGGCTGCAAGTGCCCGTTGTCGCCCCAATCGGTCATCAAGAGCCCTGCGGCGCCGGCGGCTTTGCCCTCGCGCGCGGCACGCGCAATGTTGTTGATGGCGTTGTCCGTGCGGCCCGCGATGGAGTTCCAGCTGCTGGTGCCGGGGCAAACGTAGAAATCGAGCCCTGCCCTCTGAAACAATGCCAGGTGCTCCGCGAACGGGTGCTCCGCTTCGTAGCCCCACTCGAGCGCGATCGCGTCGCGCGGCAGCTCCGAGATCAAATCCGGACGTTTGACGATGATGTCCCCCCAAAAGGCCATGACGTGCCCGCGGCGCTGCACCCGGGCGTGCACCTCCTTCAAGAAATCGAGGTACACCCGTTCGGTGCCGCGCGCCTCACACGCCGCTTTGGAGCGACCAAAGCCGAGGTCGATGGTCTCGTCCAGCCCAACGTTGAACAAGCGGCTCTGAAAGTTCGGCAACAGCTCGTCATACAGGCCCTCCAAGAAGGCAAGGCTCGCCGGATCGGTGGCACACAGGCCGTAGGGCTCTCCGGTCCAGTTCCAGGCGTGCGCAAAGCCCTCCGGGCACTCGGCGAGCGCTCGATATGGCTCGTGCGCGAGCCAGCGATGCATGTGACCGAAGCTGTTTTGGTTGGGCACGAGCTCGACCTGCCGTGCGGCGCAGTAGGCATCGAGCTCACGGATGTCCTCGGCGGTGAAAGGGCTCGCGTTCTTCCAGACCAGCTCATGGCCCGAATACGCGAAGGTGTGTTCCATGTACAGCTGAAGTTGATTCACTTTCCATTGCGCTAGCCGATCGACGAGCGCGTATAACGTGTCCATCGTCGGAACCTTGTCGCGGCTCACGTCCAGCATCACGCCACGCACGGGAAAATCTGGCCAATCTTCGATCGAGAGGCAGGGCAGCTCGACCTGCCCCAGGCTGCCGTGGGCGAGCCGAATCAGCTGAGAGAGTGTCGCCAGCGCATCTTGAACGCCCCGAGCGCCGCTGGCGGCGACGGACACGAGGCCACCGCTGACGGTCAAGGTGTAGCCTTGATCTGAGGCATGCCGCGGCAGGGGTTCACCGAACAGAGGGGGCTCAACCCGGAGCTGAAGGTGCCTCTCGGCAGCGGACCCGGCGCGCTCTAAAACATGACCGCGCGCCTGCAGCGCCTGCTCGAGCCAATCGATTGCGGGGCCCGCTGACCCACCAGCATCAGCTTGCAGCGTCACGGTCTTGGGCAGCGCCCAGTTACCCCCAAGACGGCGCACCCGCTGCGGCCGTGGCAGAAGCAGCGTCAAGTCCAGCTGAGTGGCGACGCTTTCGGTCATTCGCCGAGCGTTGCGCCGCTCTGGCCGCGAAACAAGATGAAAGCGAATCATTTAGTTGGATGGTGGGGGCCGAGCTCGAGCCGTCCGGCACAACCCGCCACCTCGGGGCCCTGCGCTCTCAGTCCCTCTGGTCTTGCGCGTCGCAACTAGCTCCTCAGAAACGCGCGCATGCGCTCGAGCTCCGCGTCTAGCTGAACACCGAACTCACGCTCTCTCGGGCGCCGCTCGACGAAGCCGAGCTCTGCGTCCAAGCCCTCGCCCGACCTTTGCACGTTGGCCCACCCAATCACGCGATCTGCCCATAGCAATGGCATGGCGTAGTACCCGCGCAGGCGCTTGGCAGGCGGCGTGTACGCTTCGAAGCGGTAAGGCCAACCCCACAAGTGCTCGAAGCGCCGCCGGTCCCACACCAAGGGATCAAACGGAGCTAGCCAGCGTACGACCCGCGGCACCTCCAGGCTCATCTTCGTCAGCGCGAGGCTGTTGCCGAACGTGCCTACCGGCCAGATGTACTTGACACCGTCGACCGACATTTCGGCGAGCTCCCCCGCACGCAGCAGACCCAGCACGACGGCCCGCTTGTCGCGCAGCCCGCGCAATGAACGGCCAATGGGCGCGAGGACCGCCCGCAGGCTCTGCTCGGAAATGGGCGCCAGGATCTTGGTAACGGTCAAGACCAGAGTACGGAAGACCTGCGCCGGCGACGGAATTTCGCTCGGTGGCGGGCTGGGCTCATACACCCGGATGCCTTTTTCACGCCGGGCCACCCGTAGCAGCCCACGCCGATGCAGGCGCTCGAGCGCCAGCTGGGCCACGCTCGAGTACCCGCCCCAGGCGTTCAGCGCACGTCCGCCGAACTCCGCCTGCAGCTCCGCGGGGTGAGCAGCACCCAGCCCCCTGACCACCTCGAGCAACTGCTTTTCGAACTTGGGCAAGCGAGAGCTGTTCGGCGGATGCCGCAACTGCCAGAGCGGGCGGGTCAAGAACCCATACGCATACAGCAGCCCTTCCTCGATATTCAGCGCCGCGTACTGCCGCTCCAGGTCCTCCGCGCGGTAGCCCTCGACCCGGTGGCGCAAAATCAAGTCTTGCGCCCGCGCGGGCGCTCGAATCGGGTCGGCCTGCACGAACGAGAGTTGCTCGATGGCCTGCGCCAGCGTCGTCGGCTGAAACAGGGAGCGCACGACGGCTTGCGCTCGCAGGTCTCGAAGCGTGAGCTTCACGTCCGTGACCTTCGTTCACCCGGAACACCTTGTCCAGGCAGCTGAGCGGCTGCGCGACGGGGCGCGCAATGGACTGGGGACCTTCCTACGTCGTGGGCGCGCCGAGGCCCTTCGGCGGGGCTAGCTTAGCGGCGGGGTGGGCCGCGATGACTGGAGCATTGACCGCGGCCGCGGGCATCAGCAACGTCAAAATCAGGGCGGATTCGTGCAAGGCCAGCAGCGACCTGGCCGCGTCGCTGTCGAGGACGTCGCCGCTGGGCGCCTCGAACACTACGAGAATAATCGGCCTGTTACCCCAGAGCTCGCTCGAGGCCCGAACCCGGTCGACCGCGTTGCTGGCCAGTGCCGGATTGAAACCCACCTGAGCAAGTATCAAGACCGTATCATCCACGACCAGGCCAGCTGCCCCGTTCGCGTGCGCCCCTCTGCACCAGCGTTGCCGGTCGATACGGGCTTGCGGCATGCAGCGGTGCAAATGGCGTTGGAGAGCCGCCGTGTAGCCCTCCGCACCGACCCATCCCGCCCGCTGCTGCCACTCGGCAAGCGCAGCCACGACCCGGTGCAAAAGTGTCGGGTGCATGAAAACGCTATCCACCTCGAGAGGCAACGCCAGATCGACGATGGCGGGAAACTCTCGCGTGGCGATGGCGAGCTCATCCTCGGAAATGTCTGAGGGCTGCTCCTGTGAACGAAGCGCCCAGCGCAGCAACGCGGAACCGACGAGCAGCGAACCGCTCCAAAGACTGATGCCCGCCAACTGAGAGCCAACCGGCGATCCATGGATCAATTGCCAGAGGCTCAACGCGCTCGACAGTGCCAAACCCACGAGCGCCACGCCCAGCGTGAGCCGGCTGATGATGAGCAACTTGAGGCGCTTGGGTGCCCGTGCGAGCTCCCGAAGATCTAGCGCCGACAGTCGCAGCGCCGTACTGATCCGACGTCGGGCGACTCGAGCGCGCGACGCGCCACCTTCATCGCGTGACTGAGCGAGCCACACCAAGGCCAGGAAGAAAAGGCATGCCGACGTCACGCCCGCGCAATAGGCGTCCCAGGCCACCGCACTTCTGGCCGAGCGCGCTGCCCACAGGGGCCCGAGCCAGCCCGAGAGGGCCGCCGCCGTCGCCAATAGTCGCGGCAACCACACCCGCAGCGTCGCATCGAGGCGCCAGCCCACATCCGGCGTTTGGAGTGGCCGAGCTCGACCCACAGCCGGCGCGAGCCCAGCGCCGCGCTCGACCGAAGCCGCCGACGGAAGC
The DNA here is from genome assembly GCA_031407405.1 of Deltaproteobacteria bacterium. Lineage (GTDB taxonomy): Bacteria > Myxococcota_A > Polyangia > Polyangiales > Polyangiaceae > SZUA-265. Next base: position 71,633 of record JANOIG010000021.1, read on the forward strand.
ACTCGTCGAGTCCCCGATACATTCGAGGCATCTCGTTCCGGAGCGGAATGCCATGCGACATGTGCAGCCAATTTTGAAGGGGAGGTCTGGACCATGGATCGTCAGCGAGCGGCGGGTTCGTCAGTCTAGCACCCACGGCTGCGGAGGCGCTCACCCGTACCGGTACATGGTCGAGAGGATGACTCGCGGGACCAGGCGCATCGAGGGCGCCGCTGTGGTCCATTACCGCACACCTGTGCCCAATCGAAGCCCAGCCCTCGGTAAGCCCGAGCCCTGCTTGTGAAGCTTGAACCATGGCTCCGTCTCGCGCGCGTGGTTGAGGCAGGGCACGCGACCAGCCCCCGCCGACCCCCGTTGGCTGCCCAGCGGACGCATGAGCGACCACTGCGCGCACCCGGTGAGCGGGTGGGAAAACGCGCACGCTCGGTTCAGCTCAGTGTTGCATCGGTGATTCGTAGCAGCGGAAGTTTCCTGCTAGACTTAATAGCGTTCAACCGGAACATGCTCTTATTCGACTCTTGTTAGCGCGCGCCGCGCCCCCGTTTGAACTGCCGTGAAGTGGCTTGAACTAGGAGACTTAGATGCCAGCGATCTGTGCTTTTTATGGACGGAGCTCTGCTCCTCGTTACGATATCACGGCCCAGCACCGCGCTGGGCCTAGCGCCCCGCAGCTCGCCTGCACGAGGGCGCTGCGGGCTACTCTGAGCGTCATGCTGCTCGGAGCCGTGGCGTGCTTCACGTCGCCAGCCCGCGCCGAGAGCGGCAGCGCGGAACCGGCGGGCGCTGTAGCCCCTGCGCCCTCGAGCGGTGACCCGGCGCCGAGCGGAGTGGCACTCTCCGCACCCCCGGACGATGGTGTGTCACCCAGCGCCGAAGAAACACAGAAGGTATCAGACTATTACCTCGGTGTGCGTTACCGAGGCCTCATCATCCCCAAATTCGCTCTCGACTGGTTCATGGATGGCGGGCAGACCGTTTACGTCAACGGCGTCGGCCCCGAGTTTTCAATTCGCAGCGGCAGCGCCGAGTACAAATTGTCTGCCTGGGTCTCCTTTTACGATATGGACCCCACCCCCATCAAGGGCCACCAGAACGAGGAGGAAGCTTGGGAAATCATCGAGAGCGACATCAAGAGTCTGTATCTGACCGCGGACTTTCTGTGGCACCAGCCAATCACCCAGGGCCTCGACTTTAGTTATGGGGGTGGCGCCGGCATCGGCTTCATCTTCGGCGCTCTCTACCGCACGCAGGCCTTCTTGGTCGATGGGGGCAGCCCCGGCAATCCGGAGGACTACCAGCCCTGCCAAGCCATCGGAGCTCCCAACGAGATCTATTGTGATGACGACAATGATCACTACCCTGGCTTCTCGGAAGCGAGCTGGAGCAACGGCGGCGCCAAGCCCGCCCTATTTCCCTGGCTCGCGGCCCAGGTGGGGCTCCGCTATCAGCCGCACCCCAAGCTGTCGACGCACCTGGATCTCGGCTTGGGCATGACCGGATTCATGCTGGGGCTCGGAGTGGACTACGGGTTGTGATGTGAGCGGCCCGGCCACGAAAACCGCGTCCACGATGGTCTAGGTGACGCTCAGACGACGATCAGACGTGCCTTCGGATCGAGGCGCGCCAGATCCTTCGGATCGCTCGTGACGATGGGCTCGGCGTTGCGGCGCGCACAGATGACCACGTGGGCGTCAACGAGGTCGGAAGTTCGGCTCGCCGCGAGCAGCAGACCCACGTGGGTCGCGTCGGGACCATCGAGCGGCACGAGCTGGGTCGTAGGTTGGCGAGCGAGGCGAGACAGCCGGGCTTGTTTCGCCGGCTGACGAACGGCTTGCGCCAGCGCCGTCGCGGGCAGCGTGATGCGGGCACCGATTTCCCGGGCGCGCGCGAGCAATGCAAGCACGCGCCGATCGTTTCGATCGAGCGCGATGAGCCCCCCGGCGTCGAACGTCACGCCACTCAAGCCGCCCTGCCCGAACGCCTAGGTTTGGGGCCGCCACGCAGCACGAGATCAGCCCAGGCCCGTTCTTTCGATGTCAAAGGGCCCCCGGTCTGCTCCAAGGCCAGCCCGAGCATCGCGCCCCAACCCGCCACGTCCGCCAACGACACCGTTACCGCGTGTTTCACAAATCCGGACACACTCTGGGCTTGACCGGAAGCAACGAGGTGGCGGACGGCCGCGAGCTGCTCCTCGTCCAATGTGATGGTCACTTTCGCCGTCGCCATACCAGATCCCATACCACGGGATGCAGATGGCTGCCAGCTTCGACTCATCGCTGGATCTTCGCAGCTCGGCGCGCCGTTCGAACGGCCTCCGGCACGATGGTCTCCCCCCGCTCCAGCATCGCCACCAGCGTGGAAATTTTCTTGGCGCGCCCGGCCGGCGTTTTCATGTTGTTGATGCGAAAGGCCAGCGCGAAAAGGTTCTGGCGTCCGAGGGTCTGAAACACCTGCTGCGCCCGTGGATTTGCTGCGATGGCGGCGCGCAGGTCCTCGGGGACGGTGGCTTCGGTCGCGTTCCGGATGGGGGCGTAGGCGGCATCCCAGCGACCATCCGCCTTGGCCGCGTCGATGTGGCGCTGGCCATGCGGGGTCATGCGGCCCGCCGCCGTCAGCCGGGCGACGTGCTCACGATTGATCTGGCTCCAGACGCTCTTCGCCTTGCGAGGGCTGAAGCGCTGCAAAAAAGACCGTTCATCGAACGCCTTCTTTAGGCCATCGATCCAGCCCCAACACAGCGCCACATCCAACGCCCGGGCGTAGCTCACCGTCGGCAGGCCCGAGCCCTGCTTGTGGATCTTCAGCCACAGCTCCGTTTCGCGAGCGTGGTTGGCGGCCAGCCAACGTTCGAAGGATGCCTCCGTGCGGAAGCTCTTGATCTTCTTTGGATTGACGATGACCGGCGCCATGGAACGAGTCTCGGGTAACAAGACCTAGCGGAGCCGTGAGCGGCCGTCAAAGCTGGACAGCCACGACCCTCGGCCGTAAAAACTGGCTCGTGGCCCAATGGTCGTGTCGGCACTGCGGGCGGTACTTCGGGAGAGCCAACCAGTCTCACGAATGCGACCCCGCTCTGTCCCTCCGCGAGTACCTCGAGCGCCAGCCGCCCGAGCGGCGTTCGACCTACAAGGCAGTGCTGAAGCGGCTGTCGAAGTTTGGACCGGTCGACATCGATCCGGTGAATGTCGGTATCATGATCAAGCGCTCGCGCACGTTCTGCGAGCTGAGGCCAAAGCGTGGCGCCGTGGAGCTGAGCTTCAAATTATCGAGGCCCTTGGCCGACCCACGAATCCGTCGGACCGTTCAGTCGTCTACGCACCGCCAAGCGTATTTCGTACACCTGCGTTCGCCCGAGGATCTGGACGAAGTCATCGTTGGCTGGCTCGCCGAGGCGTACATGGCTTCGCCGGAGTGAATGGGTGAGCTGTCCCTAGTCCCAAATGCAGCGTAACAATCGCGAGTTTGTGATGTTTTCGTCAGCAGTAGCCAACGGGGACTCGCGCTCCTGCGCGCTGGCCACAATCAGGCGATCCGCTGGATCCCGGTGATTCCAGTCTAGCTCAGCCGCTGTGATGGCCACACGAGGACTGAGAGGGAGCAATTCGACACGGGCGTCTTGCGTCAAGGCTTGATCAATCCAAAGGGCATGCGGGCGATCAAATTTCAACTTCCCCGCCAGCGCTTTCATCGCTACCTCCCAGACGCAGATGGCCGGAACGAAAATGTGCTCCGCTTTCTTGATGGCCCTGGCTGCCTTCTTCCCCAGTTTCTCCGGCTTGGTCAACCACCAAACCCAGGCGTGCGTGTCGAGTACGATCACGCCTCTGCATCCCACTCAGAGTCAATCGGAGACAAAATATCTTCTTCGTACAACAGGCTGCCCTCGAGCGAGCGCGACTCCGTCGCGGGCAACGGCACGACTTGCGCGATGGGTCGGCCTCGCTTGGTGACCACGACGCTTCGACGGGTCCGCTCGACCTCATCCAACACGGCCAGGCACTTCGCCTTGAACTCGCCAGCGGGAAGCTCGCGCGGTCTTACGCTCATGGTCATCATGATATCACTCGTGACCATGATGCGCCAGGCCGGGATTTTGGCCCGCATGTGGCGGCCCCCAGACGGCCCGCCGCCGCACCTCAAAGCGGCTTGATGTAAAATAAGGACCCGCCCGTGCCTTCGCCGCAAACGGCCGGCCCGAAGCCGATGGATTCGTAGACGTGACGCGCGGCTGCGTTACCCTCCTGCACTTCGAGCGTGACCCTGCAGCAGCCGGTTTGCCTGGCCCGTTGTTCGACCGCACGCAGCAACTGCCGACCAATGCCTTGCCCGCGGTGCTCCGGCAACACGGAGAAGTCGTGGATGTTGAGCAGCGGCTGCGCGTAGAAGGTCGAAAACCCTCGGAAGCATGTGGCGATGGCCACGGGCTTTCCCTCTCGATAGGCCATGAGGATGAGGGTGGTGGGGTGCGTCTCGAGACCAGCAATGAGCCGCCCCAACACCTCTGGCGGCAGCGGCCCGCCATTGCCCATCGGGTCGAGCGCGTACGCTGCCGTCAACGCCAGCACGTCGCGTTGATGCTGTGCATTCTCGAGATCGGCCTCGACGATGGCTATAGACGTTGGCATCGGTGTTTTCAACTATACCTGGGCAGGCCGATTGGGGTCGACCTTTTCCGACCGCTCGGCGGACGCGCATCGCTGCGTTTTGGATGCGCCGGGGGTGGCCAGGGGCGAGATCCATCTAGTATCTGAAATCCCCCACCGTGCGCATCATCACCTGGAACGTCAACGGCATCCGCTCGGTAGCCAAGAAAGGGCTGTTCGAGTGGATGGAGACACAAGCTGCTGACGTCATCGCTCTACAAGAAACCCGCATCGATAGCGCCAGCCTGACAGACGAGCTGCGTTGCCCGCCCGGCTATCACGCCGCGTGGGCGTTTGCCAAACGCAAGGGTTATAGCGGCGTTGCCACCTTCAGCCGGCAGCCGCCGTCCGACGTGCACCACCAGCTCGGCAAGCCGCGCTTCGACGCTGAAGGCCGCTTCGTCGCGACCGAGTACGCCGAGCTCATCCTGTTCAACGTCTATTTCCCGAAGGGCAGTGGCACGCTGCGCGACAACAGCCGCGTGCCGTACAAGCTCGCCTTCTACGACGCCCTTTTCGCGCACATCCGCAAGGTCAGCCAGCGCCGCGGCAAGCCCGTCATCGTAGCCGGCGACTTCAACACCGCGCACCGCGAAATCGACGTGAAGAACTGGCGCACCAATCGCAAGAACAGCGGCTTTCTTCCCGAGGAACGCGCGAAATTCGAACGGCATTTGAAACGCGGCTTCGTCGACATCTATCGCGAGCACCACCCCGAACGCGAGCAATACACCTGGTGGAGCCAGCGCATCGGGTGCCGTGAGCGAAACATCGGCTGGCGCATCGATTACCTTTGGGTCAGCAAGGAGCTTGCACCGCGAGTCACCGAGGCCTTCATCCTCGACCAGGTGCGCGGCAGCGACCACTGCCCACTCGGGATTGTGCTCGACCTCTGAGCCCGTGGGCGCGCCTCGTCAGCGCGCCAGCGTCGCTGTGACGAGTGAGCGCGGCGGCATGAGCAGGACACCCGGGACGTCGAGCGCGATGCTCGCTCGGCGCTCGTCCTCGCCCGAGGTGCGGTAGGCGGCGATGGTGTGCGCGGTGAAGCCCGGGACTGAAATTTTTAGGGCGTGTTCGCTCTCACCGACGTTGATCAGCACGATCGTGAGCTCGTTGCCCGCAGGTGATATGAAGGCGGTAGCCTTGATCTCTGGGTGGCTGACCGTGGCCTCGACGCGGACCCAGCCGCTCTCGGTAAAGCGCGCGTAGTGCCAGAGGGGGTAGTAGGCGTCGTTGATGACGTAACCCTTGGGATTGGAAAACGGTACGCTCGGATCCTCGAGCGTGACCGGCGGGGCGGGCGCTGCGCCGGGCGCCCAGAACAGCGGCCAATAGATGTAGGCCGAGACCCCCGCGACGCTGAGCGCGTTATGGATCAGCCAGGCGGTATTGATGAGGGTCGGCTGACGCGGCTGAAACTCGGTCATGTAAAGGGGAAGGTCAAGATCGCTACCGAGTGTGGCCAGGTTCTGCATGGCGAT
>JANOIG010000094.1:0-68157 GCA_031407405.1 Deltaproteobacteria bacterium
CGGCATGTGCTCGAGACGGCGAACGTGGTGTCGGTTCGGGATCAGGGGTCCCTGGACGTTCTGCGCGATTTAGGCCTTCAGCGCCCGCTCGTACCGGTGCTTGATCCGGCATTGTCGATGCGCCCCGCGGCTCCCGAGCAGGCCGCTCTGCTGCTGCAGCGTTGGGGCTATCAAGCAAGTGGGCGTCCGCTGGTGCTGCTCGGGTTTCGCTACGTGCGTGAAACATACTCGAGTGATGCCAACAAGGTGGCTGCTGTGGTGAGACTAGCGCGCCATTTGATGGATCAGCGGTCGGCGGACGTCGTCTTCTTTCCGGCGAGCCAGCATTCATCGCAGCACGCCGAAGACGACCTCGACTTTGGTCGGGCGGTGTTGCGAGAGCTGAAAGGCCACCGGCAATTCTTTCTGGTGGAAGAGTACCCAGATCCCGAGCTGTCGATGGCCGTGTTTGGGCGTGCCGACCTGTGCATTTTCGAGCGCCTTCACGCCGTCATCCTGAGCTCCCTGATGGGAGTGACCGTTTTTGCCATCGCCTATGACGAAAAAGTCAGCGAGTACGTGAAGCTGATTGGCCCATCCCTCGAGTGCATGACCTCCGAGCAGTTCGTCGCGGCCAGCGATTATGCCTGGCTCGAGCGCCCGTTTGCAGCCGCCATGAACCGAGCGGAGAGCCACTCTGCCGCAGAGTAGCACACAATGACAGCCCAACACATCCTGCTCTGGAAGAACAAGATTTGGGAATCGCGCGTCTCCAACTCGGGGGATTTGGCGATCATTCAAAACACATTTTTGAAGCTAAAGGCCGCGTTGCCGGACGCGACATTACACATGTTCGCGGACGATCCCGAGTACGCCAGCCAACGTTATGGCGTAAAGGCCCATCCGGTTAGCCTCCTGAAGAATCCGCTGCGTTTGGCGCGCCTGCTCAAGTCCATCGACCTCGTGATCATGGGGGGTGGCACGGTGCTGCAGGACAACTATTTCATCGGTGTGATCCCAATCAACCTCAGCGTGCCGCTGCTGGCCAAGCTGTTCGGTGCCAAGCTCGTCTGCAATGCCATTGGCGTAGGCTCTCGGGCGGAGGTGTCGCCGATCGGGCGAGCCTTGTGCCGACTCTTGGTCCACTTCGACTCGATCAGCGTTCGGGACGTCGAGTCCAAGGAGATCATCCAGGGCTGGATTTCTGACCGCGTCCCGGTGGTCGTGACCAACGACATCGCAGCTGATTTGCCGAGCACCTCGTTCGAGGCCATCGCTAGCTGCATGAGGGACGAAGGCATCTCATTTGGCCCGAAACCCACGATCGTGATCGCGGCGCGCAAAATCTATCACCACGAGTTCAGCTGGTTGTACGTGCTGCCATCGAGCCTGCGCTCGCGCTTGGGTTTGCAGCGCAAAGCGCATCAACAAAAGCTCGAGGAGTTCAAGCTCACCCTGGCGCGTTTTTGCGACCACCTGGTCGAAGCTTACGATGCCAATGTCGTGCTCATGCCCTTCTATTCCTCGGGCGGCGGGAAAGACAGCGAGAATCGCTCCACACCAACGCGCTTGTTTTCCTCGGGAGACAACCGGTTCGCAAAGGAGGTCTTGTCGAAGGTCAAGGCCCTAGGGCGAGCTCGGGTGCTAGAGCGCTGCTATTCCCCTGAGGAGATGCTGGCCATCATCGGCCAGGCCGACGCTTTGGTGGGAGTTCCGTACCATTCCATCGTGTTCGCCGCGAGTCAGAATGTTCCAATGCTGGGGATTCATTACGTCTCCAAAGTGGAGCGCTACATGAAGATCCTCGGTCTCGAGCGTTACGCCGTGCCAGCGACGCTCGAGTCGGGCGTACCCTTTGAGCTCTTGAGAGACAAATTCGCGCAGCTATGGGGCGAGCGAGATGCGGTGCGGCGCCACTTGGCAACGCGCAATCCAGAGCTGGCGAGGTTATCCAGCGTGAATGTCGAGCTCATCAAAGACCTGCTCGCGGCACCTGGCCCTCGCAAAGCTCCCGCACATCCGACACGATCGTCAAAGCCAGCAAACAAAAACGGCGCGGGTTCTCTGGTTCACAAGTAACAAGCGAAACCGCGTCGACCAGGCTGAAGAGATCAAAGATTCGTTAGCGATCCGACGACTCCGGAGACTTCACGGCCTTCACGACAATGCCCACGCCGCGTTCCGTGAAGTTGAAGAGGTTGTCAAACAAGATGCCGTACTTGGCCAGGCGGAGCAGGGGCTTGAGCTGGATGAGGACGTCCCGTTTCCCAGGCTTCGACCACTTTGCTCCCGAGCTCATGCGCTTGTCTTGGGCCCGGCGTATGAAGAGATGCATCAGGCGGACAAGCGGGTACCCCCAGATTCGGTAGTCGATCACTTCAAAGCCCGCTTGTTCGAGCTTTTTGAAAATCTCCGCTTTGTCGTACCTGCGAAAATGGCCGGCACGGACGTCGTGCTCGGTCCACAGCGACATGTCGATGGGGACGCTCAATACGAGCGTCCCTTTCGGCTTCATCAGCCGGTATATTTGACCCAAGAAGCGGGCATCATCCTCAATGTGCTCGAGGGTCTCGCCGCACGTCACGAGCTCATGCGCCTCATCGGGTCCAAAATCCTCGATGGGTACACAATGAACGGTGCAATCGGAGTGGGCAGCGAGCAGGCCTTTGGCCAGGCTGATCGCGACCTCGGAGACGTCGATGCCGATGCAGCGAAACCCGCGGCGAGCGAGCCGTCGCATGAAATGGCCATCGCCACAGCCGACGTCGAGCAGCGTGCCGCGCGGCTCTCCGAGCATTTTCAACATCACTTGGGTCCGCAGAAAGAAGCGCGGCGCCACGTCCATGAAGTCCGTGCGGTACTCGAAGTGCTTGTCGTACGGCGTGCTGCGCTCGGGGTGAGCAGCTGCGGCTGAGCTGGTGGAGTGCGCGAACATCTGGTCCTGCTTTCGGTGCCTGCTTGGGGACGGCCAAGGTCGGCAAATAGGCAAGCCGGTGGGTTTCAAAAAAGGCCAGCCGCGCCGTAAGTGCGATAATGGCGCCTTCTGATTTGCCAGCGCGAGATGCGGCCCACAGGTCGGCTGGACGAGCACGTCCATCGCGCTCGAAGGACCCCCGGAGAGCCTGGGCGGCATGGGGACACCGCGCGTGAAGGCCAAGGACTATGTCTTTTCGGTCGCCCCCCGCGCGGTGCTCTATGAGGCGATGCGGCGGGGTTGGATGAAGCCGATCAATCCGCTCACGTTCACCTTTTCGGTCACGGCAGCGTGCCAGAGCCGTTGCCAGACGTGCAACATCGGCAATGTCTACTTGGCCAACCCCAAGATCGCCAAGAACAACCTATCAATCGACGAAATTGAGAAGGTCTTCAAGTCTCTCGGTCGAGTCTACTTTTTCAATGTGTCGGGGGGCGAACCCTTCATGCGCAAGGAGCTGGCGGAGATCATTCGTCTGGCTTGCGTGCACCTCAAGCCCCGCCTGTTTCACATCCCCACCAATGGCATCGGCACACGGCAGATCGAAGCCGTGACACTACAGATCCTGAAGCACATGGACGATCTCTTGCCAGCGAGCGTCCCGATCACCATCAAGCCTTCCATCGATGGGGTGGGCGCCGTGCACGATCACGTGCGAGGCTTTAAGGGAAACTTCGAAAAGCTCGAGCGTACCATCGACGCTTTGCTGGAGATTCGACAGCGGTATCCCAGATTGCACGTGGACCTCGGGACCGTCATTTCGAACTACAACTTGCATCACTTGGACGAGATTGAAAATTGGGTGCACGCGCGCGGCATTGAATCCTACCGGCATGAGATCGCGGAGCAGCGGGCCGAGTTCCATAACCTCGGCGATCCGATCACACCCTCTCCAGATGTATACGCGGAGCTCGTGCAGCGCTTCAAAGCCAAGATCCTCGAGAACGTAAAGTCCAAGGCTCCGCTTACGCGTCTGACCGAGGCAGTGCGCATGGTCTACTACGATGTCGCGGTGCAGATCCTGAAAGAGCGCCGACAGGTCACGCCGTGTTATGGCGGAATCTCCAACATTCACATGAACTACGATGGTGAGGTGTGGCCCTGCTGCGTGCTCGGGGGAACGCAGTCGCTCGGTCGCGTGCGCGATTTCAACTACGATGTTCAGGCGTTGCTCCGGTCTGAAGGGGCTCGTGTTTCTCGAAAGTACATCGCCGACGGCAACTGCGCATGCCCGCTTGCCAATCAGTGGCTGAACAACGTGCTGCTTTCACCGCGCCACATGTTGAAGGTGCTGTACACGTATCTGGTGCGGTTCAACTTGCCCCAGCCCAGAGCTGCGACAGCTGAGGGAAAACGGCCGGTTCAAAAGCCCGCCGTATACGTGAAGGTCGTGGGGAACAGGCCGCGTAAGGCGCTCATCATGCACAAATTTGGGACGATTCCGGCTGAGGAAACCGTCGAGGTCCCCGAGTTTGAGGATGCGCGTGCTTGAGGCCCTCTTGCGGCCCGGTTGACGGCGGCCGATATGGGCAGCGGAACCGTATACAACCTGCTCGCACGGGCAACGTTTCTGCTCAGCGGTTACGTCCTTCAGTTCAGCATGGCGCACCTGCTGGCTTCTCCGGCGGAGTATGGACGGTTTGGAGTGCTCATGAGCCTCATCACCCTGGCGCGCGTCGTGCTGTCCACCGGCGTGCCACAAGCCATTTCGCAGTTCATCGCCACTGATCCGAGCTCTGCGTACGCGACGTACCGGCGTGGCGCGCTGGTGCAGATGGCGGGCGCTGTGCTGGTCTGGGCCTTGTTCCTCGGGTTGACACCCACTTTGACCTCCGTGTTGGGCGACCCGGCACTGCGGGCACCCATGCTGGTCGCATCGCCGCTGATCGTGCTCATGGCCTTTCACCAGGTCAACTTGGGCTATCTCGGGGGCCGTCTATGGTTTGGTCGACAGGCATTGCTCACCTTTGCATACTCGGTTTCGAGGTGCGTCGCCGCGCTGGCGTTGGTGATCGCCGGGCTAGGTATTGGTGGAGCTGTACTAGGGCTGCTGTTCGCGACCGCGTGTGTGGCGCTGCTTTCCTGGGTTGCCATCCCGCGCGCTGGTTCCGCGAGCCCGATGACCTCCCGTCAGTTCTTGAATTTCTCCTGGCCTCTCATGATTTTTGCTTTCGGGGTCAGCGCGCTGCTCAACTTGGACCTGTTGCTTTTCAAGAGTTACTTCCCGCTCAGCGACGAGGTTGGTTTTTACGGTGGTGCGGTCAACCTGGGCAAGGCACCCTATTTCCTCTTCTATGCCTTCGCCACCACGGCCCAGCCCAGCGTGGCGCGCCTGCATGCCGGGGGAGACGTGGACAAAGCGCGCGCTGCCCTGGCTCGGCAAATGCGCTTCCTCTTGCTCCTGGGCATGCCTTCAGCAGGTCTCTTGGCGGTCAGCGCACCCGAAGCGCTGCGCTCGGTGTACCAGACAAGGTACGCCGTCGCAGCGGTGCCGCTCGCGCTGCTGTGTGCGTCCACCTGCGCGTTGTCGCTGATGGTCGTCCTGGCCTCTGGACTGACGGGTTGCGGAAAGCCCAGAGCCTCAATGCTGCTAGTGCTGATCTGTTTGCCCGTCCAATGCCTGCTGGGGATGTGGCTCATCCCCGAGCACGGCATGCTCGGAGCTGCCAGCAGCAATTTGGTGGCAACCGCCCTTGGCTTGGGCCTCGCCTTGATCCTGGTGCGTCGTGCTCTTGGAAAGGTCTTTGATGTGCGAACCCTGTGCATGACAAGCCTGAGCAGCCTACTGGCCATGGGCGTCGTGTATTCCATTCCCACCCAAACCCTGGGCGGATTGATGGTCGAGTTGGTGCTCGGCTTTGGCGTGTACGGGGCAAGCTTGCTGCTCACGCGGGGGGTTACCCTGGGAGAGTTGGCGAGGGTCAGCCAACAGGTGTTTCGGCGTGCTTGAACGGGAAAAACGGGCGTTGAGGATCGCAGTCGACATGACTCATCCCTGTGACATCAACTTCTTTCGGGCGCCCATTCGGCGCTGGCAGCGGGAAGGGCACGACGTGCGCCTGCTATATCTCGATCGGGGCAGGTTGCGCCGCTTGATTGAGCACGAGTATCCCGATGTCCCTGCCCAACAGGTGGGCCGGCATGCAGCCTCTCGGTTGGGCCTCTACCTGCGCACGGGCCTGTGGCGCGAGGTCGAGCTTCTGGCGGCTTTACGGGGCGGGACCACCGACGTGGTGGTCGGCTTTCCGGGTTTCCAAACCGCCATGGTGGCGAAGCTATTGCAGTTGAAGAGCCTGGGCGCGTACGACGATCCTGAGCACCGTCCCAACATGGTCTTGTCGAAGCTCTTTTGCGATGTATTGGTGCTGCCCGAATACCTGGGTATCAATGGCTCGAACATCGAAACCTGCCGGGCACTCAAGGAGTGGGCCTACCTGGCGCCGCGATACTTTACCCCCAACCCTGCCGTGCTCGGCGAGCATGGCCTCAGCCCTCAGGGCTACATCTTTCTGCGAGAGGTCGAGCCTCGCAGCCACAACTACCGTGAAGGAGGGCATGCCAGCGGTGGCCAGTCCATCGTCGAGGCGTTGTACCAGGCCGGGCTCAATCGGGAGAGGGTCGTCCTCTCTCTCGAAGACAAGCGCCGCCGAGCTTGCTTCAAAGGCTGGCAGGTCCTCGAAGAGCCGGTCTCGGACATTCATTCGTTGATGTATTACAGCGCCCTGGTGGCCTCGAATGGTGATAGCATGGCGCGAGAAGGCGCCCAGCTGGGCGTTCCGAGCGTGTACTTGGGGCGGCGGAGCATGAAAGCCAACGACGCGCTCTACGCCATGGGCTTCATGCGACAGGTGACCCAGCCTGAAGACATGCTCCAGTTTTGGCGTGAGCTGTCTCAACGCGGGCCTGACCCAGCGCGCCAAGCGGGTGCGCGTGCGCGCTTGACAGCGGAATGGGAGGACCCCGTCGATGTCCTCTGTCAGGCGCTGAATGCCCTGACCGCGTGCTGATCGTTAGGCGCCGGCGGCATCATTGTCGTTGGCGCCTGGGCTCCGGGCGCCTGTCACACCGATGCTCGGTCCGCTTTCTCCTTGGGTACAATGTAGGGGCTCGGCGCTACTTTCGCCCGCACCTTCAGCGGGAGTCGGAATCGCCCGTCTTTATTGCAGGGTCCTCAACTGATTCGGAGCCCTGAACGTATCCCGCCGCCCGAAGAGCAAGTCCGCACCGGACAACATCTGATCTGCAGTGAAGCTCATCATCCAAATCCCATGTTACAACGAGGAAGGTAGCTTGAGCGTCGCGCTCGGGGCCTTGCCCCGGCACGTCGATGGGTTCGACAGCGTCGAATGGCTGATTATCGACGACGGCAGCCAGGACGGCACGGTGCGGGTGGCCAAGGAGTGCGGCGTGGACCACGTGGTCCGCTTTACGCGCAATCAAGGGCTGGCCGCCGCGTTCATGGCGGGCCTCGATGCCTGCCTTGCTGCCGGTGCCGATGTCATCGTCAACACCGACGCGGACAATCAATACAACGCTGGCAACATTCCGGACCTCGTCGGGCCGATCTTGTCAGGTCGCGCCGACCTGGTGATTGGCGCGCGCCCCATCAAGAGCATCGGGCATTTTTCGTGGATCAAAAAGCTCCTGCAGCAGCTGGGTAGCTGCGTCGTGCGCCTCGCCAGCAACACTCAGATAGCAGACGCTCCGAGCGGCTTCCGCGCCATGAGCCGCAAGGCAGCGATGGAATTGAACGTCTTTAGCGATTACACGTACACTCTAGAGACCATCATTCAAGCCGGCCAGAAGCGCATGGCCATCGTCTCCGTGCCCATCGAAGTCAACGCGGATCTGCGCCCGTCCCGCCTGGTTCGCAGTATCCCCTCCTACATCGGGCGCTCCATCGTCGTCATCGGGCGCATCTTCGTCACCTACAAGCCGTTCGCCGCGTTTACCGTGTTCGGCGTGATCAGTTTCTTGATGGGGATGGGGCTCGGCAGCCGATTTCTATATTACTACGCACTCGGGCAGGGCGGAGGCAAAGTCCAGTCCGTCATTCTCTCCGCGCTGCTGCTGGGGGCCGGCTTTTTCCTGTTCGTCGCGGGTATCATCGCGGACCTGATCAGCGTCAACCGCAAGCTGCTCGAGAAGGTCGACTTTCGGCTGAGGCGCTTCGAGATGATGGAACGGGCCGCGGCCGAGGCGCCCGGGTCCGACCGTCGTAGCATCGAGCGCACTCGTACTACCGTCAATCCGCCGTCGCGCTAGCACCTCGCCCGGGAAACCTGACCGGTGCTCGCGCCTCGATAGTTGCTATCGGGACAGAGGACGGACTAGCACTCGATCTCGTTTCGGCGCTACGCTGCGCCACATGGAACGACCCGCCGCCTGCCTTACGGAGTAACGGAGCGGTGCGCTCGCTCAGCCCCGTGGAAGCCGCCTTCTGTGTCGCCTTAGCTGGCTCTGTGCTGGGCGTCGGTCTGCCTGTCTTTCTGCGTGATTTGCACGCCTCGCGCCTGGTCGAGCCGATTGATTCTCTGAACCGCGTAGCGGCGCGCGCGGCGGCTCGGGCTGCGAGTCAGTCGGCTCCGTCACGGTATCCCGAAAGCGTGGGCCTCACGCCTCGCGCAGTCCCGTCGGGTAAGCCAGTGCAAGATGCGCTGGGGACGTGGGACCACCCCACGTGGGTCAGCCTGGGGCTCGCCTTTTCACGGCCACATTCCTATAGCTTCGAGTTTGAAAGCGAGGAGCGCGGGCGTCGCTCTCGCTATCGAGCGGTGGCGCGGGGCGACCTCGATGGCGACGGGCAGTTGAGTGAGTTCAGCGTGCGGGGAGAAGCCAGCGACGGAGCAGAGCCGCTGACTTTTCCAATGGACATTTATCGCGAAATTGAGTGATCGGGTGCGCATTTGTGCCACACTCGTACATGCACCTTCTCTTGCATTGGGCCAGCGTCGTGTTTGGTGTCGTGCTCATCGCGCTGACGCGTGCTCCGCTCATCGCTCGCTACGAACAGCCGTCGGCGGAACAGCAGGTGTCTTTGCTGCTGTCGCCCGAGCACTCCGTGGCATTGAGCTTAGGCCATCGTGAAGCGCTGGCAGATTACCTGTTCGCGAACACGCTGGTGCAGTATGGGTTGAGCTTTCAGGAAAAGCAGCGCTTCGAGGCCACGTACAAATACCTCGATACGATCACGACCTTGGCTCCGACATTCGATCGGCCATATCTGTACGCTGATACCCTGCTCACACTGCGCGCAGTACCCGCGTCGCTCCAGGACTACCTCGATACTCGCAAGCTGCATGAACGGGGCCAGGCCGCGCTGCCTTTCCACACCGAGGTGTGGTCCGTGGCGGGCCAGTTCGCCGCCTATCTCGCGCCGGGGCATATACCCGAGCAGTACAAGAAGGAGTTCCGGCTGGCGGGCGCTCGCGCGTTAGCCCGCGCGTGTGAGCTGGCCAGCAACAACACCAGCATTCCCTACCACTGCATCAGCGCGGCGCGCATCATGAACCGGGCCGGTCAACGCGAGGCGGTGATTCGCATGTTGTCGCGCACGCTCGCCGTCAACGATGATCCAGAGGTTCGCAAGATGGCTCTCGCATATCTGGAACAGGCCGTCAGCGAACGCGAAAAAGAGCGCTACGGTCAACGTATCCAGGCGCTCGAAGCCGCCTGGAAGGCGGAGTTGCCCCATGCCTCTCGCATCATGATGTCGCTATTGGGCCCAGGGCCGAAGGTCTGGGATTGTGCCGGAGCGGGAGCGTCTCGGCGAGCGGGCTGCGAAACCAGCTGGCGAGATTGGAGTGAAGGGATGGATCGTAATCCGGGGTAGCCGGGCGCGAATGTTCCGGACTGGGCGCGTACGCTTTCGCGACGCCGGGCCGTCTCTGAGCTGTGATTTAGTCTCAGCCCCGCGCTAGACTCGTCCTGTGAGATTACAGACTACACTTCGCTTGGGGGTTCTTGGGACTACTTCGGTCGCTTTGCTGGTCGCCCTGTCGGCGTGCGGTGAGGCAGCTCCCTGTACGACCGTGGGTTGTTCCAACGACGAGGACGACCAGGCGGCGTCCACTGCGGGGGGCAGCGGCGGCAGTGGAGGAGGTGGCTCGTCGCTGTTTATCCCCGACGGTGAGGGGTCTGGTGGGGCGCGCTCGTTAGAGGACGGTGAGGCGTGCCGAGAGGTGACTTTTGCGTCGCAGGCCAGCCCAGTGAACGTGCACATCCTGTTGGATCGCTCCACCTCGATGTTGGAGCTGGCGGACCCCATGGTCCCCGGCGTCAGCCGCTGGGACGCGGTTACTGGGGCGCTGCGCGCCTTCGTGAACAGCGCTCAAGCGACGGATGCTCGGGTCGGCTTGCAGTTCTTTGGCTTGATGAATGGCAATGACGATTGCGGTGCAGAAAAGTATGTGACCCCGGCGGTACCCGTTTTGCCGCTGGTCGCCAACCGGCAGGCCCTTCTCGACGCCATCAACAACACGCTTCCCGGCTCCTTGACGCCGACGGCCCCTGCCGTCCAAGGCGCCTTGACGTATGCGCGCCAAGTGGCTGAGCTGCCTGAGAATGAGAACATACCCACCGTGATGATTCTCGCATCAGACGGTATTCCCAGCGAGTGCGGGCCCACCGTCGATGGCCAGATGATCGTTTCGTTTCGTGAGATCATCGATACGCTGCGCAGCTTTTCGGAGCCGGTGCGAGACGCCGCCGGCAACCCGATGCGGCCCCCAGTTCGCACCTATATCGTGGGCACTGAAGAGCTCGAAAACAACGCCGATGCCTTGGCCGAAGCGGGCAATGCGGAAGCGTTTCTGGTGGGCGGGGGTACGGGTGGCGGCGACCTGGAGGCAAAGTTCTTGGACGCCTTGCTCAGCATCGTCGTCAAGCCGCTCGACTGCGAGATCGACGTGCCGCAGACCGCGCCGGACAACGGTGAAGCCATCAATTTCGAGGAAGTGCGGGTGCGCTTCACCGGAGCTTCGAGCAACATCACCACAGAGTTTCCGCGCACGAATGGGCCGGGTGGGTGCGGTGTGAGCAATGCGTGGTTTTACGAAGCCGCTAGCCCGCCCACGAAGATCTTTTTCTGTCCCAATGCGTGCGACAGCTTGGGGGCAGGGAACCTGAAGCTCGAGCTCGGCTGTGCCCCGCAGATCATCCTGCAATAGGGTTTTAGTCGTTTTTTTTTCGGGATAGTTGTTGGCGTGCTGCGGTTTGGATGGCGGCGGGTACGTTCTTGCTCTTGCTGAGTGAGCGCAGGTCGTTGTCGCGCAGGTGGGAGATCAAGCGTGAGGAGAACGTAAAGGGCGTTCTCGGGTTACCGATCAGGCAGAGCTTGACCTGGTAGCTACGGGTGAAATCCCGGTTTTGGGCGATGATGCGCAGCACGTCTTCGCTCACGTTGCGACTGGCGGCGATGCGTGCGGCTTCGCCCTCTTTGAGCAGAGGGCTCTGCGCGACCGCGGTCGAGACCAGGCGGTTGCTATCTCGAACCAGCAGCATCCGCTCGGCGGCGGTGCCCAGCGTGGCCCGCCGGATCTTTTGCGTGATGGTCATGAGGGCAATTTGAGCATAGAGCGGCGCGAACTTTTGCTTGAGCTTCTCTTCACCCTCGTCATCGACCTCATGCGTGTCTTCGTCCGCTTCGTGCGCTGTTTCCTTGGCGAGCTCTTCGGTCTTTTGGAACAGCTCGTCGTCGAACGTGGGCTCCTCGGTCGGCTCGGGGATCAGTTGGTTCTGAATGGCCGCCGCGGCTTGTTTGAACGCCGGAATGTTCAGCTCCAGCTTGTTGCGTACGGCCAAATCGACGAGGCGGTCGGCCGTTGACATGCGGACGCGCCGGTTCATGTACAACTTCTCAATCACCCGGGGGAACCGCAGGAGCACGCTATCGCTGGCGGCGACGACCTCTCCGATGCTTTCCGTTGCGTGTTCCGCGATGGTCTCCAGGGCCTCGCTCGTAATCTGCCGCGCTGCCAGTAGCCGGATGACGACTGCGGTATCCCCGAACTGGGCTTCAGCAAGCAGTTCGAGAACGGCAGGCTGCAGGTCGGCGCTCAGCGCGCCCTGGAGCATGGCGTGAGGTAAGTTTTCTAGAGTCTCCCGCGCGGTTTGCGAGAGCTCGCGGTCCTCGCCTGCGGCGAAAGCGCAAACCAGCGTGACGATGGCATCGGGCTTGAGCCCGGGAGCGATGCCTCGGGCCGCCATCATTTTGATGGGCGCTGGGGCGTTTGCGCCTAGCATGCGCTGCGCACCGGCAGGCAACCCTCCGGTGTCCACAGTGCGCGGCGGCTGGGGGCTGGGGATATTCAAAGCGACGGGAATCCTTGGGCTAGCGTCACATACGGTCAAGTGAGCCCAATGCCTTCGTGAAATACCTGCAGGGACCACCGGCACGGCCCTGGGGTAAGCCCGGACACCAATGCCGGGCCCGTCCGGTCTGGGCCTTGCTCGCGTCCCCCTGCCGGCGTACAGAAGAGGTGTGGCATCGCTACGGCCGAGGCCGGTGGACAGCGCCGCTGCGTGGCATCGGCGGCCCGGGCCATTGCGCCTGGGCCAGGTGATCCATGGCCGCTATGAAGTGGTCGAGCTTCTTTCCAAGGGCGCCACGACGGATGTGTGCCGAGTCAGGCATCGCGTCCTCGGGCGATTTTTCGCGCTGAAGGTGTTGCGCACCGAGTGCAGCCGCGACGTGGAATTTTCTGAACGTCTGCTCCGGGAGGCGCGGGCTCTCGGCTCGATGAACCACCCGAACATCGTTTCCATCACCGATTCAGGGCGGCTCTCGAGCGGTGAGCCCTACTTCGTGATGGAGTACGTGGAGGGTATTTCCCTCGATCGGCTGATTCGCGAACAGGGACCCCTCGACCTAGGGCTGGCGCTGGAGGTAGCTGTTGGCGTGTGCGAGGCGCTCGATGCGGCGCACCGGCTCGGCATCATTCATCGCGACCTGAAGCCGGATAACATTTACGTGGTGCAGCGGGCCGGCGTCAGCTGTATCAAAGTGCTCGACTTTGGCTTGGCCCGCGTCGCGGGGCAGGGGCGGCTTACGCGGCCGAACACCACCCACGGCACTCCGGAATACATGAGTCCGGAGCAAAATATGGGTCAAGAAGTCGACGCGCGGACGGACGTCTATTCCCTGGGGGTCACCCTGTACGAAATGCTGTGCGGGCGGCTGCCTTTTGGCGCCGAGTCATATGTCGCGCTGGCTCACCAACACATGTACGCCCCACTGCCGTCCTTTAGGCGCTGGCTGACCGAGGGCAGCCCGGCGCTGCGCGTGGAGGCGGTGGTGAGTCGTTGTATGGAGAAAGCTCGGGAGCATCGCTTTGCGTCCGCATCGGAGCTCGCCCGGGCACTGACCCCTTTCAGGTTGCCGGACAAAACCCTGCGCTTGCCTCGTCCCCACGCCACTGGCAGCCTAGGGCGAGTATCGGAGTCGGCACACAGCTCAGAAGCGCCAGGGTCGAAGGGGCAAACACAGCGTTTGCAGCCCATGTTCTCTGCCTTCAGCTATGCCAGCCTGCTCCATTGGGCGGTCGTCGGCTGCTGCCTGGGCACGCTCATGCTGGCGGTGGCCTATTGGCTTGGGCTGGGGCAGGGATAGGCGCCGCTCGGTGCTCCAACGTCGTTCGCCCGAGGCTGAGGCGATGCCGGGGTCGATTGGCCGGCCTTTGCAATTCCAACTGTATTGGGCGCTGACGTTGCCTCGAGGTGTCCGTGGGCGATACTTCTGGTGGGTCTCTTCACCTGCGCTAAGAGCGGTGCTGGGCCAAGGACTCGAGTGAATGGCGAAACAGCAGATCTTATTGGTTGATGCAGACTCGAGTAGCGCGCGCGTTCTGGAGGTCAGCCTGCGCAGCGCAGGTTTCACCGTAACGTTGGCTGATAGCGCCGAAAATGCTCTGGCAAAGCTCGAGCATGGGTCGCCCGATCTGATCTTGACCGACACGCGCCTGCCCGGCGGGGCTGATGGCTTCGCGTTGGTGCGGGACATCCGCGCTCGGAATGATTTGAAGGACGTTCCGATCGTGTTTCTCACCGAGCAAGGGGCGCTGGAGGACAAGCTGCGCGGGCTCGAGCTCGGGGTTGATGACTACCTGGCCAAGCCCATTTTCGTGCGCGAAGTAGTCACTCGCGTGCACATGCTGCTGGCCCGTCGCAACCAGCATCGGATTGCCACCGAGTCATTGGCGAGGACGCGGTTCTCCGGGTCGCTGGAGGACGTGGCCGTGGTCGATCTGTTGCAGACCATCGCTGTCAGCGGAAAGAGCGGCGTCGCGCTCGTTCATCGCGGCAATCGAGAAGCGCAATTGTATTTCCGCAAGGGTCAATTGGTGGATGCTGAGGTCGGCGACCTGCGGGGCGAGGAAGCCGTCTATCGGACCATCACGTGGACGACGGGCACCTTCGATTTGGAATTCCGTTCCGTAGATCGCCCTGCGGTCATCGATGCGCCGACGCATGCGCTCTTGATGGAAGGTCTGCGGCGTGTGGATGAATTGGGTCGCCTTGCCGAGCAGTTGCCGCCGGAAAACACCGTGGTCGACATCGATCACGAGGCGCTCGTTGGGCGCCTGAACGAAATCCCGGATGAGCTGAACGGGGTGTTGCGCCTGATCGACGGAAAGCGGACTCTATTGGATCTCATTGATGGGTCCCCCTTCGATGATCTCTCGACCCTGACCGTGTTGTCGAAGTTCTACTTCGAGGGTCTGTTGATTGCAGCCAATCCTGATCTGGCTGAGGCTGAAGCAGCGTTGAACGGTGCTGCAGGGCATATGCACAATGGCTCGGCGTCAGCACCGCCCAGCTCCAACGCTGTCGTCCGCAGCGGCGAAAGCAGAGCGACGAGTCGTCCCCCGGGGATGTCGTCGTTAGTGCCGGGGGGTTACGAGGTCATCCCGTCGCGCGCCCCCGCCGAACGTCCCGCTCAGCATGGCCCTGCCCCTGCCGCGACAGAGGCTCGGCTGGAGCCCGTGTATGAGGCGCAAATACCCGCCCTCGCGTCGGTGGCGGCTCGGGCTCCGGAACGCGCCGCGGCCCACACCTCCATGGGGCTCGCCCCGGCACCAAGGGTGAGCCCACCCTCTTCGCCCGTCAATGACGCGGTAGGGAAGGTGACCCCCAAGATCATTCTCAATATCGGCGACAACGGTACACCCGCGCCGGCCAAGCTCGTCAAACCGCGCTCACCCTTCAGGACCGCGAGTGACAGCAATTTGCGCGCGCTCGATCGTTCCTATCAAGCTGATGCGCATCAAAAGCACGCTGATCGAGAGCAGCTTCAGCTCACTAACGGCGTCTATGCCAGAGGTGTGAGTCACGAGCCGTCGCCCGCGGTGGAAGAGCCGCCCCCGATGCCTCCGCAGCAGCGGCCGAGCAGCTTCCCGCCGTTCGCGCTGGAACAGGTCCCGGTCGCTCCTGACCAGCCCGCGAGTCACCCTGCACCGCGCGAGCCGGCGATCACGCTCGCGTATAGTGAGCCGCCGGATTCTGGTGGCTACACGGACGTGGAGCCCGAGTCGGTTTCGGGCCCCAGGTTTGAGCCGAGCCTGGAAGCCGCACACCCTCGGCCAGCATCGGAGGACGAATTTTTCGAGGCCGGCGAGGAAGGGACCTATGAGGGAGGGCCTCGCAGCAGCATCCCAGCGTCTGACCCGCATAGCGACGAGCTACCCGCCGAGATCGTCTATCGTTCGACGCCAGCACATCAGGCGCGCATCCGGCGGAGCACGAAGCTCGTTGGGGTGATTCTGGCTCTGGCCGTTGCACCATTGCTCGTCGCATTATGGCGTAACATGACTGCAGCCGAGCGGGGTGACGACGGTAGCGCGGAAGCAGCCCCAGCGGCGGAGCCTGCTGCTCTGAGCGAGGCACCGAAAAGCGGTTGGCCTGTAACGCCACCCGTCGTTCGGGATGGGGCGCTCCGCGCGGCCGAGGAGGTGCCCGCCGAGCCCGGCCAGGACGCACTTGTTTCGGCGCCCGCAGGTGGCCCCGACAACGCCGCGGTCGCCGAGGTAGCCTTAGCCCCCGTGCCGCTCGACGAGCCGGCGCGAGCCGTCGAGCCACCTCCGGCGCGTACAGCCGCAAGACCATTGCTCGCGCCAGCCAAGAAGCCCGCCCAGGCCAAGCCGCAGCGGGCCGTAGCGGTCAGCTCGCCCAAGCCCGCTCGGGCCGCCCCACGCCCTCTACAGGTCGAACCGGCTGCGGTGATGAAAGACAAACCCGCCATCGCGCCGGCCCCACGTCGTTCGACCGCCGACAAGCCCCCCACCGCTTCTTACCCGATCAACTGAGCCCATTGATGGCCTGGAGAGGCTAACGCGAGCGCGAGGCCCGGCAGAACCGCTCGATGGCCTCCGCGACCGCGCTGGGCTGTTCTTCCTGCGGAGCGTGCCCAGCACCGACCAATTGAAAGCCCGCGTCATGGATCTCCCGGGCCATGCGGTGCCCGAGGGCGGCGGGATAAAGTGTGTCTTCTCGCCCCCAGATGACGAGTGTCGGCGTCGAGATCCTGGCGATGTGAGCGACCACTGCCCGAGTGTCGCGAGTCGCCCTCAACGTTGCCAACGCGCTGGCACGAGCCGCGGGCGTATTGAACAGGTCGTAGTAGTGATCGACGCGAGCGTTTGGGATTCGCGCGTCACGAGATAGGTACGATTCCTTAAAGTAGGCCTTGAAGGCGGATTTGCCCCACAGCTGTTTGAAGGCAAAGCCACCCACGAGAGGCGCAAGGGCTACGCGGCTCGCCAGATCGAGCCTTGCGGAGTAACAGAGAGCGTCGACCAGCACGAGCTTCGAGATCAACTCCGGGTGGCGTGCGGCCAGAGCGATTGCAACCGCGCCTCCCAAAGCGTGCCCGACCATGACTGCACGTCCGAGCTCGAGCCCGGCATACAGATCGACCACGGCATCGGCGAACGCGTCAATCCCGTAGGGAAAGCGGCTTTCCGAAGGCTTCTCGCTTTGACCAAAGCCCGGGAAGTCTGGCGCAACCACGCGATATGTTCGCCCGAGCACGTCGCCCACGGCGTCCCAAGTGGTGTGATCCATGAACAGACCATGTAGGAGCACCAGGCTCGGGCCATCGCCCCTTTCTGCGACGCGCAGCCGTACCCCGTTGGCCCTGATATCGCGGTGGATGAGCGTCGACACACCGCCAGCCTAGTGTCCCGTCTGAAAAGTAACAATCGCCCGAGGCGGAGTTACGGAGGGGCTGAATCCGGCCTGGAGTGGCGAAAAGCCGGGCCGCTCATGGGTTGCTCAGCTAGCTGCCTGCTCGGCCAGGGCGAGGCCCCGGGCCGCAGCGAGGATTGAAACGCCAAAGGGTCGAAGAGATATGACAGGATTTGTCACATCATAAAGATGAATAGGCCTGGTTGATCTCATACTGCGAGTTGCACAAATTTCTCCGAGGAAAGATGTTTCCATGGTTCCACTGAGTAGATTATATTCGTCCACGTTGAATGGGATGAGCCAGCTCAGCCGTATCCAGTGGCTTCAGGTGGTGACTTCACGCGATGAGCAAGCAGTCATGAGTCGAATCGACGACAGTGTCCTTGTGAGTCTGGAACGGCAGTACGCGTCAGGCCTAACTTCTGGTGATCTGATCGAAGTTTGTGCGGAGCATGGCGTCCCGCTCAGTGAGGCGACCTTGCGGAAGTACGTTCAGCTCGGCCTGCTCCCGCGCAGCGTTCGGGTGGGGCGTAAGGGAAAACACAAGGGCTCGCGCGGCTTGTATCCGGCGCGGGCCATTCGCCAGCTCGTGCGCATCAAGGAAATGATGGCGGAGAGTTATACGATTGAGGAGATCCGCCGTGACTTCCTCTTCGTGCGAACGGATATCGAGCAACTCGAGGAAAATCTGGGCTGCATATTCCAGGTCCTAGGTCGGGTGCTCAAGCAACGTCGGCAGGACGCCAACGCGCAACTTGCCGAGCGAGAAGTCAGTCAAGCCAAGCGGCAGAGCCGAGAGCTCGTCACCCAGCTGTCCTCGATAGAGTCTCTCCTGATTCGCCGTTCTCGTCTGCAAACCGCGCCCATGGGCGCGGAGGTGTCTCGGGCACGGGCCTCGTAGGTTGGGTTCACGGAAAGGTGACGTTTGCTGTGATGGCCACAATGATTTGTTACGATCTTTCGGACATGATTAGGGCAGGGGTCGGAGGCGACTATGAGTTCTAGGAAAGCTGAGGCGTGTTTGATCCCAGACAGGTTGATCCCGGGCGATTTGCTTCCGGGCAATGATGAGGAGCTCCAAGGGCTGCCGTTGGAGGATGCCGATCTCGATTTGCCCATCGGAGACGGAATCACTCGCGAGCAACGCCGTTCACGCCGAAAACGCGCGGTGAGGGCCAGGACCATCAGCGTCAAGCGCATGACCAAACGGGAGCTAGAGATTGGGCGGCTCCTTTATCCAGAGGACGACTACGCCAAGCCGCGTGTCCGCAGCACGTGCGCCGG
Organism: Deltaproteobacteria bacterium; assembly: GCA_031407405.1. Taxonomy (GTDB): domain Bacteria; phylum Myxococcota_A; class Polyangia; order Polyangiales; family Polyangiaceae; genus SZUA-265. The sequence continues at coordinate 18,419 of JANOIG010000094.1, forward strand.
CGGTGCACGGCCATGTCCCTATGTTTCGTGCAAGCACCACCTGTACGTGGACGTCTCACCCCGAACGGGTGCCATCAAGTTGAACTTTCCCGACTTGGAGGTCTGGGAGATGGGTGATTCGTGCGCGTTGGACGTTGCCGATCGCGGCGGGACGACGCTGGAAGACGTGGGAGCGATCATGAATCTGACCCGTGAAAGAATCCGGCAGGTCGAGGTGAAGGCACTCGCCAAGCTCGAAGCCCTGCGTGACATGATGGCGCTGCGTGATTTCATCGACGAGGGGCCCGTCGGCAAGCGACGGCTACCGACATTGTCAAAAGCCGAGCTGCGCGGCATCGAAGGGGAGGTGGGCTGTGGCTCGGACCCCGAGGTGGAGGAGTGGGAAACGGCGGAGGCCGAATTTGATCAAGAACGCCCTGTCGACCTGAATTTGTTCGACGGCTGACGGCTGCGAGCGCGAGTGGCAGGGTGTGTGTGTACAGCCGCACCCCAAGCCTCCAAACGGCAAATATCGTTGCAACAAGGCTGCTGCAACACCCGTCACGGTTAAGAGGTTAAGAACTCCGTCCTCAGGTGTGCGGAGTCGAAGCGCTGGGCTAAAATGTGGATGGTGAGCGCGTTGAAGCAAGCTCGGCGGGTTGCCGTGGATCGCGCTGATGCATTCAGGCTTGGGCGGATCTTGCCCTGAGCCATACAAGGAGTCGAGCCCAGTGGCGATCGTAGATCGAGTACGTGACGAGAGCGGAGACAAGCCGGAAGATGCCGTTAGGAAGCTCCAGTGGCTAAAGAAGGCGCTGGCGCGAGCGCGTGGCGTGTTGTCCGCCGAAGCGGCTCCCCAGGAGCTGGCGTCGCTGGCCCAGCGGCGGCGTGAGATCGCTGACGAGATAAAGGTTTGGGACGATTGTCTCGAAGAGATCCGGTGCGAGCTCGCCGACTTGATTGCCGAACGTGACCGCTGGAAGATTGCCCATGACAAGCTACGGGAGCGGATCGATCACCATACGCTAGCGCCCCGCTCAGAAGCAGACCGACAGCCGCAGAGCACCAAAATGGCAACTCCCCGCCGGATGTCGTCTGATGAATCGCAGGACTTTTCTGCGATTGATGAAGAGCTCGAGCGGCTCAACGCCAGCATGCTCAGGGCATTTTCGTCGGAATAGCTCGCCGCGAGCCGGTCAGCGTGGCTCGGCCGATCGCGATTCGATCATGCACTCCCCGGAGAACTGGACGCCTTTGTCCATGAAAACCTCCGGCGCGCGTAGCTGACCGGTGACTTGGGCGGGCACGTAGAGCTCGATGGATTCTCGAGCGTGCGCGTTGCCCTTGAGCGTGCCTCCTTTGACAATCAGGGTGTTCACGCTGATTTCCGCCTCAACGTGCGCGCCTTCACCGATGATCAGCACGCCCTCGCTGCGGATTTCGCCACGGAAGGCGCCGTCGATGCGCACGCGACCCTCAAAATGCAGCTTGCCTTCGAACAGGGTTCCGCGCCCAAGCAGGGCGGTGAGCTCGGCGTCGGGAACTGCGGGTAGCATGACGTGGCATACTAGTGTCTCGATTCTGCAGAATCGAGACTAAGGATTGGAGAGCGTACCGCACCTGACCTACAGCGTGGGGATCAGTAGGTAAAGCCCGCCCCATGGCGCCCCACCAGGTCCTTGAAACCTCTCGACAGAGACGAGGGCCCACACGAGGGCACAAGTAGAGTGACGCGATCCCACGAGAATCTTACGGGGGTCTTGCACGTTCGGAAAAATTACCGGCAAGTTTTCCAAGAAGGTTTTACGGAGAGACGTGGATTGCTCTACACTGGTGAGGTTTCTTCTTTGCCTTGTCCAAGGGAAGCCATGATGAACCTGGCGAATGCGCCGTCTGAAGCGCCGCAAGTCCGGCTCGCCAAAGCCGGCGCGACTCGAGTCCTCGTCGTCGATGATGAACCTACGTTAAGGCGCAGCGTCGTACGCATGCTGGTAGCCAGTGGGATGGAGGCCATACAAGCCGAGGATGGCGCGGCAGCGTTGGCCGTGCTCGAGCGAGAGCGCGTTCATGTGGCGCTCGTCGACCTAATGATGCCGAAGATGAACGGGTTGGAGCTGCTGCAGACGCTCCGTACCAGTCACCCTGGAGTGGAGGTCATCATGATGACGGCGTTTGGTGATGTCGAGGTGGCTGTCAAATCGGTGCGGGCTGGCGCCTACGACTTTCTCGAAAAGCCATTTCGGTCGAACGATGAGGTCGTGCTCACGGTGTCCAAGGCCGCGGAACGCCGCCACCTGGTCAACCACGCGGCGATGCTCAAGCGCCAACTTGACGAGCAAAAGGAAACCTTTGGTGAGCTAATCGGCAACACCGCCAGCATGCAGGAGGTGTATCGCCTGGCCGTCGGCGTGGCTCCCACGTCGTCGACCGTGCTGATCCTGGGGGAGAGCGGGACCGGCAAAGAGCTCACGGCACGGGCCATTCATGAGCATTCATCGCGCTCGACCAAGCCCTTCGTAGCGGTCAACTGCTCGGCCATCCCCGTCGACTTGGTAGAAAGCGAGCTATTTGGCCACGTGCGTGGCGCCTTCACCGGAGCCATCACCACGCGCGAGGGCTTATTCAAGACGGCCGATCAAGGCACTATTTTTCTAGACGAGGTGGGTGACCTGCCTCCACTCGCTCAAGTGAAGCTGCTCCGGGCCCTCCAAGAAGGGGAAATCAAACCCGTCGGGACCAACGAAATCCGGCGGGTGGACGTCCGAGTACTGGCGGCGACTAACGTCGACTTGAGAACCAAGATTGCGGCGGGCAGGTTCCGAGAAGACTTATATTATCGCCTCAACGTCATTTGTATCGAGCTCCCGCCGCTTCGCAAACGGCGCGACGACATTGCGATCTTGGCGCATCACTTCCTACGCAAGTATGCGGCGCGGCAGGGCCGCGAGGTGATGAAGATTAGCGACGAAGCGATGCGGGTGCTCAGGGGGCAGAATTGGCCGGGCAACGTCCGAGAGCTAGAAAATGCCATGGAGCATGCTCTCGTGTACTGTCGTGAGGACACGATTCTGCCGCATCATCTGCCGTCCGGTCGGCATTCCCTGGCGCCGCTCACGAACGAGGAAGCACCCGGTGAGGCGGCCACGGCGCTGCCCGACAGTCTCGCCGATTTGCCGTATCGCGACGCCAAGCAGCGCGCCTTGACACTGTTCGACGACGCATATTTCTCAGCCGTGTTGCGCCGAACGGGAGGCAACATCTCCGAAGCAGCGCGCCAGGCGGGGCTGGACCGATCGAACTTCAGGCGCGCGTCAAAGCGCAACGGCCAGAAGACGAGCGGCTGAGCCCGGTTGGGGCGGTCGGAGCGTACGCTCCGGGAGTGTCATAGGCGCCCATTCGGGCAACCCCGGGACCGTTCAGGAAACGATGGCGCGCAGGCGGGTGTCCTGGGTGCCGAGCTGCTTATCGATGCTCTGCAGGGCATTGAGAATGGCGTTCTCGAGCATGTTGCAGATGGTGTTGGGCGAGCCCTTTAGCGCCTCGTAGTAGCGCTGCCGCTCAGTAGAGTGAAGGATGGCAGGCGGGTAGTCTGCGCGGAGCAGCAACATGTTCATGAACAGCCGAGCGACTTTGCCGCTGTCCTTCGCAAACGGGAAAATCCGGAGCAAGTCATAGTGCACTCGGCCCGCGACGCGCAGCGGGCTCTTGAGCTTCTTGGGCTCGGGCCCGTTGAGCCAGTCGAAGACCTGCCGCACCTTGTAAGGGATCTTGTCGGGAGCAGCGTACTCGTGAAAGTACATGCGGTGTTGCGGGATTTCCTTGCGGTACCGCACCGTCTTCAGGTCCCCCTCTTCGGGGTGTAGCGTGAGGAAAATTCGCTTCAGGTGATCCAAGGTGGCGGGCTGACGTTTGCGCTCTCCAAGCTCCCGCACCACTTCAATTGCCGCCTTGTGTCGGCGAATTTCCTCACACACCGACTGCAGGCTCGAATCGGGGACCACGGTCACGTTTGGATTGACCGCCGTGCGCAGCTCTTCGTACGTGTATACGACGCCTTCGAGCGCGCTATCGTGGTGGATCCACGACATGAGGAAGTTCTCCTCGTAGCTAGCGCGAAACTCTTCGCCCGTCTGCTGTAGCCGCTCGAGCACCTTCGCGTAGCGTTCTTCTATGCTCGCGGGAGGCTCGGGCGGCGGGGGAGGGGGGATGGTTCGCGGCTTGGGCGTGAAGCTGGCGCTGCGGTCGTTACTCGAGGGAGGTGGCTGGCTGCCTCCTCCGCTCCCGATGAAAGGGCCCCCGTCTCGCCGGGTCCGGGATTGATTGGGAATCGACGCAGGACTGTAGACCCGGGTCGTGGTCGAGGCGCGCGCGCCACCCGGTGAGCGACCACTCGCCCGAGCCACGCGGCCTTCTAGCGCTTTGCGTGCTGCGGCGCGCTCCGTACGAATCCGGGTCTGCTCCGCTTCCTTGGCCTTTCGATACGATTCGCGCTCTGCGTCGCGACGGGAGCGCTCTTCATCGCGCTTTTGTCGGGCTTCGTCCCGCAGCCGCTCGCGCTCGGCCTCGCGCTCGGCCTTGACGCGTTGCCGCTCTTCTTCCTTCTCGGTCTTCGCGCGGGTGCGCTCGGCTTCGCGATCGAGGCGTTGAGTCTCGCGTTCTGCTTCGCGGCTTGCCTTCAAACGCAACTGCTCGGCTTCGCGTTCGAGGCGAAGGGCTTCGCGCTCATCGTGCTTTTCGGCCAGCTCTTTTTCACGGGCCAGCGCCCGCTCAGCGGCGATGCGGTCCTTTTCGCGCTGCTTCTCCTCCAGGTCCCGAAGGCGGGCAGCTTCCTGCTCGACACGCTGGCGCTCTTTCTCGCGCTGCTTTCCGGCGAGCTCATTCGCTTTTGCTTTTGCCTGTTCGGCGCGCAGCTGCTCTTTCTCGCGCAAGGCTTGCTTCTTCGCCTGCTCTCGTTCGCGTTGTGCACGCGCGAGCTCGGCCTGCTTTTCACGCGCTGCCCGCTCCTTCTCTTGCTCTTTCTCGCGCGCGGCTTTGGCTAGTGCCTTTTCCTGGGCTGCCTTGAGCCGTTCTTTTTCGCGCTGAGCTTCGAGCTGCTTTTTTTGCTGCTCTTTTTCGCGCAGGCGTTTGGCCTGTTCTTTCTCACGCGCGGCTCGAGCAGCCGCCTTCTCGCGAGCGGCCTTCTCCCTCTCGACATCCCGAGGGCTCTTTTTTGTGGGCGAAACTTTGGCTAGCTTGCCTGCGGAGACCTTGCCTGCAGAAATCCGGGTTCCTGAACCCTTTACCGCTGACCCCTTGCCTGAAGAAGCTTTGCCTGAAGAAGCTTTGCCTGCAGAAAGTTTGCTTCCCGAGATCTTGCTGCTCGATTTCGCCGTGACAGGCCTTACCGAGCTGGATTTTTTCGTGGTGGGCTTGCTCACCGTCGCCTTGCTGGGCGCCGCCTGACGGCGGACTGGGGCCCGAGAGACTGCGGCCTGAGAGACTGCGGCCTGAGAGCCGCGCGAAGGTTTCCTCGTGCCATTCGCCTTCGCGTGGCTGGCCTTCTTGGCCGAACTGGCCTTTTTGCCAGGGCTAGAACCAGCCTTGCTGGAAACAGCTCGGCCCGTGCCCTTATTTACCGCCCCGGAAGCCCCCGCTTTCGCCACTTTTTTTCCTGACGCCGGCTGGCGAAAGGGAGCGCGCTGCACGGACTTCTTGCGTATTTGTTTCTTAGCTTCGGCCGCCATCCAGATTTCGCCCAGGCGAATGCTCTCAAACACTGATGCGTCCGGCCCCGACACGCAGAACCCCGCACCAACGGGCACCCAGCCCAAACTTTGGAAGTTCGCAAGCTAGTCAGCCGCCACTAGGTCCGTCAAGCGGACTTTTGACCGCGGACCCGCTTCATGAAAGGCGCTCCGCTCGAGAGCCTCGCACGCGGAGCACGCCCGAAAACAAGGAAACGCCGCGAGCACGAGCGTGCCTACGGGAGGTTGCGCCCGCCCCTCGCCCCCGTCAGGGTCGGGTGTAACCAGTAGCGAGTGCCGTGCTGGCGCGGCTGATGTTCGAACCCGTTCACGACCAGTATTCCGGGAAAATCTCGCTGTTTGCCAACCGCCCCGGGCGTTCCGTGAGAATCTCCACGCCATCTTCGGTGACGAGAAGCGTGTGCTCGAATTGAGCAGAGAGCGAACCATCCGCTGTCACCGCAGTCCAGTCGTCGTCCAAGACCTCTACTTCGTGAGTACCGAGATTGATCATCGGCTCGATCGTAAAAGTCATGCCGGCACGCAGCCGCTCCCCACGCCCGCGCACCCCCACGTGGCTCACTTTTGGCTCTTCGTGAAACTTCCGCCCAATGCCGTGCCCGACAAAATCCGTTACCACCCCGCACCCGAGGCCTTCGGCAAACTCTTGGATGGCAGCTCCGATGTCGCCCAGCCGCGCTCCGGGCTTGACCTCGGCGATGCCGAGCTCCAGAGCGCGCCGAGCGATTTCGGTCACCCGCTTGGCGTCCTCGCTGGGCGTCCCAACATAAAACGTCGCCGACGTGTCACCGTGGAAGCCATGATAAAGGTGAGTGACATCCACGTTGATGATGTCGCCGTCTGACAACTTTTGAGGCCCGGGGATGCCGTGGCAGACGACGTGGTTGATGGACGTGCACACGCTCTTCGGAAAACCGAGGTAGTTGAGTGGCGCCGGCTTGGCGCCTTTGCGCAGAGTATCTTCGTGCACGAACGCGTTGATGTCGTCAGTCGTGATACCGGGCCGAATCATGCCGCCCACGGCATGCAAGGTCGCGGCGGCCAAACGGCCGACTGCCCTCATGTGCTCGATTTCTCGAGCGGTTTTGACGTGAACGTTGCGGTTGCGAAAGAGCATGGAAAGAAGGGCCTCTTATCTCTTGAAGGGATGGCTGGAGGGGCGCGGCAGTGGCGCGCAAGCGCCCCGAAAAACAAGCGCCCAAAAAAGGCGGGTGTCCGAGTCGAGCCGTGGCTTCGGGCGGCCCCGAGACGGGCGCCCGCACCTCGGGCCGGGCTTGGCAACTGACAGCTGAACGAATCGAGGCACTAGTGTGCCAAGAGGCACGGTTGTCGTCGAGTGAGAATGCAAGTCGGAACGGCACAGATGCGTTGGCACTTTTCGCGTCCACCCCCTACACTGTAATCGCATGAGAGTCGTGTCATCGGTCGCGTTCGTGGTCGGGTTAGTGCTTTCAACTGCGGGTGGGCTTGCCAGCGCCGCCGACGTCCCACTCACGGGCGCTGCCGCCGCGGGTCCAACCCCGGCGGTCGGCTCGCTCGAGGCTGACGGAGTCGCTTTTGGGATGGACGCCGAGGGCGTGGCCCGGCTTTACGACCGCTGGTGGGACAAGCATTTCATTCCGAAGTACCAGAAAACGAACCCTGGGCCCAAGACTCGGGAGCTGGATTTTCAGCTCGCCGAGAACAAAAAGGCCCTGCGCCGCGTCGCCCAGTTCGATGGGCGCACCACGTCCTTCGATAAATCGGATTTCCGAGAAGAGTTCGCACACGGCAGCGGCGAAACCATGACATCGGTCAAGGTGGTGCGGCGGCCCGCGGACGGTGGCTCCAAGCCGGTCTCCTACACGCGTCGGTTTTTCTTTTTTCAGAACCGGCTCTGGAAGATCTACGACGAGTATCGGCTGGATGCGCAAGGCCCGTTCGGTGCAGATTTCAAAGAGGCGACCGGGCGGGTCGAGGCTAGCTTGGGCAAAGGGGCCAAACGCACGCGGGCTCCGGAATCCCAATTCGAGAACGTCGTGCTCGAACAAGGTAAGAGCCGTGTGCGGCTCGTCAAATTGCCCTCCAATCGCGTCGCAATCGTTCGCGCCGACGAGGCTTTGGCAAAAGAGGTTCTCGACCGGCGAGCTCAGCAGGTGAACACCACCGAGCAGCCATTGGACGAGGACATTCAAGCGGTCATCCGCTGAATTACCGCCCGCTGACCTTCAAGGCCCCGCCGCCCTTGGCGGCGCGGCGAGGGTTGGTTCAGCGTGCCAAGGCAGCGGTCCACATCATTTGCTCGCCACGACGGCAGCTGCCGCCTCGACTCGAGTGGCTCCGTTCGGCACCAACCGCCCCCAGGTCACGGTAAGCTCCGCCCCTGGGGCAACGGCGGCAATGGCGGGCTCGATCACCCTACGAGTAGCGATCTGGTTGCCGGGGCAACCTGCAAACCGACCGGCCAGGTGTAGCGTCACCCGCTTGGCGTCAGCCTGGACCACGTACAAAAGGCCCCCGTCGGCGACCACCATGGGCGCCAGAACTTCCCGAATTACTGTAAGGATTTCGTCCCGCATGCTGCTGTTCACTGAGCTGGAATCAAATCTACCACGGGCCTTGACCTGAGAATGAAGATTCCCGTACGGTTGCGCCCGCAAGCCCGAGGGCTTGCCACGCGGTGGCCCCGGGCGTCCGGTTGGAGTGTTGATGTCTCGATCTGGGATGTTGATCTAAAGACGGCCTGTTCTGGTGTTGCCGAAGTGCAGGAATACACTGACTGGGGCCTCGTGCCCTTTGAGAAAAAGAATGGCCGTACACATCCGCCTTGCCAGACACGGCTCCAAAAAATCCCCCTACTACCGGATCGTCGTGACCGACTCGCGGAACCCTCGAGACGGTCGGTTCGTGGAGAAGCTCGGGGCCTATAATCCCGTGGCGACGCCCAAGACCTTCGAGATCGAGCGGTCTCGCTTCGACTATTGGACTTCGCAGGGCGCTGTCCCATCAGCAACGCTGGTGCAGCTGCTCAAGAAGTATCCCGCGAAGGAGTCGAGCACCAGCTGAAGCCTGGCGCCGCTGCCGGGCTTTGGACGTAATGCTTCAGAAGAATGATGCCCTTAGAGAACCGATTGGCATGCCATTGAAGGAACTCATTTCCACGATAGCTCAGGCCCTCGTCGATGACCCGGATAGCGTCGAAGTCCGCGAAATTGAAGGAGATCAGAATTCGCTGATCGAGCTCAGGGTAGCGAAGGGGGACATCGGAAAGGTCATCGGCAAGGAAGGTCGGACGGCGCAGTCGATGCGCACCATCCTGACCGCCGCCTCCACCAAGCTGGGCCGCCGAGCGCACCTGGACATCGTCGACTAACGTTCGACGGTGTCGGCGAGCGGTTGCTTTCAAGTCGATTAGACGGGTCGATTCAGATGGTCGATCAGGTTGCCGCCGTTTTAACGCCGGATGCGCTTATGCCCCCGGATACATCGCCGCCGAATACGATTCGCATGGGTCGAGTGGCCCGAGCACACGGATTGGCCGGCGAGGTAGAGATTCGTCCCGACTGGCCTGAAAGCCGTGGCTTGCTGGACGCGGACGAGGTGGTGCTCGAGTCTGCGGACGGCCAGCGCGAGCTGTGCAAGGTCATTCGAAGCCGGCAGACGCCGAAGGGGGTGCTGATGCTGCTCGCGGGTATCGCCGACCGTGATGCCGCCGAAGCGCGGCGGGGCCATACGGTGAGCGTCACGCGCGGCGCCCTGCCCACGCTGACCGACGGCGAGTACTACCTTTGCGACCTGGTCGGACTCGGTGTCTTCGGAGCAGAAGGCTTGGTTGGCCATGTGGTGGAGGTCCAGATGTACCCGTCGGTGGATGCAGTGGTCATCCAGACACCAGCGGGTGAGTGGGTCGAGCAACCTTTGCTCGACGAGTGGATTGAGCAGGTTGATCTTGCGGGGCAGCGCATCGTGCTCTTGTCACTGGGCGGCCTCATCGAGGTGCCGCGCGGCGCCCGCCCAGCGGATCAGCCGTCAACAGATTCGGGCAAACGTTAGAGAGAACGCTCTAATGCCAACAGCATGCACATCGGCGTCGTCAGCCTGTTTCCAACTCTGATCGAAGCCTTCGCTACCACCAGCATCGTGGGGCGAGCTATCGAGGCAGGACTTTTATCCTTGCACCTGGAGGACCTGCGTTCGCACGGCGTGGGCAAGTACAAGAGTGTGGACGACACGCCCTACGGTGGTGGGTCGGGCATGGTCCTGCGCGTCGACTGCGTGATTCCCGCCATGGAAGCCGCCGAGGCTGCTCTGCACGCTCCAGTGAAACCGCTGAAGATCCTGCTGACTCCGCAGGGGCAGCGGTTTACGCAGCGCATGGCCGAACGGCTGCAGGCGCACGGCGCATTCATTCTGACGTGCGGCCGCTACGAGGGCTTCGATGAGCGAGTGCGCGCCTTCGTAGATCTGGAGATCTCGCTCGGTGACTTCGTGATGGCGGGCGGCGAGGTGGCGGCAATGGCGGTCGTCGAGGCGACCGCCCGCTTGGTACCCGGGGTCCTCGGCAATCGTCAGTCGGCGCAGATCGAGTCGTTTAGCTCGAGCAATCGGGGCTTGCTCGAGTTCCCTCAGTTCACGCGGCCGCTCGAGTTTAGGGGCCTGCCTGTCCCGGACGTCTTGCGTGGTGGAAATCATGCCGAAGTGGAGCGCTGGCGTAGCGAGCAAGCTCTGGAGCGGACCCAAGCGCGCCGGCCCGATTTGGTAGCTTCGTTGGATAGTGGGCCGCCAGGGGAGGGGCGCCGAGGTGGCGATCGTAGCTGACGGCTTGCGACTCGAGCCCGGGGGCAGTACGTAGCCCGCACGATGCCTACGGTCTTCGTCGGAGAAACCCGGCTACCCAAGAATTTCAAGCGTTATGCCAGCCAGTTCCCGCTGCTCGAGCTGGATTGCGAGCCCGGTACGGTACCCGGCAAGGCTCGGCTCGAGGCGTGCGCCGCAGCCGCACCGAAAGGCTTCGTGTTCAGCCTGGTCGTGCCGAGCCGTTTGGCCAGCTTGGAGGTCGACAGCGAGACTGATGCCGCCTGGAAGGCAGCGCAGAACGCCGCCAACATCCTAAAGGCAAGTTGGTGGGTGGTAAGGACGCCTGCCAGCGTGCGCCCGACCCGTCAGGCGCGCGCCGCCCTCGGCGCTTTGTTCGCGCGCTTGGCCGACCAGGGGCGGCGTGTGGCGTGGGAGCCTCGTGGGCTCTGGGACGACGCGGCTGCCGCTGGAACGGCTCAGGAGCTTGGAGTCTACTTAGTGCAGGACATCGCGCGCGAGGTGCCCTTGCCGAACGAGGTCCTCTACACCCGGCTTTTGGCATTGGGGAAGGGGGCCAGGGTGGGGCTTGGGCTCGCAGATGTCGTGGCGGAGCGGGTGCTTGGGTTCGAGCAGGCGTTTGTAGTGGTCGAAGGGCGCGGCGCACGGGAAATCCAGCAGGCGCTCGGTTTGGCCCAAGCCGAATTGGGGCCGGAGAGCGTGGATGAGGAGGATGAGGGTCCTCCGGAGTCGGCGGAAGTCGAGGTATCGTGAGGCGAGCCCCTGCTGCTGTCGGTAGTGACCCGACGGCGCAAGAGGCGGCGCAATTGTATTTGGATGAGGGCGGTGACGCCGTGGGAGCGGTGGTCGCGGGTTTCTTTTCGGCGGCAGGCGATGCCCCAGGCGTGCTGTTCTCCCCCTTGGGACTGATGGTTGCGCACGTCGGGGTCGGCGTGCGTGCTTTTGACGGGCGGCAGCGCCAACCCGGGATCAGTCAGCGCCGCGCGCGTGGCTTGGCCCCCGAAGATCCGGTGCCCGTCGCCGCTCGCGTAGCTGCTCCGGGCGGCATCGCCGCCCTACTCGTCGGGCTTCGCTACGGGCGCAGCGCGCCTTTGTCCAGGATCATCGCCGGCGGTGTAGCGCTGGCGAAGAACGCGGGATGCGAGCGGCGAGCGGAGGTTTTGGAGCAAATCCAGCGGCTGGGGGCCGCCGCTCTAGCGGCAGCTGGTATCGCGCGGCCCTTGATTCACTTGGCGGGCCCAAGTGAGGGCGGCGCGCTCGGTCTGGGAGATCTCGAGTTGATTCCCGATCTCGATCATCCGGCGCGCAGCGTGGGGTCCTTGCGCTTGGCTCCATGGCCAGCGGATCCGCCTGACGCGCTGCACGGCGCTAGAGGTGAGTGGGACGCGCAGGCTGCACGCCAGCATGGGTTATGCGCGTGTGACGCCAGGGGAGGCGTCGCCGCGCTCTGCTACGACAACGCCATTTCGGGGCTTCGGGTCGAGGCATTGGAGCTGATGCTGCCGCTGAACGCGGTTCCGGCTCGTCGGGGGACGCCCCGAGTGCCGCCCGGCAAGTTCTTGCCTGCACCGACTCCGTTATCGATAGAGGTTTCGGAGGACGATAGCCCAGTCGTCGCCACTGTCGCCTTGGCGGGCCGGGATCCTCTGAGCGTACGGGCAATCTAATTGAGGCGGACGCCGTGTTTTTTCGCGAAGGCCAGGACGCCGACCTTGTCGATCGTACGCAGGTCTCGCGTCGTCAGCCGCATCGTGATGAAGCGGCCGAGCTCGTACACCCAGAGGCGCCGGCGTTGAACGTTGACGTTCTGCCAGCGGGGCGTCTTGATGTTGGAATGCGAGACATGGTTGGCGCGCATCCTGCGTTTGCCAGTGATTTGACTCCGAGCCATTGCGGCCGGCACGTTAGTTCGCGAAGGTTTTGCCGTCAAGCGCTGGATGGCGTGGAAGCCAGATTGAGCCCGCCCAAGGCTGCCACCAGGTCCGTGCAATATTTGCGCGTTTCCTCGAAGCCGCCAGGCTTTTTTTCGAGTGTCATTTCATTCATGTAGAGCCGCCGGGACAGCTCTACCTGCAGCGCGTGTTGGCCTTCGGCGGGGCGCCCGTAATGTGCCGTGGTGAAGCCGCCCCGATACGGGTCGTCGTGGGCCACGCTCCAACCGCGCTCTCGGGCAATCCGGTCGGGAGTATCGATGACGGCGGCGCTCGCCGTGGTACGCCCCCGGCTGCCCGGGACCACATCGGCTCGATCCCGACCGGTGTCCGTATGGCCCTGGCGCCCGCGACTCGGCATGGAATGCCCTGCCAAGAGCACCACAAAGCCAAACTTGGCGCGTTTTGCAGCGAGTAGCGCCGATAGGCACTGATGATAGGGCCGATAAAAGCACACCAGCCGCCGTTCGAGCTCTTCCCGCGAAAGCGGCTGGTATAGGGCGCGTTGGCCTTCGGTGGTGTCTCTCCAGATCAGGCCGTGTGGAGCCCGCTGCGCAGCGCCACCTGCCACGGCCAACGGATCGACGTCCTGCTCGCCCCGGTTCAAATCGCAGACATAGCGGCTGAGCTCGGCGACGAGCAGGGTGGCACCCACCGCAGGCGCGTTCGTGTACAGCTCGTCGACATACAAGTCCGCGTCGATACCCAGCGACCGCACCGGTGCCGCGAGGCCCGCGGCGGTCAGGGCGTCCACCGAAAGGCCCGCGTGGGGCACTTCCACGACAACGGCAGTTTCGGTCGCCTGCGGCTCGATCACCCTGAAGGACACGGCCTGTGTCTGTAGCAGACATCACGCGCGCGGATGTGATTTGCGGAACTCTGCCTGAACGGTTGCAGGGGATACGTGCGTGTAAATCTCGGTTGTGACGATATCCGAGTGCCCGAGCAGCGTTTGCACCGTACGCAGGTCAGCGCCCCCGGCGAGCAGGTGCGTGGCAAAAGAATGGCGCAACCGGTGGGGATGGACGTGCCCCGGCAGCCCCGCACTGCGGGCATGGCGCCCGACCACTTTCCAGACCATCTGCCGGGTCCATGGCTTGCCCCGCGGACTGTGAAAAACCCATTTGCCCGCGGGCGCACGCAACGGCACTGGCTGAGCCGCCAGGTGGGCCTCGAGGTGACCCAACGCAACCTCACCGACGGGCACCAGTCGACGCTTCCCGCCTTTGCCGTACGCAGCGAGCACTCCCCGGCGCAGGTCGACATCACCGAGCTCGAGCTTGATGAGCTCCGAGACCCGCAGCCCGGATGAGTACATCAAGCTCAGCATGGCTCGATCCCGCAGCCCGCGTGGGGAAGTCGGATCGGGCGTGTCGATCAATCGAAGCACGTGCTCGAGGCTCAGCGGGCGAGGCAAGCGGCGACCCAATCTGGCGCGGGCGGCCAGCCGAGTCGGGTCGCGTTCCAAGTGGTCCTCACGCACCAGAAAGCGCATCAGGCCGCGCAACGCGGACAGGTGCCGAGCCGAGCTGCGAGGGGAAAGGCCACGGGCGGTCAACGCTTGAAGCCACTGGCTCACGACCGAGAGATCGACGTGCCCGAAATCGTCGATGCCTTGCGACGCGAGGAACTGGTCGAAGCCGGTCAGGTCCCTCGAGTAAGACTCGATACTGTTGCGACTCAGGCCTCGTTCGACTCGAGCATAGTTGAGGTAGGCCTCGATCAGGGTTTCCAGAGCCACGGGGGGAGGGTACCGCCAGCGAGAGTGAGTCGCAAAAAAGCTGAGCTGGGTTGGGCCGGGCTGCCATCCTGGCGCTCAGCACGGCACTTCGGGGCAGGGTGCGTCGGCTTGCGCCCGGCAACGCCGAAAAGCGTAGCTGCTGCTAGGCTCCAGTATCGCCACAGACCGTCCATTCACTTTCTTCCTGCTCTCCCCGGCTAACCTCGGGGGCGAACGGGCCGCGCTGGTCTTTAATCCAAGGGCGACGTTCCCGCTGGCGCAAGAGCTGCGCTCGCCGGCGGGGGCCCCGTTAGGCAAGCTGTCCAGCTTCGTGAGTGGCCTCTATTTCCGGGGCAAGATGACGTACGCGGAGGCGTTTGGGCGGGCGCCAGAGGGGCTGTCTGGTGCGCTGGTGATCAGCCCCGCAGAGGGCCTGCGCTTTCTGCACGAGCGCGTCACGCTCGAGCGGCTGCGCGCCTGGGCGACGGTGGACATCGCTGAAGACAACCCGCGTTTCACGCAGCCGCTCGTCGAGCATGCAGCTGCTTTGGCGCAGGCTTTCGGTGCGAAGGCCCGCTTCGTGCTGCTCGGCAGCGTCGCCACTGACAAATACGTGCGGCCTCTGTCGCAGGTGTTCGGCGAGCAGCTGCTGTTTCCGCCGGACTTCGCCGGTCGCGGTGACATGAGCCGCGGCGCCTTGCTGCTGCGGGCGGCGCGCGCCGGGCAAGAGCTCGAGTACGCACCCATCCTGGGGGCTCAGCGCCACGGCCCGCGCCCCCCGGCGATCTCCCCCAGCAGGGCGGCAACGCGCGCTGGTCCCGATGTACCCGAGGTGGTGGTCTTCGTCGGCCTGCCGGGCGCCGGGAAGAGCACGTTCTTCCGTCAGCGCTTCGCCGCCAGCCATGTGCACGTCAGCAAGGACAACCTGCGCAACGACCGGCAGCCCGTGCGTCGTCAGCTCGAGCTGTTGCAGCAAGCGTTGGCCGATGGCCGCTCGGTGGTGGTCGACAATACCAACGCCAGCGTGACAGAACGCGCCGGAATCATCGCCGAAGCGCGTCGCCACGGTGCTCGCGTCATCGCCTACTTTTTCTCGGCCACGGCTCGCGAGTGTGTGGGCCGCAACGCCGAGCGTGAGGGCCGCGACCGCATCCCCAAGGTTGGCATTTACGCGACGGCCAAACGCCTGGTTCCGCCCGCGCGCTCAGAGGATTTCGACCAGATCCACACGGTGCGAACACAACGGGAGCTACACTTCGACGTCACGTCAGGAGAAGCGGCGCCTGATGCCCTCTCCCGGCCCGATGCGCCAAACGGGTCTGGCGGTTGATCGGCCCAAACGGCGCTGAGCTACGGCGCCAGTCGCTCGAGCACGAGCACTGCGCGCGGCTCCAGCCTCACTGTCGTTGCGAGGACTTTGCCGCTGCGCAGGTCGACGTAGCGACCTGCGGGTAGCGCGACCTCTTGGCTCACCTCGCCGTGGTTCAGCAAATACAGCAATGTCTTCTCGCTGCGTGCGCGGGCTGGTTCATCGGTGCTGGAATGGGCTGCTGTGACGCGGGTCGTGACCTCGACGCCAGCCGGCGGCGGTGCGCCTCCCGCGAGAGGCGAGCCAACCCCGCGCTCCTTGCAGACGGCGCGCAGAAACTGAGCGAGGGTTGCCTCGTCGAGGCGTGTGCCGACGTAGTAGGCCTTGCCCGCGCCAAATTCGTTGACCGTGATGGCGGCATCACCCGCATAAAACTCGCGGGTATAGTGCGCGAGCGGCTGGGCGCCCTGCAGCCAGAGCCGTTCACACAAGAGCGAGACTCGGTGCTCGACGTCCGCGTTCAGTTGACCTTGCGGGTTGACCCAGCGCACGCCCTGCGCGAGCTCCTTCGGGAACGCATCGTACTCTTCGACGCTCACGCCGAGCAGCTCACGAAACAAGCCGGGCGCGCCCGCCTCGTGAATGCGGTCGTGCTCGTCCACCCGGCCGCTGAAGAACGTGGCCACTAGCGTCGCCCCGGCGTGCACGCGCTCGATCACTCCTTGCGCCTGGGCGGCACGGAGCATGTACGCGGTGGGCAGGACGATGACGTCGTACCGAGATAGATCCGCGTCCGGCCCTACCACGTCGGCCTGGATGCCGCTGGTGTGGAGCGCCGTGTAGTGCCGGACCACTTCTTCCTGATAGTTGAGCTCACGGCTCGGCCCGCTCGACGCCGCCAGCGCCCACCAGCATTCCCAGTCAAACAGCACCGCGGCGCGCGCCGGCGTACGACCTCCCAGCGTTTTGTCGCCGAGCTCGGCGAGCTCCCGACCGAGGGCCGCGACCTCGCGAAACACCCGCGCGTCACTTCGACCATGATGCTCGACCACGGCGCCGTGCAGCTTTTCGATCCCGCCACGCGACTGCCGCCACTGAAAATACATGACCGACTCGGCCCCGTGTGCGATGGCTTGGTACGACTGCAGTGCTAACTGGCCGGGTGGTTTGAGCCGGCAGTAGGGCGCCCAGTTCTGCTGCGACGGGCTCTGCTCGAGCAGTAAAAATGGCGCGCCGTCTCGCATGCCGCGGTGCAGCGCGTGCGAAAACGCCACCTGTGCAAACGGCGTATCCGGCCCCGGGTAGTTGTCCCACGACACCACGTCGAGCTCCTTGGCCCATTCATGGTAATTGAGCGGCATGAACGTGCCCATCAGGTTGGTCGTGATGGGCACGTGGGGAGTGAGCTCGCGCAGGATGGCGGCCTCGTGCTGGAAGCAACCCAGGTAGCTCTTGGACTGAAAGCGCCGCCAGTCGACCTTGAGCGTTTGAATGCTGCCTTCGCCGTGTGCGAACGGCGGGTCGATCTGATTGAAGCTCGAGTAAGTGTGCCCCCAAAACGCGGTCGACCACGCGGCGTTCAACCCAGCGAGGCTGCCATGGCGCTGTTCGAGGAAACGCCGGAAAGCGACGCTGCAGCGCTCGCAGTAACAGTAAGTGGGCCAGTTACCCGCATACTCGTTGTTCACGTGCCACAACTTGAGACCGGGTAACTTGCCATAGCGCCCACACAGCTCGCGGACGAGCGCGCCGCCGAGCCGGCGGTAGCTCGGTGAATTCGGACAAAAGGCGTGGCGGTTGCCGTGCGGCTTCTTTCGGCCTTGCTCGTCGACAGTGAGCACGTCGGGGTACTGCTCGGCGACCCACGCCGGCGTGGAGGCGGTGGCGGTCGCGAGGCAGAGGTCTATACCCGCGTTCGTCAAACGTTCGATGACGCGGTCGAGCCAATCGAAGGTGTAGACGCCCTCGCTCGGGTTCAGGTGTGCCCAACTGAACACCGGCAGCGTCGCGATGTTCCATTGGGCCAGCTGCATCAGCCGCGCGTCTTCCTCCTGTACGGCATCCGGCCACTGATCGGGGTTGTAGTCTCCACCGTACAATAGACGCGTCAGCCGCAATGGCGCCGCGAGTGGCTGGGAGGGTTTCATCGGGCGAGGCCTTTCGAGCGTCAGCCAGGCTTGGCCTGGGTCTTGGTTGCGCCGCTAGCGGGGCTGACCGACAGCGTGCGCTTGAAAAAAGCCAGCGTGCGTTCCCAGGCGAGCTTCGCGGCCTTTTCGTCGTAACGCGGCGTCGTGTCGTTGTGGAAGCCGTGCTGCGTGCCGGGATACTTGAAGAGCTCGAGCTTGGCACCGGCACTCTTCAGGGCCGCCTCGAACGCGGGCCATTCGCCGTTCACTCGGTCGTCATTCTCCGCGAGGTGCACGAGCAGCGGAGCCTTGATCTGGGACGCGGTGTCCGGGGCCGTGGGCCTGCCGTAGAACGGCACCGCTGCCTCGAGATCGGGCAAACGCGTTGCGAGCAGCACGGAAATACCGCCGCCGTAGCAGAAACCCACCACACCGAGCTTGCCGCTGCTTTGGGTATGGCCCGAGAGAAACTTCGCGCAGGCGACGAAGTCCTCATGCGTCTTCGTCTGGTCGAGCTCTGAAAAAAGGGAGCGGGCCTTGTCTTCGTCGCCCGGATAACCGCCGAGCGGGAAGAGAGCATCGGGCGCAAAGGCAATGAAGCCCTCGAGCGCGAGCCGCCGAGTGACATCTTCGATGTGCGGGTTCAGGCCCCGATTTTCGTGCACCACGAGCACCGCCGGCAGCTTGCCCCGCGCTTTGGCGGGGCGCGCCAGATACCCCCGCGCCTTGCCGTAGCCCTGCGGCGACTCCACTTCGACATAGTCGAGCGCGAGCCGCGGATCGGTCTTGTTGACCTGCGCGGCCTCCGCAAAGCGCGGGCTGAGCGCCTCGAGCAAAGCCAGCGCTGTCGTCCCTGCCACAGCGAACTTGGCAGCCTTCTCGAGAAAGCCGCGCCGATCCAGCGCGCCGTGAACGTAAGCGTCGAACAGCCGCAGCACTTCTGGGTCGAAGTCGCTGGCCTCGAGCCGGGACGACCCGCCCTTCGCGTCGGTTCCGGCATCGAGATCGGGGGAAGATTTGCGCTTGGGCATGAGTACGTCCTGAAAGAGTGAGCTGGAAGAGGGGATTGTCGGGAAAGACTCATGGCGTTGCAAGTGAAGCCCCACGCAACGGCCTTCGGGATGGTTTGTGTGGCACTAATCCCCCTTTTGTTGCGCAAGACTCTTGCGCGGACCGCTGCTGAGACACATTTAAGGGAGCCCAACCGTTGTCCGGAGGCAGGCTGTGCGGCCTGGCCCGTCGCAACGGTTACTCTGAACGTTGCGACGATGTTGGCGGCCTTGCGCCGTCATTCACCGGAGGCTTTACCGGAGGCATTTACCGGAGGCATTTACCGGAGGCGTATGCGAAAACTGATCCCGTCATTGGGTGCCGCGCTGGCGTTTGCCAGCGTGTCCCCTGGCAACCTGAAAACGACGCGGGCGAGCGAAAATGCAAGCTCGGTGGAAGGGCCACTCGCGGGTAACCCCGATGGGCAGTGCGCCGTGCCCCCCGAGGCGAAAGCCGTGGACACGACCCAGCCGGATCGCGTGGTGGGTGACGGCACCGCCTCGAGTTGCACGGCGGATGCGTTCGTGGGTGCCGTAGCGCTGGGCGGAGTGATCCGTTTCGCTTGCGGTCCAGCGCCCGTGGTCATCACCCTCGATCGCCCCGCCAAGGTCTTCAACGATGCACATCCGGACGTCGTGATCGACGGTGGGGGCTTGGTCACGCTCAGCGGCGGAGGCACGACCCGCATCCTGTACATGAACACGTGTGACCCCGACCAACACTGGACCAGCGCCCACTGCGACAATCAGGAGACCCCGCGGCTGACCGTGCAGAACCTCACTTTCATCCAAGGCAATTCCGCTCATGACGCCGAGCACGACGGCGGTGGTGCGATCTGGGTGAGAGGAGGGCGCTTCAAGGTGATCAACTCGCGCTTCTTCAACAACACCTGCGAGGGGCTGGGGCCGGACGTCGGTGGGGCGGCGATTCGTGTCTTTGATCAATATCAAAAGCTACCGGTCTACGCGGTCAACACCACGTTCGGCGGGGCCTCGGGCTTTGGCAACACATGCTCGAACGGCGGGGGCATCAGCAGCATTGGCGTATCATGGTCCATCATCAACAGCCTGTTCTCGCACAACGAGGCGGTCGGCTACGGCGGCAACCCGGCGCAGGAGGGGACGCCCGGGGGAGGCAGTGGAGGAGCGATCTATAACGACGGCGACAGCATGACCCTCTCGGTGTGCGGAACGCGCATCGAAGAAAACCGCGTGCGCGCTTTCGGGAGCGGCATATTCTTCGTGAGCAACAACCACGACGGCGTGCTCCATGTCGAAGACTCCGTGGTCCGCGCCAACAGCGGCGGCGGCTGGAACGTGTTGCCGGGCATCTCGATGCACGAAGACACGCGCTGGGTCACGCTTCGTTCGCAGCTCGAGTGACCCACGGCCTGCTCTCGTGTTCGGGCACTTGGACGCAGGCTTCATAGCCGTCGACCCGAGGCATGCCGATGTCGAGCAGCACCACGTGCGGGCGAAATGCTTCCGCGACCTCGAGCGCCTCGAGCCCGTCACCCGCGGTCCGCACGTCGCCGTGTATGAGCTCGAGCCAAAGGGCGAGGGTCTCTGCTGAATCGACGTTGTCGTCGACGACCAAAAAGCGGCGGCCGCGCGCCGAAGAGGCGGGTGCTGAGCTGCTCTCATCGAAAGTGACGGGGCTCGTAGCTGCCTCCGCGAGCGGCAACCGCACGACGAGCTCACTGCCGCACCCGGCCCCGGCGCTGTGCGCTTGGACGGTGCCACCGTGCATTTCGACCAGGCGCCGGACGATACTGAGGCCGATGCCGAGGCCGCCGGGTGAGCGCTCGCTAGGTTTGTCGACCCGAGTGAACATGTCAAAAATGCGTGGGAGCATTTCGCGGCTGATGCCGACGCCGTTGTCCTTTACCCGGATCACTGCTTGACCTGCCTCACGCGCGACGAACAGCTCGATGTGACCTTTGGGCGCCGTGTACTTGGCGGCGTTGTTCAGCAGATTGGAAAAAACCTGTGCCAGGCGCGTGGCGTCGGCATCGACGAGCATCGCTGGCGCGTTCGAGTGGAGGCGGAGCTCATGGCCGAGCTCCTGGATCAGCGGTAAGCTGGTCTCGGTCGCGTCGCGCAACACGTCTGCCAGATCGACGCGCCGCCGGTCGAGTTGGATGGCCCCGCGGCTGATCCTGCTCACGTCGAGCAGGTCATCGATCAGGCGCACCATTTGGTTCAGCTGACGCTCCATCATGTGCTGCACTCGGGACGACGCGGCGTGGTCGTGTGGCGCAAGCTTCAAGATCTCGAGGCCGTTCCTGAGCGGGGCGAGGGGGTTGCGGAGCTCGTGAGCGAGTGTGGCCAGAAACTCGTCCTTCTTGCGATCGGCGCTGCGCAGCGTTTCCTCCATCTCCAGGCGATCGGTGATGTCGGTGTTGGTGCCGAACCACTGGGTCACGTTGCCCTGGCCGTCGCGAATCGGAACCGAGCGCGAGAGAAACCAACGGTACTGTCCGTCTTTGCCCAAGAGCGGGAAGGTTTCTTCCCAGGGCTCGCCATATTCGAGGCAATGCTGGACCTTCGGAGTCAGGCGCTCGATGTGATCAGGATGGTGAAGCGTCTTCCAATCCCGACCCTGCATTTCCTCAAAGGTAGTGCCCGTGTACTCGTACCAGCGCCTATTGTACCAGGTGACCACGCCGAACCTGTCACACGTCCAGGCGTGCGATGCGATGTTGTCGGCCAGCGCTCGGAAGCGCTGTTCGCTGTCGCGCAGGGCCGTTTCGGCGAGCTTGGGCTCCGTGACGTCGGAGACGGTGCCGAGATGGCCCAGCAGCGCTCCCGCCTCCGATCTCAACTCGACGGCCCTGCCCTGCAGCCAGGCGACACGCCCATCGGGGCGCTGAAAGCGGTAGTCGCTGGAAAAGCGCCGGCCAAACTGCGCGGCGCTGTACCACTCGGTAGCAACGCGCTCGCGATCGTCCGGGTGCAGCGCTCGAGTCCAACCGGTGCCAGTGGCCTGTTCCGGGCTCATCCCCGCAAGCTCGCACCAGCAAGCATTGACGAACACGCAATCCCCCTGGGGATTGGTCATGAAGATGCCGACGGGTGCGTGGCTTGCGAGGGCGCGGAAGCGCTGTTCGCTCTCGCGTAGCGTCTCCTCGGTGCGTGTTCGCGAGCTGGTGAAGCCTGCTGCCATGGGCTCGAGTGAGACCGCGACGCCGTCGGCAGTGGGCAGCGCTAGGCAAGAGAAGCGTGGCCCGTTCGGTTGAAACGCCGCCTCCTATGCAATCCGGTAGAGCCGCTCTCGGAGCGCTGCATCTGGAACGTGGCGCCGTCGCTCGTGGGCTCCGCCGTCGAGGAAAATCTGCGCCTCGTCGCGAGCGAGAATAAGCCCCGCCGCTTCGAAGCGGCTCGATACGTCGCTCGAACGAGACAAACCGCCATTGCGCGTCGAGCACGAAGAACAGATCGGTCATTGGCGAGCGACCACCCCGGGGACCGTCGCAGACCGATGGAGGACGCGCAACGTGGCATTGGGTCACACTCGCGGTTTTGAGCCCCGAGGTGGCGCTCAAAGCCGCGCGGGCTGAGCCCGGCCCCCCCAACTGTCACTCGCAGCTGAGCCGAATGTCGTCCACCCAGAGGTCGTACTTCGCGCCTGGTGTGTGCATGGTCCACTTGAAGGCGAAGACCTCTTCGGTGGTGAGCGCCGGATGGGGCTCACCCCAGCAGCACTGTTGAGTCAGCTCGTCGAACGCAAAGCAGTGCTCCCGCCAATCTGCGGTGAGAGAAAAGTCGGCGCCAAAGCTGTTGTAGCACCACTTGCAGACGTTGCCGGCGGGGTCGGTGCTCACGTCGGGCACGGAGAGGCGCGCGCGACCGGTGCCTCGGGCCTTGAAGCACAGGCCCTTCCAGCTCGACACGTCGACGGGCGCCACGGGCTCGCTGAGCTTGACCTCGACGCCCGCCCAGGTGCGATCGGCGTTGGCTGCCTTGCCGTGGATATGGGCGGAGTGCTTGGAGCCATTGGCTCCCCCGAGGCTTGGCGCGAAAGGGCCTTCCGGGCTGAGCGTCGTGCCGGACTGATCCTTGAACGAGTGCCAAGCGCCGCCGGGTGGTGCGGGCAGGGCAGGTTGGTCATGGCCGCCTTCCAGATCATCGAACAACACGGCCTGACAAGCGGGGCTCGCGGGCATGGGGGCACTGCCGGTGACCTCCGTAGGTTGCAGAGGCAGGCGAGCCTGTGCAAACTCGGCGATGCGGCTAGCAGCGGGAGGGCCCAAGTTGGACAGGACGGCGATGACGTAGCCGGGTGCCGCCCGTGCCGCGGGACAGATTTGCAAGTACCCATTCATGCCGGGCGCTCCGCCACCGTGACCGAAGCAAGTGACCCCAGCGATGTCTTGCTCGACGAAGCCATAGGCGTACTTGTCGCCGCCCGGCATGTCGACTTTGCCCTGCACGAGCAACGCGGTGTGCTCGGCGTCGAGCAGCTCGTGATTTTGGAGCGCGCGCGCGAACGCGAGCAGGTCGGCCACGGTCGAGTAGCCTCCGCCGGCGGATGTGCCTCGATAAGGCAAGGTATCGGTGTTGGGCCACCAGGTCTGATCAGGTTTGGGTTTGGGCGTGCCCTCAGGGCGGAAGCGCATGTAGCCCACCGCACGCCTTGGAACCGAGGCGCTTTCCGGCAATGAGCTGGTGGCTGTCATGTGAGCAGGCCGGTAGACGTGCTCCGCGACATAATCGTAGTAGCTCTGACCGCTCACCTTTTCGATCACCAACCCGAGCAGTATGAAACCATAATTGCTGTACCGCCATTCGCTGCCCGGCGTGAGCTCGGTGCCGCGCTGGCCGAGCAGCGTGACGTAGTCCTGCAGGCTACGCAGCTCTTGGCGCTGTTGCGCGTAGAGCGGGCCAAAGATGTCGCCGGTTCCTCCCGTGTGCGTCAGCAAGTTGTGAATCGTGACGCTGCGGGCGAGCTCCGCGTTGGGGTAGCCCGGCAGGTACGTGTCGAGCGCAGCGTCGAGCGTGATCCGGCCGGCCTGAACCAGCTGCAGGATGGCTACGGCGGTGAACATCTTGTTCATCGACGCGATGCGGAACTGGGTACCGAGCGTATTTGGTGTGTTGCGTTCGCGATCGGCTAACCCATACGCGACCTGAAAAATCGGTTCCTGGTCCTTGGCGACTAGCACGGCGCCCGCGAACTCGTCGTTGGATACGAGCTCGCTGAGCTTTGCTTCGAGCTCCGCTATGAATTTTGGCTCGCTCAGCGTTTGAGCGGGACGCTGCTCGAGTAGGCGCAGAAACAGATGCTCCGTTTTCCCGTCGGGCGTGACCGAGATGGCCCAGCGCGACAGGCCATGTTGCGTCGTGACCTCGTATTGGTCCAGACCGCGGAAGCCGACGCCTTTGAATGCGACGGATCGCACCGGCCCTAGCTGTTTGGTGTCGGTTACAAATTGAGGTTGCGTGCGAATGGACGCTGCCAGCTCCGGTGCCATGTTTTCGTAGTCGGGCTGGCCGCGCTGGATGCTCGCCAAGTGGCGGCGAAGCGCCGCCTCGGTGACCCGGAGAGAAACGGCCGTCGCAGCCGCTGCCTCCGGTGGCAGGGTCTGCGGGGCTCCCCGCCGTTCGGTGTCGGCGGGTACGCGCGGGGCGCAGGCACACAGCGCACACAGCAGCAGCACCGGAGCGTGAACAGCTGAACATTCAAGCCCATAGGGCGGTTGGAATCGCATGCAGCGATCATGTCCGGGGGTCCGAAATCTTGTCGCGCATGGTCACCGAGAGGCTCCGCCCGAGCGGCCCATCGAGGAAAATCACCTCCCGCGCATTTAGTGCGGATGGGTTGAAGAAAACCGGACATTATTCGTGACTGACCCTTCCGTGAGGTTGGGTGCGGCCTGTTTGTTGGCGATCCATTACCCGTGTTGTTGACAATCCATATGGCTCGGCGGGCCCTGCTTTTCGCCGGTGCGAGCCCCCGCGAAGGTGGGGAGGCCGCCGCGGCACGAGTGGAGAGGATTGCAGGGGATCAGGTCGACGCGATATGGCGCACCGCGCGGCGCCTCGGAGTCCCTGCTCTCGAGCTCCAGGATGTCGCTCAGGAGGTCATGCTGGTTGTCGTGCGGCGGTTGGCGGACATCGATACCGGCGCAGAGCGGGCGTTCGTGGTGGCCACTACGGTCCGCGTGGCCGCCAACTGGCGCCGGGCGCGGCGGCGCCGCCCGGAGGAGCCGACCGACGTTGTCGATGATTTCGCCTCTGCAGCCGGCGAGCACGAGCCCAGCTCAATTCGTGGCGCGGAAGAAGCGCTCGAGCGCAGCCGCAAGCTGGAGATTCTGGAGCGGGCGTTGAGCGAAATGACCGAGCCCCAGCAGGTCTCCTTCATCATGTTCGAGCTCGAGCAGATGACGGCAAAAGAGATCGCGCGTGCCCTCGATCAACCAGAAGCCGCCATCGTGTCCAGAGTGCGCCGGGCTCGCGAGGTGTTTCGGCACTGCCGTGAGCGTGCCGCGCGCAGCCGCCTGGCGGGATCTGCTCGAGAATCGAGACAGAGATGAGCAGATTCACGCTTGACCCGATCGGGTCCGAAGACCAGCAGTTGCTCGACGAGGTGGGTGCTCTGCACCGGGCGGAGCACGCGCCAGAGGCCTTCCGTCAGCACCTGCTGGCGCGCCTCAGACAGCCGGGGGGAGCCACGCACATCGCGCTCCGAACGAGCGGCAGGCGCTCTTTTCGCGCCCTGGCGGCGTGGGGCACCGCGGCCGTGAGCGTCGCCGCGGGGTTAGTGCTGCTTTTGGGCATTTATGACGACCCGGCGGCAGGGGTCGTCGTGGGCGCCGAGCCCGGCGGGGATGGGGTGGGGCTCATCGGTTCGGGAAAGGCTGCTGCTCCGGATCTGCTGGAGAGCCGGCTGGCTTTTGCGCATGGCTGCCCGCGGAACCCGAGCGCAGAGAATACCGCGCTGACGGACCCCGACGTCATTCAAGCTGGGCTGACCGTGCACACCTTCGAAACAGATACGCCGAGCTGTGGGACCATCGTACGGCGCTACCTCGCGTATGTGCCGTCCTCTCTCCCGAGAGAGGCCCGCGCGCCCGTGCTCATCGTGCTGCACGGCGGTCCCGATCGGGCCGAAAACATGCGCAGCATTCAGACGCAGCGCCGCTTTGAAACCTTGGCGGCGCGTGAGGGTTTCATCGTGGTCTATGCGAGCGCCGTTGCGACCAAAGATAGCGACCCCCTGATGCAGAACGAAGGCCGCTGGCGGACGCATGGATATATACGCCCCGAGGTCGATGATGAGGTGTATCTGCTCCGGATCGTCGAGGATCTGCTGACGCGGCGGGTGATTGACGGAACGAACCCCGTCTTCCTCGTGGGGCACGCCGAAGGCGCCAACATGGCGCTCCAAGCAGCGGCGTACCGGCCCGATTTCTATTCGGGGGTGGCTGCGTTCATGCCGTACGAAATGGGGCCCCCCTTTCCGTCGCAAGACGTGCGCGGGGCGCGCCTCTCGCGGGTGTTGTTTGTCGTGCTGGATGGAGGCGGGACAGCCATTGCGAAAAGCTGGGCGCTCGGCCTCGGGGTTCCCCCGGAAGCGGTGGAAGCTCCTCGCGACCTCGAGCTTCCTAATCGCGTCGTGGAGGGCAAGAGTCATGCTCACATCGGGGCCGTCGCCCGCGGAACCCGCAATAGCACCGTAAGACGGGTGGACTGGTGGTCGGCAAAAAACGCGCAGCGGGCGGTGCGCGTCTTCGACATCAAACACGGCGGCATCTTTTGGCCCACGCCAGCGCCTAACGATGACGAGCGTTTGATACGAGACTTTGGCTTCCGCAACCAGGACATCGACGGCGCGGAGGAAACCTGGAAGTTCTTGAGCGGCGCAGAGCCGCGGGTGCCCGACGCTTTTGCGGAAGACGAGGACGTGGTGCTCGATACCGAAGCGGTGAGAGAAACGCCTTGGTGAGTGGCGCTCGGCGCTGGGCGAAGCAAAAGCGCTGGTGTGTTGGCCCTGAGGGCATTATTCTTCGCTCAGGCCGACTTGGGCGGCCTACGGTCCGCGTAAAGGGTCGAACCCACCCAATCCTGTCGACAGTCAGACGACCCTGACTTCCAGCCCGAGAGATGCGGATGCCGGGCATACGATGGAAGGAAGGTGTCCATGTCAAATTCCAAACTGCCCGAACAGGCTTCGCTCGAATATCTAAAGCGGCTTGCCAAAGAGCACCTGGCCGAGCTGCGTCGGCAAGATCCGCGCGTGAAGCTCGCGGCGGCCCAATTGGCCATCGCTAGGGATCACGGCTTTTCGAGCTGGCGCGCGCTCAAGGCCGAAATCGACCAGCGACGGGGGCCTGATCTCGCCGCGTTCTTTGCGGCCTGTCGCGCGGGGGATGTGGCCACGCTCCGGCCTTTGCTGGCTGGCGATGTTGGCCTCGTGCGCGAGCGCGATGCCGCGGGCAGCACCGGCCTGCACCTGGCGGCCCGGCAGGTCGACGCGGTGCGCTTGCTACTCGAGCACGGCGCGGATCCCAACGCTCGCGACGCGGGCGACAATGCCTACGCGCTGCACTTTGCGGCGGGTGAAGGCGGGCTCGAGGCGAGCCGCGCGCTGCTCGATGCGGGCGCAGACGTGCACGGCTTTGGCGACGTGCACCGACTGGAGGTCGTCGGTTGGGCGACATGCTGCGGGGCGGAGGTGCCGTGGGACGTGCTCGAGCTGTTACTCGAGCGCGGGGCTCGCCACCATATTTTCTCTGCCATCGCCGTTCAGGATGCAGAGCTGATTCAAAAGCTGGTCGAAGAGAGCCCGGAGGTGCTCGAGCGCCGGTTGTCTCGCTTCGAGCAGAGCCAGAGCGCGCTTCACTACGTGGTGGCACCCGCTGATGGCTTGATCGGCGGTGGCTTCAGGACTGGCGCGCACTACGCCATCTTGGATCTGTTGATCGACCTCGGTGCGGACCTGGAGGCCACGGACGACAAAGGCCGCACGCCGCTCGCGGTCGCCATGCTGAGGGGCGATGAGCCCGCGCAGCGCCGCTTGCGGGCGGCGGGCGCCAAGGTGCCTGCGCAGCTCGCCGGCCCAACCTTCGATGCGGGTGTGGCCGCGTTGGCGTCGAGTGTCAGGAAGGTCGACGCCATGCTGGCCGTTTCGGACCTGCGCGCCAGCGTGGAGTTTTACCGGTCGATCGGCTTCGAGCTGAGGGGCACACACGAGCATGATGGCGTGCTCGACTGGGCGGGTGTCGGCATGGGTGGCAGTTATCTGATGCTGGTTCCGGGGGCCACGAAAGGGGAGCAGCGCCGCGTGACGTTTTGGTTTCGGACGACGCGGGTCGACGAGCTGTACGAGCTATTCAAGCGCCGGCAGCTCGAGCGAGCGAGCGCGGCGCTGGACGGGTTGACGCCCGCCACGCCCGAGGTGCGTTTTGCAGAAGACCTGCACGACACCCACTACGGCGCGCGCATGTTCTCGATTGTCGACCCCGATGGATATCCTTTGATGTTCACTCGTGACTGATATTGAGTACAGCTCTCGCCGCAGGCAGGGCTTGCACGGTCGGTGCGGTGCTACCATCACAAGGCGCACGCCTGTAGTTGGTGCAGGACCATGCAGAAGCCTGCGCGGCAGTCGGTGCCCGTGGGGCAGACCTGGCCCGCGTCGCAGGCGTTGGCGGTGCCGCCGAGATAAGCGCACACCCCTGTCTCGCAGCTGGCGTCGATGCACAGGCAAGCGGTGTTCTCGTTGCAAGCATGTTCGTTTGGCCGAGGGGTGCAGGTCGCACCCAGCTCGAGCCATGGGCGACAAGTGCCCGGTGCGCCGCCGGAGGCACGCTCGCAGTAGTGCGCGCTGCGGCATTGCAGGAGCCCGGGTGCACACGGCTCGTCCGGCCCGGGCAAAGGCGTACAAATGTTTTCGAGGCTGCAATACTGAGTTTTCTCGCAGCGGCGCGCGCCGAGCTTGGGCCCCTGAGGCAGACAAGGGTCGCCAGGGTCGGGCGCCGGCACGCAACGATCCCCATCGGCAGTAGGCGCGCACAAGCCCAGGCAGCGGCCGTCGTACTCGCAGGGTTCGCCGTCAGCGAGCGAATCCTGGATGGGATAGTCCTGCAGCTCCAGACAGTGGCCCTGATGACAGAGATGCGCTTCCGGGCATTGCGGAGTGATTTCGCAAGCGCTGCCGGAAGGGACCGCCGATACGCACACCCCGCAGCCGTCGTCCAACCATGCTGAACATATCGCACTTTCGCACTGCAGCGAGAAGCGGCAGCTCTCCCCGTCTCCAAGCGCACCTTGGGCCACGCATTCGGGGTCCTCGCCGGCGACCACCTGTTCGCAAGGGTACGTGGACCAGGTCTCGGCGCAGGCGTTCAAGCCATCGAGAGTGTAGCCGCTCCCCGGTATGAAGAAGCGATCGGGACACTGCTCCTGGTTCGCCAAGCAGTTGGCATTGGCGGCCTCGTCCCAGACGTCACATTCTACGCGACGGTCGCACCAAGCTTGGATGTATCCGCGACACGCCTCGGTGGCCAGCGCTACGTTGATGGTCGCCGGCGTGCCGCCACTGCCTGAGTCGCCGGTCCCGGCAGCTGCATTGCCAGCGCCCGCATTGGCGCCGACCGCGCCGCCTGCCTCGATCCCCGCGCTCGCACCCGCCGCCCCGCTCCTGCCGTCATCAGTGCCGCCGTTGCCGACCGGCGCCGGGGGGTCATTGCTACGGGCGCTCGAGCAGGCCGAGATTGGAACCCACAGGAGCACGACGAACCGAGTCCAGTGGGGGAAAATGACCGGCTTAATGGCCCAGAGGCGCGATCGCCAGGGAGCGGCAAGATTCCGAGGGGTGGCGTTCATTCCCCTTTTTACGGCAGGACACCGCCTATTACTCAGTCTTACGATGCTGCGTTGCGGAGGGAGGGAATCGCCACACGTCCTGATCATCCTCGACGACGAGGACGGTCCGGTCCGGTGCGTGCTGATGGTCATTCAGGGCCCCTCAGAATCTTGGAACGATGCACGTACCCACCCTCTAGGTCAATAAACCGAGCGGGTGCTTCAGGATCAGCTCGTGCAGCACGGACACATCCGTCTCAGCGAACTGCGCGGGCACGTACATATATGTCAGGATCGCACATCCTTGACCGAATTCGGTGCATGAAATGTCACACGCTGGTCTGGTTCGGCGCTGGCTCGTCGGTCATGGTTACGCCATGCAGTGAGGCGCTGGAGCCGGAAGCCCGGTGCGAGGGTGGGTTGGATACCTCGGCGCAGTATTGGAGCTTAACTTATGAAACCAGAAATGAAACTCCGGGGACTGATCTCCTCGACGGTGCTGCTCGCGCTGGGCAGCGCCTGTTCTCCCAGCGACAACACGGGGCGGGTCGCCGCGGACGGCGGGGTGGCTTCGCCTGCGCCACGGGAAAACACGGACGCGGCTCCCCTCAACCCTGATGGCCCCGGGGCAGACGCGAGCGTGGCGCAGGGCGACGCGGGCCTAAAGGGGGACCCTGATCAGGCGCCCGATGCGGGCTCTGACGGCGGCAGCAACGGCGCCGTGGGGCGCGCGGTGGACCTCCTGTTCGTCGTTGACAACTCCATCTCCATGTCCGACAAGCAGGAGCTGCTGGGACGAGCGGTGCCCGACGTTTTGAGCCGCCTCACCCAGCCGCCGTGCGTGGACGCGGAGGGCAATCAATTTCCTCCGCCTCTCCCGGGTGCCGAATGCCCGGCGGGGCAGCGCCGCCAGTTTGAGCCGGTGGACAATGTGCACGTCGGAGTGATCTCGACGAGCCTCGGTGATGGCGGCGCCAACGTCGCTTGTCCTGCGCCGGGCTTCCCCACGTTCGTGCCCGATCGCATCGACATGGCTCATTTGATCGGCTCGCTGCCGCGCGGCGGCGGCCTTGGCAACGCCTCAGGCTTCTTGAGCTGGCGAGTCGGTGAGGACCAGGACAGCGCCAGTCAGATCTTTCAGGACATGTTGAGTGCGGTCGGTGACGTTGGTTGTGGTTGGGAGATGCCGCTCGAGGCGTGGTTCCGCTTCTTGATCGATCCGGCGCCCTATGCGTCGCTGGCCCGTGTCGCCTGCCCAGGTGGAGGAACGGGCCTGAACTGCGTGCAGCCGGCGACAAACACCGCGGGAGAAGTGTTGCTCGACGAAACCCTGCTCGATCAACGCGAGGCCTTCTTGCGCCCCGACTCTCGACTGGCCGTCGTCATGCTGACGGACGAAAATGACTGCTCGCTCGCCATCGGCGCGCAGAGCTGGGTGGTCTTGGCCATCGACGATTCGCGGCCGTTCTTTCGCGGATCGAGCGCGTGTGATGCTGACCCGAATGCAGCGTGCTGTTACTCCTGCGCTCTGGGCGCGCCCGCGGGTTGTGCCGCAGACCCAATCTGCGCCGCCGACCCGGAGAATGAAGTCCTGGAAAATCGACTCCCGCGTGACGCCGACGGCTTGAATCTGCGCTGCTTTCGCCAGAAACAACGCTTCGGCATCGACTTCCTGTACCCGACTGAGCGCTACGTCAACGCGCTGACCCAACCCACGCTCTGCCTCTCGAGTGCTGATTTGGCGGTCGACGGATGCACGAGCTCGCTCGTGCAAAACCCGCTCTTCGCCGCGGGGAGGCAGCCTTCGGATGTGTTCCTCACCGGGATCATCGGCGTCCCGTGGCAGCTGCTCGAGGCCCAAGCAGACGTGCCGGGGCGGCCGAGCGTGGAGAGCGGCTTCCGCTACAAGCTCGCGGCTGAGCTCGCCGCCGCGGATTGGGCCGCCATGCTGGGCGATCCGGGCGCTAGCCCGCCGGTGCCGCCGAGCAGCCCCTTCATGGTGGAATCGGCTTTGCCGCGCGCGGGTGTGGCGGACGCAAACCCCGTCAACGGTCGAGAGTATGATACGGCCACGGGCAGCACGGTGCCGGACGATCTCGAGTATGCCTGCATCTTCCCCATGCCCGCTCCTCGCGACTGTAGCAGCCTCGACCCGGCGCTCGAGGCGTGTGACTGCTTCGCGGGTAACCAAGACCGGCCGCTCTGCGAAGAAGAGCCCGGCGTGAGCGCAACAGGGTCGCTCCAGCACTGGGCGAAGGCGTACCCGGGCACGCGCCAGCTTGAAGTCTTGCAAGCATTGGGTGAGCAATCAGTGGTCGCGTCGATCTGCGCCCGCAATGTCGATGAGGCAGCTCGAGACTTCGCCTACCGGCCCGCCATAGCCGCCCTCATGGACAGCATGGAACCGAGCCTGCGCGCGGCTCCGTGATGCACCGGCCATTTCGCCTGTGTTGACCGTCCGCCGCGTTCATTGCAACCTGCCAAGCTGATGCCTGAGACCTAAAGGGGTTCCACATTCGGACCTGGCAGCGAAGAGTCTTTGGAGCGACCGATGGCCGGGAGCACGAAGTGCAACAACTAGTGTTTCACCTCGAGCCGCGTGTGCCAGACTGTGCCGAATCGTTCTGCGCGGGCATGTTCTGATGATTCGATCACTCGGATCGCCGGGAAATGTTGCCACATAGCGGGCGGCACGGGCCTTGCTTTAATGCGCTCATGCGAGCACAGAGATGTTTCGTCGGCGTGGGGCTGGCGCTCTGGCTCGGCGCTGGGTGTGGTGGGCTTTCGGAGAAACGCGATTCGGCTGGGATGGAGCCGGGCCGCAGCAGCGGAATGGCGGGTACGGGATCGGGACGCCTCCCTCCGGTGAGCACCACGGGCACACCCATCGCGGTCACACCGCCCACGGGTACGCCCATGCCGGGCATCCCACCCTCGAGGCCGGCGTCTCGCCGCCCAGTGAAGCACCGACCCGAGGGGGTGGTTTGCGATAACCAGCGCGGCGCGGGCAGTGCCAGAGCCTGTTATTACGACGAGGCGCTGCCCGCGTGTTCGGACGCGGGCGCGTGCCAGCCACGAGCGGATTGCCCCGACTGCCGCGCGGAGTGCGTGGATTGCGGAGATGGCACGCCGCGCTGTGTGTCGGGATACGGGGAGTGCCTGAGCGACGCGGAGTGCACCGCGGGCGTCAATGGGCGTTGCGATGACAACAGGGGGGACTTTTTCTGCACATATGACACCTGCTTTGCCGACTCCACATGTACGAGCGGCGGGCCCTGTGCTTGCGAAGGGGAATCTGGATCACCGGGCAACACTTGTCTGCCGGGCAATTGCCAGACCGATGCGGACTGCGGTGGCGGGTATTGCAGCCCGACGTTTGGTGGCTGTGGTACCTACAGCGGGGTGATCGCCTACTATTGTCACACGGCGGGCGACACGTGTGTGGACGATGGCGATTGTGTGGATGCGATGCAAGGTGCGGGCTATTGCATGTACGGTCCGGAGCAAGGGCGTTGGAGCTGCGGTTATGGACAGTGCGTGGGCTGAAACGGCCGCTCATGGTCGCGGTTTGGCTCGCTGTGAGTCTGGGCACCACGTGCCTGGTGTACGCGTGCAAAACCTCCGTCGCGCCTGAACGCGCCAAGGCTGAGCTCGAGACGGGCCGGCGCTTCGTGGCGGAGCGCTCGTTCCGGCGCGAGGCACTGGAGCGAAGCCTGGCCATGCGGGACAATGGTGATGCGCGGACACGGCTCGCGCGCTACGCCGTCGCGGACCAATGGGAGGCGCTTCCGGTCCTGAACCCTGCGGTGGCGCCCGTGGTTCGGGGTGAGCTGCCGGTGTTTGCGCGTGTCTGGGCGGGTGATGTCGAGTGGAGCGAGCCAGCAGTGCTCGAGCTTGGGCGGCGTGCGTTCGAGGAGTGGCCGGCGCAACGCTTGCCGCAGGTGGCGCGCATGCTCTCACCGCCGTCAGAGCGGCAGTCGAGCGAGCGCCGTCGGCTGGATGCGATCGGCGCCTGGCAGGACGCCCGCGGACGGGTGGGAGGTTTGGTGTGGGTGCGCTATCCGGATGGGACGACGGAGCCGGCGCTCAGCTGCGCCACCTGCCATGCTCGCCCGGACGCCGCGGGTCGCTTGCTGCCAGGAGTGCCCTCCGACTTCGATCTGGGGGGCCTGGTGGGTGCAGGCTGGGGAGCGGGGCATGTGGACGTGACAGTCGACGCTCGCGATAACCCGGTGTCCGCCCCCGATCTCCGGGCAACCCGCCACCAGCGGCGTCTGCACCACACGGGTAACATTCACAACAGCCTCGAGGCCCTGGCGGTGCGCACGGAGACCTTGCTCATCACCGCACGAGAGAACATTGTGAGGCCACCGCGCGAGATCGCTTTCGCCCTCGCATACTATGTGTGGGCGCTCGGTCAGGGGGCGCGTGCGCCTGCGCCCTCGGCGCTGTTTCGCGAGCAGTGCGGGCACTGCCACTCCGGTGCCACTGGCGCGGGCGAGCTCGTGTCGGTCAACAAATTGGGCACTGACGCGGCGGCGACCGAGTCGTCCGCACGCGGCACGGGCGGCTACCGTGCGCCGTCGCTGTACCGCGTCAGTGAGCGCAAGCGCCTCACGCACGCGGGCTGGCCGCTCACGCTGGACCAGTTCTTCGATCCCAGTCGCCTCTCCACGCTACCGGGGCACCCGTTTGGCCTCCACCTGAGCGCCGAGCAGCGCGCCTCCTTGGTGAGCGAGCTTGGGCAGTGGTGAGCGGGCGCTTCAGTCGCCTTTTGCGGACGCGTTGGCCCACTGCGGGGGAGGCGGAGGACCAAACAGCGGCAAGCTGGCCTCGCTCGTCGTGTTCGGGGTACCCGCGACCACCTGTATCACGGCAGGCTCTTCACGCTTTTCCACGCCGCGCCGGCGGAGCGCGTTGAACACGATGTCGTAGTAGTTGCCGACGCTCCAGACGTAGAACCCCTGCGCCTTCGAGTCGAGGACCGCCTGGAGCTGTGCGTCGAAGTACTGGGCCCGCTCCGCGTCGCTCATGGGATGGCGATAGTTGAAGTGCTCGATGTAAGCGTAGACCGGCACCGGGTTGGCTTTGATCTGCCGGTCGAGCGCGGTGAGGGCGCCGTGGACCGTGCGGTAGGGCGTTTTTGCCGTTTGCTCGTACGGCTCGAAATGCGATGGGTAGAGCATGGGGCAAACCGCGTCTAGCTCGGGAGCCAAACGGGAGATGTCCTGGCCGATGCGAGTGGAGGGGCCGTAAGACACCTCACCAAAGATGTCGATCTGCAAGCGCGCACCCCGTTTATCGAGGCGCTCGCGAAAGAACCGCACGACCTCGAGGATCTTGGTGGCATTGTGCTCGGACTCTGTATTGCGAGACGAGAAGCGGATGTAATCCAGCTGCACGTCTTTGGCGCCCAAGCCCAGGGCGAAGTCGATCAGGCGCCAGCGCTGCTCGAGCAGCTGTTGGTCATTGACCTGCTCGGGAGTAGCACCATCGGGGAAGACCGTGATGCGAGGCACGAAGCTCAGACCCGCCGCCTGAATCGCCTTGATGCCGGCGGCGTAGTGCGCCGGGCGCCCCCACAGGTCCACCACGAAGGTATTGATGCCCACCTTCGTGGCGTTGTTGATCAAATACTGGAGCTTCTTCGGGTTCTGTACCGTGAGCTGGTGCACGTAGATGCCGCGCACGGCCAAATCCTGAATGCCCCGGGAAGGAGTGGCAGGGTTCGAAGGTTGCAACGGCGCAGGCTGCAACGGAGGCGTGTGCGTCTCTGCCAGAGACGGGCTGGAAATCCCCAGACCGAAGCAAAGCGCCACGAGAGAAAGGGAACCGCAGAGTCTTCCGCGGGCCCGTGGTGAGCCATTCAACCGCAACGTTCTCACTTTTGCCCTAGCTTTGATTACGGCCGCCACCTACGGCGACTTTAAAAGCTTAAACGATCGCGTTTGGGTTGGCGAATTGATGTTGCAGGTTTGTCGGCTACGAGGGCCGCTGCCTTTGATGCACCGCGTCCGCTGCGGCGCGCTTGGTGCTGCGTTTTTCGTGCTTGCTTTCGGCGCAGTGA
Organism: Deltaproteobacteria bacterium; assembly: GCA_031407405.1. Lineage (GTDB taxonomy): Bacteria > Myxococcota_A > Polyangia > Polyangiales > Polyangiaceae > SZUA-265. Next base: position 53,947 of record JANOIG010000094.1, read on the forward strand.
TCAACAGTGCCGACGGCGGCGCCAGTCACCGACATTGGCCCGTTGCGTCGTGCATGAACGCCACACCAGCGCCCTCGAGGGTGCCGCTCGTCCAGCTCACTACCTGTGCTCAGGTTGTCTAGGCCACTGTGTCGTCCGGTGCCAGGCCCAGGTCGGCGTAGTCGCCGGGGTAACACCGTTTGACCGCCCACGCACACGGGCACGTCCATGGCGTCGAACTGCAGACGGCTCCGCACCAGTGCAGGATCCCGGAGGCGCCGCTGCTAGCGCCGTGCAAACAGGACCCCGAGGCTCCGGCAGGGCGGCGTGTGGCGCAGGCCCGGCCACCCAAAACCTAGGCTTGCAGGGTCTCTCGAAGAAAAGGGGCGAGCGCCTGATACGCGCCGCGCCCAGGGGAGGTAAGCATAGTGTCGCTGCTCTCGTATCGTGTCCAAACGGGCCAACGGCGCCGTTTACGCCGTCCACAGCCCCAAGCGCAGACCGGGCCCGCACCCGAGTGTGCCACCCGTCAGGCCGCCGAAGCAGCCGCCACGAGCTTTCCAAGCAGCTCCGCCGGGTCATCCTCCCGCATCAAGACTTCCCCAATCAGGGCTGCATCTGCCCGCGATCGAGCCACCTCCGATACTTGCCCAACATCGCGAATCCCCGACAGGTGCACGCGGGCCACACCGTCCGGCAAAGCCGCCAAAATTTGTCGCGCGCCCGGCGCATCCATGACGAGGGTCTGCAGATCCCGAGCGTTGACGCCAATCATCTCCGCGCCTGCGTCGAGCGCGAGCGGCACTTCCGCGGGCAGGTAAACCTCGGTCAATACCGCCAAGCCGCGCTCCGCGGCGGCGCGCATGAGCGTCGACAATTGGGTTGGGTGGAGGCAGCGCACAATCAAGAGTACCGCGTCTGCGCCGTACGCCCGCGCTGCATCGAGCTGCGCTTCGTCGATGATGAAGTCCTTGCAGAGGAGCGGTATCGAAGTCACCTGGCGCGCTTCGGCAAGGTGCTCATAGGCACCGTCGAAGTACTTCTGATCGCAGAGCACGCTGATCATCTGCGCGCCGGCGCGTTCGTAGGCGCGGGCGCGTTCGGCAATGCCGAGCGCCATCGAGAGTGGGCCTGCGGAGGGAGAACGGCGCTTGATTTCGGCAATCAGCCGCAAGGGTTGGCCCGGATCTCGGCGGAGCTGTACGGCGCGGAGCGAGGGTGGCGGCGGCAGCGGTTTTCGGCGCAGCTCGGCCAGCTCTTCGCGTTTGTTCCGGAGAATCTCGTCGAGCATGCGGGCTACTTGGACGGCATTTTCGAAGCGATAGCGGCGGCCGCCTCTCGCGCGGTGACGTCGCGCCATGCCTGGAGCGTTCGCAGCGCCGCGCCGCTGTCGAGCGTGGTTTGCGCCAGCTGGGCCGCTGCGGGCAAGGGGAGGCCTCGGGCGATGGCCAGGGCCGCGGCGGCGTTGAGCACCAGCGCCAAACGCGCTGGGTGTGGCTCACCGGCGAAGACTTGACGAATGATGGCGGCATTTTCCTCTGGACCGCCGCCCGCGATGGCACCGGGCGAGCTTGCTTCGAGGCCAAAGTCTTTGGGCGCGACCACGCGCTCGACGATGCCGGCAGCGCTGACCACGCTGACTCGCGTGGGAGCGTAGGGGCTGACCTCGTCGAGCCCGTCTTCGGAATGCACCACCCAGGCGGCGACCCCGAGGTCACGCAGCGCCGACGCCATCAAGTGTCGGACCGAATCCGAGAAGGAGCCGACGAGCTGATGGGTGGCTCCAGCGGGGTTCGCTAGTGGGCCCAGGATATTGAAGATGGTGCGCACGCCGAGCTCCCGTCGGGGAGGCCCGGCGTGTTTCATGGCGGGGTGGTGGGCGGGTGCAAAGAGGAAGGCGATGTTGGCTTGGGCGAGCACGCGGCTCTGGGCACTCAGGGGCACTTCCATCGAGATGCCGAGAGCTTCGAGCACGTCGGCGCTGCCCGAGCGGCTGGAAGCCGCGCGATTGCCGTGTTTGGCCACGGGCACCCCGGCGGCTGCAACGATCAGGGCGGCGCCAGTCGAGACGTTGATGGTGTGTTGGCCGTCTCCTCCCGTACCGCACGTGTCGAAGACCAGTGGCAACGAGTGCTCGAGCGGAAGCATCTTGGCGCGCAAGGCGCGAGCCGCCGCGCTGACGACCTCGGCCGTCTCGCCTTGCATGTGCAAGGCCACGAGCAGCCCTGCAATTTGCGCGGGCGTCCAGTCTCCCGCAAAGATCGCATCAAACACTCTGCGTGCCGTATCCGCTCGCAGCCCGCCCTGACCGCGTAGCTCTGCGAACACTTCCGGGAATTTCAGCGCTTCTGCCATGAGGTGCTCCGGGGTTAAAGTTGCTTTAGCCAATTGGCGAGCAGCCTGCCGCCGCATTCGCTCAAGCTCGATTCTGGATGGAATTGGACACCCTGGACAGGTAGCTGAGCATGGGCCAATGCCATGATTTCTCCCTCGCTCGAGCGGGCGGTGATTCGCAAGGTCGGGGGCAGGCTCGCCTCTTCCACCAGCAAGGAATTGTAGCGTGCCATGACCGCCGGGCGGGGCAGGCCCTGAAACAGCCCTGTGCCATCGTGCTCGATCTGAGAGGTCTTGCCGTGCATGAGGCGGCCACCGCCCACTACGCGCCCCCCAAAGGCTTGCGCGATGGCCTGGTGCCCCAGGCACACGCCGAGGATCGGGATGTGACCGGCGAAGTGCGCAATGGCAGCCAGCGTGATGCCGGCGTCATCCGGGGTGCCGGGGCCGGCCGAGAGTAGGATCCCCCGCGGCCGCAATGCCGCGATGTCTGACGTGCTCACTTGGTCGTTGAGCACCACGTGGCAGGCCGCACCCAATTGCCCGAGCAGCTGCACGGTGTTGTAGGTGAACGAGTCGTAGTTATCGATGATGACGATGTCGTCGCCGCCGCTCAACCGATCCATGCCAAAGTCGCGAGCAATATCAACCAGACCACCGCCAGGTAGTGCCAGTATTGCACGCAGAACAGAAGGCCCGAATGGCGGGAGCTCGAGTAGTCGCGACGGACGACTCTGTGATGGACTAGCCCGAGCGGCACGAACCCACCCAGCACATGCAATGCATGCAGGCCGACCAATAGGTCGTAGGAGAAAACGAACAAGCTCTGCGTTGCGAGCGCACCTTCGGCGTCCATCAGGTGGCGGGCGTTCAAAGCCTGCACAAACAAGAAGCCAAGCGCGCTGACGCTCGCCCAGCGCCACCGCTGCACGCACTGGGTGAACTGGTTGCGGCGTATCGCCGTGAGCGCCGCTTGCAATTGCCAGCTCACCACGGCCAACAGAATCGTGCTGGCTGCCGTGCCCCAGGGCAGCCCACGCTGTCCGGGCAAACGCCAGACCTCGACGCGCCAACGTGTGATGATGACCGCGGCGCACGCCGCGAGGAACAGCACGCTGATGGAAACCAGGAGTACGATCATGCCCAGCTGCCCGAGCGACACCGGTACGCTCGGCTGCCGATTGCCCTCGCCTCGGCTGCGGTCTATGGGCATGCGGCTAGACACATGGCGCCCGTCGCCTCGGGCTCATCAGTTACATTTAAAGCAACATTATAAAATAATGTAAACATTATATATTTTCAGCGTCTATCTCGGCGATGACGCTAGCGTCCGTTTCGACTCGGCGCCGTTCGGTCAAGGCAGTTCGCGCGGCGCTCGAGCCAATGCGGCCAAGCGCCCAAGCGCAGTGGCCACGCACCAGAGCGCTCGGATTCGAGCTGAGGCTGTGGGCTAACGGCGCAACAGCTTCGGGGCGGCGCGTATTACCCAACGCCACGGCCGCGTTGCGCTGAAGCCGTGGGCGGCTGACGCGAAAGAGCGGGGTGCCGCGCACCAGCCGGCGATGCTCCGAGGTCGTGATGTGGAGCAGCGCCACGAGGTCGGGGTCGGTCAAGACCGCCCTCGGGCTGAGCTCGGGATCGCCCGGCCGCGGCCGGCGCGAATGGTTGAACGGGCACACCTCTTGGCACACGTCGCAACCGAAGACCCAGCGCCCGATCAACGGCCGGAGGGGGCGAGGGATCGCCCCGCGCAGCTCGATGGTCAGGTACGAGATGCAACGTCGCGCATCGAGTGTATAAGCGTCCACGAAAGCCGACGTTGGGCAGGCATCCAGACACGACCGGCAGCTACCGCAGCTCGGTGCGATGGGAGTGCTGGGCGAGAGCTCGAGGTCGATCAGTAGCTCGCCCAGCAGCACGTAACTGCCCAACCCAGGCACGATGGTCATGGTCGATTTGGCGGTGAAGCCAAGGCCGGCACGGCGCGCGGCTTCGCGCTCCAGAAGCGGGGCTGTGTCGACGCAGGCTCGCGCCAATACGGCGCGGCCCGACAGCGCAGCACACTGATCCGCCAGCTGCCGCAACCGCTCTTTCATGATCTCGTGATAGTCCGCCCCCCGGGCATAGCGCGCCACTAGGCCCGTGAGCGGCACCAGCGCCGGCCCGCCCGTAGCGGGCTGGGCTGCGCGAGATGGGGCTGCATGGTGCGGGGCACTGTAGGGCAAGGCGACGACGATCAAGCTCCGAGCTTCGGGCAGCAGCGCGCGAGGGTCAGCGCGTTCACCGGCCAGATACGCCATTTCTCCGTTTCGACCGGCAGCGAGCCAATCGGCAAGCGCACGGGCCCCTCGTTCGAACGGCTCGATGGGGCAGAACCCGACGCGCGCGAACCCCAGCGCCAGCGCCGCATCGCGTATCCGGTCGGCCAGCGAGCGTTCGTCCGGGGCAACCCGGGCGTCCAATTGCGCCCTGGGGATGGACGCGGGCTCATGCCATGCCGCCCCTTTCGGCAGTACTTTCAATGCCGGAGCGGGCAATGCTTTCGAATCGGGGGCAGGGGTCTCGAGGGGGGCTGGCATCGGCCACTCCTGACGCATTATTTCTCGATGGTTGCGGGCGGCCTTGCGCTTTGCAAAGGGTTCGGGGAATAACGCCGTGCGCTCATGGGTCCAAGGGCGCACGGGAAGGCCGTACCTTCAATATTCGCAGGGCAACTATTCGTCGAGGCGCGAAGCTTGTGATCGAAATACAAGAGTTATGCAAGTACTACGGGCAGAGTAGGGCTGTAGGCCCTGTGTCCGCGACCATCGAAAAGGGCGAGGTCGTGGGGTTACTGGGCCTCAACGGGGCCGGCAAAACGACGACGCTGCGAGTCCTCGCGTGCGACCTCTTGCCGTCTTCGGGCACGGTGAAGGTGCAAGGCATCGACGTGGTCGAGCACCCCGAAGAGGTGCGCCGCAAGATCGGCTACCTGTCGGACACCCCACCGCTGTATGACGAGATGCGCGTGCGCGAGTACCTGCAGTTCGCGTTCGAGCTCAGAGGCAAACCCGCCCTCGAAGGGCGCAAGCGGGTGCCCGAGGTGGCGGAACGTCTCGGCCTCTCACGGGCGCTAGACGAGCCCATATTTTCATTGTCTCACGGCTATCGCCAGCGTGTGGGGATCGCGCAGGCCGTCGTCCACGACCCGGAGCTGGTGGTGCTCGACGAGCCGATCAGCGGGCTCGATCCGGTGCAAATCGTCGAGATGCGCGCCCTGGTACGCCAGCTCGGCGAGCATCACACAGTGATCGTTTCGAGCCACATCCTGTCCGAAATCAGCGAGACGTGCGACCGCCTGCTCGTGCTTCGAGATGGGGTGATTGTCGCTTCCGGGACCGAGGAAGAGCTCTCGCAGAGCTTGCTCGAGGGGATCCGCATCGAGCTCACGGTGCGCGCCGAAAGTGGTGACCTGAGCCGCATCTTGAGCGTGATCCGCGCGATACCCGGGGTGTCGAGCGCAGGGGCCATCGCCGCGCTCGAGCGGGGGCACAAGGTGCAGAGCTTCGCGGTTCACGCGAAGAAGGACGTTCGGGAGCAGGTTGGTGCAAGCCTGCATCAGGCCGGTTTCCCCTTGCTCGCGCTCGGCCGGACCGAGAGCGAGCTGGAGGATGTCTTCCTCAAGCTAGCCGGGGGCGGCAGGTCCGCCAGCGCCGAGGCTGCTAGTGCCGCGAAAGGGGTGTCATGAGTAGTCGGGCTGTATTGATTGCGCGGCGTGAGCTGCAGGCCTACTTCCGGTCCCCGCTCGGTTGCGTGGTGATCGCGAGCGCCTTGCTGCTCGACGGTATCCTTTTCTACTGGCGCTCGCTGTCGCAGCGGCTGCTATCCGGAGAGGCACTATCCGAGTTTTTCTGGTGGACGAGCGGCGTGACGGTCACGGCGGCGCTGTTCTTGTCGATGCGGCTGGTGGCCGAAGAGCGGCAAACGGGCACGTTTACGCTGCTCAACACGGCTCCCGTCAGGGAGTGGGAAATCATCATCGGTAAGTACCTGTCGGTATTTGCGATGGTGCTCATACTGACGGCGCTTTCGCTGTACATGCCGCTGCTGCTGCTCGTAAACGGCAAGGTCAGCGTGGGCCACATCGTGACCGGCTATCTGGGTCAGGTCTTGATCGGAGGCGCCGCGGCGGCGATTGGCCTGTTCGCGTCCACGTTGACGCGCTCGCAGCTGGTCGCGGTCGTCGTTGGCGCGGCCATCGTGGTGGTGATGCTGGTGTTTTGGGTGCTCGCGCAAGCCATCGACCCGCCGCTCAACAAGTTCTTGGCCGCCGCGGCCTTGCATCATTCCAATTTCCGCCCCTTTCAGCTCGGTATCCTCGAGCTGGGGGCCATGGCGTACTACCTCAGCGTCGCGTATCTGTTCTTGCTGGGCGCGGTGAAGATTCTGGAGGCCCGACGATGGCGATAGAAGGCGCAAACAAGCCGGCAGAAAAGGCCAAGCTGGCCGAGCCGGCGAAGCAATTGACTCCCGCTGGTGCCAAGCCGGCGACCCCCGCTGGCGCTCAGCCGGCAAGCGGTGGAGCGCCCGCGTGGCTCGTCCCGGCCTACGTCGGTGGGCTCGTGCTCTTGTATTTGGGCGAGCGGGTCGTGGTGACCGAAGATAAGCTGAAGCTTGCCTTCGACGTGATCGGGGTCGGGCTGGTGGTGGTCGCGACCGCCCTGCGCTTCGTGCCCAAGTTTCGCAGCGGAGGCGACCGGGCGTCCATCGAGCGTCTGCTCGGCCTGCTGAGCGTGACGGGTCTCGTCGGCGTACTGGTCTACTTCGCCAGCACCAGCTTTGGGCTGGATCTGCTCGGCGTGACGGGTCTCGAGCTGAAGATGCGGGACCGGGTCGAGACGTTGCTACTGCTGGGCTGGGTCACATTGATCCTTGCCAGCGTGGTGCCGATGTTGTTCGCCGAGGTAGCGCTGCACCCGATGCGAAATGCCGTGCACCTCGAGGCACGCCGGGTGAAGGCCGCAGCGTCGAGTGGCTTCGCTTTGGCGCTGGCGGCAACCTACTGTTCGCTCTTCGTGTACGCCGCCGGTCAGACCAAGGCGCAAGCGGATTATTCTTACTTCAAGACGTCGGAGCCGGGGTCCTCGACCAAAAAGATGATCCAGAGCTTCAACGACCCGTTGAAGATCACGGCCTTTTTCCCGGACGTCAGCGATGTGCGGGGTGAAGTGGCGGATTATCTGACGGAGCTCACGGAGGGCGTTCCAAACGTGGAGCTCAGCATCATCGATCGCTACCTCGAGCCCAAGCTGGCCAAGGACCTGAAGGTCTTCAGCGACGGGACGATCGTGTTCGCCAAAGGCGACACGACGAAGACGCTGACCGTTGGCAGCGAGATGCAAACGGCGCGAGCCAAGCTCAAGACACTCGACCGCGACGTTCAGGAGCAGCTCTACAAACTGTTGCGGTCGCGGCGCGTGGCGTACCTGACCGTCGGGCACGGTGAGATGAATGCCGCGTCCGAGGAAGAAAAAGGCAAGGGCCGCTCCGCGGAAATTTTGCAAGAGATCCTGAGGAGCCAGAACTACCAAATCAGGACTCTGGGCTTGGCTCAGGGGCTTGGGCGTGAAGTGCCCGACGACGCCGAGGTGGTATTTGTGCTCGGTCCCACCGAGCCTTTCGCCGCGGAAGAGCTGGCTACTCTGCAGCGCTACGCCGAGAAAGGTGGGCATCTCTTTATCGCCCTGGACGCGGATTCGGTCAGCCACGAAGCTCCGCTGCCGACGGGCCAGACCGAAACGGCGGGTGTCCAGCCCGCGCCTAGCCCGGACGAAGCAGTGCCCGCCGTGGCTGCGCCCACCGTGGCTGAAAGTGGTTTGCAGGACCTGGCCAAGTTGGCGGGGCTGGCTTATTCACCCGTGCTTTTGGCCAACGACAGCCACCATGTTCGGCGCCGCGCGAACAACTCCGACCGCACGCTGCTGATCAGCAACCGCTTTTCATCCCACGCGTCTGTCTCCACCTTGAGCCGCAACGCCACGCGCGCGGCCATCATCTTCGCGCGCACCGGATCGCTCACCGCGCTCGGTACCAATCCGGCAATGAAGGTGGACATGGCGCTACGGGCCATGGGCGGTACGTTCGCGGACGCCAATCAGAACTACGATTTCGACAAGGACTCGGAGCAGAAGGACACCTACAACCTGGTCGCCGCAGTATCACAACCGGTGGCGTCGTCACCTGCCGCCGCTCCAGAGCCGGCGGACCCCGAGAAGAAGGGTGAGGAGGGCGAACCCGCCGTCAAAGAGATGCGCGCCTTCGTCGTCGCGGACGCGGACAGCATGAGCGATCTGTTGATGTCCAACTTTGGGCCCAATCGGCTGCTCTTGATGGATGCCATTCGCTGGCTCGGCGGTGAAGACAGCTTCGCCGGCGAGGTCAATGACGAGGAAGACGTCCGCATCGAACACAGCAAACAGAAGGACCTCGTCTGGTTCTACAGCACGATTATCGGCATGCCCGTTTTGGTCCTGGGCGTGGGGCTAACCTTTTCGCGACGTGCGCGTCGCACCAGCAAGGTGGCGTAATGGTCAATCGTAGCATTGGGCTGCATGTTTTCTTGTTCGTGGTCGCCTCGGTGTTGGGGCTCGAGGCGTGGACGGGGGAGGACGAGCCGAACAAGAAGCATGTCGCCGCGGAGCTCTGGTCAGGGCGGGTCTCGGATGTGCAACGCATCGAGTTTCGCACCGACAAGAAGGTCGTCGTGCTCGAGCCCAAGCAGGATGAGGCTGGCCGTTATTACGTCGGCTCGGTGGAGACCATCGCAACGCCTCCAAAGCCAGCTGCCACGGGCGCGGCTGGTGCGGCTGGTACGAGCCCGCCCGTCGCTGATCCCCATGCTGACCCCAACAGTGATCCCCACGGGCACGACCAGGAGGCCCAAGGGGAGGGGGCCGCTGCCGCGGGCGCAAACCAGCGCTTCGTCAGCTTGACCAAGGCGGATGAGCTAGCCGAAAGTCTGGCCAGCCTAAAGGCGAGCCGCGTGCTGGGCAAAATTGCGCCGGAGCGCCTGGCCGAGTTTGGCTTCGACAAGACCGACACGGGGACGCTCAAGGTCATGGTTGCCGGAAAAGAGCACGCCTTGGCTCTGGGGGAGAAAACTCCGGGCGGTAGTGATCGCTACGTGCGGAACCCCGAGACGGGCGAGGCGTATGTGATCGCCGGGACGATCGCCAACGACCTCACCGCCGCGGACAATCGGCTGGTGGAGCGCGAGTTTCACGATTTCGGTGAGGAGAAAGTCGCCAAGGTCGTGCTCAAGGCCGGCGATGCCACCCGGGAGATCGTCCGCCATGCCGAGGAGAAGGACTTTTGGGCCCGTCCCGACAGCCCGGATACCAAGGATGAGACCGTCAGCAACTGGATGACGAAGGTGGAACGTCTGCGCGTCACGACTTACGTCGAAGCTCTGGAGCCGGCGCCGAAGCCCGAAGACCAGGTGGTGCAGGTCGAGTTTTTCGGTGACCGAGGGCGTAAGCTCGGCTTTCTCGAGCTCGTTCGTCGCCCGGCTGCCGATAGCAAGGAACGTGCGGAGTACGTCGCGCGCAGCGAACGCACGCGCTGGCACGCAACGGTGCTGAGGAGCACGGCGGAGCAGATTGATCAGGATCTGGGCTCTGTGATGGCGCCGTAGGCGGTGTGATGACGCCGTAGGCGGTGTGATGGCGCCGTAGAGGGCGGGGGCGGCGGGTCGAAGGGACCGCGCCAGTATGCCGCCAGCCCCACACCCGACAGGCCGATTGGCCAAGCACTAAGTGCCGGCTCGCAAGCGGGGTTAGGGCCCCGCGCGCAGCACCCGCAGTATCGCGGGCGTTGTTGGGTGGGGGGACCCGGTCCCTACGACCGGGGGGAGGGTTTGCGCCAAACCCTCCCAACCACTGGGGGGGGAGCCCCCTCGCGCCCCGCACCTAGCTGATCAGCCAAGCGTCGGACCTTTTTTTCTTGGCGCGCTTAGGTCGGACCTGAGCCTGGCCGGTGCTTTTGGCGTGGTGGCTGCCGCGCGGGTGTTGTTTGGTTTTGGGGCGTCCTGTGTGGGCGCGGCGCTGGGGACGCTGATGTTTGCGACCGATGCACGCGGCCTGGACGGGGTCTACACGGCGTTTCGTGAGCTGCTGATGCGAACGGTGGGGGTGCAGGGCGGCTGGCTGTGGGTGTCCTGGGCGGCGCTGAGCAGCGTCGCGGTGGCTTTTTGCCTGTGGGCGGTCGGGAGCTGGCTCGAGCGTGGCGACGGAATAGGGCAAGCCGCTTTCAGCAGCCACGGCAAAGTGAATGTTGCGGAGCTGACGGCGGAAGTGCGTCGCCGCGTCGCCACCAGCTTGTCTGGCGAAGAGCCCAGTGTGGTGACGGCGTTTGACGAGATCGTGCGGGGTGCGGTCAGCGCGGGCGCGAGCGACATTCACTTTTCGCCCACCCCGGACGCGCTGCGCGTCACTTACCGCATCGTCGGAGCGCTCTACGAAACAGCCACTCTCGATCTGCGCTGGGCTCAACCCTTTGCGACGCGCATCAAGGTGCTGGCGGGGATGGAAACACACGTGCGCAAACGGTCTCAGGATGGCCGGCTCGTAATGCGACTCGATGGAGTGAGCATCGAGGCACGCGTCTCCACGTTGCCCACCGAAGTCGGGGAGCGGGTGGTGTTACGCATCGTGCGCGGCAGCCTAGGCGTGCCGGAGCTTTCATCCTTGGACTTCTCGGAGCATACGCGCCGCGGCCTGACGGAGATCCTGGCGCGGCCTCAGGGTATGCTATTTGTGACGGGCCCGGTGGGGAGCGGCAAGACGACGACGCTGTATTCAGCACTGAAACATGTGGTGGACACCCGCGGCAAGATGACCTCGGTCGTGACGCTGGAGGACCCCATCGAGCTCGAATTGCCGTTTGCCACGCAGACGCAAATGCATACTCGCGCGGGGCGCAACTTCGCCAATACCCTGAGGAGTGTGCTGCGGCAGGATCCGAATGTGCTCATGATCGGCGAAATTCGCGACCATGAAACGGCGGATATCGCGACCCAGGCAGGTTTGACGGGTCATTTGATCCTGACGACGTTACACGCCGACAGCGCCGCTGGGCCGTTCACTCGCTTGATTGACATGGACATCGAGCCTTTCGTCGTGGCGAGTGCCACGATCGGCTGCCTGTCACAAAGGCTGGTGCGGACCTTATGCACGGCCTGCCGGAAGGAGGAAGCGCCCGACATCGTGTTGATCGAGCGTTATAAAGCGCTGGGAGCGCCCATCGAGGACGGGCGCTACTTCGTGCCCACCGGCTGTGAATACTGCGAGAAGGAGGGGTTTACGGGGCGCGCGCCCATCAGTGAGCTGCTCATCATGCGGCCGGAGCTGCGCCAAGCCGTCATCACCTGTAAGACCACCAACGAGATCTTCGAAACCGCGAAACAGTTCGGCTTGGTGCCCTTGATCGCGGATGGGCTCGCGCGGGCCTCGCGCGGGGAAACCTCCCTCGCAGAAGTGCTGCGGGTGACGGGATGACTCGCGCTTGGATGGACCGCGCGCGCCGCATGTGCCAGGTGCTCGGGGCTGGCCTGTGTGCGGCTCTCGGCCTGCGCATCATGCTAGGTGCCATCAGCGAGGCCCGAGCGCAACGCGTGGTGGCTCAGGTGGCTCAGCCCGCCGCCGAAAAGCCACCACTCTTCGTCCTGGCGGATGAGCTCGTCAGGCCGGAGACGCCGCCCGTGGCGCCCAAGCCCGAGGCAAAAGCCAAGAGTGGTGCCCCGCTCAGGCTCATGCTGTCGGTGACGCTGGGGCCCGAGCGTTCCGAAATATTCGTGAACGGCACGCGGCTCGGACTGTCGCCGTACCTCGGCGATTTTACGTGTAAGGAGGGTGAAAGCCTCGAAATACACGTGGTCCCCGTCCACCTGCCGTTGCTCACGCGGCAAGCCCAATGTGTGGGCAAGACGCTGCTGATTCGAGACTAGTGCCCGCCCGAAGTTCGTGCCGGGTTTGTCCTACTCGTGTGACTGGGCCGAGCTAATGGCCTGCCGGGCGCGTTCCGCCAGCGCTTGGGCATGAGCTTGCCGCACTGGCATGGCGAGCGGGCCGTCAGCGCTGTCCACCAGCACATGCCAGCGCTCTGAAGCCGTCGAGCCTACCAAGTGAGCTCCCCGTACCGCGTCCAGGCGTACCGCGCCGTGGCTCCTCCGAAAGCCCAGAGAGCCCGTCTCCACCCTCACGCCCCGGGCAATCACCAGGCGAGCGTGGGCACTGGCGAGCCCCAAGGTCACTGCGACCAGGCTGACTCCCATCAGAACGGGCAACACGATGCTCAGCGGGTGTATCCGCGGTGCGGCGACGCCAGCGGTCAACACGAGGAAAACGAGATCCGTGAGTGTGAGCAGGGTCATCACCCCCATCAACCGCAACAGATCGGTGCGACACAAGGCTGCTCGGATGACGCTGGCGGAGGGCGGCTCTGCCGTTGGCTGCGCGGCGCCGACCCCCGCCGGCTGTGCGGCATCGGGCTCGAAAACCCACGGTTCTACCTGCGCGGGCAAGCCCCAATGGCATTCGACGCGTCGGGGCCAATGCTTCAGCACGGCCCGCAATTGAACGAGCACCGTGCTCGGGTCGGGGTGGCGCAGCAGGGTCCAATACTGCCCGCCGTCGAGCTCCAGTGCCGCGGTGTAGGCGCCGTGCGGGGAATCAGCGTCGTCTTCCATGCGCAGCACCCAGCGCGCGCTGTCGGGGACCACCCGAGACCGCTTTTCGGTGACCAGCTCCAACTCTTTACCACGCAGGCGGAGCTGAATTTGCCGGGGCCAGCTCGCGACGACGAGCGCGACCGTCATGGCGCTGCAAAACAAGCTGACCGTGACCTGTAGCGCGTCGACAGGTGAGGGGACCAGCCAGGGCAGGCTGGCCAGAGCCAGGAACAGCGGGGAGAGAAGCAGGGGAGCTTGCGTGCGGGTCCGCCCCGCGAACAGCACTTGCTCCGAGCTGGCGCTAACCAGGTGTAACGGGGCGCGTGGCCACTGCAGCTCAGGGCGGCCAAGGCTTCGTGCGCGGCTCGCCGGACGCGCTGCGCGCTCTACCAATGAAGCCTCCGAAGCGAAGTGTCGGCCCATGTAAAATTCGCCAGTATCTAGCGTCGAGCGCTGGCCTTCGCAACCGGACCGACACGCCGCAACCCGTGCCCGCCTGCGTCCGCCATGTCGGCCGGCCGCTGGTTCGCTGGCTCGGGCTACGACATTGGGGGGCGGCTCAGCGTCGCCCCGCGACATTGACCAGAGGTATCGGTGATTCGCTCGGCGAATGATCTCCCCGTGTCAGGGGTAGAGGCCACTCTCTCGACTCCAAGGTGTGCGCCGGCAAGGCCAGGGCGCGCCTCACTTCGCGCGCGGACGGTCGGATCTTGGGATCCCGACGCAAGCAACGAGCCAGTAACATGGCCAGGTCTCGCGCCCCATCCACGCGCGAGAATTCAGACAATCTCTTCGGCCACCCGTCGTGGTCGATGTGCTGCGAGATGATGGATGTCTCGTCTCGGCCATCAATCACGAACTTGGCAGTCAGAGTCTCGAAGGCCAGGCACGCGAATGCATATATATCGGTGCTGGCCGGCGCCGACGCATAGCCGTCGGGCACGACACCCAGCACCTCGGGGGCGCAGTATTCCAGGGTGCCGCAGCCGGGGCGGATGTGGCGGCCGCTCAAGCCAAAGTCCACTAGCACCGCCGTCGTCTCATCCCGCAGAATGACGTTGGCGGGCTTCACGTCGAGGTGCCCGAGCCCGGCCGAGTGCATGGCTTCCAAGCCGCACAGGATGCCATTCAGATATCCGAAGGCCGCTTGCACCGTCAAAAGCCCACGCCGGATGACCCGCTCGAGTGAGTTG
>JANOIG010000047.1:0-8571 GCA_031407405.1 Deltaproteobacteria bacterium
TTGTAAATACCTTGGCGCATGCAATGGCTCTCCCATCTATGGTAGTCGTGTGTCGGGGAGCTATAGCGGGCACTGTCCAACAGCTCACGCTTGCATTGCCTTCATGATCGACTATCTCCAACAGCGAGGTTATGGCGCGGAAGAAATTCGCATTCTTGCAGGCGCACAGGACCAATTTAGCGACCACCGGTTGCGGCAGCCATCTAGCTGGCGGTGAGGCGTGATGCGAATGAATGCAACCGCGACGCTAGTAGCAGGAATTGCAGCGGCCCTCGTCATTGGCGTCTTGATCGGAAGAGCTTGGGAGCCAGGCGTTCCGAACGTTGGTGCTTCCGCCACTGATGCTTCCGCGACGATGGCATCCGGTGATGCATCGAGCTCGAGCCGTGCGTCGGTGTCTTTGCGCCCGTCGAAAGTGCGGGACAGTCCAGCGACGCCCCCCGGATCCAAGGCGCAGGAAGATGCAAAGGGTCAGGGGCAGAGCCCGGTAGCGAGAGAGGCGGCGGTCAAAGAGCTCGCCAAGCTCAAACAGGAGCATGTGGCGCTGAAGGAAGCGCTCAAAGCGTCGAACGAGAAAATGGCGGAGCTCGAGACAGCCGCAGGCTTGACGCGCGATCGCCATCAGTTCGACCTCAATCAGGAGGATTGGCGGAAGCTCGGCGAAGCAGGGGCGCTGATGCTTCGGCTTCCGTGCGCGAGCGAAGAATCCGCCAGAGTCGATGACGAAGCGCTCGACCGGCTGGGCTTGGCCCCCGATGATCGCCCCGCCATTGCAGAAGCCTACCGTCACTCGAGAGAAAGGCAATGGGCTGCCCTCGGGTCAGCGTGTGCAACCGCACTCGGAGGATCCATCGAGAAGGCGAGAGAGAGGGGTCTACAGTCTTGCAAGCATTTGGTCATCCAGCATGGGCAGGACCAAGGTAACAAAACCCTCGACAGCGTCCGGCGCGTAGCCTCGTTTCGAGCCGGGGATAGCGAAGCACCGCCGAAGGATAGTGGGAACCCGTTGGATTCTGTGATGTTGGCACTGACTCGAGAAGCGGGCCTCTTCGAGGCCGAGCTGGCGGAAGCCCTTGGTCCTGCCGAGGCTCATCGTGTCATGTTCACGCAAGATGGCCTGTGCTTCGTGGAGTCCACCTTCGGCCTCGACAAGCCCCTACGCGCGGACGGCCCATGGGGGTTGGAAAGGTAGTCTACTTTGCGGTTTTGTCGCCGCGCTCAAGACCGCCCAGCCAGGTGTGCCTGAATATGGCCTGCAAATTCCCGCAACTGATCGAGGTGTTGGTTGAGAACGGCGTGGACACGATCCACGTCGATTTGGAGGTAGCCATGAACGAGCGCGTTGCGGAAGCCCGCCAGGGGCCGAAGATCCCGCGCGAGCCCCGCGGGCAGGATCCCAAGGGTGCCGAGCTGGTCGATGCTGCTCGCGTAGTCGCTGACGTCGTGCCCCGCGCTAGCCGCCAAGTGGGTGGCGATGTCGAGCACGTTCTGCACGCAGAGCTGGAGCCCTCGCTCGACGGCCCAGCGCTCATCCACATCGGATTTCAGCCGCTCGGCACCCAATCCCGTGTGCGTTTGCAAGTGCGACAGCGCCTCGTCCAGGGCCAAGAGGTGACGGCGTACGGTCGCGACGTCGCTAGTACTGGGGCTCATCGCCCAAACCTGCCCGCTTCGATCCTCGCCTGGTGCAACGCTTCGATCTTTCGGAGCTGCGGCAGGTAGTCACAGTAGCGCGAGAGGGCGTAGCCTTCGCGCGTGGTCGTGGCAGTCTCCAAACGAGAAAGGATGCGCACGCCGTCTCGCAACACGCGGTGGTACAAAAGCGGTGAAGCGCGGTTCAACAGGACAACATCCACGTCGGACCTGCCGAGCGTGGCCTGTAGCTCACTGCTGAGCTCGGCATCGATGCCAAAGCCGGGCCGAGCGAGCACTGCTGGTTCCACGTACACCGCCACGTCGACGTCGCTGAGGGGACCGGCCTCTTCACGCGCATGAGAACCGAAGAGATACGCCTCGAGCACTTCCGGATGGGCCTCGAGCGCTTCGAGCGCTTGCTGGACTAACTCCGCCTTAGATGCCTGCGCCGCCACCCGGTAAATCTACCACGAAACTGGCTCGCGCTCAACGAAACCACCGAAAGGCACCGCTCGTCACGCAGCAGCGCCGATTTGCCACGCGCCGACGCCTCCGACCTCGATCCAGGTTTCGTCCAGCCACACTTCGCGTCGCAGCTGACGCGCGAGCTCGCCAAACGCTGCGCGTCGCTCTCCAGGCGGCACCGCTAGCGTGCGCGCCGCCCCATCGACCCCCGACAGTATCAACCGTGCGACGAGCGGCCGTCCATCGGCCTCGCGCAGCGCGCGATCGAGGGCCAGCTGGGCCGTCGCCAACACATCATCGAAGTGCTCGAGCGAGCTCGTATCCGCCAGGACCGTGCCAAAGCGCACCGCATCGAGCGCTCGATGCTCGGCGCTGAGGATGCGCCCCCGCCGCACCCGGACCAGAGTGGCGCCCTTTGGCCCTGCCTCGCGTGACCCGCGAGCCTGCAAGTTGCCGGGAAACACGATCCACGGCTCACGCGCGATCACCTCCCGAGCGTGCACGTGCCCGAGCGCCCAGTAGTCGTAACCGTGGCGGCGCAGTGTCCGGCGAGAGCAGGGAGCATACTCGGCGTGCCCGCGCCGCCCCTCTGCGCTCGTGTGCAAGAGCCCGACGTTCAAGAGCCCCGGCACCGGTGGCGGATACAAACTGGCAACGTCGACGCCGAGGTCGGGCGCGGGGACGCTCCAAGCATGCAGCGCCATCCCGAGCGCCTCGAGCCGCCACGTCTCCGGACCGCGCTCTCCCAGCACCCGGGCGTTCTCAGGCAAGAGCAGCGGCCGCATGACACGGGTCCTCACGTCGTGATTGCCCAGCAAGAGGGCAACCTCACACCCCACCTCCCGCAAGCGCAGCAGCTCTTGCACGAACATGAGGCCCACTCGGTGATCGCGACACCAACCGTCGATGATGTCCCCCACACAGAGCAACAATTGGGCGCCCTCGGCCAGACACAGATCCACCAGCGCGCGCAGCGCCAAAACATCCGCATCACGTATCAGCTCTGCAAAACCAGCATCTCTGGGGGTGGACCGCAGCCAACGCCGCCCCCCGAGGTGCAGATCCGCGCAGTGTACGAAGCTGAAGTCGGCGAGTGCGGACGACACGCGAGGCCTATCGGTAAATCGCTCTGAGAAGGCCCGCCCGCTCAAGCCGCCATTCGCTGCCTGCCGTCCACGACGAGACAGGGGTGCTCGGACCCACCCAGCTCCCAGCGGATGCGCCGGGCCGTACCCGCCGCGCGAATGCGCCCGCCGTGCACGCCGAACAAGTGACACCAACTGCACACGGCCGCCACGTTATCATCGCTATCGCTGCCACCTGCCGAGCGGAACTGGATGTGATGGGGAGTGACGTCTTGCCGGTTGCACACCGGGCTCGTACAGCGCCAGCGATCGCGAATGTAGATTTGCCCATACGCGATATCACTGCCGACGTCACCGCCGATGAGATGCCGCCAGGCTTGCCACAGCGACATGCAGAGGAACTTCAGCCAGCTCATTCCGCGCGGCAGCCAGCGTCGCGCCTGCGCTTCGAGCCCCCGCCACCAGGTATGAATGCTTCGCGACACCCGCAGCCGAAGCGCAACCCGTCCGGCACTCGGGTGCCCTTGCGAACACCGTGCCCCCGAAACTGGGCGCCCTGCCCCACCCGCAGACGTCTGGACTCCTTGCTCGAGCCACCTCGCCAGGCTACCCAGCATTACGGACCACACCTGCCGGCCCCGCAAGCCTGCGCCATCCGCCGTGTCCCTGTGATCAGCTGCGCCTGCGCATTCCGTGCTGCGCACGAAAACTGGGTGCTGAGCGAGCTGGTCAGCGGTTGCAGCCCCATTCCGACACGCTCGCCCACTCACCACCGCCCGTTCGAGCTCGTGAAACCCATCCATCTCGACCTCCGCGGGAGGCGGACAGTCGGCCTCGCCAGACAGCCGCACCGCCGCCAGTGCCGCGGCGACTTCTTCTCGCAGGTGCTTGACGGTCCGCTGCCGCGCCCGCTCGACCCACGCCACCTCCGTCGCCGGAGTCGCGATGCGCACGAGCTGCAGCGCTGCCTCGACGCCCAGCTCGCCTGTTCCCAGCGCCCCGGCCACGTACGGCAGCGCCTCGAGCCGCAAACCCAGCGCCCGCCGCCCGAGCCATGACGAACGCGACATGCCGAGCCGCTCACGCGCATACTGCCCCTCGGTGGCGTACCCCAAGCGGCGCCAGCCACCTTCTCCAAAAGCAGCCCGATGAAACGCCAGCACCAGCCGCGCCAGCTCGAGCTCATGCCGCGCCAATGACCGCGACAGCGCGCGCACGGTGCCATCGAGCTCATGCGGGCTAGTGCCCTCGAGAGAACCGAGGCCGAGCGCCGCCGCCATGCCGACCGAGCCCGGCTCAGCCCGTGCGCGGCCCAACGCCGCACCCAAAAGCCGCCCCTCACACAGCGCCTCTGCCTCATCCCGCCAACGACTCAGCTCAGCGAGCCAGCGCCGCTGGGCTGCGTCCGCAGCTTCCCACCGACTGGCATCGAGCGCCCCCTCGGGCAACGAAGCGAGCAGAGTACCCTGCCCCTCGGCGAGCAGGGCTTCGAGCTGCGCGCCACTGCCGCGCACACCCAGATGCTCTAGCAACGTGCGCGTGGCCTCCAACAGCCACGCCTCTTCTTGATCCACCGTGCAATGGAGTGTGCACATGTCCTCGCCCTCGGCTTCGCTTTCGGACGCCGCCGACGCTGCGGCGCGCTCATCGGACAAGCGCTCATCGGACGAGGTGTCGCCGTTCCGCCGCTCATCGGCCAGCGCCGCCCTCACGAGCTGGCGCAGCTGACGCACCGCGCGGCCCTGCGCAAAGTCGATCCAGCGCGCCTCATCAGTGGGCCGCGCCACGCGCGCCAACAGCTCTCCCATGCTCCACGAGACCCGCCCCCACGCCACTGCCCGGCGCAGTAGAGGCAGCGCTTCGAGCCTGCGCGCCAGGCAGCATGCCGCCTCGACCCAGCGCACGCTCCGCTCACAACGCTCGAGCGCATACGCCGCCATCGACGAAAAACCCAGCTCGAAGTGCCCCCCTCGGCTCAGCACCTCGAGCGCTTGCCCGAGCCGCAACCGCAACCCCGCCTCGACACTGGCCAGCGCCACGAGCTCGGCATCAAGCCTCTCCACTGCCTGCGGACACCGCATCAACAGAACCTAGCGTAGGACTGATCGGATGTCTAGTATAATTGCCAGATGCCCTTGGCAAAAGCCACATCCGCGAGGATTCCCGCCCGCGCCCACCCGAACGACGACACCCGTTCTCCGCCGCCCATCTCGGCTCTCTTCGAGGCACGGGGGGTTGGGGGGGACCAGCTCCTGGAGGTGAAGACGAGAGGCGAGCAGGCGTGCCGATGTCCTCGCGACCCGCAAGCCCTGAACCGTCGCCCGGCTAGCTTCGTGGCCGCCTTCTTTCTGGAGCGCGCGCTGCTCTCCCTCGCGGACTGCGAGAGCTATGTCCGATGTCGCCCGTCGCACCCTGCAGCGCGATTTGGAAGCGCTCTTTTGGTATTGATTGAGGGGGTCCGGTCCTCCAGTGCGCGTCACTCCACGGAACCTCGGGGCGCTGCTTCAGACGTAAGACCGTGACAGATAACGGGCACCCGATCGCCTCAGCAGTGCACCCCGCAAGCACTCCCGCATCCACGAGCGACTCATCCTCCGTGCCTCGAACGTCGCCGCTCGCGAAGCAGCCCTCGGTACCGGTAGCGGGGGCGCCAAAGCTCGGGTTCGCGCTCGGGTAGACCAACACGAACCTACCCAGGTCCAGCGCTTGGAAGCACAGGGCCTGCACGTAGTCGAGTTGCTCATCGACCGAGAGCTCATCAAACCCGGGCGGTGGAACCGGCGACGGTTGGGCCATGGGCTCAGTATAGACGCCGAGCACTCCATCCCCGAGCAGCCTGTTAGTACAGCCATGGCCATCCGCCTGAGCAAGTACGTGCAAGCACCCCTCGAGCCCTCGCACGCATTTCTGACGCCAACCAGCCCGGACGCAGCAGCGCAGAGGTGCAGGCCACCTTCGGGGAGTTTGCTCGCGAGCTAGGCTTCCAGAACGAGAGGGTGGGCCTGTTCGATTCGGATGAGCTCGCCTTGCGGCCCGACTACTTCCTCAAATTGGACAGCACGGGCATCCTGCTCGAGGTGGAGCGAGGCAAGACCACCATCAACAACATGGAGCTGCTCGATGGACTGGACTGGACTAAACGCACGGTAGGTCAGGTCGGCGCGGGTACGTGAGATGGATTTGGGCCGGAGTGCTTCAACGAGTCGTACGGCACCTCGGGACGAAGTGCGGCGCACTGTGTCGCACCGCCCGCGGTTGAGTCGGGTGAGCGCGTAGCCGGGTTGCGTGAAATCATCTGTGTCGTGGCAAGGCTGGTCGCGCGAGCAGTTGCGAGTTGCTTCCCGGCAAGCCTCGCGGTGGGGCAGGACCCTCAGTGGCTTGCCGGCAAGCCCAGACCTCGGGTGTGCCCACTACAAAGCCTTCACGGCAAGCCTCGAGGGTCCGCCCGCACCCCTCCACTATCGCGTGCTGTCTGCGCGCACCGGGTCGTGGCTGTTCGGCTACCAAAGTAACACGTTCCGGCCGCTCCCAGCCGAGCGACCGATATCGGTGATCGTGTAGCAACTCCAGGGCCACCTGCAGTGGCGGCGGGCTGATGGCAGGTCGAAGGAGCTGTGCGCGCATCCGCGCCGTGCTCCGCGTCTAGGCTCCACAGCCACAGATTTGCGAGTCAAAGACATTTGGATACGGGCCCTCTTGAACCTACGGCCACTACGGGCTTTCATCTGATCGCCCCGATGTCTATCCGCCCCGATCCAAGCACCCCCACCTGGGGCCGCCGAATGACAATCAACCATGAGAAAGCGTGGCACTTGCTCCGCCGGCTCAATCGTGGCGATCTGCTCGTGCTTCTCGGTCGAGCCTTGCGGCATCTCGAGCCGGCCGACCTCGAATCGATCTTCGGCGACCATGCCCAGCCCCACGAGCTGGGTGACACCGAAACGCAGAAACGGAAGCCGTTGCTCGAAGCCACCCGCGAGTTTTCCGACTCTGCTCTCAGCGGGGCATTCTACGAGGACTTCACACCAAACTGGCGAAACTCTTCCAACACGCCTGACAAGAGTCATGAATTCGAGGCGCACCTTGCTCTGCTGTTCGATCGCTGCCTGGAGGAGGCGGCCACGGGCGATCCAGCCGAAGTGTGCGCGAGTTACGAGCTGATCTTCGACCTGCTCCGGGAAATCGACACCTTCGACAAGGACATCGTGTTTTGGGCCGATGAGGGCGGTGTCTGGCAACTCGGTATCATGTGGCAGCGGGTGTTGCCGCCATACTTCCAATGCCTCGCGAAGACGGTCGAGGCGCAGGAGCTCGCGCGAAGGGCCAAAGCCGTCGTCGACACCGTCGTCGATCGCGGGGATCGGGCTAAAATGTTGCAATTGTTGGCGGATGTAGCGGCCGGCGCTGGAGCCTGACTCATGTTCACCCTGCGCTGCACTCGGACTCTGTTGAAGCGGCTAAAGGTCCGTCCGGAGCGGTCCCCGCTACGCCGGTGAACGTGGGTCCCGATCAGGCCGGTGGCGACAGTCCCCGCCGGTGCCCAAGACCAAGCTCGGGGACTGGTACGCCAATCTGCTCTACACGAAGCCGCAGCAGCTGATTCTCTGCGTCAGCGAGAAAAGCTTGCTTCCCGTGATCATGATGGCCAAGGGCGCTGAGCCCATTGGGGTGAGATTGGCTGCCGGGGTAGGGGAGATGCTTCGCGCGATCGGCATCCCCGACGCGGCGATCAAGGTCGAGCTGGCCGCCATGTCCGAGGTGACGATCAGCACCACGGCCAGCAGGAGCGTTCTCGGGTCTATGAACGACTTCACTTTCATGCTCGATAGCCACCTGAGCTACGGGGATTCCTTCTCGGATGCCGCTTTGAAGTTGGCCGATGCGCCGTGCAGCCCGATCGAGATGATGAGCCCGAGGAGGGTGACCCTCGAGATGCTCGATAAGTAGCATGCTCCGGCAGGAGTACGACTTGGTAGCCGGCGGAACGGACTTGTTCAAAGTGCGCGAGGTTGCCCGTGACCGTGCAGCAGCCCCGCGAGACCTCGGCAGAGCCGATTTCACGCGTTCGCGCCCCGCCCCTCCGTAGTACAGCCATGGCCATCAGCCTGAGCAAGTACGTGCAAACACCCCTCGAGCCCTCGCCGGAATGGCAGCAGGTAGCGGCACTCGCCGATGAGCTCCACAGCCACTTCAGCCGACGACGCCCTCGCGCGCATTTCTGACGCCAACCAGCCCGGACGCAGCAGCGCAGAGGTGCAGGCCACCTTCGGGGAGTTTGCTCGCGAGCTAGGCTTCCAGAACGAGAGCGTGGGCCTGTTCGGTTCGGATGAGCTCGCCTTGCGGCCCGACTACTTCCTCAAACTGGACAGCACGGGCATCCTGCTCG
>JANOIG010000052.1:0-61252 GCA_031407405.1 Deltaproteobacteria bacterium
CCCACGAGCGGGAAAACACACATCCCCCGCGCGCCGTTCCTCCTCCCAATTAGCCGTCAGGCGCTAGGCTGAGCGGGCCCCTGTCAGCAGACGCCGAAGCAGCGCCGTCCACGACGCGCAGATCGGGCGGCACGAACCGCTCATACTCGCGCAAGAACATCAAACTGCGAGGCAAGGCGCGGTCGATAAACAAAGTACCGAGCAAATGGTCCACCTCGTGTTGGACGACGGCGGCCCTGAACCCCTCCCACACGAAATCCAGCGGTTGGCCTGCGCGATCGAGGGCCTGAACCCGAACTTTACGCGGGCGCCTGACTCGCCCACGCATGCCCGCCACCGAAAGACAGCCCTCGTAGACGGTAATGGCATCGCAGTCCGCCAGGGACTCCACGCCGCCTGGAACCAGCTCTGTCACCCGCGGATTGACCAGGGTCATTAGCGGAATGGGATCGACATTGGGATAGCGCCGAGGGGTCGCGAGCTCGATGACCACGAGCTGCAAGGACTCGTACACTTGCGGTGCGGCGAGCCCTGCTCCATCCGCGTCGCGCATGGTGTCAATCATGTCGTCAATCAGCCGCTCGGTGGCAGCGACGCCCAGCTCATCCGACCGAAGCGCACGGGCGGGCACCCGCAGCACCGGCTCCCCTAACTGAGCAATTTTGCGAATGGCCATAGCGCAGCTTACGCCAGCAAGCCGGGTGCGGCCAACCCACTCGAGAGGTAGACTGCCACTCGACATGGCTCCACAAACGCCTCCAAAAGTTGTCTGCTTTGATTTGGGAGGTGTGCTGGTCCGCATCTGCCGTAGCTGGGACGAGGCTTGCAGCCAGGCCAGGTTGCCCAGCAGAAGCGCCGACTGGCTGGCCTCGGAGGAGTGCCAAACGCAGCGCAAGGATGTGGCGGATCGCTACCAGCTCGGGCAGCTCGATTGTCGCGAATACTATGCGGCGCTCTCGCAAGCGCTCCGCGGCCTATATTCGGCGCGCGAGGTGGAGAGCATTCACACGGCGTGGACGCTGGAGGAATACCCCGGCGTGCTCGAGCTGATCAGGGCGCTGAATGGCACCACCGGCGTGAGCACAGCGTGCCTGAGCAACACCAATCATGCCCATTGGCAGCGCCTCGCCGGGATGGACGGGCGGCGCGAGTATTCGGCCGTGCCCGAGCTGCGACATCGACTGGCCTCGCACTTGGTCGGGTATGCCAAGCCCGACCCACAAATATATAGGCTGGCGCACGCCAAGTTTTCGGAGGCCGGCGCGGTGCAGGCCGAGAACATTTTTTTCTTTGATGATTTGGCGGACAATGTGAGCGCCGCTCGTTTGGCGGGTTGGACTGCTTTCCTCGTCGACCATCGAGGGGACACGGCCCTCCAAATACGCGAGCACCTGCGCGGCGTGGGGATTCGCTGTTGAGCGGACGGCGTTGAGCGGGGCTTGTTTTTCCCGCTCGTGGGGCCCTCCCCGAACTCGCGCGCTGCGCTTGCTTGCTCGGACACAGGTACCCCTCCCACGAGCGGGAAAAACAAGCCCCGCTCAACGCCTCATGTGACGAGCTTTTCTAGACTTACGTCGCTGGTACGGCGGAAGGGCCTAGCTTCGAAACTTTGCGCGGGCGGTGAGCTTTTCTTGTTTTTCTTTGGCTAGTAGGGCGAGGAAGGCGCGCCTTGTGCGGGGGCCTTCGTAGTGTCGGCGATCGGGCATTGGGACGAGGCTGGGGTCTTGTAGAAACGCGGTGCGAAGGCGATCGACGTCGTCGTTGGCGATGGCGTAGCGCGTTGCCGCCGGGTCTACGCCGTAGACCTCGGCTGCGTTGAGGCCGAAAATCCTCGCGCGCGCCTCGGTCGTCAGAGCCGGATAGCCAAACTCGGCTTGCATGGCTTCTGGGATCTGGAACAGCCGGAAGGCCGCGATTTGTGTCTGCGGGACGCCGTTGAAGACGCAGTCGGTGCCCCAAATGATGCGCTCCGGGCCGAGATGCAGCAGCAGCTTGCCGAGCACGTGCGCAGCCTGCTCGGGCGTGCCCAGCAGATTGAACCAGGTCGTCCCCAGCTCCGCGTATACGTTGCTGGTTGGGCCAAGCTCGTTGTCTTGGACGGCTCGTATCAGCCGATCCACTCCTCGCGGGTCAGCATTGGCCGGGTCATAAGCGTGATTCTCGTCCTGGCTGCTCTCCCAACCCGAGTGGTAAATCAGGAAGCGCACGTCGGGCGCAGCCTTGGCCGCGCGCACGACATCGAGCGGAGAGCCCGCGCTATCATAACCACCGCCGCCCGAAAGGCCGCGGTGTGAGGCGATCACGTTCACACCGAGCGAGCGGGCGCGTTCGATGAAAGGCCCGCCGAGCTCATCGCTGTCGAGGCGGAGGCTTCCCCTGTGGGGGTACGTCTTCCAGGCGGAGACCGGGAATGATTCCGCCACCGAGGACATGTAGTCGAGCTCTGACGCGCCGTTCTCCGGGTCGGCGTTGGCGTGAAACACCAGGCGCGGGCCCGCGATGCGGTCGACGATTTCACTCAACATGGTGCGGGCGCCGACGTTGCCAACGCCCAGGGCGCGCGCGTCGGGCACCCCGGAAATGCACGCCACCGTGGTGTCGCTCTGCACGAAGATTTGCTTGAGGAAGTCGAGCGCCCGCGCCGGCGGATCGTTCTCGGCAAATTCCGTGAGCGGATCGGACACGTGAGTCTGCACGTCAAATATGAATTCATCGCCGGAGAGGGCGATGCGGGCCCGCTCTTCATCGTCCAACATGCCTGCGTCGACGGCATAACCCGCCCCGTTCGTGTCATCCGACCCGCACGCTGCCTGATTCAGGGCCCAGAGCGCGCTCGCCATGCCACAAGCGCTCTCCGCGAACTGACGCCGGCTCATGCCCAGGCGCCGGTGTTTCTCCTCCACACAGCGCCGCCACAGCGCCTCCGCGCGCAGCGCGCGTGCCGTCGGCGGCTGCGGGCAAAACTCCCCGTTCGAGGGCGGATCAAACGGGATTGGGGAAATGACCTCGGGATCGATGCCACTCTTGCGGGTGCTCACACGTCGGATTGTTCCATATCGGCACCGCCGGCACCAGCGGGCAAGGTGCTACACGCGGGTCAATCCGGCCTCGTAGTTGGCCCAGCCCTGACTCCAGCTCCGGCTACGATCTCGAGCGGCTTGCCGTCGGTGCTAGCCAGCGTAAGGCCGAGCCATTTCGCGGCAGTGGGCGCGATGTCGACCAGGCGCGCGCCGACGAGCTTGCCAGGAGCGATGTTCGCCCCAAACAGGATCAGCGCCGCTTTCATCTCCGGGCGGGCCGGATCGTAGCCGTGCGTGGCCGCGTAGGCGGGCGGGGTCTCATACTGCACGCGGCCCCCACCAAAATACGTCCCGAGCTCGGCTTCGAGCCCCAGAAAGGCTTCGGGGTCACCGCCGAGGGCCACGACCTCGGCGCGGCTGAGGATTTTGCCGATGCCGCTGCCTTTGGCGCGCGTCGCATCCTCGAAAACCTTTAGCGTCGCCGCTTCGAGCGCCGCATCCCCCGGGCGCGCGACATAAACGTAAGCGACACCGTGGGAGGGCATCACCGCTGCATCCCATGCGTTCACGCGGCCCTGCTCGTCGACCTGAAGCAAACCGGCGCGGCGCAGCAGCACACTCGGATTCACACAGCGCGACACGCTCGCGAAGCCATGGTCGGAGGCCACGACGAGCGCGGTTTGCGGGCCAATGCCGGCTTGCTCGATGCTGGCGAGCAGGCGGCCCAGCTGCCGATCGGCGTTTTCGATCGCCACCCGTGCCTGGTTGCTCCACAGGCCGTACCGGTGTTGAGCGGCATCCACTTGCCAGACGTGGAGAAACACGAGGTGCGGCCGGGCGGTGTCGATGAGATGCACGGCGATGTCCGTCCCCGCTTCGTCCGCCACGTCTTGCGGGCGAAAGCCCGCTAGGAAGCTGGGATACTTTTCGGCGACACTCTCGAGTAACCCGGGAGTGGAAAGCGCACGAATGAGCTTCACGTCATCGGGGACCTTGGCGCGCCAGAACTCTGGCACGTGGAACGTGGCCGTCCTGACGCCGACCGTGGCAGGCCAGTCGACGAGCGCCGTCCTGTAGCCGGCCTCGTAGGCCGCGTCCCAGAGCGTGGGAACTTTCACGTCCTCGGCGTACCAGCGCCACGCGTCGAGGTTCTTCTCCAGCGGATCGAAGGCGCTGTTGGTGACGACGCCGTGACGACCCGGCTCCACCCCGCTGGCTATGGAAGTGTGCGCGGGATAGGTGAGCGACGGGAAGACCGACAGCGCACCGTCGCTGCTCGCGCCGCGAGCCACCATGTCGCGGAGCACCGGCACCTCGAGGCCGTAGTGAGCCGGACGCAGGTAGGCGTCGGGAAGAAGGCCATCGATCGTGACGACGATGACGTAGCGAATCGGACCTGGGGGCTCCAACATGGCTGCGGCGGACTGTGCCACGGGCGCGGGCGCCGGCGCACACGCGAGCGCGTACGAGGCGAAAGCCGCTGAGAGAACCCCCATCAGCTGCCAACAACCGGGCTTTGCGCGCGCCGAGGGGCAGCTCATCAAATTTTTTGTCCCATCGCGCCGCTCGTGCGTCAAGAGCCGCAGAGCCTCCACGAGTTTGGTATGGTTCACAGATGGGGACACGTGCTCAAAGTTCGCGACCCCGTCACCCGGCTGCCATTTTGCAACCCCATAGTGCCGCCGTGAAAGGTGAGCTCAGCCGCCGCAACATGCTGCGCGGAGTCTTTCTAGGGCTGGGCGCTGCAAGCCTTCCCTGCTGGGCCGTAAAAAATGCATTGGCTCAAACAGCGGGCGGGCCAGAGCTCGAGATCCCTTTCGGTCCGTTGGGCGCGCAGGACTTTGGGCCGCTGGTGGAGCAGGTCGTCGACGACGACTTGACCGCGGTCAATCACCAGCTGTTCGCTCCGGAAGGCTTTGCCGTGCGCGTGGTCATGCGGGCTGGTATCAACCCGGTCGCGCTGACCGCGAGCGGTACGCTCGGCCACGTCAATCCAGACGGCGGCGCGGTATACCCAGCCGCCGACGCTGGCTGGGTCTATGTTTCCAACAGCGAAACCGGCTCCGGCGGCGTCAGCTCCATCCGCTTCGACGCCGCCGGCAACGTGATCGATTATTACCGCATCTGCACCGGCACCCGAACCAACTGCGCCGGTGGCCAAACGCCCTGGGGCACCTGGATCACCTGCGAGGAAGTGACCGGTGGCTGGGCCTTCGAATGCGATCCGTTTGGCACTCCGGCCACGCAGCGCCGCCTCGATGCGTTGGGGGCGCGCAATGGTCGCGAGGCGGTGGCGATCGACCCACGGCACCACGTTTGCTATCAAACCCTCGACAACTCTTCGGGCAAATTTGTGCGCTTCGTCTCAGCCGCTGAAGACCTCGAGCTGACGCCGGATGGCACGACTCGAATGCGCATGGAGAGCGGCGTGTCGCAACGCTTGTTCATTCCAGCTTTCAACGGCATGCCGGAACACGATAACGCCGTGGTCCCGAACACCGCCGCCGGCAGCGCGCTATTGCGCCAAGCGCGGCCAATCGAGTGGGTAGCGGACACGGGCACCAATGGGACCAACTTCAACGGTGGCGAGGGGATCTGGTACCATGAGGTTCCACCCGCTCTGAGCTCGATCCCGAGCGCTGGCACAGTCCCGACGCGCGGCGTGATGTTCTTCGCCAGCAAGGGAGACAACCGCATCTGGGCGATCGACATCGAGAACAACCTACTCGAGCTGATCTACGATACACACAATAACCAGGCCTTCCCAAATCTGGGCGCTGGCGGAGCGGCGGGCAATTTCAACCAGGTCGACAACGTGGTGGTCAGCCCCACCGGCGACGTGCTCGTCGCCGAGGACGGCAACGCCATGCGCCTGGCCATCATGTTCAACAACCAACCCGCCAAGTTGCTGATGCAAATCACGCGGGGAGGCTCGGAAATCTGCGGCCCTGCATTCACCTTGGACGGCTCCCGGCTCTACTTTAGCAGCCAGCGCGGCCCGAGCGGGGCCGTCGGTACTGGCGCATCGGGCGTGGTCTATGAAATGACCATCCCGCCGCGCTTCCGAGCGATTCAGCGAGCCGACAACTTTGGCTTTCAGGACCAGCTCGACGTGCCCACTGGCCTCACCGTCACCTCCGATCTGGTGACGCTCGACGGTTTCCTCGGGCCGCTGCTAGTGACCATCAGCCAAGGCAACGACTCGGAGCTCAGCCTCGACGGTGGCGCATGGAGCAACCTACCCGTTTCGGTCGACGCGGGCACGACGTTGCGCGTGCGCCACACCAGTGCCGCGACAGCCGGCGCGGCAACCGAAACGGAGGTTACTGTCGGTCTCCCTAACGGTGCCAGTGAGACCAGTGCCGTGTTCCGCAGCGTAACGCTCGCAGGGGTAGCGGCAGTACCGCTCCCAGCTTGGTCTCTGCGTCTGGGCGTGGGCGCTGGATTACTGGTCCTCGGCGAGCGCCTACGGGCTACCACTTTCAAGGGCTGACGTGAACGGCCGCGGGCGCGCCGTGGACGCCTTCGTCCAGCGCAGATCGTCTGCCAAGAGCGCGTATCCCAAGAGCGCCCATGCGAATTCCTTGGCGCGTTTCAAGAGCACGAAACCCGCGCCGACGATCAGCGGGTCGCTCACTCCGAGGGCACGCAGGAAGGCCACATAGCCGAGGTCCTGAACGCCGAGCCCGCCGGGCAGCACGAACGTGACGTGGCGGAGGAACGAAAGTGCGACCTCGAAGCTTGCGACGGCCACGAACGGCAGCTCGACTCCGAGCAGCCGCAGAATGAGATACGTCTCGACCGACTCTAACAACCAGCCGCAAAAAAACACCACTGCCGGTAGTGACGCGCGCAGGAGCGAGCCGCGAAAAAACAGGCGCAGCTCGCCATCGGTTCCAGTGAAGCGCACCCGGCTGCGCTCGAGCAGCGTCTGCAGCCCCTGGAGCGGAAGGCACGACAGTGCGCCGAGCACGCGTTCGGCGACCCGACCACGGTGTAGCACCAGGGCACAGCCGAGAGCCGACACGGCGACGAGAACGCCAGAGCCCAGGACCCAGCTGGAGAGCCCTGCCATGCCCAGGACCTGGACGGAGGCTCCCTCGAGGTAAGAGGCACCGAGGATGGCGAAGAGGAGAATGTAAGCCGCCTGGGAGACCAAGAGCAGGTACTTGCGTGCGGCCATGCCCGCGACACTGGTCTCTGTCTGCAGCCGACAATGCCGGGCCAACAAGAACGGCTTTGTCGACTCGCAGAATAACATGCCCAGGGGCAAAGTCAGCGCCAGAGCCTCGCTCGTGACGCGCACGCGGAGCAGGCCCAAGAACGGCACGGGCTGGCCGAAACTTCGAAAGGCCCAGGCCCAGCCGAGAGACTCTACGCAGAGCGCGCAGCCCATCGGGACCAGCACCCAGGCGAGAGCTGGCGCGCCGACACCCACCAAGAGCCGTTGGACTCGAGCGAAGTCCACGTCGCGAAAGGTCCACGCGAGCAGCGAGAGCGCAAAGGCGACCGCGACGACTCGTAACCATGACAGCAGCCGTTGTCTTCCACGGGTCATGGACGAACACGATCGACCGACCCGGCAACAGCCCGATGTCGACATTAAAACTTTGCTGCACCGAGTGCGCGTCGGTTCAGTGTCAAGGGGCGCTACCGCGGATTGTCGTGTGCCGCAGCGAGCGGGCACGATGAAGGTCATCATCGCACCGTCACCCATTACCGCTCGATGAACGCGCATTCCGCTCGTGCCGCTGAAGCTGCGCCGTTCTCGAGATTGATGTTGGCGTGCAACACGCACCGGCACGCCAGGCGATCTTGCACGACTGGAGTTTTGGCGCCAAACGCGCTGTCGCACGGCAACTACACCGTAGGAGCTGCGATCCCTCCGATCCGTTCGCTGCGTGAGCGACGCGATCCCTCCGATCCGTTACTTCGTTAGCGACGCGATCCACGCGATCGCGATGACGCCGAGTGGCAGCATGCCCACGAAGACCCCGGAAAATATGCCGTCAGCTTCTGCTTTCGGGTGGAGCCCACACAGCGAACCTGTGTTACACCTACTTAGCTTTGCCGTACTGACTTCGACTCGCTAGACCGTTCACGCGCCTTCAAGCGCTCCACGGTTCGGCGGACGCTGCATTGGGCCCTCACGAGCACAGAGTGTCCCGGCTCGAGCCGGCGATGGCGCCTCCCTTCAACCCCACAGGTAAATGAATGACCGGAGTTAGAAGCACCCCCAGAACATCACACGGCACCCGCGGCTCGCATGCCCTGCGGGTCGCGCACGGGACCGTGGCTCCCGTTCGCCTGACAGCCGTGGTGGCGCTGGCGTTGGCGACGATCGCCTGTGAGTCGCTGTTGACCGGAGACAGCAATACGTCGGGGCTACCAAATTTCGGTGTGGCCGGAGGCGGGTCGAGCAACGTCGGCAATCCGGTCGGTCCGAATGGGGAACCCATAACTCCGGTCGGTGGACCCGAGGACCGAAACCCGAGCCTCGGCATCGTGAACAACGGGCCGACCACCGATCCGACGGGTGCACCGCTCCCCGTCGCCGCGCTGCCCGCGCTGACGGTGTGCTCCACGCCGGGCCCGCGCATCATCCGGCGCCTCACGTCGACGCAGTATCGCAACACCTTGGTGAGCGTCTTCGACAGCACGGACGTGCCCGATGCTCCG
The DNA here is from genome assembly GCA_031407405.1 of Deltaproteobacteria bacterium. Taxonomy (GTDB): domain Bacteria; phylum Myxococcota_A; class Polyangia; order Polyangiales; family Polyangiaceae; genus SZUA-265. The sequence continues at coordinate 8,700 of JANOIG010000052.1, forward strand.
GTGCTGACGGATCCCACCACGCTCGGTTACAACGTGGACTCGGACGACGCGTTGATCGAGGGCCTCGACGCCGGTGCGTTGATGACCCTGGCCGAAAGCGTAGCGGAGTGGGCGGTGCAGAACCGCTTGGGTCAGCTGAGCAACAATTGCAACAACCTGAACGATCAGAACTGTCGTCAGCAGTTCATTCGAAACTTGGGTGAGCTCATCAGTCGAGAGCCGGTCGATCAAGAACGAGTGGATCGCTTCAATGCCCTGTTCAACGGTGCTGCCAGCTTCCAGGACGGTGCTTTCTCGGTGATCGCGGCCATGGTGCAGTCGCCCTACCTGCTCTACCGGCGAGAGCTCGGCCCGCTCGATCGCAACCAGACAGAGTACGTGCTCACCCCGTTCGAGGTGGCGAGCGAGCTGTCCTATTTTCTCACTGACGGTCCGCCCGATGACGCGTTGATGCAAGCGGCCGAGCAGGGTCGGCTAGCATCCAACACGGACATCGACCGCGAAGCCGCGCGACTCCTGGCGACTCCGGCAGCGGATGAGGTGTTCGCACGCTTCGTACGGGCCTGGACGGACATCGACCGGCTGCGGGACAAGGCCAAGAGCGGGGCGGATCTGTCGCCAGAGCTGCGCGCCGACATGCTGCAAGAAACGGAAGAGCTCTTCCTCGACGTGCTCAATCGGCCCGACGGGACGATAGGGGACCTGTTTGCGGCCAACTACACGTACATCAATCAGGCGCTGTCCAATTTCTACGGCATCCAGGGCGCGAGCTCGGGTACCTTCGAACGCGTCGACATCTCCGACGGGCGCCGCGTCCCCGGCCTTTTGGGCCATGGTTCCTATCTGGCGGCGCACGCCCTGGCGGACAACTCCTCCCCCGTGCAGCGCGCGTTCGTCGTGCGAGAGCGCTTCCTCTGCAACGACCTGCCGGACGTTCCCACCGATTTGGACACCAACCTGGCTGCGCCCGTGCCCACGGACACGAGCCGTGAACGCTACGCGCGGCATAGCAGCGAGCAGCCCTGTCTGGGTTGCCACCAGCTGATGGATCCGATCGGCTTTACCTTCGAGCACTACGACGGCTTTGGGCGGTACCGGGAGACCGAGGCAGGCAAACCGGTGGACTCGAGCGGCGGAGTGCCGGTCATGAACGGGCCCAACCTCGCAGACCCGCCCGTCACGTATCCGCTCGCGAACGTGGAAGAGCTCGCCGCCTACCTCTCACAAATTGAAGAGGCTCGGGCCTGTATGATCAACAACCTGTCGTACTACGCCTACGGCATCGCCAACGACGCGAAGTGGACACCGAAACGAAATGGCGTTTCGGAGAAGGAGTGCACGGACGACTTCATTCGCGGAGAAGCGCGCGCGGCCGGCAATACACTCCAGAGCGCGCTGATGGGCATCGTGCACGCACCCCATTTCACTCGCCGGGTTCGAGACCTTTAAGGCCGGAAGTAGAGCCAATCGGAGACTATGATGCGTAACTGGAACCGACGAGAGTTCACCCGCAACGCCGGCATGCTGGCGCTGTTTTCGCCCTTCATGTCCCTGCTCGATCCGACTCTTGCCCGTGCGCAGACCCCGGGTCGGGCCAAGTATCTGCTGATCATGACCGCGAACGGGAGCGAACCGGGGGCGTGGAACCCGGCCGGCTCGAGCTCGGGCAACATCACGTTCAGCCAGATGACGCAAACGCTGAATCCGGTCAAAGCCGACGTCATCTTGCTGAACAGGTTCGACAGTCAGGGTAGCGCCGGCAGCCACGGCTCGATCGGTGGCTTGACCGGTACCGGTCAGTACGACCAGCGGGTGATGTCACTGGACGAGTGGGTCTCGGCCGATCTGCGCAGCCGCGGCATCCTGACTCAAGTTCCCTCCGTTCACCTCGGCGGTGTTGCTCTCAATAGCGGCGCCCAAAATGGCGCAGCCCAACCGGGCCTCAGGTTCGTCAATAACGAGCTGAAGGCACCGACGTTCTCCCTGACGCAGGCGTTCAGCAACATCTTCGACGGAACCGCCCCGCCGCCGCCACCGCCGCCCGTGGGCTCGCCTCCAGCGGGGCCCTCAGCGGAAGAAATACGCCTCTTGCGCCGCCAAAGCATTCTGGACGCGGTGACAGGGGAGCTCACCCAGCTCGAACGCAGCCTGGGTGGCCTGGAAAAGCAAAAGCTTCAGCTGCACGCCGATTCCATCCGGCAGCTCGAAGAACGAATTGCGCAGCAGCTCAGCATTCAGCAGGGCACGGTGGTCGCGCCCACGCCGGGGTCGACGACTCAGTTCATCCAGCCCGTCGCTTGCCAGACTCCTGGCAACTTGCCGGCGAATTTGCAGCCCCTCGAAAACAGCCGCGTGCACTTGAGCATGGCGGTGACGGCGTTTGCCTGTGACATCACCCGGGTCGCCCTGGTCGAGTTTGGGCACCATCAGAGCTGCCCCGTCAACATCGAAGGGGCAAATGGCGACTGGCACAACGACTTCATGCACGCGCAGGGCGCACCGCGAACTCAGCTCATCGCCACCGAGCGCTGGCTGGGTGAGCGGTTCGCGGAGACGGTGGCGCAGCTGAAGGCGACCCAGGCTCCCGATGGCAGCGGTACGCTGTTTGATCAAACGTACTTCCTCTGGGCTCGCGAGATGGGTGACGCCGTCATCCACGCCGGCAATGACATGCCGTTTGTGGTCTCGGGCCGCGCGGGAGGCTACCTGCGCGCTGGCAATGGTTACCTGAACGGCGCCGGCGCCGCGCACTTGCAGGTGTTGGCGAGCGCGGCAGAAGCGATGGGCGCCACCAACCTGAGCACCCTGGGCGGGCCGGGTAAATCAACTACGGACCGCACGCCCTTTCCCGAGCTGCGCGCTTAGAGTCCAGAGACCCAAGTCGCTAGCAAATTTCCGCGGCCCACCGGACGGGGGCATTTGCCTTTGCGATCGCCTGCGCTAGGACCAGCCGAGTGCGATCAATGCCTGCCATTTCGTCCTTTACGGCAATGCCCTGCTGGGTTGCCGGCCTCGTTCTAACCGCTTCCAGCTGCGGGCTCGATCAGCGCGCCGTGGATGTCGCCGCGGGGGGTGGCGGAAGTGGCGGAGGCGACCCCGAGCTGCAGAACGGCTCAATGGCGGGTCAGGATGCTGGTGGAACTGGAGGGACCGAAGACGTCCCGCCTGCGTGTGAACCGGACGGCAGCTGCGTGTGCACCGAAGACTGCCCGGCCAATTGCAGCGGCTGCTCGATCGGCAGCGAGTGTGTGGCTGCACAGTCCGTCCCAGCGGGCAATCCCTGCCAAATCTGCGATCCGGCACGCAGCACGACCGCTTACAGCATCAACGCCAATGCAGAGTGCGGCGCCGAGCCCACCGAGTGCTCCGGACAGGATACGTGCGACGCCCAGGGCCAATGCGCGCCCAATCACCTGCCAGCCACAACCGCCTGCACGTCGCAGCCGGGCGGGCAGTGCGATGGCAGCGGGCAGTGTACCGCTGACCCGTTTGCAGGCCGCGAGCCGCTGCGCCTGCTTGGCATAAACGAAGGAAGCGGTGGTGGGTTTCTGATCAACGGTGCGGCAGGAGAGCCGTTGGGGCCCGTCGCCAGCGGCCGGGACGTCAATGGGGACGGACGTGGGGATGTGCTCATCGGCGTCCCTACCGCCCCAGGCGGCGGCCAAGCGTATCTGCTGTTCGGGCTCAATCGCACGGCACCGCTGTCGCTGTCCGCTTTCAACAACGGGCAAGGCAACGGCTTCTTGATCACGGGGCCACCGCTCGGTCCCGGGGCGCAAAGAGGCGAGTTCGGCCTGCGCGCGGCCCTCGTGGGCGACATCGACCTGGATGGGCGACCCGATCTAGTGCTGACGACCCCCACCTCCGTCAGCTTCCCCGAACAACAGGGCGCCGGTTACGTCGTCTTCGGAAAACAGAGCGGCACCGGAGTGGCCGCCGCCAGCGTGGCGGCGGGGCTAGGCGGCGGGTTCGTATTCAATGGCACCGGCAGTGTGCCTAACGTAGCCGGAGTCGGTGATCAGAACGGAGACGGGCGCGAAGACATCGCCGTCACTCTCTTCGTCGATGGGGGCCAATCGGCCATCGTACGCGTCGTGTTCGGACAGTCGGAGCTAACACCGGCGACCGGCGGATTCGACATCGTGAGCACGGAGATCGCTGCCGGGATCCTTTCGGTGGCGGGCGCCGGAGATGTGAACGGAGATGGCCGGCCCGACATCATCATCGGGGGTCAGCGAGTCCGGGACAACAATCTGGGCTACGTCGCGTACGTCGTTTTCGGTCCAGCCACGGCGGCGACCATTTCCCTCAATGCCATCGAGGACGGCCAAGGCGGTGGTTTTGTCATCCAGGAGGCTCGTTTCAACGACTTCGCCGGCATCGCCTCGGTGGCTGGCGTGGGCGACCTCAACGGGGACGGGCGGAGCGACGTGCTGGTCGGGGCACCGGGTGCTCCCTCGAATGACAACCCCGGAGGCGGACGCGCGTACGTCGTTTTTGGCAAGGAAACTGTCACCGCTCTGAGCCTGACGACGCTCGAGGCAGGAGAAGGTGGCGGCTTCTCCATCGATGGGGGCTTCGTGTCCGACCGCGCTGGCACGGCCGTGTCGGGCATTGGGGACCAGAACGGCGACGGCGTTCGAGATCTCTTGATCGGAGCCCCCGGCTCGGACGCGGAGACGGGCTCCGCGACAGGCGTGGCCTATGTGGTGTTCGGCAAGCGCGACGCTTCGCCGGTGTCCTTGTCCGAAGTCCAGCAGGGCGAAGCTGGAGGTTTTGCGATCTTTGGCGCCGCGAACCTCGATCAAGCCGGCGATACCCTGGCCTCGGGAGACATTAACGGGGATGGCACGGACGACATCCTGATCGGCGCCCCGGGCGTGGGGGATGCTGGCGGCATCTACGTGGTCTTCGGCGGCAGCTAACACCTCGTACCCGCCGCCGAGCGCCGGGCCGGGAAAGCACCTTTTTGCCCGGGCAGCGCGCGTCCCACGTGAAGGCTTGCGCGCGCGACGGGCCCCTGCGTACCCTGTGCGGCGTATGCGAATCTTCATGACGGGTGCGACCGGCTTCATCGGCTCACACGTGGCCTACCGCCTGCTGCAGGCCGGCCATGACCTGGTCGTGATCGCCAGAAACCCTGACAAGACCCCGTCGCTCTCCAGTCACCCGCGCGTGCGCCGCGTGCAAGCCACCTTGTACGATCAGGCGCTGATCCGCGAGCAACTGGAGGGTTGCGAAGCGTGCATCCACGTGGCCCTCGGCTGGGGGGACACGCCTCTGTCCATGTTGGAGACCGACACGCGGGCGACCGTGTCGTTGCTCGAAGATTGCGCTCAGCGCGGTGTCAAACACTTCATCTACACCTCGTCGACCGCCGCCCTGGGTGGCTTCTGGTCGCGCATGAGCGAGTCCGACCCGACACGGCCCAGCGACTATTACGGTGCTACCAAGGCTGCCTCCGAAGCGTACGTGCTCGCGGTGGGCGCCAAAACGAGCATGCGCTGCAACGTGATTCGACCCGGTTATACGTTTGGCAACCCCGTGGTCGAGGGCGCACCCATCCAACCCGACAAGCGCTTCAACGACATCGTCAAGAGCGCCGTGGCCGGCCAGGAAATCCGGCTGAAAAAAGGGGATGGAACCCAGTTTGTCTGGGCCGGTGACCTGGCGAAGCTGTACCAAGCCGTGCTCGACGGGGGGCGCTCGCGCGAAGTGTATTTCGGCCTCGCTACCCCGTTTGTCAGCTGGCAAGCCATAGCCGAAGAAGCCGTGCGCCTCACCAGCTCCAAAAGCAAAGTGGTGACCGAGGGGGAGCCCGGCTCACCCTGCCTGTTCGACCTGTCCAAGATTCGCGAGCACTTCGGGCTCGAATTCGCCTCGGCCGAGCACATCACGGAGCACTTGAAGTATTTGATTCGGCGCCTCACCTGACGCGGCGTGGCTGCGCCACAGGCGGCGCTGAGCCGGCCGCGGTCAAAATGAGTAAGTGCTCATAGCGCGGTTGTTGGCCGAAGGCTTTGGCGCTTTGGCGGTGGAAGTGGGGGCGCCGCTGGGAGCCCCGGGCCACGATGGACAACCCTGCCTGATTGCCGCAGCGCTCGACCACCACGTCCGCCGGATACGGCTGGCCACACAAGAGTGAATCGGCGAGCACCAGCGCCACCTGGCCGCTCGGCGACAAGGCGTTGCGCATCGCCACGAGCACTTTGGTGAAATCTGCTTCCCACTCGGCCGCCGCGCTTTCGTGATCCAGCTTTTGAAGCCGGCGGCGCGCACCCATCTCGAGCTGCTCGAACTGGGCGGCATCGATACCAAGCCAGCTCAGCCGCGTGCGATGATACTCAGCGTAGTCGAGCACGCCCGGATACGGCGGTGAGGTCACGAATAGATCGACGTTGCGCCAGCCCAGCCCCCCGAGCTCGCGTGCATCGGCCTCACGCACCTGCGCGCCCGAAGCGCGCTCGGGCAAGAGCGCCTCGTATTCTGCGAGCTGACGCACGAGCTCCTCCACCCGGCTCACGAAAAACCGAATCGTGAAACCACTGGCCAGGCGTTTGGCGGGCACGTCCGCGTTCGTCTCGCGTGTGACCTTGCTGAAGATGGAGGACAGCGCCAGCTGTAGGGCGTGCCGAACCGGACCCGCAGGTTCTTTCTTGATGCCAGAGCTGAGGCCATCCAACTCGAGCAAGACGTGCACGTCGAAAGCGTCTCGCTGCTCCGGAGGATACCGCCGCGTCGGACCCGCCGCGCTCTTGCGGCGCGCCTCGGCCTGTTCGGCGACGCGCTCCGCGGCCTCGAGCAAGGCTGCGCGCGCCGGGGCCGCGAGGGGCTCGGTCTTGAAGCGGGTCAAACGCACCGCGATGGGGTTCAGGTCCACGCCGAGCGCCTTGCGCCCCAAACGCCGCGCCTCGACCAACACCGTGCCGCAGCCGCAGAACGGGTCGGCCACCGTGCCACGCTCGGGTGACAGCGCCGACACCAGACCGGCGGCGGTGCCCGGGTGCATGCGCGCGGGATAACTGTGGAAGCCGTGCACGTGGTCGCGCACGCCGCGTTCCGGATCGATCCCGAGGCTGCGCTCGATGACGGCCTTGAGCTCAGGGGGCCCACTGAGCTGCTCCACACGCCCGCCCGTGTGTGACAACGGACGCCGAGAACCGCCGGCGCCCGGCTCGTCAGTGGGGAGACGGCGCGCGCTCGTCGGACGTTCCCGAGCCGGTGAACGACGTGGAGGAGACGACTGCCATTCGTCATCTGGATCGATCGCTGGCAACACGGCCTCTACCTCAGGCTCTTCTCGTTTGCGCTGCCACGGTTTGACGGCTGGCGGCCCCGCTTTGGATTGCCATTTGTTGGCTTGGGGCGGCGGAGCCTTGGGCGGCCGGGCTTTGACCTGTGTTGATGCGCCCTTGGGCGGCCCGGCCTTGGGCGGCCGTGCCCTGACTCGCGGAGCTTCCGCTTTGGGTTGCCCGGCTCGCCTCTCTTTACGCGTCGCGGTCACGTCAAATGCTCGATCGCGTGCAACATGCCTCGCAGCTCGGCGAGCGCCTTGAGCCGGCCCAGCCAGGGATAACCCGGCAAGGCACCAATGTCCCCCTCGAGCACGCGCCCGTGATCGGGCCGCATCGGGATCTCCGCGTGCGAAAGACCCGCCGCGCGCCGCCGCCGCTCTTCGCCGACGAGTACCCGCCCCACGTCCACCAGATCTGCGTCGCCTTGCAGGTGGTCGGCCTCTACGAACGAATCGTCATCTTCCAACAGCACCGAGCGCAAATGCGCGAAGTGAATGCGCGGCGCAAAGTGCCGGACCAACGCCGAGGCATCATTCTGGCGGCCCGCCGTGAGCGACCCCACACACAAGGTCAGCCCATTGCTCGGGCTCGGCACCGCCTCGAACAGCGCATCGAAATCAGTCTGGCAACTGGCAATGCGCGGCAATCCCAGCAATGGCCGCGGCGGATCATCCGGATGCAGACACAGCCGCATGTCGTGCTTCTCACACGCGGGCACCACCGCTTGGAGAAAACCAATCAACCGCGAGCGCAACACTTCGGGCGTCACGCTTTGCCACCGCTCGAGCTCACGCCGCAAACCTTGGAGCGAGTAGCCGTCTTCGTTCGCACCCGGCAGCCCCGCCGCCACCGTACGGATCAACTGCTCCCGCCCCGCCGTGCTCAGCCGCTCGAAATGACGTCGACCTGCGGCCAACTGCGCCGGGTCATACTCCGCCTCGGCGCCGGCCCGCCCGAGCAGAAACACGTCAAACGCCACCCACGCAGCGCTCTCGAATCGCAACGCGATGCTGCCATCCGGCGCTTTCCATTCGAGGTCAGTGCGCGTCCAGTCGATGACCGGCATGAAATTGTAACAGATCGTCTTGATGCCCAGTTCGCCCAAGTTGGACAAGGATTCGATGTAACGCTCGATATGCCGCTCGTAGCCGGGCTCGGCCAAACGCACCGCTGTCGGCACCGGCAAGCTCTCGACCACGCTCCAGGTCATGCCCGCGGCTTCCACCAGCGCCTTGCGCTCCAGGATGGCGGCGCGGGACCACACCTCCCCGGCGGGGATGTCGTGCAGCGCGGTGACGATGCCCGAAGCGCCCGCCTGCCGGATTTTTGTGAGCGAGATGGGGTCCTTCGGGCCAAACCAGCGCCAACTTTGCAGCATGGCAGTGGCTAGCCCTGGCGGCCCGAGAGATGCAAGCGGATTCGGGAGTGGCGCCGGGGTAGCACCCGGTCCTAACCCCTATGCACGTGCGCGCGAAGTGAACGAAACCGCACCAATGCCTACCGAATTTGCAAATCGAGCTCAGCGCGGACGCTCGCGAACGGGTCACCCTCGAAGATCCCGCTCCGCTCTCCCTCTTCGAGGGCAACGCGCACGGCGGCCCGCTTTTGCTCGGCCTGGGCGATAGACTCGACTCCGAGGCACACGACGCCACTTTCACTCTCACATAGTCGCGGGTGGTGGCGGCTCAGCATCGGTCAGGCCACCCGTGTTGTTTGTCGGAGAGCACCCGCCTGGCGGAGGCGCTGCTGAATCGCTTCGGCATTCAACTCGAGCCGTCCCGGCCAGCACAGAGCCCCGAAATCGATAAAGAACCGCGTGAATTCCTGCAAATCCTTTAATGGCCTCGTCAGCTCCGTGTCCCGCGCGATCAGCGGCGCGACATCGTAGTCGCCAGCCGAACCATCGGAAAACTCCAGCTCGATGATATAGTCGCGTCGGTGCTTGGCGTGAATTATCTTGATCATTGGTCGGCTCCAGGAATCGCTTCGAGCGGCTTCAACGCTTGGGCTCGCTGCCAATTGTTCATGAGATCGACTTGGCGCTCGAGACACCACTCCCTCACCAGGCGGGCCGCTTTGCTCGGAAGGTGCCCTTTCAGGATCTCGCCGGTCGCGATGAGCACAAACGCTTCGTGGCCATGGTACTCGGCGTGAATGTGGGGAGGTGGATGATCGTCATGGTACATGCGAATGTAGATGCCGAAGAATGAGAAATAATGGGCATCGGTCGCGCCTTGCCTTCAGTCTAGCGTCTAGATAGGGGAGAAACCAGGGCTCCATCGGCGTTGCCAGACTCGGTTGCTTGCGACGCACCACGGGCGCGACCTTTGCGGGGCCCGGCCGCACAGGCCTGTCATCCAGGAGGCCAATGTGACCCGATCCAGACTGCTGAGGACCGTCATCGGGTCCTTCAGCAACGCGCGCACCGCGCCTGCCGTGCGCGGTCGCCAGACCTGCTCGAGAACGCCCATACCATAGATCTCGACCACGTCAGGGCTGCTTGGATGAAATACGAGGTGCAATTGAGTACGCTAGCGCGCATGACGCTGTATCGGGCTTCGGTGCGCATCGCTCTGGGTTTCATCCTTGCCCTCGGAGCGTTGGTCGCGTTCGCAGTCGGCGACACTTGGGACGTGACAGGGGCGCGGGCCAGCGGAGCTCGGCTCGAGCGCATGCAGCGTTCACCTCATTGGAACACCGACCACTTTCGAGACGTGCTGCCGCGCCACCAAGCGCCGTTCGTCGAGATGTCCCGGCAATATTTCTTTGGTGGCAGCGCGCACCGCAATCCCGAGGCACCGCTGCCCGTGTTGATGCGCAGCGCTGCAGATTTCCGGGCGCCGCCTGCCGATCCGTTGACGGTGACGTGGCTCGGGCATTCCACGTTGCTCGTGGAAATGGATGGCCACCGCTTGCTCGTCGATCCGGTCTGGTCGGAGCGCGCCTCTCCATTTACCTGGGCAGGCCCCGCGCGCTTCTACCCCCCGCCCCTGCCCCTGAGCGAGCTTCCTCCCATCGACGCGATCATCATTTCACACGACCACTACGACCACCTCGACGCCTCGACCGTGGCAGCGCTAGCGCAGCAGACTCGCGCGCCCTTCCTCGTGCCGCTAGGCGTGGGGGCCCACCTCGAGCACTGGGGCATCGCCCCGGAGCGCATCGTCGAGCTCGACTGGTGGCAAGAACACCGCGTTGGAGAGCTGGCTTTGGTCGCGACACCCGCCCGGCACTTTTCAGGCCGCTCCATTCTGATGGCAGACAAAGACGCCACGCTGTGGGCGGGCTGGGCGTTCATCGGGCCGAAGCACCGCGTGTATTACAGCGGCGACACCGCCATGTTCCCCGGCTTCACAGACATCGGCGAGCGCCTCGGGCCATTTGATGCGACCCTGATCGAGTGCGGCGCGTACAGCTCACTCTGGGCCGACGTGCACCTCGGGCCTGAGCAAGCGGTCACCGCTCACCGCATGGCGCAAGGCGGCTGGCTCATCCCCGTGCACTGGGGCCTCTTCGATCTGGCTCTCCACGGCTGGACCGAGCCGATTGAACGTGTGCTGGTGGCTGCTCGAGCACAACGCGTCGTCGTCGCTACACCCGCGCCGGGCCAGACCCTCGAGGTGCGCGGCGCTACGCCACCCGAGAGCCGCTGGTGGCCGCAGGTGCCGTGGGTGCCAGCGAGCGAAGCGCCGGTCACGTCGTCGGGGTTGATGGCGAGTGCCGTGCCGGCAAGGTAAAACCTCGCTATACCGACGCAGGCTACTGCACGAAGAGCCCCTCCACGGCGCGAACAAACCTGGGATCGCTGACGTCCAGCTCCGGGGTAGCGGCGGCACGGTTGTCGTGGCAACGCGCGCAGCCGCCATACGACGGCTCGGTGTCGATCATTTGGGGGTTGGCGACGCGGCCGTCGGGTTTCGTATAGCGGAACCTCGCCACGTAGGGTTTGGCGAGCCAGCTGGGCTCACCGTCGAAGTAGAAGTTGCCGGCGCGGTTGGTGGTGGTCTTGAAGACCTCGCCGTCGGCGCCTTCGACTTCTACTTCGACACCTTCGAGCCCGAAGCAGTCGTTCTCGATCTGGCTGGTGTTGTCGACCGTGGCGTAAATGGTGCCAGCGGCAACCAGCGGTGGACCGTCGTTTTCGAGGTGGCAGCCGACGCAGTCACGGCCCGGGTACATTTCGGGGTCTCTGGTGGCCTTTCCGACCCAGCGCAGACCGGAGAGGCAGACGTCGGTGGGGACGGATTCGGTGAGGTCGTTGCAGGCGAGGGTGAGGGCGACCAGGAGGGCGAGCGACGTCGGATTCGAGGGGCGACGGGCATCTCGTCTGAACGGCCAGTGCTCACCGGGGGGGTAAACCAACGAGGGCTCTCAGTTCGTTCTCTACAATCACGTCGGCGCCAGGCGCGGTGTACCCGGGCAGACCAATCCGAGTCGTGGGAGCGACATATTCATCGTCAATGCCTTCGAAATTCGCTTCTGTACCAGGCGTGTGACAACGCGCGCATCCGCCATACGAAGGCATCGTTCCCATGGGGCTGTCACTGGTAGTCTGGTCCCCGTCCACCCAATCTATTAATGCTGCGGTGAACGGCTTCGCAAAATCATCCGGGTTGCCCTCTACGTAGAAATTTCCGGCTCGATTGGTAGTAAGCTCGTAAGTTTGCCCTTCACCGTCCGTGATCGTCACGACAACCCCCTCGATACCGAAGCAATCCTCTCCGGACTGCAACTCCGACAACACCTCGGTGTCGCTGATGACATACGGGTAGATCGTCCCGCCCGCGGCCAGTGGCGGCCCATCATTTTCCAAATGGCAGCCGACGCAGTCCCGACCCGGGTACATCTCTGCGCTGCCGCGTTTGCCGCCAATCCAGCGCTTCTCGGAGTAGCAAACATCTTTGGTCACGTCCTCGACCAGCTCGTCATTGCAAGCACTCGCAACCGTCGACCCAATGCCCAAGCACAGACCCACAAACCAACGCGGCATGGCCCGTAGATTGTGCGAAAGGCCCGGCAAAGGCAACTCCGAGCCAGCCACGGAAGGGGAACAGGCCAACTGACCGAGGGGCCCATCGAACGAGACCTATTTGACGGTTTGCCTTCGATACGCCAAAACCCGGCCGATGGAAAATTGCTGCCTCGTGTTTTGGGTGAGCTCGGAGTGTTGCGAGTGAAATCAACACTTCGCGCACTCGTCTTCCTCGCCGGTCTGCTCGGCGTCAGCCTGGTGTCGACCAAGGCTCAGGCTTACGTCTGGATGATCCGGCACGGGTTCTCCGAATGCGGCAGCTGCCACGTGGACCCGATGGGTGGCGAGACGCTGACGGGCATGGGCCGCGTCATGGGCCAAACGCTGCTCAGCAGTGATTTTGGAGGCAAGTCGCCGAGTGACGCGGCGATGTTCCTGTATGGCATTCCCGAGCCGGACAACGTCCGCTTAGGCGGTAGCTTCCGCGGGCTCAGCATCTACGATCTCGACACTACCAATCCGGTGGTTTTCCCCATGCAGGCCGACTTGTACGGAGCGGCTTTCATGGGGCGATTCATCCTGGCTGCAAGCGTGGGTGTGTCGCGCGCCTCGAATCGTTATGAGCACTCGAGCAAGGCCAAGTTGTTCGGCAACATTGAAGGCAATGACCTCATCGCTGTCTCGCGCAATCACTGGCTCGGATACAGGCTGACGGACGAGCTCATGGTTCGCGGCGGGCGCATCAATTTGCCATTTGGATTGCGCATTCCCGACCACACCATGTGGGTGCGTTCGGAGACCACCACCGACCGCGAGTCGGATCAGCAGCACGGCCTGTCATTGGTGTACTCGAGCGAGCGCTTTCGCGGTGAGCTGCTCGGTTCAGCCGGCAACTATCAGATGCCACAACAGTTTCGCGGCTACGGCTACAGCGGCTTTCTGGAGTATTCATTCGATCCGGAGCTGGCGCTCGGTGTGAGCACCATGTTGCTCTACTCTACCAAAGACCCGCTCACGGTCGATGAAGCGGTCACCAGCGCTCAGCGCGCGGTGCTGCGTCATGCTCACGGGGTGACCGCACGCTACGTTCCGTTCCACGAATTGGTCCTGCTCGCGGAAGCCGACATGATGAAGAAAACCGGCACTGGCGTCGGCTACGTGGGCATGGCAACCGCCGATCTAGAGCCACTTCGCGGCCTCCATGTCGCTCTCACCGGGGAGGTCTTGAATCGAGGTACGCCCGACCCCGAAGTCTTCGAGGAAGGAGTGCGCGAATTCGAAGGCCCCGGGCGCGGAGAGACCCGTTTCGGGGTATGGGGCACCATCAACTGGTTCCTGCTGCCTCACCTCGATCTGCGCTTCGATATCATTGCGCGCCAGCGCCGGCCGAAGCAGCTGCTAGCCCAATTGCATTTCTATTTGTAGCCACCCGCCAGCGCGCGTTCGACCAACGCCTTGGAAGATAGCCCGCCGGACTGGCCCGCCCTTCGGGCCCTACGGATACCCCGAGCAGACGCCGACTCAGCGCTGCTTCAGCCACTCGGATGCGCATCCAGCGAAGCGTTCGAGGTCGACCAAATCGTCGCGCACGGTGCGGGCGAGCTGAGATAATTCGGTCATGGCGTAATCTTGCACGAGGAGGTTGCGCAGGCCAACCGCCAAGCCGAGGCGCTGGGCCAACTCGAAGGGGAGCCGGCCGTGGTTAGCCAACACTAGAAAAGCCTCGCGGCCACTGTTCGGTGGTGCCCAACCCTCGCTGGCGATGACGTGGCTGGCCACATCGATACACGCTTCGATCGCAACCTGCAGCCATCGTTCCACCGCCGCCCGCAGCATGGAGTCCGCTGCAAGGGCTGCCGGATTGCCGGCCTCCGGCCGCGCCAACTCCTTCAGACACTCGTTCAGGACGAGTAGGCGCCGTACGATGACGTCAGGCTCGACCACTATTTGGCCTCCGCCGCCATGGCGGCTTGTGCCGCGCGCCGAAACAGCTCGCGGCGCGGCGCGTCGTCGTCGTAGCGGCGAGCCACGTCGACCATGCAGCGCACACGCTCAGCATCACTCGCCGCAAAGACCAGCACGCCGTCGCGAATGGCCGTAAACGCCACGGCACTCGAACCGCGATCGAGGTCGAGTACATCGGCTCGCTCGCCGAGGGCACCGAGGCGATCGGTCAGTGCGGCGATGAGCTCGAGCTTGCCTCGATGACGTGACTCGTCCGTACGCCCTGGCTCCCATCTCACGGCCACGTCCAAATCACTCTCGGCCCAGGTCGACCCCGTCACCTGCGAGCCAAACAAGATGGCGACTCGAGCCCCCACGTGCCGCGCGGCCTCCGCCACCTCGCGATCTAACTGGCTCGTCATGTTCACCCGCCTAGCCTAGCAGCCCCGGCAGTGGACGGCGAGGTGTTCGGAACCCGGAGGGCCCTGCGCTCACGGTCGACCATCACGGCGCCACATCGCTCCAACTTTCTCGACAATCCGTGCAAGCGACCGCCTGATCTACAGGGGAGGGCCCGCGCCTCTATCGCCTCCACTTGTGCGGCTGCTGCCGTCGTGAAGACAATATGATATGCCGTCACGCGCGTTTCGCGCGGAGCTTGGCCAAGACGTCGACTGCTGGAATCACGTGGCCGTTCACCATCTGCTCGTGCCCGTGCATGAGGGCGGCGTGCAGCTGGGCTCGCTGTTCCTCATCCAACGAGTCCCCATCTTCCAGAATGGCCAGATCGACCTCGGTTCCTTCCGGCGCGTCGTAGGGTTCGTCCAATTTGAGGCGGCCTGCGGAAACTCGCGCTCTCAATGTCAACATGCTTGGATTCTAGCTCCGTTCGGCGCAGCTGGCCAGCCCCGGAGGGCCGGATGGACCCCTCGTTAGCCCCCAATCTGCACCGCTCGGCTCACCACCGCGCTCAAGGGCTCACCGGTGAGGTGCACGTTGGTGTCTCTCAAACGAAGCCGCTGCTCTTTGCCGCCTTGTTCGAGGATCAGTTGCTCGAATGCGCCGTGCAAGACGAAGCGGACCGTCAAGGACCCGAAGCCTTTGCTTTGGGTGGTTGCTTTGACACGCAGCTTGCGGCCGTTGGCTTCGGCCTGGAAGCGGACGCGAGACTCGGCGCCGCGTTGGTAGCCGAGGCTGCGGCCGTCGTCGAAGGTGTAGTCGAGCTCGGCACTGGTACCCGAGGGACAAAAAACGTGGAGCTCGATGTTGGCCAGGTCGTTGTCGTTTTTGGTGCGTTCGCCGAGCTGCATCGGGATGATGCTACCGGCGTGGATGTAGAGGGGCGTCTCGCCTTCGGCGCAGCGCACGGTGAGGCTGCGCGGGCCACGGCGCCAGGCGCCGTTACGGGCGTCGAACCAGTTGCCCCCCGGCAAGACGACGTTGCGCTGGTAGGCCTCGGCTTTGACGATGGGGGCTTGCAGCAGCGCTGGGCCGACCAGAAATTGATCAGCGATATTGCCGAGGGGTAGCGCCGGCGTGTCTGCGAAGTCGTAAAATAACGGCCGCAAGATGGCCGAGCCTTCGCGCTCTTGCTGTATGAATAGTTGATACAGGTAGGGCAAGAGCTTGTAGCGCAGCCGGATGTAGCGGCGGATGACCTGGGAGCTCTTGCCGAAGGTCCAGGGCTCCTGGTAGCGCATGCCTTTTTGGCAGTGGTTGCGCAGGAACGGGAACAGAAAGCAGACTTTGTACCAAGCCACCGCCAGCTCGGCGTCAGCGTCGTCACCGAAGCCGGGGACATCCGGGCCATTGAAGGGGATGCCGCTCAGCGCGAGGTTCAGGCTGATCTCGATGCATTTCTCGAGGTGATACCAATTCGAGCAGTTGTCGCCGGTCCAGACCGCCGCGTGCCGGCCCGTGCCCGTGCAGGCGGAGCGGGTCAAGATGAAGGGCCGCTGGTCGGGGTACGCTTGCTCGAAACCCGCGCGGCTAGCCTGTGCCATGCCGGAGGCGTACTGGTTGTGATAGCTCCAGTGCTCGCACGTGCCCTGGTCGAAGAGCATGTCGCCATTCTCCGTGGCTCCGGTGGAGGGGTCGTTCATGTCGACCCAGGCTGCCGAAAAACCGAGGCTAGCGAAGCGCGCCACTCGCTCGGTCCACCATTTGCGCACCCGCGGCAGCGAAAAATCGGGGAAGACGGTCTGCCCCGGCCACACATAGCCGATGAAGGGTTTACCCTCGGGGTTGAGGCAAAACACGCGGCGGCGCCGGCCATCGTCGTAAACGTCGTAGCCGGGGTCGACTTTGACGCCGGGGTCCAAGATGGGCACGACGTGGTAGCCGCGGCCTCGCAGGCGGGCGAGCCCTCGCTTCAGGTCAGGCCAGTGCTCGTCACTGACCGTGAAGACGCGAAAGCCTTGCATGTAGTCGATGTCGAGCCACAGCCCATCGTTGGGGATGGCGTGTTTTTCGAAGTTGTCGGCGAGCTCATCGAGCTCCGCCTGGCTCTTGTAGCCCCAGCGGCTTTGTTGATGGCCGAGCGCCCAGAGCGGTGGACGAGGGGTCACTCCGACCAGCCGCTGTAGCTTCTCGGTGAGCTCAGCCAGGCTCGGCCCGACGATGATGAACAGCTCGGGCATGCCATCGGGGGCGCCAAACCAGAGCCGCCGATCCCCGAGCGCCCCGCCCGAGGCTGGGGTGCGCAGGAAGGCAGCGCCGGGGTTGTTGAGCAAGAGCCCGAGGTAGCGGTTCCCCTGTTTGATGATCACCCAGGGCACGTTGGCGTACATCGGGTCGGTACAGCCGGTCCTGACCTGGCTCATCGCGAAGTCCGCCCACACGTCGGTGTTCCAGAACTTGGTTCGCAGCCCGGAGCGCTCAAAACCCACGCCCTTTTCACCCATCCCGTAGTGCTGCGCATCACCCGGCAGCTCGAAATGGAAGAGCCAGGCGGAGCCACACACCCCGAAGCTTTGCCCCACCACCGAGCTGAGCAGGCCGACGCCGTCAGCCCCAACCAGCTCGAGCTCCCCCCGGGGGCCGATGCGGAGCGCACAGCCGCTCGTGCTGCCTGGCCGCGGCGGATCGAGCTTCACCTGACTGTGCTGGTGCGGCCAAGGCTTGCCCTGGATGCGCACACGGAACACGTCAGCGCCGAGATCCGTGAGCGCCAGCTCGAGGGAGTGCCTGCCCACGACCAGGCGCGAGCGAGCCGAGTCGTAACTGACAGGGAAGCTGCAATTGGCCGGGTCGTGAACTTTGTTAAAATACATCAGACGGGCACTGCCAAGGTGGCCGACTCAGCGCCGCGCGGCGCTCGGGACCGGCTCTGGCACAGGTCTGCCACGGGCCGTCTCGATACAGCGCGTGATGGCCCGCGCCAGCTCGGCCTGCCGAAACGGTTTTTGGAGAAATACGATCCCGTCATTGTCTATGATGCCATCGAGCAAATGTTGCTCCGTGTATCCAGATACGAAAATCGTCGGCAGGTTGATACCGTCTTTTGCCAGGGCGCGGTGCACGTCCACACCGGTCGGGTGCGGCATCATCACATCCAGGACCAAGAGGTCGTAGCCGTTGGCGTGGGTCCTCAGGTGGCTGAGCGCCTTCTCCCCGCTGCGCAGCGCCTGGACATTGTGGCCCAGCTTTCGCATCAGCTGCGCGGCGGTTCTGCACACGCCCGGTTCGTCGTCGAGGAGCAGCACTCGCAGGAATGGACTATTCCCCGTGCTCGGCGTCAGCGTTCCTGCTTCCGACGCCGCCGTATCAATGAGCGGCAAGAGTAGCGTGCAACAGGTGCCGTGCCCGGGGCGGCTTTCGAGCACGACCGCGCCGCCGTGCTCACGAATGGCGCCGAACACTACCGAGAGGCCAAGCCCGGTGCCGCGCCCTGGATCCTTGGTGGTGAAGAATGGGTCGAAGGCGTGTTTGAGTGTCTGGTCGTCCATGCCGGTCCCTGTGTCTTGCACTTCTAGCCGCACATAACTGCCCGGTTGCACCTCTGGGAAAGCGTTGGCTGCCTCGCGGTCGAGCTCGACGCGCCGCGTGCTGATCTTGAGCAAGCCACCGCCCGGCATCGCGTCGCGGGCGTTCAGGCAAATATTGAGCAGCGCGTTCTGCAGCTGGGTCGAATCCGCCTGCACGATGCAGGAGCCAGCGGCCAAGGACAGCTGCAAGGTGATACGCCGATCGATGGCATGCACTAGGAGCTCGCGCACGGCCCCGAGCACCTCGTGCACGTCCACGGGCTGCATCGCCAGCCGCCCCTTGCGCGAAAACGCCAACAGCTTCTGGGTGAGCTCAGCGGCGCGGTGACTCGTGTTGATGATCAAATTGAGGTGGGCAGCGCAGGGATGCTCTGAGGGCAGGGTATCGCTCATCACCTCGGCAGCAGCGCTGATCACCATCAACATGTTGTTGAAATCGTGCGCCACGCCTCCGGCGAGTTGACCGATCGACTTCATCCGCTCACTCTGATGCAGCTGTGCTTGGCTTTCTCTGAGCTCGACCCGGGCGGCTTGCGAGCGCAACGCTGCTTCCAGAAAAGAAACTGCAAGCCCTGCGATCGCGTGGTCTTGCTCGCTGAAGGGCGACCCGCGACCGAAAAGCACGAGGTCGCGCAGCGGCTTGTCGAGCGGTATCGGCACGATCAAGCCGAAGCGCCTATTTTCTGGGGCTGACGGGTCGGCGTAAATGCTGACCTTGCCCAAACGTCTGGACTCGGCCGCGGCGCGCCGGGCCTCCTCTCCAACGTGCTCGGCGCTGAATTCTCCGCGCCACAGCTCTTGCACGTCACCCGCCAGCTCGGCGCGCATGGCTTCACAGAACTGATCGATGCAGGCTTCTACGCTGGTGGAGACAGTGATGAGCTGAGCCAGCTGCAGCAGGGAGCGGAGACGGCGATTCATCTCCTCCAATTGCGCAGTTTTTTGCTCCAGCAGCGTCAATGTTCGTCCTCGTTTAGTCGACGCGCCCGGACTGTGCATCGGAAGAAACCCGGGGCGAACTTCAGGTTTCTCCTACTAGGGGGCCAATGGACCCACAACCGTCTGGGAAGTGTTCGTTTCCGCATCGAGGAACTTCCGTCGAGCCACCGGCGGGGCGAAATGGCTAGCGCCGGCGCCGCGTGGGGAGGGCCCACCGACAATACAGGGTCCTGCCCTGCCCGAAAACACCCTGACTTCGTTATGCGTCGCCACTGTAATCTGCCATCGCCCCGCGACGCCGCAAAGTAGCCAACCTGGCTCGGCGGCGATAAGGTCGATGCTGCTTGATTCGAGTTGTTCGATACCTGAGCCGTTCTGCCCTGCGCTTTCCACGTCTCTCTGCCCCCTCACACAGATGGCACGCTCAGTCTTTCGGCGGATCTACCGTGCGCGTCCGCTCCACAGCCTGGTCATGTGTTTGCCCGGCGTGCTGCTCGTGCTCTGGTACGCTTGGAGCGCGTTCGCGCAGGTCGATCGTTACCGTCAGGCCGTAAAGCAGAAAGGGGGGGTGGCGCTCGAGACGCTGCACATCGCCTTGCACGATCAGCTCGAGGCGGACATCCGGCGCATGCTGATGTCGCCGCCCCCGGACCCCTCCACTCTCGACACCTACCGGCTACGCATCTCGCGCCACGAATGGAATGAGCTGGAGGACAGCGCGGAAAAATCCGGCGCTCGCCCCTACGTCGACGGCCAGCTCGAACATGGAGGCCGCATGCTCGACGCGGACGTGCGGCTTCGCGGCAACCGCCACTGGCACACGGGTGGAGCTCAGAAGTCGCTCAAGGTCAAGCTCGAGAAGGGGGAGCTCGTCCGCGGCCACCGCATCTTCAACCTGATCAACGATCCTACCTCGATGGTGATCGGCGAACAGCTGATTTTGGACCTGGCACGCGAAAGCCAGATTCTGACCCCCGTCTCCAGGTTCGTGCGGGTCAAGCTCAACAACAAAGACCTCGGCGTCTACCACTATGAAACCGCGGCCGACGAAAGCCTGCTGCGTGCAGAGCGGCGCATGCCCGGCAGCATCTACACGAGCGAGCTGCCCGGCTCAGCCAAGACCGAGGAGCTGTGGTCCAAGAGCCAGTTCTGGACCAAGGTGTCGTCCAGGACCGACGAAGAGTCCGACAGGCTCGACTTCGCCGATCTCAGCCGCTTCCTGCATCAAGTCAGTCGCGCGACGATGCAAGAGTTTCTGGATTTTACGCGGAATGAGCTCGACCTGCACGCGTTTGCCCGCCTGGATGCTCTAGACGTAGCCTTTGGCGGCGACCAGCGCGACTTCCGGGAAAACCACAACTACTACTTCGATCCGTATCGCGGCCGCTGGGAACCGATCGCCGGTGAGTTCCGGGGCTTCCGTGATGATCCGTTGTTCAACCTGGTGGACAGCCCCGTGCTGCTTCGGCTCAAGATGACGCCGGGCTACCTGAGCCTGAGAGACCGGCTCTTGTACGAGTTTTTGACCGGCAAGGGGGCGCCTTCGGCGATCCATGCTCGTGCTACCCGGCTGCTCACCGAGCTCGCGCCGGAGCTGCGCACCGATCCTTACTGGGACGCGTATCGGCAGCTGCCACGCATCGACGCTTTTCACCGTCGCATGGTGCGGCCCAACACCTTGAGCCGACTGGCGCTGGTCGTGGAGTCCGAGCTCACGACGTATGGCCACCGCCACGCTCAGCTCGTGGGTGAGCTCGAGCGCAACCCCCTATACATCGACGTTGGGGTGCCAGTGCTTCGGGCGGAGCCAGTGCCGGGCGGGAGTGAGCCGGCATTTGTCACGCCGTTCAAGCTGATCATCAACGGGCATTCGGGTGTGGCACTAAACGAGCTCGTCGTTACCTTTGACGCTGGGTGCTCGGCACCGGTGAGCCAACTCCGTCGGTCGAGCCTCGAAGTGCCAGCCCAGGGTCGCTCGGGGCAGCTGGTGCTCAGTCAAGAGCTGCTGCTGTATCCGAGCATCAGCATCATCCAGCGAGCCAACCCCAACGAGCGACGGGGTGAGGTGCGGGGTGAGGTGGTGCCCATCGACTACGGGCTCGAGCTCAGCTCGAATTGCCGTCCCAAGGCCCTGGTGGCGCGGGGCCGCCACCTCGCCACCGATTCACGCGTCGTCAGCCGCCCGGCAGCTGCGGACCTGCTGTCCCGCCTACCCAGCCAACGCCTGGGCCCAGACGACGCGCCCAAGCTGAGCGTGGGGGAAGTCGCTCCGCACCCGTGGCAGCTGCAGGCGCCAACGCCAAGCCAGATCCGCCTCGGGCCAGGGGAGGTGAGAATCGAAACCACGCGCGTTTTCGAGCCCTACCAAAGCGTGACCATAGAGCCCGGCACGCGGCTGCTCATGGCCGCTCACGCGTCCCTCATATTTCTCGGCCAGGTGACGTTCGCGGGGCAACGCCACGATCCAATCCAGGTGGAGCCCATGACGGCCGAAGCTTGGGGAGGGATCGCCATTCAAGGGCCAGAGACCGCTGGCTCGCGGCTGAGCCACGTGACCATTCGCGGCGGCAGCAAGCCAAGCTGGCGGTTCATCCCCTATCCGGCAATGGTCGACATCCACCACACGCGAGACGTGCTCATCGAAGGTTGCCGGCTGGGACAAAATGGCCCAAGCTCGGATACGTTGCACGTGGCCTACGTGGATGGGCTCCGTATGCACGACAGCTCTTTCGTCAAAGTCCCCGGCGACGCCTTCGACCTCGAATACTCCAGCGCCGAGCTGCGCCGCCTGCGCATCATCAACGCAGGCGACGATGCGCTCGATCTGATGGGCAGCGTCGTGCGCCTCAGCGATTCCGTCATCCTCGGTGCGCAAGGCAATGGAATTTCGGGTGGTGAAGAGAGCCAGGTCAGTGTCCAGAACACGCTGATTGCACAGTCCAAGGTGGGTGTGCTCGCCAAGAACGCGGCCAAGGTGGCGCTGTCCGGGAGCATCTTGTTTCGCAATGGCACGGGCGTGCGCACCTATCAGCGCACGGTGCGTTATGCGGGCGAAAGCGAAGTGACCGCGGACGTGCTGTTTGTGGCTCAGTCGAAGCAACAGGCGGTTCAGCGCGACGACCGCCCCGGCGGCTCGCTCGACCGCGGCCGCGTGCTCATCGACCTGCCACAACCGGGAGCGTTAGACCACGTGCTCGAGAACGTGCTCGAGCTCTCCGAGTGGCAAGAGCTCGAGCGCTGGATCGGCCATCAGCAGGAACAGGCCATCCGGTGACGTGGCAGCGGCCCAGCTTGGGGTTTTCCATCGTGGTGCTCAGCTACGGGCTCACCGTCGGCTTCTTCGCGTGGGGGCTGTCCACTCCCCCGCTCGATCGGGTGTGGCAGCTACACCACGAGCTCAAGATCGGCCGCATCTTCAAGCTCGCAAAACAGGACCGACAGCTGCTCTTGTCGGCCATGGCGCGCCACCCCGCGCTGGCGGCGGCGCTGTTGCCATCCGGGCAGATCGGTATCATCAGCGCCAACCGCGACGGCTGGATTGACACGCCGCACGTGACCATCGTTCGGACGCCTCGCTCGACGGCGACCTCACGCATCGTGCTGGACATTCAGACTCCGCCTCAACACATTCCGTACGAGATCGAGGTCGACGGGACGAGCTGGGAGCAGGAGCTGACGGTGCAGGCACGAGGTGTCATGTATATCGACCTGCCCCCGCCCCCCGGACAGCCGGAGCTCGTGACCGTCAAGCTGAAGGGGGACGAGCTGCGCGCCGACCCTTCATCACTGGGGGTGCGAGTCACGTTCGACCCCGCGGAGGCGCCGAGCGCGGCCGAGCCGGAGGATGACGACGAGGACGAGGAGGAGAGCGAGTGATTCGCCGCTTCAATCGCTTCGAGCTCAAGTACATCCTACCGGTGGTGGAGTGCTCCAGGATCATGGACGACTTGCGACACCAAATTGCCCCGGACCGCCACGGCGGGGCCGAAGGTTACCCGGTGGTCAGCCTCTACTACGATAGCGCCGATCTGGATTCCTTTTGGGCCAAGATTGAAGGACTCAAGTTCCGCCGCAAAGTACGCATGCGCATCTACCCCGGCGAGGACATCACTAGCGTCACGACGGGCTCGATCGAGATCAAGCAGCGCATCAACAAGACCGTCCAGAAGCGGCGGCTCGAGCTACCGCTCGATCAGGCGGAAGAGCTCTGCGCGGGTCGCCTGTCTCTCTCGGGGTTGGACGCCCTCGACACGCAAGTGGCCCACGAAGTCACGTACTTGAGCCGTTCGATGGACCTGAGGCCGACGGCCATTACGGCCTACCGGCGCCGGGCGTTTGAAGGACTGGAAGAAAACGCAGGGCTCCGCGTCACCTTCGACACGAACGTCTCGGCCAGGATTCATGCGCTGAAGGTCAACACGCCGGCCACCAATCGACTGGTTCTGCCCGTCGATTGGGCCATCATGGAGGTGAAAGCGGATGACCGCATCCCCGAGTGGATGACGTCTCTCTTGGCGCGCCACGGCTGCCAACTCAACCGCGTCAGCAAGTATTGCGCCGCAATAGCCCAGCTCAATGGTATCAAGGTCATGCCGCTCGCCCTGAGCCCCGGAGTGCCCCGGCCCTCCCTGGCCGCGGATCCACCTCCCGACCCCCTCAGCCCCACGGCTTCCAGTGAGAAGCCCCACCCCTCAGAGCCACCGCATGGATGAACTACTCAAGGAGCTGGAGCGCACCGGCAACCTGACCTCGAGCATCACTTTCTTTGACGTTGCGACCGCGTTGTTCTTGAGCTTTGCGCTGTCACTGGTCATCGGCTGGGTGTACCGAGGCACTCATCGGGGGGTTTCTTACTCTCAGCAGTACGTGCACACCCTGGTCATGATGGGCACCGTGGTGTCGCTGATCATGCTGATCATCGGCTCCAACGTAGCCCGCGCCTTCGCGCTGGTGGGTGCGCTTTCGATCATACGCTTTCGCAATGCCATGAAGGAAACCCGCGACGTGGGTTTCATCTTCCTGGCCATGGCCATCGGCATGGCCGTCGGCACCCGCTTCTATCTGCTGGCCATTTTCGCCACAGCTGCACTCTCCGCGTTCGTGCTGTTCTTGACTCGGTTCAACCTGTTCGCCAAGGAAATTACCGAGCGCATCTTGCGCATTCGGTTCCCCGTCGACAGAGACTATGAGCAGGCTTTTGAACAGCCGTTTCGATCGTATTTAGACGAGTACCGCGTGATTTCGGTCGAAACCGTGAGCGCGGGCATCCTTCAAGAAGTCGTGCTATCGGTGGTGCTGAAGAAAAATACCAATCCGAGCACGCTCCTCGAGGCCCTGCGTGCGTGTAACAACAATAACAAAGTGACCATGGTCATTGGGCAACAAGCGGTGGATCTTTGAATGAAAACTTACACGTCTCTAGCTTTTAGGGCATTCAGGGTGATCGCGTGCAGGGAGATCGTCTGTGGGGCAGTCGTCTGTGGGGCAGTCGTCTGCGGGACCGTGGCCTGCGGGCAAGAGGCGCCGCCGGAGCCGGTATCGGCAAGGTACCACCCACTCGTAGACGGCGCCTGGTGGGAATACGATCATGGGGGCCGCTGGACCGAGCGAGTGACTCTGATCGCGATGGAGGGCGCGTCCGGGTTCATCATGTCCGACTCCCCGAATCCGAGCGACGGCTTACGCTCTGACTCGATCATCAGCAACGTCGGCGGGCGGATCTCGCGCATGACCAAGGATGAGTACCTGGTCGCCTCGACCGGGGAGGTGCTGACGTCTTCGGTCACCTATGGAGTGGGCTTCACGCGCTTTGACGAGGGCTGGGTCAACCAGGCGGTCGGGTTCAAAGAGAGCCCCGAGTATGTTCGGGTGGAGACCCCTCCGGGAGGTACGGCACAGCCCGGGGAAGCGCGCAAACACACCTTCGAGATCATCAGCCTATCTGAAGAGGTAATGACGGGCGTCGGCACGTTCGACTGCATCGTGATCAGACGCACCAAGGATTGGCAGGCGGCAGCCGTCGGCTTGGAGGCGTCCGACGCACAAACCAAGACCTTCTGGTTTGGCCGCGGGGTGGGTAAGGTTCAGGAACGTAACGAAGAAACCGGCAACGCGGAGCTGCTGACCGCCTTCGAAATCCCCGCCACGGCCGACTAAAGCACTAGAGAAAACACGAGGCTGTACGTTTCCGCTTCGAGCCAGGGGTTGAGCTGGCTCGTGTCGCCCACTGAGCGCACCACGGCGACTTGCGGCATGATTCGGAAGCCTTCGTAGGCCAACACATTTAGCCCAAGCACCAAACGTATACTTTCGGATTGAGACACGTTCGCGTCGGCGTCGGCCAACTCGAAAAACGCCGTAGGTTGCAGGCCCCAGTTGGCGTTCAAGGGCATGAGGTAGTCGAGCAAGAGTAGAGCGCCGAGCCCGCGTGGCCGGGCTGCCTCGAAGGGCAAATCCACAAAGTTCATTTCGATGAGCGCGCGAATACCACCGAGCTTCAACGTGATGTCGCCGCCGAGCGCGGAGTTGTGCACGCCGTCGTTGCCGAGCTTGATGTACTTGTAGCCGCCGTTTAGCCCGAGCGTCAGCGCCTTGATGATCGACAATTGGACGCGGGCGAGGACGTCCAGCCCTTCGCTCGCCAGCGTGGAAGACCAACTCGGGTTGGTCAGGCTCAAATACCAACGCAACTTGGGCGCCTTGAGCCGACCGGATGCCATCATGCCGATGGCGCGGTCGCCCCACTGGTTGTCTTCAATCGCGAGCCCGTTGAACAGGCCTCGATTGAGGATGGGTAAGTCCGACGCGCTCTCCAGCTCGAGCTGCGAAAACGGGCGCTTGAAGCGACCGACTTGCAGCCGAAAGGCGCGTGAGGGGCGATATTCGAGCGTGGCCGTTCGAATGTAAGGCGGTGACGTGTAGGCTGAGCCCGTTTCAGGAGACAGCCCGTCTGAAAGGTCGAAGCTGGTGTTGAAACGAAACAGCTCTCCGAGGTCACCCTTCACACCCAAGCGCACCTGTTTCACGAAGAAGCCGTACTCCTTACGCGCCAGCCGCATCTGATCCCCCACCGGGCGCTCCCGTTCGTATTCGAAGCCCGCCATCAAGCGCGCGCGCAGGGCCAGCTCATGGTCGACGTCGACGTCGTCATCCGAGGCGATCTCACCCGGCAGCTCGGCGGCCTTTTTTGGCGCAGCGGGCTCCACCGGAGGCTCCGGTGCCGCGGGCGCTGCGGCAGGGGATGGTGTTGCGCTCGGCGCTGATGTAGTCGCCGGCTCGGGCTGCGCGATCTCGCCGACATCTGGCGGAGAATCCGGGCTCGGCGGCGTCTGCCCGTAGACAGGTACGCTGCTGACCCACAGCGAGAGCAGTGTGGGCAGGAACGCTCGCCGCAGCGCGCGGGGCGTGAAGTGAGGGTGGCATGGCACTTGCTGAGACAACTTCCAAATGCCCGAGAACTGCAAGTCATTTCGTAATGGGTCATGCTCAATCGTGGGCCAGATACGGAGGATGAGGGGGGCGGCGGCGCGCGGTTTAATGCTCGGCATTCTGGCCGCCTGTGGCACAGGTGGGCCCGGCGATAGTGCCAACCCTGATGCCGGTGTCACACCCACGGTATCGACGGCGCTGGCCATCAACGAGGTGATGAGTGCCAACGAAGGGGCCTGGATTGACGAAAATGGCGAGACCGATGATTGGCTCGAGATCGTCAATCGCGGCACGAGCCCCGTCGCGTTGAGTCAATTTTGGCTGGCGGACAGCGCGGGAGTGCGTGTGCGTCTCGCCGGGCCCGACCTTGCCGCCGGGGGCCGGCGTGTGCTCTGGACCGACGGGGACGAGTCACAAGGTCAAACGCATTTGCCGTTCAAGCTGAGCAGCGGGGGGGACCAGCTCACACTCACTGATCAGATCGAGCGAGTGGTGGACGAGGTCAGCGTACCAGCGCTGGGGAGCAACGAAGTCTTCGCCCGCTTCCCCGATGCGCGCGGGAATTGGACCGTCTGTCGGTATGCTTCGCCCGAGGCGGACAATACTAGCGATTGCGCCCCCCCCGATCCGCCCACGTTGATCGACGACGTGGAATTTCGCGGCTACACGCTGCCGGCGAATTATCCGCTAGCGAGCAGCTCGCTCGGCTTGAGCGAGCTATCGCTGAGGCCCGCTGCGGCAGGCAGCGCTTACGCAGAGCTGCACAACCGCAGCACAGCTCCGGTGTCGCTCGACGACTACACCGCTCGCCTGGCCACGCATGCTCCGCACCTGCCGTGGCCGAGCCTCGTGGAAGGCCGAGCCCTCACACTACCCAGCGGCTTGACCCTCGCTCCGGGGGAACGCGCGCTGGTCGATATCTCCTCGGCCGAGCTCGCGGTGCTGGAGGCCGACCCATTGTTCGAGGGGGTGCTGACCCTATTCGAGCGCGCTTCGGGAGCGACGGTCGACCGCGTCGACTTCATGAGTTGGCCACGAGGCGCCACGCTGATGCAGGTGCCCGAAGCGAGCAGCTTGTATCGTTATTGCACGAATGAGACGCCGGGCACCGCGAATGACTGCGACGAGCTCGCTTCGCGCGAAGTTGGAGATCGGCTGCGCTACCTTCGAACCCCCGGGGACTACGCCAAGCTTGCCGCGGGCGCAGTCGAGCTCGGCATCGAATCGGTCAAGTTCGTGTTGGACCTCAACGCCCCCGGCCTCGTGCACCTCTTGGGCTCCGCGCGCTGGCCTCTACATTACACGTTCGTGCGAGAGCGGGTGTATCTCGAGCCCGAGCTCGACCGTTGTGATGCCGCGCAAAACGCCGAATTTTATCAGGGCTGGTCGGCGTTTTCGGTCACCGAGTACTACCGCGTCGAGGGGCGCCGCTTCCTGCTCGGCACGTTGTCACGGCATGGCGGCCCCGGGCTGGAAGCGGTCGAGTACACGTATGGTGACGTGATCACCGGGGCCCAGATGCGCGACGGGTTCTTTGGCGTCCTCGGCCACACGCGCGTGCCCGGCGACTGGGTACTGCGCCCCCAGGACGACACTCAGGTAGAAAAGGCTCGGACCATCGAGGGCAGCGTGCCGCTGGTGGGGCCCAACGCGCCTTTCGAGGGCATCACTTACCAGCCCCTCACCGAGGGCATCGCCTATGGCACCCTGCGCTTCATCCCCGCGGTCGAGCTCGAACGAGCCGCTCTGGGGCCGAACGTCATCGTGGTGACGGACGACGTGCCCAACGACATCCCGCTCGTGGGAGGGCTGATCACCGAAGCGTTTCAGACGCCGCTCGCCCACGTCAACGTGCTGAGTCAAAATCGCGGCACCCCCAATGCCAGCTTAAAAAACGCACGCACCGAGCTTGGGGCGTCTCTCGATCAATTGGTCCGGCTGGAGGTGACCGCGGCCGGAGTGAGGGTGAGCCTTGCCGAGCCGGAGGAGGCCAGAGCGTTTTGGGAGAGCCAGATGCCCACGGGACCGCTCGTGGCGGCACGGCTCGACACCAGCTTGCGCGGGGTGCAGCCGCTCAGCGCACATGGCTTCAGTAGCCTACCGTCGATCGGTGCCAAGGCCGCGCAGCTGGCGCAGCTTGGGCCCAGCCGCGTACCCTGGTGCGGAGAATCTGTACGCATCCAGACCCCCGAATCCCCATTCGCCATTCCACTCGTCCACTCGCTCGAGCACTTCGAGGCGAGTGGGGCCCGTGGGCTGCTCGCCGAGCTGAAGGGTCAGGACGATTTTGTCGCCGACCCTCGAGCTCGCGCGGAGGGCCTGGCCGCGGTTCGGCAACGGATTTTGGAGCATCCGGTCGACGCTGCGCTGGTGGCGGAGGTCGAAGCCGCTGTGCGGTCCAGGTTCCGCACGGGTCGCGTAAGGTTCCGCAGCAGCAGCAACACCGAAGACCTACCTGGGTTCAATGGTGCAGGCCTCTACACCTCGACCAGCGCGCAAATGGACGACCCGGAGCGCCGCGTGGCGGACGCGATGCGCGCGGTTTGGGCCAGCTTGTACAACACACGCGCCTACGACGAACGCGCCTATGCGCGCATCGATGACGAGAGCGTGGCCATGGGCATCCTGGTGCACGGAGCGTTTCTGGCTGAGCAGGCCAACGGGGTTGCGGTCAGCCGAAATGTGCTCGAGCCAACCAATGGCGAGGTCTACTATCTCAACGCTCAGGCAGGCGAAGCGAGCGTCACCAACCCGGCGCCGGGAGTGGCGACCGAGCAGATGGTGTACCGCTGGGGCCGGGAGCCGCCCATTCTCTATCAGAGCGATAGCAGCCTGCTCGCCGCGCTCGGCCCCGGCCAGACGAAAGTGCTGAGCGCCGAAGAGGTCATCGAGGTCTCGTGTGCGCTGCGCACGATTCACGAGCTCTATAGCCCAATCCTAAACCCGACCGAGAGTAACCCGTGGTTTGCCATGGAGGTCGAGTTCAAGTTCCTGGGCCCTGAGCGCAACCTGTTGATCAAACAAGCTAGGCCTCACTCGTTCGGGCAGCCCGTGCTGTTCGGCGACTGCCGCGAGCTGTAGACGCCATGCGCGGACAGCTGAGGCGCGTGTCCACCGACGCGGAATGTCGCTGTGGTTGTCATTTGAGCAGCCAGGGTCTACACCGACGGCCGTGAGCCTGACGCAACCGACAATGCCGGAGGTGCCCGCTGGCCGCGACACGTGTTACCGGTGCTTCCGTCCGGCCATGTGCTGCCTGTGCGGTGTCATTCCATCGGTCGATAACCGCACGGAGGTGGTCATCTTGCAGCACCCCC
This sequence comes from Deltaproteobacteria bacterium, assembly GCA_031407405.1. GTDB lineage: Bacteria > Myxococcota_A > Polyangia > Polyangiales > Polyangiaceae > SZUA-265. The sequence goes on from JANOIG010000052.1 coordinate 38,581, forward strand.
GGGAGCGCACACATGCGTTCGGCACTGCACGGCTGGCAGCGCTCGGGCTACGCCGCATCCAGGTGCTGGTCGACCACCTGGGCCGCTTGCGCCAGGACTCTAGCCCACTCGGTCCGCTCGCCGGCTGTGCCCTCCTATACCCGGGCGCCGAGGCCCGAGACATCACCTGCCTGCCCACAGCGGAGCATCCCAGGCGTTTGTTCGTCATCGATGGCACCTGGCACCACGCCCGCACCCTCTACCGTGACATCCCCGTGCTCAGGGCCCTCCCCCACCTGACCCTGCCCGGACATCTGCGGAGCACCTTCGAGATCCGCCGGCAACCGGCCGTGCATTGCCTCTCGACGATCGAGGCCATCGTCTTTGCGTTGCGCGCGCTGGAGCCGGAGACCGAGGGACTCGATGGCTTGCTCGGTGCGTTCGCGTCCATGCAAGGTCAGCAACTGGCTTTGCCCAGAGACGCTGGCCGCCAAAGGCGGAATTCTAGGAAGCGCGCCAGCCGCGCGATCCCCCGCTCGTTGATCGAAGGGTATGAGTCGCTGGTCGTTGCCTATGGAGAGCCTACCTTCGACGCCAAGGCGGAGAGCAGGCGCCGCCTACTCTGCTGCACGGCGGAGCGGCCCTCGACCGGTGAGCGCTTCGAGCGCGTGCTCAAACAGCCCGATGTGAGCGTGGACCAACTGGAGTACCTCGGCCTCGACCCGCACGCGGTGGAGAATGGGGTGACGCTCGAACAGTTCCAGGCGGACTGGTCGGCTTTCCTGCGCCGTGGTGACAGCTTGGCCACCTGGCACCAGAGCACCCTGAACCTCTTGTGCGCCGCGGCAGGCGCCCAGCGTGCCGGCGTGGCCTTGAAGGGTGCTTATCACAACTTGAAGCGCTTCCGCGGCTCACTCGAGGACATCGTCGCCCAAGAAGCGCTCGAGCCGCAAACCTCGACCAACGCTGCGCGCGCCACCACCCGCTTGAACGACGCGGTGAGCGTCGCCAAGTTCCTGCACCGGCACGGCAACGGGCCGAGCAGCTGAGATAGCGAAACCCAGCGAGGGATGAATGCCCCACGGAGCGCCAATGCCGCGACCGCACCAGGCACATTTACAGCCATCACGAGCTCACCGCTCCGTGCCCTTCGAAATTCTGTCAACCGCCCGCAACACGGTTCATGCACTCTTAACTCGGATGCTGAACTTAGCTTACTGCGACAGAAATCACCCGCGATAGCGCGGATCATGATCATGCAGCGACAGCAGGCACTCAGCGGCGTGCGTCGTGTAACGTCCATCGACAGCGTGCATCACCGCAAATCTTGAGCAGTTCTCAAACCGAAAAGCACCCCCTAATAATGCGGCGGCTTTTCGTGCGGGAACTCGCGGCCCTCGGTGCTCGACTGCACTTGCCCCTCGAGGCGACTGAGGCGCTTGTTCAAAGCGTCAATCAGTTGGCCCTGCGCGATCACCACTTCGTTGAGCTCGAGCGTGAGCTTTTCGAGATAGGCCAGCTGGACCTCCAGGCGCACGAAGCGCTCATCCTCTGATCTTTCGTCCATACCGTTCACGTGGCGTTGCTACCCTTGTCGCTGACAGCTGTAGGACCACACTGCTCGGCAAATTGCCAGGGTGAAAGTCGGGCCGCCCCGCGATGGCGGGCTCGATCGACCAGTGCGCGATCCGCGCTGACCACGACGACGTGGCGCCGCCCTCGGAGCTCCGCGCAAAGCTCCACGATGTAATCGTCTGCGCTGGGGGCAAAGCGAACCTCGACGGCTCGCCCGTGCGGGCCAGGTGTGAAGACCTCTCCCACACCCGTGCCTGCGGCGCGCTCGCCCCCGCGGACGTCAAAAACCACCCAAACCTCAGCGCCTCGAAAACCCTGAGCCAGCCTTACCACACGAGCCTGTTGCTCGACCTGCCACCAGCCCGTACGCTGGCGTCCGCGCAGAACGACCGCGTGCAGCAGATTGAAACCATCGACCAAGTAGAGTGGCGCCATCAAAATAGCCGGGTCGCCCGTGCTCCAACGGGGCCGCCCATCCGAACCTTGCTGTAGCAAAATCACCCGCCCCGTGAAAGCTGGCTATTTGCAGCCACTGGCCGAGCAGCGTATGAAGGTGTGTGCGCCAATACCGGGCGAGCTCGCGCCAGCGTTTTGCGCATTTTCAAGCGGCCGCGAAGCGGCGCGGAGCCGCCTCCGAACGCGCGCAGGCGCAGGGCGCCCTGCCGGAGCCGGGTGTGCTGGCCAGAGCTTTCCCGGGTTTTCGCAGCGCGACCTTGCGCCGGCACGCGGAGTGGATTCGCCCGCATGCGGGAATGCTCATCCAAGTCATTCTGCTGTCGCTGCTGAGCATCGGCATCGACATGGTGTGGCCGCTGGTGTCCGCCTACCTGATTGACCGGGTGATTCTGAATGCGGGCCTGACCTTGCAGGAAAAAGTCAGGCTCCTCCTCAGTACAGCGGTCGGCATGGCCGCGCTCTTCGGCTTGAATTCGGCCATCGCCTGGGTGCGCAGCCTGCGGCTCCAGCTGGTCAGCTCGCGCCTGTCCTTCGAGCTTCGGAGCCGGCTGTTTCAGCGCGTGCTGCGCCTGCCCCTATCAGAGCTGAGCGAGATGACCACCGGTGGGATCTTGTCGCGGCTGTCCACCGATGTCGACAACACGTCTGGCCTGTTGCAACAGGCGTTGATTAGCCCGCTTCTGGCCGGCTTGCGCCTGCTCTTGACCCTGGCCATCATCTTCAGCCTGAATGCCACCATCGCGGCCGCGGTGGTCTTGGTGCTTCCGCCCGTGTTGCTGTTACAAATGCTACACGCGCGCCGGCTGCGGCCCATCTGGCGCTCCCTCAGCCAGGACCGCCAGGACATCGACGGGCGCGTCAGCGAGGGGCTCGGAGGAGTGCGTGTCGTCCGGAGCTTTCGGCGCGAAAAGCTGGAGGAGCTTGCTTATACCGTGGGGCATCACACCGTCATCCGCAAACAGCTGCTGGCTACGCGAGTGCAACGCCGCATCGCGACCATCTGGGAGCTGATCCTACCCATGGCTCAGCTCCTGATTTTGGCGCTGGGCGGCTACTTGGTGATTTTGGGTAACACCACGCTCGGTGTGCTCGTGGCATTTCAGGCGTACATCTGGCGGGTCTTCGACCCGATCCTGCAAATCGCCAGCTCAATCAGCGGCACTCAACGCGGGCTCGCGGCCATGGACCGCGTATTTGAGCTGCTCGACAAAGTACCAGAGCAGCCTGATGCACCCGGGGCGCTACCAGCGCCTCGCCAGGTGACGGAAATTGGCTTCGACCACGTGAGCTTTGCGTATCGCCCGGACCTGCCCGTGATCATCGATGTGTCGCTGACAGTCAAAGGCGGCAGCGTGGTCGCGCTCGTGGGTCCGAGCGGCGCAGGCAAGACCACGCTCACCGATCTGGTCGCGCGCTTCCACGACCCCACCTCTGGCGCCATTCGGCTCAACGGCGTCGATTTGCGCCAAATCCAGCTGAAGAGTTACCGCAGCTTGATTGGTGTCGTTTCTCAGGATGTCTTTCTGTTCGACGGCACGGTGGCCGACAACATCGCCTATGGCGACCCTCGGGCAACTCCCGAGGAGATTGCGGACGCCGCGCGCAGGGCCAACGCCCACGAGTTCATCGCGAGGTTACCTGAGGGCTACAAGAGCCTGATCGGGGAGCGCGGCGTGAAGCTCTCGGGGGGCCAACGCCAGCGGCTCTCCATCGCGCGCGCACTGCTGGCAGATCCCGAAATTCTGATCATGGACGAGGCCACCAGCAGTCTGGATACGGAGAGCGAGCAGCTGATTCAGAAATCACTGCGAGAGCTGCTTGCGAAGCGCACGACGTTCGTCATCGCCCACCGCTTGAGCACCGTGATGGACGCTGACAGCATCGTGGTGCTGGAGCATGGCCGTGCGGTGGAGATCGGTACGCATGAGGAGCTGATGCGCTTGCGCGGCGCGTATCACGCGATGGTCCAGCGCCAATCCCCCCACGGTCTCCCCTGAGCTGACGTTTCGCACTCGCGCCTACATCAACCACCGTAGGACCGCAGTCGCCCGGGCAGCCCTGCGCGCTGTTCATCTGTTCCTGGATGGGCGCCTGCAGCCGCGCTCACCCGCTCGGGTACTCCAGTAGATTGGGAATTAGCCGTACCTTTGAGCATGGTCGCACGGACATGCAGGCCGACTCTCGGCGGGTGGTACGCGGCGGGCCTGCTCTGCCTGTTGCCCGCTTGTGGTGCCGAGGATTCAACGGCCTTTGCAGCGGACGCTCCGATAGTGGTCGACACGGTGCCTTTGGACGGTGAGGTCGACGTGGACATCGAGCTCGAGCAGATCTCCGCTACGTTTAGCGAATCGATGCAGACCGCGGGTTGGTCATGGGTGACCGAAGCCGGGCGCCCAGCCCCCGTCGTGACCGGCTTGCCTTTCTACATCGATGACCTGACCACCGTGCTACCCGTCCGCCTGGAGCCGAACACCGAATACGTCGTTTGGGTCAACTCACCGGATGACGCCGATTTGCGCAAGTTCGCCAACAGCGACGGAGTGTCGGCCAGAGCCCACCGAATCCGCTTCACCACCCGCTAGCTCATCGTTGCCTACCTAGTCCCCTGTACGCATTGCGTCGAAATTTGCATCGCTACAATGGATTCGGTGTGCTCGCCGTGGTTGAATTGAGCTCGCTGCATGAACCAAATCTCTGCGGAGCCACAGGGTGAGCCCACATTCCCCCGGGCAGAGGAGCTCGGAAAGACCATTGCGCCGCGCACACCGCGGCACCGAGCCCTCAAGCAGCTGCATGAGCTGATCGAAGCTTGCCAGCCCGGCGCTGAGCTACCGGCTCGAATCTCCGCGCTGGAGCGAGTCGGAGCCTGGCTCCGTTCCAAGCGCGCCGTGCCGGAAGTCGAAGGCGCTCTCACCGGCGAAAGCTCGCAGATCCTCCGCCTGCGCCTCTTGATCCGAACGCTCGAAGCGATCCCCGAGTGCCGGCGGCGGCTGTCCAAGACTCTCGAGAGCGTCCTCGTGGAGAGCGTCGACAACGGTCTCTTTGCGCGCATCGGGCTCCCGACTGACCGCGGCTTTTTTGGAGAAACCATCGACCGAGTGTCCAAGCGCTTCCTGCCGGAGCCCCGGGACGAACGCGACCTGCTGAGCCTGGTCGCCCGGCTCTTTCCGAGCCCTGCCGACCTGAGAATCCTGGCCGGAACGCCGCCCGAGCTGATCAGTTCGCTCGCGACCTTGCTGGAAGAGCCAGAACAAGGGATCGCGCCCTGGACCCCGGTCCTCGATCACTTGCTGGACGCCGTTGCTTTGCTGCCGATGCGCATCTCGGCCGTCGGCCTTTCAGACGTGATCCGCGCGCGCAGCCCCAAGGTGGGCCTCGAAGAGTCTCCTTTCTTCAAGCTACCACGGGCCATCGACTCACTCATGGCCGCGGTGCGGGAGGGTACCCGCAGCCTGCCCGCTGGCGACGCTGAGCGCCGGGTCCAAGGACAGGCCGCAACGTGCCGCGCATTGATGGACGAGTGTCACGCGGTCACGCTGGCGGTGGTCGAGAACCTCGACCGCTACGGCGTCAGCGTCGATGTGGTTTATCGACTCGAGCTAGTCGGCAGCAACTTGAAGCGGCTGCGGCTCCTCATCTCCCAGCTCGAGCCCAGGCGTGCCGACGAACGCGCCGTACGGCTCAAATCCCTGTTGATAGAGCTGGTCCATGCCCGGCTTCAGGACCGCAAGCTGATCGAAATCATCCGCGGCAACCTGCACCTCTTGGCGCGCAAAATCATCGAGCGTGCCGGCCACACCGGCGAGCACTACATCACCTCCACCACGGGCGAGTATTGGGGGATGCTGCTCTCGGCGGGCGGTGGAGGCGTGCTCACCAGTGGCACCACGGCACTGAAGTACATCACGGGCTGGGCGCATTTCGCGCCCTTCATCGAGGGGGTGGTCTCCGCCGCGAACTACGCGGGCAGCTTCATCCTGATGCAGCTGCTGGGGTTCACCCTGGCCACGAAGCAGCCGTCCATGACCGCGGCGGCGCTCGCCGGTACCCTGCGTGACACCGCGGCCCACCACGACCTCAGCGCTCTGGTCGCCATGATTGCACGCATCACCCGGTCGCAGCTGGCCGCGGCGATCGGCAACATCGGGCTGGTCATCCCAGCCGCCTTCTTCTTCGATCAAGCCTGGCGCGCCCAGACCGGGGTACCGTTTCTGGATCCGACCACCGCCGAATACGTGGTGCACTCCCTACACCCCACCCAAAGCGGGACCATCTTCTACGCCGCCCTGACCGGCGTATTGCTCTGGATGTCCAGCATCGTGGGCGGATGGGTCGAAAACTGGGCCGTATATCGGCGCCTGCCAGAGGCCATCGCGGATCATCGCTTGGGGCGTTTCATCGGGCGCCGCACCATGGCCGCCGTATCGCGTTTCTACATGAAAAACATTGGCGGCTTCGGCGGTAACAGCTCGCTGGGGCTGTTTTTGGGCATGACGCCGGTGATGGGCAAGTTTTTCGGTCTGCCCTTGGACGTACGTCACGTCACGCTCTCGACGGGGGCCCTGACGCTCAGCATCTGCGCGCTGGGCAGAGAAGGCGCACAGGCCGCGGGCGTTTTCGCGGCAGGCCTGGGCATCATCATCATCGGTTGCTTGAACTTCGGGGTCAGCTTCGTGCTCGCCCTGGCCGTGGCGCTGCGCGCGCGGCAAGTCGCTCGCTCGGATCGGCTGCGGCTTCTGTTTTCGATTATCGCGACCTTCACCCGTTCGCCGTTTCAGTTCTTCTTCCCGGTAGGCTCTGCACACGCACCCAGAGTGCACGGCCCCGTCTCAGTGCCGCCAAGTCAGGGCCCTCACGCTTAGAGCCTATCCCATTAGGCGGCTGCGCACCCCGATGCGTCGGTTGTCGGTCCTCGCAATCTGCCTGGATTGCTGCGGCCTCCGCCCTAGCCTCGGGGCGCTCGCTCGCCTACTGGGACAGGCTCTTGGGAGTAGTGGCGTTTCGGGTGCCCCCACCCATCCGTCACTGCGCTGAGCGCCGGCTGAGCGAGCGAATGAAATGCGCGCTGTCCTTGGGTAGCCGCTGTTGCGTCTCGAAATCGACATGAACGATGCCGTAGCGCAGGCTGTAACCTTCGGACCACTCGAAGTTGTCCATGAGGGACCAGGCGAAATAGCCATCTACCGGAATGCCTTTCTGTCGCGCCAAAAGCACTTGTTCGAGGTGCGCCCGCAAGAAGTCGACCCGCACGGTGTCGTGCACTTTGCCGTCGACCACTGCTTCGTCAGCCGTGGAAGCGGCGCCGTTCTCCGTAATGACGATGCGCTTGACGCCGTAGTGCTGGTGCAGGCGCTCGAGCACTTCTAAAAGCCCCGGGGCGTATATTTCGCGGTCGGCCGTGCGCGGCAACGAGCTCGTCTTTTGGTGCCGCAGCTTCAGCTGTCCGCCGCCGTCCTCATGGGACACGATACAGCGCTCATAATAGTTGACGCCCACTACGTCGATGGGCTGGCTGATGATCGTGAGATCGCTGTCTGCAAAGCGCGGCATGTGCTTTCCGTACAGCGCCAGCATGTCCTTCGGATACCCCAGGCCCAGCACCGGCTCGATGAACCAGCGGTTGAAGTAGCCGTCCTGGCGCCTGGCGGCGGCAACGTCGGCGGCAGAGTTTGTCGCTGGATGCGCGGGCATGAAATTGGGAGCGATGCCCACCGGTGTGGCCACCGCGCTGCGCAAGGCTTGCACGGCCAGCCCGTGCGACACGAGCAGGTGGTGGGCACATGTGAGGGCTTGAGAGAGATCGCGCTTGCCGGGAGCAAACATGCCGTTTTCGTAGCCGAGAAAGGCTTGGCACCACGGCTCGTTATGGGTCAGCCACAAGGCGACGCGGTCACCCAGACGCCGCGCTACCACGTGGGTGTACTCGGCAAAGGCCTCCACCGTCGATCGGGCCAACCAGCCACCTTCGACTTCGAGCGCATCCGGCAGGTCCCAGTGGTACAAGGTCGCGCAGGGGGCAATGCCCCGCTCCAGCAATGCATCCACGAGGCGCTCGTAAAAATCCAAGCCTCGCGCGTTGACCGCGCCCCTCCCCTGCGGCAGCACACGTGGCCAAGCGATGCTGAACCGGTAAGCATCAATCCCCAGCCAGGCCATCAAGGCGACATCGTCGAGCATGCGGTGGTAGTGGTCGCAGGCCACGTCCCCGCTAGAGCCATCCTTGATCTTGCCCGCCGTGTGCGTGAACCGGTCCCAGATGCTCGGGGCGCGCCCATCCTCCGCCACTGCCCCTTCGATCTGATAGGAGGACGTCGCGACGCCCAACAGGAAGCCGGGTCCGAATGCTGATCGTTCGAGAGTGCTCATCGATGTTCTTAGACCTGTTCTTCCTCGCCGAGCGGCGGGCGGCGCAGTTGCTGGCGGTCCTCGAGGTAGTGGTAGCGAATTTGTGGCTCACTGTAGCGGTGCTGCCGCCCGGTCGGGCAAGCGTCGCGGCACGCCAGCCACAGCTGCCAATTGGCCCGGGCCGCAGCCTCATCCAGCCGACCGTGCATCGCCTTCAAGGCCCGCTCGAATGCCGGCAGGCACTGCCCACTGCAGCCCCCACAGGGATGGGGCAGCTCGGGGGCTGGCGACGCCGGCCCCGGCACGGCGAATGACACGGCAGCCCGCAGCCCAATCCAAGACCCATAAATGGCGTGCACGCTCAAATGGCTGTCCGACAGGTAGGCTAACCCGGCGACGTGGGCCAGGGGCTGCATGGCCACCCGGCGTTCGCCCACGTCGTGCGACCAACGCAAGCTAGCCTCGATGCCCAGCGCCGCCACCGCGCGCGTCACCATCCGCTCGGTGTATTGGTGAATCGGGTGGGCAGCGCTCGCCAGCTCGGCATCACGACTCAAAGCCTCGAGTAGCTTTGCCCAGAGCGCCTTGGTGTTGCCAATGACCACTGCGAGGTGTGCGCCCGACCCAAAGTCCTCGAGCCGCAGCGTCCCCTCTACTCGATCGTTGTACCACCCGACTTGCAACGGCTCGAGCAGATCAAACCCGGCGGGGCCCAAACGGGCCCGAAGCTCGCTGACGATGTGCTGATGCCCTGCCTTCATGTCGCCCTCGTATGCCGCTAGCGCGTGCTAGCCTAACCCGCGGCGCCCCACGACCCTTTTGCCTGAAATAGCGCGTCGAGCTCCGCCTCATGTCGCGCCAAGAGCTCAATCAAACCATCGTCGAAGGGCTGCTCCACACAATCCCTCACCAGGCCGCTGTCGAGCATGAAGTTGACCGTTTCGGCCAGCATGACCTCCGGCGTGCCCAGCGGCGCGTAGCCGAGCCGCTCCACCGCCTTGGCGCAACTATAAGGGCGGTGCCAGTTGAACTGGGACGGTGCGTCAAAGTGGCGCTTGAAGACCTGAGACGACACCGCCAACAGCTGCAGGCTGACGCCCAGCACCTTTGCAATGCATTCGTAGTAGCGCTTCATGGTGATGATCTCACCTCCCACCGCGTTGAAGATCTGACCATCTGCGGCGGGGTTGTCGAAGCTCCGCACGACCCACTCTGCCGCGTCTACCGCATGCACCGGCGTGAGCAGGTTTCGGCCGCCATCGATGGCAGGAATGATTTTACCTTTCTGCATGCGGCTCACCAGGTACGGCGTGCGGCCCCACAGGCTGGTGGTGAGAAAGCTTCTACCCAAGATGTGGCTAGGACGAAACACGGTGGCCCGCTGTCCCAGGCCCTGCAAGACCACTTCTTCGCTCGCAAGCTTGCCCTTGGCATAACCCGTGACCGGCGCTGGCGGCCGACCTTCCGTGACGGGAGCTGCCCCGATTTCCTCCCCGTACACGTCGACCGTGCTGATCAATACCAGCCGGCGCACGGACGCGAACAACGCCACGAGGTCCTCAGCTTGCGCGGCATTGAAGCAGATGGAATCGACCACCACATCGGGTGAGAACCTCGTTAGCTCATTGGCTCGTGCACGTAGCGCGCTGCGCTCGGCGTGCAGCGTGCGCGCAGCCAGCCCCGGCTGGAGCGCACGCTGACCCCGCGCATACACGAGCACCTCGTGGCCACGCTCGAGCGCCTTTTGGGTGATCCGGGTCGAGAAGGAACCCGTGCCTCCGATCACTAATACGCGCATACTGATGACTTATAAGTTGCGGCCACCGACGCCGCAAGCGCGGCCTTGCTGTCGCAGCCAGCCGCGTCGAGCGAGCCGCCCTCAATATTTGGTGCTGGACGCCGGGGCGCGCAGCCAAGCCAGCGTCTCGATGTGGTGTGTTTGCGGGAACATGTCAAACGCCTCGACTTGGTCGAGCTCGAAGCCAAGGTCGAGCAAGAGCCTCAGGTCCCGGGCGAGGGTAACCGGATTGCACGAGCACATGCCAAACCAGCCTGTAGCCAGCAGCGCCAGATCTGCCAGCCCGCTTTTTACTCCCGCTCGCGGTGGGTCCACCAGCACGAGCTCAAAACTTTGGCCTTTTTGCCGCAATTCGGCGGCAAACGCACAGGCGTCAGCAGCGACGAAACCAGCGCTCGGCAGGCCCTGACGGCGAGCGGCCTCGCGAGCCGCCAATACCGCAGCGCGGTTGGATTCGACAGCGAGCCCTGACAGACCCCGTGCCAACAGAGGTAGCGCGAAATTGCCGGAGCCGGCGTACGCGTCCAAGAAACTTCCAATGCCACGTGTCACGGCCCCTACGACGACGCGTTCAATGAGCATCTGGTTCACCTCCCAGTTGACCTGAGTGAAGGCTGCGGCAGGCGACAGCATGTAAGTGTCCGCCGTCAGCTGAAAGCGCTGCCACGCCTCCGGAGACTCCGCCTCGTTGGCGCTCGTCACGACGATGAATTTACTGCGCAGTGCCTGGAGCCAGCAGCGCCCGGCTTCGCTCAACGGCGTCTCGTTGCGCTGGAGCTGAGCAGACACCGTACCCTCCGAGCCGTGTCGAAGCTCCAACCAGCTGAAACACGCCAAAGCACCCGGACAGGCGCGAGCCATCGTTCGGAGCTCGCCCAAGGCCGCATTCAAGAGCGGTGAGCTCACCGCGCAGTGGCTGGGCTCGACCAGCTGGTGAGACCCACGATGGTAGAAGCCAATGCGTTCGCCCGCGACCTGCAGGCGCACCCGACCGCGATAACCATCGTGGAGCCTGCCCGAAAAGAGCGTCGGGGGCTGCTCGCGGACGTCAATCTTGCCGGTGCGCAGCAACGCTTCGGTGAGCACCGCGAGCTTGCCTAGCCGTTGTTGCTCTACGCCGAGCACCATCCAATCACAACCCCCACACTGTGCAACCACCGGGCAACGAGGCGCCACGCGCAAGGGCGATGGCGATAGGACGCGAAATGCTCGCGCCTGGACCAGACCCTTGGACTCCGACACCTCTTCGAGTTGCAGGCGGTCACCGGGGACAGCCCCTGCCACGATGACGACCCGGCCATCCACGAGTCGACCGAGCGCCTTGCCGTCCGGGATGAGCTTTTCGATGACGACCTCGGCCTGCGTCGATAGCGTGTTTTTCCGGGGCCGAACGGAGCCTCTCCGGCGAGCGGCCATTCTAGTAGGCCGAATCCATTGAAGCGAATGGGAATTTCACTGCCCCGATTGGGCGGGGGCATCGAAATTCCCGGGCTGGGCATCGCCCTGATTCGGCCATCTTAATTTCATTGGTGCATCGATTCAGTAGAATCGATGCACTAGCCGGTGTTGCGCATGCCCGCCGCGATACCATTGACGGTCATGACGAAAGCCTCCCACACCTCCGCGGCGGGCTCATCGTCACCGGCTTGGCGCAAGCGGCGCAACAGCTCGATTTGCAGCAGGTTGATCGGGTCGATGTACGGGTTTCGCACCTCGAGTGATAGACGCCCCTGCGGATAGGTCTCGAGCAGCCGAGAGTGCCCGGCGACCTCGAGAATGCGCTTGATGGTATTGTCGAGCTCCTTGCGCAGCGACTCGCCGAGCCCCTGCAAATCCGCCGGCACGAGGCGCCGATCATACCGAGCCGAACAGGTCGGATCGGCCTTGGCCACGACCATCTCGATCAGGTCGATGGTGGCGCGAAAGAAGGGCCACTCGGCGTACATCTGCTCCAGCTCTTTGCGGTGGCCAGCGGCAATGGCGTGATCGATGCATTGCCCAACGCCGAGCCACGAGGGCAGATTCAAGCGGTTCTGGGTCCAGGCGAAAATCCAGGGAATGGCGCGCAGGCTCTCGATGCCACCCCCGCCTTTACGCCGCGCCGGCCGGCTGCCGATATTCAGGGCACCGAGCTCCTGCTCGGGCGTGGCGTGGCGGAAATACTCGACGAAACGCGGCGTCTCCCGCACGATCGCTCGGTAGCTGTCACAGGCGACGCGTGACAACTCTTCAATCCGGACGCGCCAGCTGTCTTCGGGCGCACGCGGTGGGGCCAACGTAGCATCCACCGTGGCCGCGACGTACGTCTCGAGCGTGCGGGCCGCAATGCGCGGATCAGCGAACTTGGCCTGGATCATTTCCCCCTGCTCAGTCACGCGCAAGCTGCCGTCGATCGACCCCGGCGGCTGCGACTGAATCGCGAGGTGGGTGGGGCCTCCGCCGCGGGCCACCGTACCGCCGCGGCCGTGGAACAGCGTGGGGTGCACGTGGTTTTCCTGACAAACCCTCACCACTTCTTCTTGCGCTTTGTACAGCCACCAGTTGGCGGTCAAGCGCCCGCCGTCCTTGGCTGAATCCGAGTACCCGACCATGATCTCTTGTTGGCCGTTGATGTGAGCTTTGTACCAGGGCATCTGAAACAACTGGCGCATCACCGCCCCGGCGCGCTCGAGGTCATCGATGGTTTCGAACAGCGGCACCACGCGTTGCGGGCACGGATTGCCCACCGCCTTCTGCAGCAGCTCCACCGCCAGCACGTCCGAGGGCTGACGCGCCATCGAGATGATGTATGCGCCGAGCCCATCCGGGCCGATCTGCCGGGCCATCTTGAAGGTGTCGACCACTTCGCGAGCGTCATCCGACAAGGGCATGCCCTCGGCGATCAGGGGTCGTTTGCTGCTGAGCTCGGCGAGCAGGAATTTCTGGCGCGCGCTTTCAGATTGCTCGAGGTACGGCGGTAAGCCAAGGTACCGGGTGATCTCGTCCAGAGCTTCGGCGTGCCGGTCGGAGTCTTGGCGGATGTCGAGCCGCACCATGGTGAGGCCAAAACAGCGCAGGCGCCGGATCAGATCCAATAGCCGGCCGCGTGCCACCACCTCTTGACCCACGTCGCCGAGCGAGCGGTAACAGAGCATGAGCACATCCCACAGCTCCCTCTCGTCCTGATAGAACGGCTCGACGTTGGGGGCCTCACCATCGAGCAAGGCTTGCATGCGTTCGCGCGTCGCATGTAGCCGGTCACGAACGTCACGCAACAAAGCGCGATACGGTTCACGCGCGTCTCCGACCCGCGCCCGCAGCTCGGCGTTGCACGAGCGCATGGACAGCTCCCCACGCAACACGTCGACCTCCTTGTAAAAGAGGTCAGCCGCCATCCAGCGCCCGAGGCGGTGCACCTGCAGCGTGGTCTTGGCGGTCACGTTGGGGTTGCCATCTCGGTCCCCGCCCATCCAGGACCCAAACCGCACCGGGGCCGCTTCGAGCGGCAACCCACGCCCGGTGTGCTGGCGCAAGGCGCCGTCGACCCGGCGCAGCCAAACCGGCAACGCGTGCCAAACGGCTTGCTCGAGCACCGTCAAACCGCCCTTGGCTTCCACGGCCGGAGTGGGCTTGTTGCGGATCACCTCATCGGTGTCCCAAATGATGGTCAGCTCCCGAAGCAGCGACTCCTCCAGGTTGGTTTCCACCCCGGCGTCTCGCCGCTCGAGGATGGCCGCGATGTCGTTGTAACGCTGGAGCAAGCTGCGCCGCAGCACCTGGGTGGGGTGGGCCGTCAGCACCAGCTCGATGCGCAGCTGAGATACGGTCGCGTGCAGCTGCTCCGGCGCGACCCCGCGCCGCACCAGCGCGCCGAACGTGGCGCTGCAATCGCCCGGCCCCGGCCCCTCGTGAGCGGCGGGAGAGCTCGACGGTTCCTCGTTGGTGCGCAGGCGGTGGTGCGTCTCCGCGATGTTCGTGAGCATCAGGAAAAGCGAAAACGCCCGCGCCACCGGGAGCGCTTCGCCCACGGGCAGCTCGGCCAGCACATTGCTGAGCGACTCCGCAGCCTTCTCGTCCCCGGCCCGGGCGCGTTTGGAGAGCGCGCGCACCTGCTCGACCCGCTCGTACAGCATGTGCCCCGCCTGCTCCCTGAGCACCTGGCCGAGCAGGGACCCGAGGGTTCGAACGTCGTCTCGCAGCGCTTCAGGTAGGGACATGCGGCATGGACTAGTCCAAGTGCCGGCGCGGGTCCACGCATCCCTCAGGGAGTCAGGATCGCGATCAACTCTACATCGAAGACCAGCGTGCCCGCGGGCTTGCCCGCTGCACCACGGTAGGCCAAGGCCTCCGGAATCCAGAACCGGCGCTGCTCTCCCTCGACCATCAGCTGAAGCCCCTCGGTCCAGCCCGCGATGACTCCGTTCAGGGGAAACTCGCTGGGCCGCCCGCGTGGAATCGAGGAGTCGAAGCGCTCCCCGTTGGTCTGCCAGCCCGTGTAGTGCACCTGGACGGTGTCCGTGGCGGAGGGAAAGCGCTCCCCTTGCCCCTCCAGCAACACCTTGGAAACCAAACCCGACGCCGTCTGCGCGGCATCTGCAGGCGGCGCGGCCACGTCCGCGGGGGCCTCCAGCTTGTTGGAAACCACCCCGGGCGCGGGCGCTTCGCCACCCGGCTCCTCGGTCATGCAACCCGCGCTGGCGACCGAACCCAGAATTACAGCGCCCGAGAGCCAGAATCTAGCCATGGGTGAGCCTTAAACCGGCGGCCGGCCCCTGTCGAGGACCGCCAAGCCTTCACGCTTGCCGGTGGGACCGCCCCATGCAACTGCTGAGCGAGGCAGCCCATGGAACTGGATCACATCGAGATTTTCGGCGCCCGCGAGCACAACCTCAAGAACGTGGATGTCCGCATACCTAAAAGGAAATTCGTCGTCTTTACGGGCGTCTCCGGCTCCGGAAAATCGTCGCTGGCGTTCGACACGCTCTACGCCGAAGGCCAGCGCCGTTACGTCGAATCGCTGTCGTCGTACGCCCGGCAATTCCTCGGGCAAATGGACAAGCCCAAGTACGATCGCATCCGCGGGCTGACGCCGACGATATCCATCGAGCAAAAGACCACCAACACCAACCCGCGCTCGACGGTGGGGACGATCACCGAGGTGGCTGATTACTTGCGCGTTTTGTACGCCCGCGCGGGCACTCAGCACTGCCCCAAATGCAAACGCCCGGTCAGCTCGCAAAGCGCCGAGCAAATCGCGCGCGAGATCCTCTCGTACCCGGCCGGCGCGCGCCTCACGCTACTCGCGCCATTGCTCACGAACCGCAAGGGTGAGCACCGGCAGCTGCTCATTGAAATGCAGGCTGCCGGCTACGTGCGGCTGCGCGTGGACGGCAAGCTGGTCCGCACCGAAGACGTGGCCGCGCTCGACAAACGCAAGAAACACGACGTCGATGCCGTCATCGACCGCATCCTGGTCGGGCCAGGCGAGCTGGCGCGCATCACCGAGGCCACCGAGCACGCGCTGCGCGTGGGCAAAGGCACGCTGGTGGTCGCCTGCGAGGGCCAAAAAGACCGAGTGTTCAGCGAAAACGCGACCTGTTGTGGTGTTTCATTTCCGGCTCCGACACCCCAACACTTCTCCTTCAATAGCCCGCAAGGCATGTGTGAGGCGTGCAACGGGCTCGGCCGGCGCCTCACCGTTTCCCCGGAACGCATCATCCCCGATGACGGCTTGACCATCGACGAAGGCGCCATCGCGCCCTGGGGGCCGGACGTCAGCAAGAAGACGGGCTGGGCCGGGTTCCGTCATCAGTTTTTGAAAGCGCTCGGCATCCCCGTCAACGTGCCGGTGCGGCGGCTCACCAAAAAACAGCGCGAGCTGCTCACGTGGGGCACCGGAGACAAATCTTACAAGCTGAGCTGGAAAGGCAAATCCGGGCAAGGCTCCTGGGAGATGACCTGGGATGGCGTCGTGCCGCGCATGGAGCGGCGGTTTGCGCAAACCAAGAGCGAACGGGCGCGCCAGTGGTGCTCGCAGTTCATGAGTGAGGAGACCTGCCGTGCCTGCAGCGGTGGCCGGCTCAAGCCAGAGAGCGCCGCGGTCCAGCTAGGCGGCGTCAGCCTGGTCGAGCTCTCCGGTTACACCGTGGCGGAGGCCGTACGTTTCTTCGAGCGCTTGAAGCTCGTCGGCGGTGCGGCGCAGATTGCCGACGAAGTGTTGAAGGAAATCCGATCGAGGCTGGGCTTCTTGAGCTCGATAGGGCTCGGCTACTTGTCGCTGGATCGGTCCGGGCCGACCCTCTCCGGCGGTGAGGCACAGCGTATCCGCCTGGCCAGCCAGGTGGGCTCTGAGCTCACCGGTGTGACCTACGTGCTCGATGAGCCCTCGATCGGCTTGCACCAGAAGGACAACCGCCGGCTGCTCGACACGCTGCTTCAGATGCGCGACATCGGCAACACGGTGGTCGCCGTCGAGCACGATGAAGAGACGATCCTGCACGCTGATTTCGTCGTGGATTTCGGCCCCGGCGCTGGCGTCCAGGGCGGCAATGTCATTCACGCGGGCACTCCCGAGAGCCTGCTCCGCTGTGCAGAGTCGCTGACCGGGGCCTACCTGGCCGGGAAGAAATCCATCACCCGCGAGGGTGCCGCGCTCACAGCCGACAAGCACCTCAGCATCCAAGGCGCACGCCACAACAACCTCAAGAACCTCAGCGTCGACGTGCCGCTCGGAGTGTTGACCGCCGTGACGGGTGTCTCCGGAGCCGGTAAATCGACCCTGATCAACGAGATCCTGTATCCCGCCCTGGCTCAGAAGTACCACGGCACCGATGTGCGGGTCGGCTTGCATACGGCCATCAAGGGTACCGAGCACCTGGACAAGGTCATCAATATCGATCAAAAGCCCATCGGGCGGACACCGCGCAGCAACCCGGTCACGTACATCAAGGTCTTCGATGACATCCGCAGCTTCTTTGCCGAGCTCCCGCTCGCAAAAACCCGCGGCTACGGCGCGGGCCGCTTCTCCTTCAACGTAAAAGGAGGCCGCTGCGAGAGTTGCCAAGGCGATGGCGTGCGCAAGATCGAGATGCACTTTCTGGCAGACGTGTACGTCCCGTGTGAAGGCTGCCACGGCCGGCGCTTCAACGCCGCGACCCTCGAGGTGCAATACAGAGGCAAGTCGATCGCCGACGTGCTGGACCTCACGGTCAAGGAAGGCCTCGAGCTGTTCGCCGTGCACCCTCGCATCGTCGGGCCGTTGCGCCTGCTCGCCGAAGTGGGGCTCGACTACTTGGGCCTCGGGCAACCGTCCCCGACGCTGTCGGGTGGCGAAGCGCAGCGCATCAAGCTGGCCAAAGAGCTGTCCCGAAAGTCGACCGGGCGTACGTTGTACATCCTGGACGAGCCCACGACGGGCCTACACTTCGAAGACATCGTGCAGCTGCTGGGAGTCTTGCGCCGGCTCGTGGCCGCGGGTAACACCGTCATCGTCATCGAGCATCACCTGGACGTGATCCGCTCGGCGGATTGGATCATCGATCTCGGGCCAGAAGGCGGCCCCGATGGCGGCCAATTGATCGCCGAGGGGACGCCAGAGAGCGTCGCCGGTAGCCGCGTGTCCCACACGGGTCGGTTTCTCAAAGAAAAGCTCGGAGCCGCGAGCCCGGTGTCGGTGATCAAGGCCAAGGCCAAGCCCCGTCGGCGTGCGCTCGCAGCACACAGCCCCCCGTAACTCCCGGAACCATGCTGCCTTACAGAATTCCCGCGGCCCCAGCGGGGTGGGGGCCGCAAGAATTCTTAGGCAAGAGCGTCCCCTGTTCCAGGTCGCCCTTTATATTTGTGCCTGGAACTTCCGTTCCAGTGCACTAGAATTAACGCATGCGTCGCGCCCTCGCCATCAGTTGTCTCGCCAGCGCGGGTTTCCTGCTCGGGTCCACCGGCAGCGCTGGCGTGGATAGCGTCTGGAGCCGAGCTCAGGCGCCAGCGATCGGTCCGGCGCTCGCCATTGGGACGTATACGGCGGGCTGCGTGCAAGGGGCCAAGGAGCTGCCGACGGAGGAAAGCCGCTACAGCGTCATGCGTCCAGAACGGCGGCGGATGTTTGGGCACCCCCGCTTGATAGACTTCATCAGCCAGTTGGGCGCGCGCATGGCGGAAGCCCAGCTCCGCCCTCTCGCAGTCGGAGACTTGGGGCAAGCCCGTGGGGGCCCAGCGCCGAACGGCCACGCCAGCCACCAAAACGGGCTCGACGTGGACCTGTGGTTTTCGCCAGCGGCTCCGGGTGCCGAGCAACACCCCATGGTAGATCTGGAGACGCAGACGCCCAGCGCACACTGGAGCGAGCGTGTTCCCACGTTGCTCAAGCTCGCGGCCGCCGACCCTCGCGTCGCGCGCATCTTCGTCAACGCCGTGATCAAGCGCGAGCTCTGCGATCACACGGTAGGGGATCGAGCCTGGCTCGGCAAGCTGCGGCCTTGGTGGGGGCACCACGAGCACTTCCACGTGCGCCTGGCGTGCCCGGAGGACAGCCCACAGTGTCAGGCTCAGCCGCCCATTCCAGCGGGCGATGGCTGCGGCGATGAGCTGGCCTGGTGGCTCAACCCCGAAAGCGCGAAAGACAAAGAGCGAGGCATCGAGACCTACGGCAAACGCGTCGGAGCCCAGCCCAAGTTGCCCGAGAGCTGCAACAAGCTCGTGCGCTAGACGAACAGCGGGCTAAAAGCGCTTACCCGCGGCGAGCATGGGGCGCACGGTGACCACGGCGGTGGTGGAGTCCGCATTGCGGGCCTGCTGTTGTTTGAACACGTGTAGCTGCCCCGCCAGCTCGGCCAGCACATAGAACCCGTCGGCGAGATCCGACGTCACGCTACCCACGAGGTCCACATGCGCCGCGATGCTGTTACGCGCGGGCGCGAGGCCTTCGGTCTCGAAGCTCTGGTGCAGCCAGCTCAGCCCGGCGGCGATGCCCGCGCCCAGGCTGACGCCTGGCACGTCGACGACTCGCATGACGGACAGATCGAGACCAAGCTCGTCGGCGCGCGCGCCGAGCGCTGCGTTGGAAAACGCAGACCGACACGCACCAAGCCCCACGCCCAGCGTCACTTCCGGCAAGTCGAGCGCGTAGCCAGCCCGTGCCCCGTGGCAGAAGCCTGCCTCCGACCACAGCGGCGAGCGCGCCTGATAGCCGAGCCACACGGCCTGCGCAGAGGCCAGCTCACCCCCTCCCTTGCGCGCCAGGCGAGCGTACTCCACGCGCTCGAGATCAGCCTCCGGCAATTCAACCTGCTGCCCGGGTGCTAGCTCGACGACGCCCTCGAGCAGGTGATCGTCCGCCCGACCCCTGACGAAGTAGAGGCCCGGTTCCAAGGCGAGCCTGCGCCGGGCATCACCGATGTCCACCTCGGCAACGACAGGGCCCTGGGCGTCTCTCGCGAAGAGCACGTAGGTGCGGCCGGGGGGCACCGACAACAACGTTCGGCGCCGGTCGAGCCGCTGCACCCAGGTGAGAGGGACGCCGCCCTTGCCCTTCAGGTCGAACTGAAACGTGGGATGCTGCAAGCCTGCCCAGGTTCGACTGCTGGCGCGCAGCGTGTGCTGGTAGGCGTAGTCGTAAGCCTCCTCCACGGAGACAGTACCATTTTCGTTCCTGTCTGCCGCGCCGCGCAGTCCGGACACGAAGTAATGAGTGAAGAACGAGCCGCGCAGCGCGTCTGATTCCTGCGCGTCCTCATCCGCGGAGCTCGACGTGAGAAACGCGACGCCCTCGCCGCTGAGCTGCTCGTCCGTGCTGATGTTGAACGGCTCGCTGAGGCGCGCCCCTTTCACTCGCGTCAGCGCGCCCGAACGGCACGCATCCAGCAACAGCACGCGAAAGGCGGCGGCCGACCCCTGCACCAGCCGCTTCAACAGCGGCAGCTCCAGCTGCTCCCCGCCGAGGTGCAGCGCTCGAGCATCCGCATGACCCGAGTAGTAGACCAACAACATCGCGTCGCGCGGCCCGTGGCTCTCGGCACGGATGCGCGCGTTCAGCGAGATCAGCACCCGCTCGACCTCGCGTGCGCCGCGACCCAGCAGTAACACGGTGTTTTCGGGCTGAAAGTCGCCGAGGGCGTGCAGCACGTCCAGCACTTTGCGAGCGTCGGTTTCGGCGTACCGCAGCCGGCCCTCGTCGGCGGCGCCGAGGTCATTGCCAACCACGAGGGCGTAGCGAGTCACGTCCGCGCGAGCCGTGGCTGCGAAGACGACGAAGAACGCCAAAACGCTGAGCCACCTCATACCTAGGGCAAAGCGGCGCAGGCGAGCGGCGCTGCCCTGGAACGGAGCACGCCCGAGCGTCACGGCAGTGCCTTGACGATGCTCAGGGTTTCGTGAGTGCAGCCCTTCGGAAGCCGAGGCGCCCCCGGAGCGGCTTGGATGGCCGCTGCCACTTCGGCGCTGCCGACCCTGGACGTGCAAAACACCGCTACCAGCCGCTCTTCACCCAGAGTGTCGTCCAGCTCCACGGCGTTCGGCAACGCCTGCCGGCGCCCGGCCGGTACCCTCGACAGCTCCGCACCGGGGGGATGGTAGGCGCTCACCAGGCCGCGTGCATCGATACCCCAAATCCCCAAATACACAGCGCGCTCCGAGGTCAACGTGAAGCGTAGCCGATCTCCCGGGTGCAACGTCTGGCCGGGCTCTCCGACAAACACACGCTCGCCCCTGCGCACGACGAAACCCAGCGCCTCGCCACTGCCCTTGGTGCGCGTCTGGCCCGCCTCCCCAGGCTCAACTTCCCCGGAAATCGGCGACTCTACAGGCCCCTGACCCCTCTGTTCGAGCCCGATCACCAAGGCCAGGACCGCGGCCGCCGCAAGCCCGCCCGCGTAGCCGAGCCAACGCGGCGCAGCAGCCCGGGACGCCGCGTCAGCGTGCTGACGAGCGGGTGGGCGATGCATGAGCGCCTCGAACGGGGGGACGGCGGTGACAAAGCTGTCTCGGTCCTGTGCTAGCTGCCGGTGCCTGCTCCGACAGAGAGAGCACTCCGCGCAATGCGCCTCAGCGGCGCGCGCGAGCACTCGGTCCAACTCGCCCGAGAGCAGCTGGTCGAGCCTCAAATCGGAGAGGCAAGTATCCAGGCGCTCGCGCTCCACGCTCATGGCTCCCGCCCCGAGTGCGCCCGCAGGCGAGCCACCAGCTTGCCCACCCACTGGCGTGAGCAGCCCATGACCTCCGCGATTTCTTCCTGACTCATTTCATCGAGGTAGTAATAGACCGCCAGCTGCGCGAGCTCTTCCGGTAGCGAGCTCAGCAACTGACGCAGCTCGGCTCGCGCCCCGATCGGCTCGGCCACGAGCTGCTCCTCGGCAGCTTGATGCGCTTCGAGCAGCCGCAGACGCGTCCGCCGCTGTCTCAGGCGCGCGAGCGCAGCGTGTGTCGTCATGGCATACAGAAACGTCATGATGGAGCTGTGGCCCTTGAACTGCTCGGGCTTTTCTAAAAGCGAGGTGAACACGTCGTGTAGCAGCTCCTGCGCCTCGGCCTCGCTGCCCAACAGCTGGCGCGCCCGACGCAGCACGGCGGGGCCATGGCTGCAATACAGCCGATCTACAGACAGAAGCGTCACGGAAGCCAGCGGCGCTCTACTCCTCCGGTCCCCCGAAGTCGAGCGCTGCTCGTCGGCAAGCCAGCACGGGTAAACCTGCTCGGCAGCCATAAATCGCACTGCATGCCCCAGCGTCAGCCGCCCACGCTCAAAAGGTGGGCCAATCGATCTGATCCGCCGGTGCGAGCAATAACTGGATCTCCGCTTCACTTCCGGCGGGGCTCGGCAGCAACCGGCTTGGCGTCGCTCTGCAGAAATAGTTGCCACTCAAATTACCCAGGCCCGTGCTGGTATCTGCGCCCCCATCACTGCCGCAAGCGCAGTCGGAACACACCTGGCAGCTCTCGGCTTCTTCACACACTCCGTTGCCGCACACCAGTGGCACGCCGGTGTAGTCCGGCTCCTGGGGAAGCGGTGACCCCGAGGTATCCTGGCCTTCGCCGCTCGACCCGCCGGTGTACGGGGCCCCTTCCAAATCCGGGGCTCCCCTCACGGCGCTGTCCGGCGCGTCGTCCCCAGCCAGGTCATCGTCCAGCCGTGGTAGGCCACAGCGATTGCCGAAGACCACTTGGACCAGGTGATAACCCACCGTGTATGCCCCACCGAGATATTTACCCCAGGTCGAGTCTGGGGCGATGGGGTCCCTCGCGTAGATGAGCACGTGGCTCTCCGAGCGCCACGGCCGGAATAGGACCACGATCTGGCGGTAGCGCGGGTCCCGAGTCTCGGACGACAGTTGCTGCAATGCAAGCAGCCTTGTGTTACCGCCAGCCTCGACGATGTAGTGCGACTCACCCGGGCGCCGGGTCACTGTCAGCGGCGACCTCAGGCCGCTGGTACGGATCGACTCCTTGATGTCGTCGAACTTGACATTCGCCGACCGGCGCGGGTTGTTCTCGTAGGGCCGGATCTCATCGACCATCAGCTCGATCTGGTGTTCGAACTGATCGCGGGAA
>JANOIG010000060.1:0-5226 GCA_031407405.1 Deltaproteobacteria bacterium
CCTGCGGGTCCAACTCTTCTATGGCGTTGGACACGTCATTGCGTCGGATATGCCTCGCGACTCCATCTCGAAGGAAATGAAACGCGCCAAAGCATTGGAGCTTTCGGCTGCAGAGCTTATCTACCCCGGGTTGAGGCTCTGCGGTGGGCATGGGCGGACAGTGGCATGTTTACGCGTCCCGGATCGATCCCAAGTAACTCCGTTGCTCGACGAGTTACTCGAGCAAGGCGTGGACACGCTGCAGCTGGATTTTGGTGATCCTGTTGCGGGGTCAAATTCATTCCTATCAAGTGATTCCCTTGGCGCATTGCTCCACGGCATCGAAAAACGATCAATGCGAAGCTACGTCCTTGTCGACAGCTGGAAACGTGCTGAACAAGCTGTTCGGCTTGGGGCGCGCGCCTTGCATGGCTTGCCATCGGATACTCTTCCCGACTCATTGATTCAAATGATGCAAGAAGAATCTGTGGCCTACGCACCAGCACTCAGCCGTTTTCTCGAGCTGCCACGAATTTTGGGAAACCACCACGCACTTAGCGATGCCTTCTTGGCAGCCTCCGTGCCGGTTGAGCTCCTTGACACGTTCGAGGAACCGTCAAACCTGTGGATCGGCTGGCAGGGCATTATGGAAGCCGGCGAGAGGCGGCGGGATCAAGCCCTGAAGGATGTGTTGCGTCTATCCCGAGCTGGAGTGCGGCTGCTGTCGGCCACTGACTCCGGAACACCAGGCACGTTTCACGGCTATTCGACCCACGCTACCCAGGAATGGTTTGCGCGAGCAGGAATCGACTCATGGACGCGGCTCCGCTCATTGACAACATGGCCATCCCATTTCATGGGTCAGCGCTCAGGGTTTGAGCCCGGGGATCCGGCGAATTTTGTCGCGGTCGACATGGACCCCACCCTCAGCGTCGAATCGCTTCGACACATCGCAGTTGTCGTGCGAGACGGTGTCGTTGTTGACAGAGATTCTCTTCGACCAGACCTCAGCCGCGCGCCCTTTCGTCAGCAGTCACAGTGAGCATTGAACGCTTGCGTCCCCGATTAAACTTCGACTGCATCTCCCGCGCAGTACGCCCTCGAATTGATCGAGCCGCCATCCCCGCCGGTCGCTCATTCAATAGCGCTTCCGATCCACAGTTCAGTGGATGACGACGATAACTCGGCGGCAATCACGAACTCGTTCACACAGAGGTGAGATTGATCGGCGGATTCCGGGCCTGGCGATTCCGCAAATCGCTGTGTGGGCAATGCGCGCGCAGGTTGCTGCCGCACACGCCCGTGCGCCATTTGCGAACGCAGAACCGGTGGCAGACATGCGCGCGGCTCGGTGTTCGCTAGGAGCACACGGTGCTTCAGTCAGCCTACTGCCGCTCGGGGGCGCGCCGCGCCCCGAGCGAGCAATTGGTTTAGACCGCCCCAAAAATCAGCTCGCCCCCCGATCAGGGGGCAGCAGCGGTCGCGAAGATCGGCGTGATCTCGGTGATGCAGAAGTTGAACCGGTACGCGATCGTGGTCGAAGCCGGGATCTGCCATCCAATGTTTTGGACCGCGGTGAAACCCGCGGGGTCCTCGAAGACCGAGGGCAGACCGGGGCCCCAACAGTCCCGGATGATTTGGGTGAACAGGATTGACTCCACCCCGTTGTGCACTGGGGCGGGCTCGATGCAGAAGTTGTCCGTCGAGGTGTTGCCGCCGGTCGGCGCCGTCTTGAAGCGGAACGCGGCGGGCACACCCTCCCCTGGCATGATGGCGGGATCCTGTCCTTCAACCTTGAAGGAGAAACCGATGACGCCATACATATCGGGATCCCAGGGTTTGGCCTCAGTCTCACCCACGCCACCCTCGGGGGAGCCCCCGTCAGCGCCCCCGTCAGGCGTGGGAGGGGGGGCAGCGCCATCTATGGGACCGCGCAACAGATCGAGATCAATCTCGGCACCCCAATAGTTGTCATAGTCAGTGCCGGGAACGATGGCCGTTTCGCCGACGATACACAGCGCGCCATCACGATTGGCCAACATCGCGGCGGGATTCTGCGCGCTGGCCGCGAGCAGCGCTTCGCCGTTGATGCCGCTCCTGCCGCTGGGGTCGATGACAGTACCATCGGCGTTAATCGTCAGTACGGTACCTGGGAACCCCACAGTCGCAGGTGCACCACCCGCGCCTCCCACGGCGGGGCTGCCCGCACTGCCGCCCGTTCCGGTGCCTCCAGTGTTGTTGTTGCCCGTGCCCGCGGTGGCGGTCACGTTGCCGGTGCCACCGCAGTTCGTACGGCACTGGCCGTCGCCTTCATCCGAGCACGCCAAGAAGGTGCCGGCCGCGGCCACGATCAAACCAAAGGAAAAAGAAGTCTTCATGTGAAAGTCCTATCGTTAAGAGTTTCCGAGTCTAGCACTTCTTGCGATCGGACAAACCCTTTGGGGTATGGCGGGGAGATTGCCAAAACGCCACCCATCATGCAAGCGTCGAAGGTGGGTGCGATCTGCGCAAACACAGCTGTTTCTTCGGCTGTATCACGCTTGCCTCCTTGATTTCAGCCGGGCTGCACGATGGGCTGGTGAGTGACGCAGCGCGCTGGTAAACCTACACTGTCTCACCACGCCACCTTGCCCCGTTAAGGCACAGAGCTCACTCATGTCCGCAAACGTTTCCTCGAAAAGCCCTTTCCGCAGGGTCGATGCCCAGGCCAGCTTCCCCAAGCTCGAACAGGAAATCTCCGAGCTGTGGGCTGCGCTGGACGCGTTTGCGGAGTCGAACCGGCGGCGCAGCGCAGGTGAGCCCTTCGTCTTTTATGATGGCCCGCCCTTCGCGACCGGGACGCCGCATTACGGGCACCTGCTGACCTGCACCATCAAGGACATCGTGCCGCGGTATTGGAACATGCGCGGTCACCCGGTGGAGCGCCGCTTTGGCTGGGACTGCCATGGCCTTCCGATCGAGGCGCTAGCGCAAGAGGCGCTGGGCTTGGCCGGCACGAGCCAGATCATGGCGCTCGGCGTGGAGGCCTTCAACCAGCAGTGCCGCCAGATGGTGCTCACCTACGTGGCCGAGTGGCGGAAGACCGTGTCGCGCATTGGGCGCTGGGTGGACTTCGACAACGACTACAAGACCATGGACCCCAACTACATGGAAAGCGTGTGGTGGGTGTTCAAGCAGCTCTGGGACAAGGGCCGCATCTACAAGTCGTACCGCATCATGCCGTACAGCTACAAGCTGACAACGCCGCTCTCCAACTTCGAGGCGAACAGCAACTATAAGCAGGTTCAAGACCCAGCCATCACGGTCGCCTTTCGCGTCTGCTCCGGCATCGAGCGGCTCGGGCTCGAGGCGCTCGGCGTCGAGAACGAGCCCGTCTATCTCCTGGCGTGGACCACCACTCCTTGGACCTTGCCCGCGAACCTCGCGCTGTGCGTGGGACCGGACATCGACTACGTGTGCGCTCGCGACTCGGTCAGCGGCGCGACCTACATCCTGGCCGAGGCGCGGCTCGCGGAGTACCAAAAGCATCATCCCGCGCTGACAACGCTCGCGCGCCTGCGCGGCAGCGACTTGCTCGGGCTCGGTTACGAACCCTTGCTCCCCTACTTCTCGGGTCAAGCGCGCAGCTTCATCGTGCTCGGCGACAGCTTCGTGAGCACTGAAGACGGCACCGGCATCGTGCACATGGCCCCCGCCTTCGGCGAAGACGACTTCCGCATCTGCCGGGCCGCGGGCATCGAGCTGGTCGACCCGCTGGACGCCGAAGCCCGCTTTGACGCGCGCGTGCCTGACTTCGCCGGACAGTTCTGCAAAGACACCGACAGCGGCATCGTGCGGCGGCTCAAGTCGGAGGGTAAGCTGTTTCACCAGAGCACGATCGAGCACAGCTACCCGTTCGAAGAACGCACCGACACGCCGCTCATCTACCGCGCCATCGACGCCTGGTACGTCAAGGTGGCCGACATGCGCGCGGAGCTCATGGCCCAAAATGACGCCATCCAGTGGGTTCCGCCCGCGGTGGGCTCGGCCCGCTTTGGCAATTGGCTCAACGATGCCAGGGATTGGAACATCAGCCGCAACCGTTTCTGGGGCTCCTGCATCCCCGTCTGGGTGAACGAGAAAAACCCTGACGACCACATTTGCGTGGGATCCATCGCCGAGCTCGAAGCGCTCAGCGGTGTGAAGGTCGCCGACCTGCACAAAGACGTGGTCGATCGCGTCGTGATCAAACGTGACGGGCACACCTATCGCCGCACGCCCGAGGTGCTCGACTGCTGGTTCGAGTCGGGCGCCATGCCGTACGCGCAGGTGCACTACCCCTTCGAGCACAATGGCCCACTAGAACACGGTGCCCTTAGCGACTTCTTCCCGGCGCACTTCATCGCCGAGGGGCTCGACCAGACCCGCGGTTGGTTCTACACGCTCTTGGTTCTGGGCACGAGCTTGTTCAAACAAGCGCCGTACAAGAACGTGATCGTAAATGGCATGATCTTGGCCGAAGACGGCCAAAAGATGTCCAAACGCCTGAAGAACTACCCGGCGCCGAATCAGGTGCTAGATGAGTATGGAGCGGACGCCCTGCGCGCGTATCTGATCGACTCACCGGTGGTGCGCGGGGAGCCCCTGCGCTTCAGCGAACGCGGCCTGAAGGAAATCGTGCGCACCGTGGTGCTGCCGTTCTGGAACGCGTTGTCTTTCTTCACCACGTACGCCGAGATGGACGGCTTCGACCCACGCCAGGGGCTGGCCCCTGCCCGCTCCGAGCGACCCGACATCGATCGCTGGGTGCTCAGCGTGCTCCAAAGCCTGATCGGGGACGTGAACCGGGAGATGGAGGGCTACCGCCTGTACAACGTCGTGCCCCGGCTGGTGCACTTCATCGACGACCTGACCAACTGGTACGTGCGGCGCTCCCGCCCGCGTTTCTGGAAGTCCGTCGACGACACGGACAAAGCGTGCGCCTACGCGACCCTGTACGAAGTGCTCGTCACCTTCTCCAAGGTGCTCGCACCTTTCATGCCCTTCATCACCGAAACGGTCTACCAGCGGCTAGTCAGGCCGGTCAACGCAGAGGCGCCAGCAAGCGTTCACTTCTGCGACTATCCGCAACTAGAGGCCGACTACGTCGATGTCGAGCTCGAGCAGCGCATGCGCGTGGCGCGCGACGTCGTGGGCCTGGGCCGCAAGCTGCGCGAAGAACACCGCATCAAGGTGCGGCAGCCACTGAGCCGCCTCACGGTAGTGCAC